>CAVWCE010000065.1:0-274507 GCA_963753275.1 uncultured Alphaproteobacteria bacterium | reverse complement strand
TCGAGGTCCGCACACGACATGGCGGCCAGGTGGCCTGCAAGGCAGTACCTGACCCACAGCTGCCCTCGTTGAACGAAGTTTAGGATCCGTGGCGATCGGGGCGGATTCCACTGCTGTGGAGAGTACATTTCGCCACGGTCTGCCTGCGCACCACTATGACCAAGGGCTGTCTGCCACAACTGACCATGGCCTTCAGCTTGTGCGAGCGTGCGCGACGACGCTGGCGCCGGCCCGCCCGGCTCGCTAAGGTGCTCCGCGGCGCGACAAGCCGATCTAAAGGGACGCCGCGTAATGCCCCCGCGGTCCACAACACTTGACGAGAGCTCGCTTTCGACCCGCCAGATCCTCGGGCTCGCCGCTGCCCTCATGGCGGTCGCTGTGGCACCGCTCTTCCTTATGGAATACCCGGCCCTTGACGACTACTTCCATCACCTCTCGAGGGTCTACATCATCAGTGAAGGTACCGACGGCCCGCTCGGCAGATTTTACAATGTCGATTGGCGGCTCCTGCCGAATCTTGCCATGGATCTGGTCGTTCCGCCGCTCGCCATGCTGATGCCGATCGAGGACGCGGGACGCTTGTTCGTCGGTCTGTCGCTGCTGCTGATGGCGTCCGGCACCCTCGCGCTCCACGCGGCGCTGCACGGCCGGCTGAGCTGGTGGCCGCTGCTCGTCTTCCTGATCCTCTGGAACCGCGTGTTCCTCTGGGGTCTGTCCAACTACCTGTTCACGCTCGGGCTGGTATTATGGGCCCTCGCCGGCTGGGTCCACTTCCGCGGGCGCAGCGCGGCGTTCCGGGTGCCGCTGTTCAGCGTGATCGCCCTGGTCCTGTTCATCTTCCATCTCCATGCGTTCGGCGTGTACGCGCTCGTCATCGGCGGCTACGAGCTTGGCCGTCTGGACTGGCGGTCGCGCGACCGTCGGGCGCAAATCCGGGAACTCGCGCTGTCCGCCGCGCAGTTCGTGATCCCCGTCCTGCTCTTCATCCTCCTCAGTCCGACCGGCGACTACGCCCACGCCTTCGTCTACCCGTCCAACCTGATCAAGCATAAGTTCCGCGGCTTTCATCATCTCTTCTACAACTACAATCTCTGGTTCGACCGCATCGTGTTCGTGGTCCTCACGCTCGGCTTTCTGGCGTTGCTCGTCCTGCGTCGGGTCGCGATCCACCCTCAGATGCGGCTGCCGCTCGCCTTCCTGCTGCTCGCCTTCGTCCTGCTGCCGGCCACGTTGTTCGACACCGACTTCGTCGACTACCGCCTGCCGCTCGCGTTCGTCATGATCCTGATCGCCTCGACCCGAATCAACGCCCTGGGCGTTCCGCTCGCGAAGGTCGTGGCCGTGGCGCTCCTGGCGCTGTTCCTGGTCCGGATGGGCCTGATCGCCGAAAACTGGTACAGCTTCGAGCGCGTCTATCAGACCTTTCTCGATGTGATCGAGGAGAAGCTGCCCGAGGGCGCGACGATGGTCACCATCGCGACCCGGATGCCGGAGTATCACTCCGAGTTCAACCGGCCCCAGCTCTTCTACGTGAGCGCGCTCGCGATCATCAAGAAGCAGGTCTTCGACCCCAGCTTCGAGGAGTTCGCGCACCCTGGCAAGCACTCGGTCCGGCTCAAAGAAGAGTACCAGGCGCTGGTGGACGAGCTCAAGGAGCGCCTCGTGTCGGTCGACGACACGCGAAGGTTGACGGTCACTCCGCCGCTCGAGATCGTGCTGCCGCCCGAGTCTCCGGCCGCAGACGCAGGCAGTTCGTCCGAAGGCAGCAGCGAGAGCGGCTTCGCCACGCCGATCCTTCGAGAGTTCGAGTATGCGCTGCTGCTGTTTGCCAGCGACACCCGGAATCCAGCGCCCGAGCACCTCGAGCAGCTCTACGCCGGCGAGCGCTTTCATCTCTACAAGGTGAGGAACGCGGTCGCGGGCGGCGCGCGCAATGCGCAATCCTGAGGCTCGGCAGTCCGGCAGGCCCGGGAACGCGGCGGCGCTCGCGAGGCCGGGCGTGATCCTTTCTACTTTCCTCGACGGCGCCAGGTGAAGGTCGAGCTGACGCCGTAGTTCCAGACCGAGCCCACCACCGCGCCGAGGAAGCCCGCGAGCAGCCAGGGCACGCCCTCTCGAAACAACACCTCGGCGAGCGCCAGGTTGGCGAGCGCTCCGACCGTGCAGACGAGGTAGAACGACAGATGGCCGCGCACCAGATCGCGGCCTTTGAGCCGCAGGTCGCGATAGGTGACGAGGTTGTTGAGGTTGAAGTTGAAGGTCATCGCGACGAAGGTCGCGAGCGCCTGCGCCAGGTAGAACGGCAAGGACAAGCTCTCGTAGGCGAGCCCCAGAACCGCCAGGTGGACGAACACGCCGAGGAAACCGACGAAGACGAAGATGACGAAGCGGATCGGGACGAAGCGGCCCACGCAGCTTGTCGAGCAGCAGCTGCAGATACTCGAGGCCGATCATGGTGTCGAGCTTGCTCTCGCCATGGCGGCGTTCCTGGAAGTGGTAGGGGATCTCGGCGAAGCGGACCGGCCCGGGCGCCGAGGCGAACAGATCGAGCAGGATCTTGAAGCCGCAGCCCGAGAGGCGATGCACGGTCCGCTCGAGGAACTCGCGGCGGAGCATGAGGAAGCCGCTCATCGGGTCGCTGAGCTCGGCGGGCACCACGAGGCGGCTCAGCAGCTTGCCGGTCCGGCTCACGAGCCGGCGCGCCGGCGAGAGGCTGGCGTCGCTCCCGCCTTCGGCGAAGCGCGTGCCGATCACGAGGTCCAGCTCGCCTGCCTGCATGGTCTCGAGCATGCGCAGAAGGATCGTCTCGTCGTGCTGCAGGTCGGCGTCCATGACCGCGAGGTAAGGGGCGGTCGTCGCCAGCATGCCCTCGATGCAGGCCGATGCCAGGCCGCGCCGCCCGATCCGCCGCAGGTAGCGGACGTTGGGCCGGGCCTGCGCGAGCCGGTGCAGTTCCGCACCGGTCCCGTCGCTCGAGTCGTCGTCGACGAAGATCACTTCCCACGGCGGCGCGTCGGCGAGGCAGCGCTCGAGCCGCTCCAGGACCAGGGCGACGTTGTCCCGCTCGTTGAAGGTCGGGATGATGACCGCGAGCTCGGGGGCGAGCGCCAGGCCCGGCGCGCTCGCCGACCGGAAGCGGAAACCGCTGTGCTCCAACGCCCTCAATGACCACCTCTTCCCGACCAAGCAAGCTTCATAAAGCGGTGGGGCGGCGCTGCCCACTACACCCGGCTTAGCTGGAACGCTCGGGCGCGCGTCCAGATCCCTCCGCTTCGAAGATTCGGTAGATACGAAAGCGCCGTTCGACGTGCAGCTAGTCGAACCAACCAGGCAGAGGGTTCCTCTACGGCTGGTTCACGGAGGAAGCCGAGGCGCTGCTCGATGAACTCCGGTAACTTCCGATCCTGACTGGGTCTGTCGAAGAAGGGCGACGACCTCGAGCGGCGGGATGCGGGGGTCGACTTCGAAGTGTTCCGGCCCAACTCGAGCGTGCCGTGCCACGGGCCGACCGGTCGAAGGGCGGCCGGCCACCGTTCGACCACGTCCTGATGTTCAAGGTCCGGATCCTGCAGACCCAAACTCATCTGAGTGTGACGAGCGCGCCGAGTTCGAGTCTCCTGCGCCAGCGGAGGCTGAAGAGCCCCATCCACCGCAAGAAGCCCGCGGGCCAGCCGATGCCGGAGCGCACCGCCCGGGCGAACGCGGAGAAGTCGGCGGTCCGCGCGCCCATCGAGCACGTCTTCGCCGAGCAGAAGGCCCGAATGGGCCTATCCGTCCGGACCATCGGCCTGGCCCGGGCGACCACCAGGATCGGCCTCGCCAACCTCGGCCACAACAGGCGCCGCCGGCTCTGGCTGGAACGCCAGCCGGGACTCGCCTGACGATCAGCGGCGCCCCGAAGCGCCGGCCACCGCCCATCAAACCAACGCAACCGACGGCCTCCTCTCGCGCGCACCACCCTGCGACCTCAACCTCGCCAAAAAATGCGGTAGATGGAGGTGTCCAGCTCTGCTCCCGGCTAAAAGGCCTGCTCCGGCCAGCATCGCCGAAGCCCGCGCGCTTCAGCCGACGCCTAGGGCAAGCGCTCCAGCACCGCGGCGTGGCGGGCCAGGCACTCGAGGCCGAAGCGGGTCCTCCAGGTCGCTGCGTGCGGCGCGGTACTCGCCCTGCGGCCGGATCGACCAGAAGCCGCCGCGGTCGGCATCGAGGATGCGGCAGAACACCGGGTCGGCATCGAAGCGCCGGAGCGTGCACCCGTCGATGCTGCCGTCGCGGCTGACGAGCGCCGCCGATCGCTGCATGGTCGCGGATCGGCCGGTAGCGGGGCTCGGCCACGCGCTCGCGCGCGCGGCCGCCGCAGGGCATCGGGGTCGCCTGGTCCATCGCGACCTTCTAGCGCGCGACCCCGCTCCTGAGAACCGGCCCGCGGCGCCGGGCCGGCGCTAGGGGCGAAACCTGACAGAAGACCGCCCGTCGCATCCACCGCTGCCGGACAGAAGCAGCCCAAAGCCGACTTCGGCCGAGCCGCATCACCTCGGCTCAGGGTGACCTGTAGCTCCAGATGCCGTGCGCATCCTTGCCGTGCGCCAGGAGCAGGGACATACTACGCGCTTGCATCGAGGGAGGCGGCATTGCGCAACAAAGCTGTTTTTCTCGCTTCGGCGCTCATCATCGCGCCGCTCATCGCCCGGGCCGCTGACCTTGTGGTGTGGTGGGAGAAAGGGTTCTACCCCCAGGCGGACGAGGCGGTCGCTGAGATCGTCGCCGCGTTCGAGCAGGAGACCGGCAAGCAGGTCGAGCTCGTCCAGCACGAACAGGACGAGATCATGAGAAAGCCGCGAGCGCCCTTCAGGCGGGTGCGCCGCCCGACTTCCTGTTCAGCTCCGTCATCGAGCTTGGCGCCGCGCGCTGGGCCTACGAGGACCGGCTCGTCGATCTCGAGGGCGTGCTCGGCCCGGTCCTGGACCTGTTCGATGCCGACACGATCGAAGTCTCCACCTTACTCGACGGCAAGACCGGCCGGCGCGGCCTCTACGCCCTGCCCATGGGCCGGATTTCCAATTATGTCCACGTCTGGAACAGTCTCCTGGAACGAGCGGGCTTCACCCTCGCCGACATCCCGCAAGAGTGGGAGGCGTTCTGGTCATTCTGGTGCGACCGCGTGCAACCGGCGGTGCGCAAGGCGATCGGCCGAGAAGACATCTGGGCTGTCGGTCTGCCGATGTCGGTCGCCGCGAGCATGACACCGGACTTCGAGCTCACACAGTTCCAGCTCGCGTACCAGGCATCCTGGCTGAGCATGGACCGGCGGGTCCAGGTCGACGACCCGGCGGTCCGGGAAGGAATGGTCAGGGCCCTGGCCGCCTATACCGAGATCTGGCGCAAGGGCTGCACCCCGCCCGGCTCGGTGAGCTGGACCAACGTCGACAACAACAAGGCATTCCTTGCCCAGACCGTGGTGATGACGCCGAACCCCTCGCTCTCGATCCCGGCCGCGCTGCAGCACAGCGCGGCCCGACGACTATTTACGGAACGCCGCCACGATCGAATGGCCGCGAGGCTGCCAACGGCGAGCCGCTCGTGCATCGAGGGTCACTGTATCGCGCCGTGGTCTTCAAGGATGGCGGCCATGGCGCCACCGCCGAGCAGTTCGTCCGCTTCCTCGCCGAGGAGGGCTGGCTCGCCCATTGGGTAACCTTCATGGGCGACCAATTCATGCCGCCGATGCGCAAGCTGGTCGAGCAGCCGTTCTGGCTCGATCCGAGCGACCCGCACCGCATGCGCGCGGCCATCCAGGTCATGACCCAGCCGCATCGCATGAAGCATGGACGTACGGGACAACGAATGGCGCTCGGGCCGGATCTGGGAGCGAGAACGTCTGGGGCAAGGCCGTCCACCGCGTCGTCGCCGAGGGCATCAGCCCCGAGCAGGCGGTCGACGAGGCGATCGCGCGGATCAAGCAGATCCTGAGCGAGTGAGCAGCCATGACACACGGCGCTGGTCCAAGTGCTTTCCTGGGCCTGCGGACCGTGTCATCCTGCCGCAGTGACAGCCGAATGAAGCGTTCAATTCGCGCTGCCGTGGCGCCGGCGATCAAGCCGCTCGTGGGGGCCACTCGATCGGTGATCGACGCCGACTTCAGGAAGGAAACTTCGCATGCATACCATACAGTCTCGCCGCGATTTTCTTGCCGGCCTTTCAGCTGCCGGCGTCACGGCCGGTGTTGCAAGCATCGTTGGCGCCCCGGCACTCGCCGACCAGAGGCCGCCGGAAGTGACCACGATCCGCATCCGCCGTGATCCGTCCATCTGCGTCGCACCCCAGTATATCGCCGAGGACCTGCTGCGCGCGGAGGGCTTCACCGATATCCGCTACGTGCCAGCGCAGTCAGGCACCATACAGGCGCAGATGCTCACCCGCGGCGAGCTGGATTTGGCGCTCCCTAGTGCGCAAACCGTCGTCTCCCTCCTGGATGCCGGCGTGCCGATCACGGCGCTGGCGGGCGTGCATGCCGGATGCTTCGAGCTGTTCGCGCACGATCCGGTTCACACGATCAGTGATTTGAAGGGCAAGAAGGTCGGCATCGACGTCCTGGGCTCGGGCAAACACCGGTACATCGCGATCATGGCGGCGAATGTCGGTCTCGATCCGCACCATGACATCGAGTGGGTCGAAGGCTCTGCCGTCAACCCGCTGGGATTGTTCCCCATGGAGTTGTTCGTCGAGAGGAAAGTCGATGCCTTTCTCGCGTTTCCCCCCGAGCCGCAGGAGCTGCGCGCCCGCAAGATCGGTCGCGTGATCCTCAACACCACCACCGACAGGCCATGGTCACAGTACTTGTGTTGTATGGTGGTGGGAAACAGGGAGTTCGTCCACAATCATCCGGTGGCCACCAAGCGGGTCGTGCGCGCCCTCCTGAAGGCAAACGAGATCTGCGCGGCCGACCCGGAGCGGGCCGCACAGCAGTTGATCGATCGTGGTTTCGCGCAGAACTACGACTACGCGTTGCAGACGCTGGCCGAGCTGCCGTTCGCCAGCTGGCGCGAGTTCGACGCCGAGGAACTCACTGCGCTTTTTCGCGCTGCGCCTGCACGAGGTCGGCATGATCAAGTCCAGCCCGAACCAGCTGATCGCCGAGGGCACTGACTGGCGGTTCCTGAACGAGCTCAAGCGCGAGCTGAAGGCGTGAGTGGCCCTTTGCTCGAGCACCTCGGCTCGTGGGCTAATTTAGAGCTGAACTCCAGAGCCAGGCATCTCCGAAACGGGAGACCTCGACCCTAGGGCAACCGCTCCAGCGACCGCGGCGTGGCGGGCGAGGCACTCGAGGCCGAAGGCGGTCGGGGCCTGGGCGGGCGCGCGGTCGTGGACTTCGGCGAGGCCGATCCGCCGCGCGGTCAGGCGCTTGCCGTAGCAGAGGAACTGGTCGACCGACTGCATCAGGAAGGTGATCAGGGGCGCGAGCTCCCGGTAGAGGCGCTCCGCCTCGGCCTCGTCCTCGGGCCGGCCGCTCCGCATCAGCTCGAACATGCGCGCCTGGACTTGGCAGGATTCGACCGAGGGGATCAGGCCGACGCAGCCCGCGCGCACCACGTCGGGGAGCTCCATCCCGCCGCGCCCCTGGAACACCGCCATCCGGCCCCGGGTCAGCTCGATCAGCGCCCGGGTCTCGACCGCCGAGCCCTCGGCCTTGAGCAGCTGCACGTTGGAGTGCCGGCGGCTCAGGCGGTCGAGGCCGGCGCTGGAGAGGCCGACGCCGATGTATTGCGGGGCGTTCTGGATCGCGACCGGCAAGGGCGACTGTCGGCGACCCTGCCGAAGAAGTCGACCAGCTCGTTTCGGTGACCGGTTGCCCGGTCTGGGGCGGCCCAGTATTACCCAGGCGGCGCCCTGCTCGGCGGCGGCGCGCACGAAGGCGATCTGCTCCGCGGGCGTGGCGCCGAACACCGTGATCGCCAACGGCAGGTGCCCGGCGAGGTCCTCGGCCGCCCACGTCATCACCTGCCGGCGCTCCTCGGGCTGAGCTTCTTGACCTCGGTGCCGAGGCCGAGCGCTGCGATGCCGTGGACCTCGCTCGCGACGCAGTGCTCGACCTGCGCGCGCATCGCCCCGCGATCCAGGCGACCGGCGGCGTCGAAGAACGCGTAGAGCATCGGGTAGACGCCGCGGAACCCGCTCTCCGCCGCCATGACCATTGCCTCCCATCCGAGTCGTCGGAGCCATAGCAGACCGCGGCCGGACCGGCCAGCGCGCCGGCGACCTCGCTGATTTCGGCTAAAGACTATGGATCTTACTTTAAATCAAAGGATGAGAACGACTGCTCGATCACTTGCTCTCGCGAATCGCTCCCGCAAGACGAGTCGACATTGACAAATGCAGAGATTGATGCAACCCTAGAACAAAGTCGAAGGGCGCCCTGTTCGATTGCCCAACCAAGGAGAGGGTCATGGCCTCAATCGGTTCCCGTGGGCGTCCGGTCGTGCTGGCGGGGCTAGCGCTGGCGGCGGTCGCCCTCCCGGGAGGGCCGGGCGCGCATGCCCAGCCCACCTATTCCAGCCCGATCGCGCTCTCGCCCAACGAGAGGCTGCTGTGGGTCGTCAACCCCGACGACGACAGCGTCACCATCATCAACACCGCGAACAACGCGGTCCTCGACACGATCGAGGTCGGCGACGAGCCGCGCAGCGTCGCGATCGATGCGGGCAACGACTTCGCCTTCGTCGCCAACGCCGCCGGCAGCTCGGTCACCGTGCTGCGGATCGTGAACGGGACGCCGGCCAACCTTGAGGTCGAAGAGGACGGCGAGCTGATCACCGGCGCCGAGCCCTGGAGCGTGGTGGTGTCGCCCGACGGCCAGCGCGCGTTCGTCGCGAACAGCGGCCAGGACACGATCACGGTGATCGACGTGCAGGCGAGCGGCGGGCCGGAGATCCTGGGCCACGTCCCGCTTCGCCCGGACTGCATCCAGGACGACGCGAGGCGCCATTTCCAGCCGCGCGGCCTCGCGGTCACCGCCGACAGCACCAAGCTCTACACCGCGCGCACCTTCTCGTTCACCCCGCGCATCGACGGCCAGCAGGGTGACGACGAGGGCAAGATCGGGGTGGTCTGCCGGATCGACATCGACACCAGCTCGACCGATCTGGCCGACTATCAGCCGGCGGCGCAGATTCCGCTGGCACCCCAGGAAGCCGTCTTTTCGTTCGCCGCCCGGCATCCTGCCCGCCTCGGCGTTCCCGAACCAGCTGCAGAGCATCGTGATCCGGGGCAATCGGGCCTACCTGCCGAACATCGCGGCCTCGCCGTCGCCGCCGCTGCGCTTCAACCTCGACACCTTCGCCTTCGTCAACTCCCTCAGCGGCGTCAACGGCGCCCGCCAGAGCGACCGTGGCGCGCTCAACCTGCACCTCGGCGCGCGTGATCCGGAGGGCGGGGGGCCGAGGAGAAGAAGAAGCTGTTCTTCGCCAACCCCTGGGCGATCGCGTTCACCACCCAGAGCGGCCCCGGCAACGCCTACGTGGTGTCCGCGGGCAGCGATCTGTTGGTCAAGCTGGACGTCACGCGCGCCGGCGCCCTGCGCTTCACCGACGATGGGGACACGACCCGCTACATCGACCTCAACGATCCGGACAACCCGGAGACGGCGGGCGCGAACGCGGGCAAGAACCCGCGCGGCATCGTGATCACCGAGGACGGCGAGACCGCCTACGTCACCAACTTCGTGTCGCGCAACGTCTCGGTGGTCGACCTGACCAGCGACGAGGTGGTCGCGGTGATCCCAGCTCCCGAGCAGGGTTCCGCCGACGAGGTGGTCCAGGTCGGGGCCGAGATGTTCTTCTCGTCGCGCGGCCACTTCGACCGCGCCCGGCGCCACGGTCTCGACCGACGAGCGGCTCTCGAGCGAGGGCTGGCAGGCCTGCGCGAGCTGCCACTTCGAGGGCCTGACCGACGCCGTGGTCTGGGTGTTCGGCGCCGGCCCGCGCAAGTCGGTGCCGCTCAACGCCACCTTCAACCCCGCCGAGCCCGGACGAGCAACGGGTCCTGAACTACTCCGCGATCTTCGACGAGGTCGAGGACTTCGAGCTCAACATCCGCAACGTCTCCGGCCCGGGCCCGTTGCCCGGGCGGCGCCAACGACCCGAATCACGGCCTGCTGTTCGACGACGGCGGCAACATCAATCTCGCGCCCGCGGTGATCAATGCCTTCGCGTCCTGCCGAACGAGGGGCGCAACGAGCATACCGTGAACGGCGTGGACGCGCTCGCGGCGCTGCGCGAGTGGGTGCGCCTCGCGATCCGCACGCCGAACGGGCCGCTCGACCGCACCGAGGTCGAGGGCGGGGTCAACCCGAACGTGATCGCCCGCGGCCGCGAGCTGTTCGCGGAGGCCGGTTGCGACGAATGCCACGGCGGCAGCCACTGGACCACGAGCTTCAAGAACTTCACCTCGCCGCCCGCTCCGCCGACGAGGTCTTCGTCGAGACCGACCCGAACGGGCCGGACGAGCGGCCCAACCCGATCGGGACCCAGTATCTCGACGGCTTCCTCGAGGACATCGGCTCGTTCAACATCGGCGTCCGCGGCGAAGGCAACCGGCTCGGCCGCAACATCGGCGCGGCCGAGTTCGCCAACGCCGCTCCGAACGCCCACGGCGAGCTCGCCCTGCCCGACGCCCTCGGCTTCGACCACGACGAGGATGGCGCCGGCGACGGCTACAACGTGCCCTCGCTGCTCGGCATCTACGCGCTCCCGCCCTACCTCCACAACGGCGCCTGCGAGACCCTCCTCTGCGTGCTCACCGACGTCGAGCACCGCACCGCCGGCAACGAGACTGACGTCCTGAACACCAGGACCAAGCGCAATCGGGTCGCGAAGTTCCTCGAATTGATCGACCTCGAGACCGTGCCGATCGACCTGCCCAGCGACGCGCCAAATCGGCGCGATCCCTCGGGGGTCGCGCCGGCGTGCTTCCCGCTTTGTCGCCCGCGCCTTGCCGGCCGGAGGCCGTGCGTACGATCAGCCGCGCCGCCGACAGGGGGAGCGAGCCCGTGAGCGGGCGCGACTACGTCCATGCGGTGCGCATGGAGAACGTCCACATGGCGTTCGGCAACGTGGTCGCGCTGAAGGAGGTCGACCTCGCGGTCGGCGCCAACGAGATCGTCGGCCTGATCGGCGACAACGGCGCCGGCAAGTCGACGCTCATCAAGATCGTCACCGGCGTGCTGACGCCGACCGCCGGCCGCCTCTACATCCGCGACCGGCTGGTCGACCCGGAGCGCTACTCGGTGCGCCGCGCGCACGATCTGCGGATCGAGGCGGTCCACCAGGAGAAGTCGCTGGCCGACAAGCAGCCGCTTGTGGCGCAACCTGTTCGTCGGCCGCCAGATCACCAACCGCTTGGGCTTCATCGACGTCCGCCGCCAGAAGCAGATCGCCAACCGCATCCTGCGCGAGCAGATCGGCTTTCGCAGCGCCGGGATCGACGCCGAGTTCGACGGTCGGCGACCTCTCCGGCGGCGAGCGCCAGGGCATCGCGATCGGCCGCGCGATGTACTTCGACGCCGACCTGATCATCCTCGACGAGCCGACCGTGGCCCTCGCGCTGAAGGAGGTCCAGAAGGTCCTCGACTTCGTGCGGCGCATCAAGGAGTCCGGCCGCGCCTGCATCTACATCGAGCACAACCTCGCCCACGTCCACGAGCTCGCCGATCGTCTCGTGATCCTCGACCGCGGCGAGGTCGTGAGCGTGCTCGCCAGGGGCGAATTGTCGCTCGAGGGTCTCACCCGCCACCTGCTCGAGCTGCAGGCCGGGCGCGAGGCCGCGCCGGCGTCATGACGCTCCCCCGGCCGCTGCTCAAGGTCGAGGGCCTGCCGATCATCGGCGTGTGCCTGGTGATGATCGCGGCCTTCATGATCGCCGCCCCCCAGGTGTTCCTCGGCTATCGCATCTACATGTCCTTCCTTTCCACCGTGCCGCCGCAGCTGATCCTGGCGCTCGGCCTCACGCTGGTGATCGCGGCCGGCGAGATCGACCTGTCCTTCCCCTCGGTGATCGCGTTCTCGGGCTTCCTCTTCGCCTGGGCGTTCAAGACCTACGAGCTCACTTGGCTCGCGCTCCTCCTGGCGCTCGCCGGCGGTGCCTTGATCGGCTGGGTCAACGGCATCCTGGTCGCGGTGATCGGCATCCCCTCGATCATCGCGACGCTCGCCACCCAGTTCTTCTGGGGCGGCATCACCACCGTGCTCACCGGCGGGCTGTCCTACGCGATCCGCACGATCGACGACTTCGCGATCCACGACGTCCTGGTCGGCCGGATCGGCGTCGTGCCGGTCCAGGCGCTCTGGGCGACCGCGGTCGCGGCCGCCTTATGGCTCGTGCTCAACCGCCACCGCTTCGGCGAGCACCTCCTGTTCATCGGCGACAACGTGAGCGTCGCGCGCGTGGTCGGCGTCAACGTCGGGCGCGAGAAGATCAAGCTGTTCACCCTCATGGGCGTGCTCGGCGCCTTCGCCGCGGTGCTCTTGACCGCCGAGAACAAGAACTTCTTCAACACCCAGGGCTCCGGCTTCCTCCTCACCGTGATGGCCGCGGTCTTCATCGGCGGCACCTCGATCTTCGGCGGCAAGGCGACGATCGTCGGCTCCTACGTCGGCGCCTACATCATCGGCATGATCGAGGCCGGCCTGGTAGCGACCGGCATGCAGGGCTTCTGGGTGCGCGCCGTGGTCGGCCTCGTGTTCCTCGCCGCCGTCATCTTCCACCTGACGATGGAAGACCCCACGCGGCTGCGCCGCCTTCGCCACTTGCGGCTCGCCGGCCGGCTCCAGCGCCGACCGACGCCGCAAGCGCAGGAACCGCCTTATACTCCCACGAAGTTCTGACCGTTCCCCCCACCCCGACCCTCCCCCGCAAGGGGATTCCCCCTCTGCTTTGCTTTGATGCGCTGGTGGCTGGGCCACGCGCCCAGTCGGATGCCGGTTGCGCGCCGCGGCGGCGCTGGCGCGGCGCGGCGCTCATCGGGTCAGGACCTCGGCGCGGCGCAGGTTGCAGGCCAGGCACAGCACTGGAGTGACCGCGTTGCGGGCGGCCGCCGGTAGCGCGCCCGCGCCCAGCCGTCGCTCCGCTTGAGCGTGCCGACAGCGGCTCGACCGCCGCCCGCAGCGGAGCGATCAGCCGGTTGCGCCGGCGCTGGCGCGCCGACAACGCCCGGTTCTTGTGCGGCCGGTGCATGATCCGGTCCTTGATCCCGGCGGCCTTGAGGCGGCGCCGCCGCGCCTGGGTGTCGTACGCCTTGTCGGCGTTCGACCGCCCGCTCGTCGCCCGCGATCAGGTCGTCGGCGACCACGGTCTCGTTGACGTTGCCGGGCGTCAGCCGCGCCCGGCGGATCAGCCGCGAGCCCTGGTCGACGCCGACGTGCGCCTTGGAGCCGAAATGCTTGCCGGTCGCGTCGCGGCTCCAGCGCGCGTCCGGTCGGCCGGGCTCTCGAGCCCGGCGCCGGCCGCGGCGCGCGACCTGCGCACCAGCGAGCGTCGACCAGCGTGCCCTGCTTGACCATCAGCCGCCCTCGAGCTGCCGCTCACCGCGCACAGCTCTCCCCATCGCCGCGCAGCTGCTGCCCCACAGCTCCTCCCTCGAGGGAGGGAGACGACGGCGGACGACTGCCTGTCGGCTACCCCCTCCTCCCCTTGATCGGCAGCGCGTCCTCTGCTGCCACAGCAGGCCTTACCATCCGGCGAAGCTCCCCCCCCCCACCCACACCCCCCCCCCCACCACACCCCCCACAACCTTGTACCCCCTATCCCCCCCTTGATCCAGGGAGGGAGACGACGGCGGCCGGCCTGTTTCCCCCTCCCCCTCGATGGGGGAGGGTTGGGGTGGGGGTGAGTGGCAGGACGCGACGATCGGGAACATCGTTTGGCTGGTATGAGCTGGGCCCGACCCCTGCGGGAGCGACCCTGAGCCGACCAGTCTCGCTCAACCCGGCGGGGCGACCGAGAGGCCGCGGATCCGATGGCGCTCGATCAAGCCCGCGACCAGGCCCGAGGCCTTGGCCTCCTCGACGAAGTCGCGAAGGAACAGGGCGCCGGCAACGTTGGCCTTGGCGGTGCCGACCGCCTGCTGCACGGCGGTGAACTTGCCGTCCAGGATGCGGGCGCCGGGGAGCTTCTCGACGTCCTGCAGCAGCCGCGGGCGGAGGCCGGCGAGCGCGTCCAGCCGGTCGGCGACGAAGGTCTCGCAGGAGGCATCGAGGCTCGGCGCGCGCACCAGCTCCGCGTGGCGGAGGTGGCGGCTGAGCCAGAGGTCGTAGGCGCTCCGGGCCGCGATCGCGATCCGCACGCCCGGGCGGTCGACCTCGTCGATGGTCGCGGAGCGGCGAGCCCGCGGGCACGAGGTAGGTCGCCTCGATCTCGGCATAGGCCGGCGAGAACGCGATCGTCTCGGCGCGCGACGGCTCGGCGGCGATCAGGCCGATGTCCCAGACCCCGGGCCGGCGGCGTCGGCGAGCTCGCCCGGGCGGGCGAACGTCACATAGGCGACCGGCACGCCCAGGCGCTCCGCGACCTCCCGCGCCATGTCGGGGGCGACGCCCTCGGGCTCGCCCGCGGGGCTCCTGCCGCTGACCAGGAGGAAGTTGCTGAGGTTGATGGCGGCGCGCAGGACGCCGGTCGGGGCGAGCTCAAGGACGGCGGCTTGCGACATGAGAGGTGGCCCCTGCGCTGCTGCGGTCCCGCGATCCTAGTGTGGCGGAGCGGCGATCCGCAAGCCGGCGGCGCCGACCTCGGCGTTCACGGACCGCTCCCGGCGCGCAGACCTTGGTCGCGCATGCTCAGAAGGGCGGCATCGTGGTGACCTTAAGTCAAAGCCCTTGACCGGGCGGTTCGAGACGGTATGAGGCGGACGCAGGGGGTTGCCTGTTTACAATTCGTTAAGAAACCAGAAGTAGATCAACGGCGCGATCGTCACTGGGAAGCCCGACCGCATGCCGCTGTTCCCGACCCGACCTCAGCTCGGCCGGATCGCCCTGGCCGTCGGCCTCGCTCTGAGCGCGCTCGCCCTGCCGGCGCCACCCGTCAGCGCGGCGGCCGGAATCATGCCGGTCGAGGTCGGCACAGGAGCAGCGGGGGCAGGCTCTCGGCCCGGCGCTCGAGCCGGGGCGCGCCGCGCGCATCCGGCGGATCATCCCCGATCCCGAGGAGGCCTGCCTCGCCGCGGGCGCGCACCCGGCGGCCAGCGCGCCCCAGATCGCGATCCAGCACGCGGCGGAAGCGCTCGCGCTCAGCCCGGTCGGCGCGTGGCTGCTGCGCAAGGCGGGCGCCAAGCAGGTCCTCATCTGCCTCGATGCGGCCACCGGTCTCGCCGCCTACTATCGCGCCGAGCTCCGCCTGATCGGGCTCCAGGCGGCGCTCGGGGCCGCCGCCAAGGCGGTGTTCCTGGCCCATGAGCTGGCCCACGTCCTGCAGCATCCGGCCTATTCCAACGACCGCAGCTTTCCGGTCGAGGACCTGCTCCTGATGCATCGGATGCGGGAGGCGACCGCCGAGGCGATCGCGACCCGGGTGCTCTGGCAGCTGCGGGCGGCCGGCCGGCCCGAGCCCTGGCAGGCGAAGCTCGCGACCGGCTACCGCGACATCGCGCGGGTCTTCGCCGAGGCGATGACGGGCGGGTCAGCGGGCGTCGTGGGCGCCTCGCGCGAGCTGCGCGCGACCCGGGCGGCCTTCGAGCGCTGGTTCGCGTGGCCGGAGCGCCTGCGGCAGTACGACGACCACATGCTCGACCACGTCGAGCGGATCGCGCACGACCCCCTCGGCCTGACCCCGCCGCGGCGCAGCCTGACCGACCGCTTCCTGCGCGGCATCGGCTGGCACGCCGGCGAGAGCTTCCTCGCGGATGCGCGGCGGCCGCTCACCGACCCTCACTACCGGGCCGGCATCTCGGCCGACAACTCGGCCCGGCTCGCCGCCATCCTGGCGAGCGGGGCGGAGCGCCTGGCGAGCGACGCCGCCAAGTGGCAGGACGGCGCGAGCGCGCGGCCGGACGACTGACCGGCGGCGGCGGCCCGCTCAGCGCTGCTCGGGCGGCCGCTCCTCCTCCTCCGCTTCGAAGAGGCGCGCCAGCGCATTCAGGAGCGGAGCCTCGAACCGGTCGTCCTGCCGCGTGCCGAACCACGGGATCTTGGGTGACGAGTTGGGGTCGGACGAAGCCTCGGGGTCGCGCAGCCGGCCGCCGAGCACCGCCACGGCGAGCGCCGCGGCGCGCGGCAGCAGCTCACGCACCTCGCCTTCGTCGGGAGCGGTCGCCGCCGCGATGCGCCGCACCAGCGCGCGCCGGTCGTCGTCGTCCAGGATCTCGTCCAGGACCCGCTCGCCATCCTCGGCCGCGGCCGGCTCCTTGAGCGTCGCCGGGCTCTCGACGTAGCGCGCGTAGCGCCGGTCGCCCATCGCGGCGTGCACCGCGGCGGCGCCGCTCCGGCTCTCGCCGGTCCGCCTGAGGGCGCGGCCAAGCTCGGGCAAGAGCGCGCGCAGCGCCTCCTCCGCCGCGCTCGGCGCGATCCCGGCCGCCGCCGCAAGGTTGCTCACGATCTCGCCGCCTTCGGCGCTCTTGAGAACGTCCAACGGTTCCACGGGGCCCACCTCCGGAGCTCTGACAGCTGTCCCCGGGATAACGTTTCCGGCGCCCGGTCGGTTCAGTCGCCGGCGAGCGATGGCTCCGACATGACGCGCGGCGGCAGCGCCGCGCCGGCACCGCGGTTGCGCCGAACCGGCTCACCGCCTGGCTGCTGGCGGCTGACCGAAGGCGCTCCGGGGCGCAGCCGAGGACCGCCCGCGCCCCGGAGCCGCCTCGCCTCAGCGGATCCCGGCCTCGATCAGCGGGACCAGCTCGTCGATCGTCTCCGGCGTGACCACGCCCGAGCCCGTGTTGATCGACAGGCCGGTCAGCCCGTACTTCGTCGACAGCACGCACTGGGTCACCGGCAGGAAGCCCTGCAGGTAGAGCTGCTGGTCGAGGACCACGGTGATCCAGCCGTCCTGCAGGCCATCGATCGTCGCCGGCACGAGGTCGATGCCGCCGACGATGACGTCGCCCGGCTGCTTGCCGGCGTCCTCGAGCGCCTTCGAGATGAAGGAGGTGACGTTGCCGTGCTGGGTGCCGATCGCCTTCACGTCCGGGTTCGAGGCGAGGTAGCTCGTGAGGATCGGCACCGCGAGCGAGGCGTCGTTGTTCACCTCGGGGCTGATCTCGATGTAGTCGACCTCGAGACCGGCGTCCTCGAGCGCCTCCTTCACGCCGCGGTCGCTCTGGCCGCGCTCGGCCTCCGCGAGCAGGCCGTAGACGAGCGCCTTGTCGCCCGACTGCAGGTCGCCGACCTCGACCATCCTCTTGCCGGTCAGCCAGCCGCCGGCATAGAGCTCGACCCCGGCGTAGCCGAAGCCCTCGGCCTGGTACTGCTCGAACAGCTCGGTGAGCGGCGCGTTGCCGCTGGTCACCACGACGTCGCGCTGCTCGGCCTCGGCGACCAGATCGGCGAAGGCATCCGAGCCGGGATGGCCCATGATCACGATGCAGTCCGGGTCGGCGGCGAGCGCCTCCCGGAAGTGGTTCAGCATCTGCTCGGGCAGCCAGCCGGAGTACTGCTCGACCAGGTTGTCGACCCCGAAGGCCGCGGCCGCGGCGCGGGCGCCGTTGGTGCGCGGCAGGGTGGCACCATCGCCGGGGTTGCCGCCCATCTGCATGTAGATCGTCATGCCGGCGCCGAGCGGCTCCTGCGCCGCGAGCGGCGCGCCGGCCAGCAGCACCGCACCGAGCGCCGCCCCCGCCACCAGTCTGCTTCGCATGTCTGCCTCCCTTGTTCTTGCGGTCGCGAGCTTGCCGATCGCCGCGCGCGGCGCGACCGGATCCGGCGAGTTGGAGCCCCCGCTCGGGCGCTGTCAAGCCCGCCGGTCGCAAGGGCAAAGGGCGCGTCATTTCTGGCGCATGCCGCGACAGCGCTCTCGGTTGATTCCGCCGGTCAACCCGGTTGATTTGGCCCGTCGGATTGATACCGGCCTCGTCCGCAGCCTCTGCCGCGGTGGCAGATTTTCTGCCGTTCTCGCCGCGAGCCTTGCGTTCTCCTGTCAATCAGGGTCAGGCTAACATCCATGGACCTTTTTCGATCCCCTCTCCCTGAGCTGGGCGGAGCGCACGAATCCGTCGCATCGACAGAACTCGATGCGCCACTCGATGCGTCACTCGATGAACAAACTGCGCCATCGGAAAGGTCCCGTGGTGCATCAACCCTTCGCGCGAGCTCCCTTCCCCTCTGATCATCACGCGATCAAGCATCACGCCACCAGGCCGATCCATCTGACTGGCGTAATCCTGTCAAGACATTCGCGAAGCAGGACTGATCACGCGTCAAGTCGATGACCGTCCATCGGCTCCCCATCCATCGATCAACGGAGACCGCGCATCGGATCAATGGTGATCAGTGCTTGATCCGGATTGATCCCGGCCGAGGCCCAGCGCCGCGGCGAGGGCGTAGGCCGCAAGCGCGAGCGAGGCGACGACGTTCCAGCCGGCGAGCGACAGGCCGAGCAAGGTGAAGCTCACCTGATCGCAGGCCGGCGGCGCCTCGGCCAGCAGGCGCTTCAGGTCCTCGACGCTCTGCGCGCTGGCGCCGGCGGCGCAGCCCGCGGGCAGCGCCCACCAGCCCTCCTCGACCCCGAAGTGGTAGACGCCGAGCCCGGCGCCGACCAGCAGCGCGAGCGCGGCGAGCGCCAGCAGGACGCGCGGCTGCCAGCGCCAGCCGAGCAGGCCGAGCGCCGCCACCCCGACATACGGCCAGCGCTGCCAGACGCAGAGCGGGCAGGGCGGCAGGTCGCCGAGATACTGCAGCGCCAGGACGCTGAGCAGGATCGCGCCGCTGGCGAGCGCCAGGAGCAGGGCGGCGGTCGGCGGGAGAGCACGCGAATTCATGGAATGATGCTAGCCATCGCCGCTGGCTAGAGCAGCTTCAGGACCAGGAATCCCCCGAACAGCAGGACGAAGAACGCGACCGTGAGCCAGCCGAGATTGGTCTCGATGAAGCGCTTGATCGGCACGCCGAACCACCAGAGGAGCGCCGCCACGGCGAAGAAGCGCATGCCGCGCCCGACGATCGAGGCGACCGTGAAGGTCACGAGGTCGAGCCCGGTCACGCCGCTCGCGATCGTGACCACCTTGTAGGGGAACGGCGTCAGCCCGGCGCCGAACACGATCCAGGCGCCCCAGTCGTTGTACTGCGCCCGGAACTCGGCGAACTGCTCGACGTAGCCGTAGATCTCGAGGATCGGCCGGCCGACGGCCTCGAACAGGAGCGCGCCGATGGCGTAGCCGGCCATGCCGCCGGCGACCGAGCTCACCGTGCAGACGCCGGCGATCAGCCAGGCGCGGCTAGGCGCGGCCAGCACCAGCGGGATCAGCAGGACGTCGGGCGGGATCGGGAAGACCGAGCTCTCGATGAAGGCGATGAGCGCCAGCATCCAGAGCGCATAGGGCCGCTCGGCCTGCGCCATGGACCAGTCGTACAGGCCGCGCAGCCACCCGACCCGCGCCGCGACCGGCGCCGCCGGCCAGCCGCGGACCTCCTCGGCGCCCGGTTCACCGGTCTCGTTCAGGGCATCTCTCCTGCTGGCTCGCGCCGTCGCCGCGCCGGCACGGCTCGCCGCCTCCTATCCGACCACCCGGCCGAATACAAGCCCGTTCGCGCCGGTCGCTCGGCGCGCGCTCCGCTCCCGGGGCGGCGTTCAGCATTCCTTAAGCGTGACCGGGGACAACGCCCGTGGATGGCGGGATCGGAGAGTTCGGGATGATCGGCGGGTTCACGCTGGTGGTGCTGGTGCTGCTCGGCCTGGCGCTGGTGACGGTGTTCATGGGCGTCAAGGTCGTGCCGCAGGGGCGCGAGTTCACGGTCGAGCGCTTCGGCCGCTACGTGCGCACGCTGCAGCCGGGGCTGCACGTGATCACGCCCTTCGTCGAGGCGGTCGGCGCGCGGCTCAACATGATGGAGCAGGTGCTCGACGTGCCCTCGCAGGAGGTGATCACCAAGGACAACGCCATGGTGACCGTGGACGGCGTCGTGTTCTTCCAGATCCTGGACGCGGCCAAGGCGGCCTACGAGGTGAGCGGGCTCGAGATCGCGATCCTCAACCTGGCGATGACCAACCTGCGCACGGTGATGGGCTCGATGGACCTCGACGAGCTGCTCTCGCAGCGCGACCGGATCAACGCGCAGTTGCTGCACACGGTCGACGACGCGACCACGCCCTGGGGCGTCAAGGTGACGCGGATCGAGATCAAGGACATCGCGCCGCCGACCGATCTCGTCGACTCGATGGCGCGGCAGATGAAGGCCGAGCGCGACAAGCGGGCCTCGATCCTCGAGGCCGAGGGCCTGCGCCAGGCGGCGATCCTCAAGGCCGAGGGCGAGAAGCAGGGCGCGATCCTGGAGGCCGAGGGCCGCAAGGAGGCGGCGTTCCGCGACGCCGAGGCGCGCGAGCGCGCCGCCGAGGCCGAGGCCAAGGCCACCGCGATGCTGAGCCAGGCGCTGGCCCGCGGCGACCGCCAGGCGATCAACTACTTCGTCGCCCAGAAATACGTCGAGGCCTTCGGCCGGTTCGCCACCTCGCCCAACCAGAAAGTGGTGTTCCTGCCGCTCGAGGCGACCTCGCTGCTCGGCTCGCTGGCCGGCATCGGCGAGATCGCGCGCGAGGCCTTCGGCAAGCCGAACGGCGCCGCGAACGGCGCGGGGCACCCCTGATGCCGGTGCTCGAGCCGCTGTTCTGGCACTGGTGGGCGTTCGGCGGCGCGCTGGTGATCGTCGAGGCCTTCGCCCCCGGCTTCGTGTTCCTCTGGCTCGGCATCGCGGCCGCCCTGGTCGGCACCCTGCTCTGGCTTTGGCCGGAGATCGGCCCCGACTATCAGGTCCTGATCTTCGCCGCGCTGTCGGTCACGAGCGTGCTCGGCTGGCGGCGCTGGCGCGACGCCCATCCCGCGCCGAGCGATCAGCCGAGCCTCAATCGCCGCGGCACGCAGTACATCGGCCGCCGGTTCACCCTTCTCGAGCCGATCGCGCACGGTCGCGGGCGGATCCGGCTGGGTGACAGCAGCTGGAGCGTGACCGGTCCGGACCTGCCGGCGGGCCAGGACGTCGAGGTGACCGGCGCCGATGGTGCGGTGTTGCAGGTGCGGGCGGCGGCCGAGGGCTGCGCTCCGGATCTGCCGCGGCGCTCCGGGGCCGCGGTCGAGAGCCGATAGGCTTCGCTCCTCCGCCGCCGGGCTTCGGGGCTGCGGCCGAAGGCTGCGCATACTCCGGATCTCCGCCGCTGGCCGCGGGCGCGCGGCGGGAAGAAACCACCGCGCTGAGGCGCGGCGCCGTCTGATGCTCGCGCTGGAGCCCGGGGAGGTGCAGCTTGACCGGACCGCAGGCCAGCCTAAGATCCGCCCTGCGCTTTGCGCCCCCGTGGCGAAATCGGTAGACGCGGCAGACTTAAAATCTGTTGGCCGCAAGGCCGTGCTGGTTCGAGTCCGGCCGGGGGCACCACGGTACCGATCGGTGAAATCAGGCTCACGGCCGCATTCGACGCGCAGTTCACCCCGGCGACGCCAGGGCGTGACCTCGACCTCGATCGGCAGGCGTGGACGCCACCACCACCGAGCGCCGGGCGCTCCGTCAGACGATGAGCGTCTTCGCCCGAGTCCGAGCGCGCCAGGATCCGCGAGCGGGTCCGAAGCTGGCCTCGCCAAAGCGGTTGCGCGCGTGCCGAGTCTCAGCCGGCCGAGATCTCCGCCCGCCAGGACGCCAGATCCGGGAGGCCCGAGCCGAGAAGCTGTCCTCGCGGCGGCTGAGCCGGCCGGAGCGTCATCGGGCTGGCCCTTTGAGCGCCGCTCGGGCACGATCGGCCCGGTTCCATCCCGGGAGGCCAAGCCATGCTGTTCGACCACCGCACCTACACCGTCAAGCCCGGCACGCTGCCCAAGCAGCTCGAGCTCTACGCCCAGCACGGCAAGGCGCCCCAGGAGCGCCATCTCGGGCCGCCGCTGCTCTACGGCATCACCGAGACCGGTCCGATCAACAGCTATGTCCACGTCTGGGTCTACGACGACGCCGCCGACCGGGCGAGGAAGCGCGCCGCGATGCAGGCCGATCCCGAGTGGCAGGCGTTCCTCAAGCTCAGCGCCGAGGCGGGCTACCTGCTCGCGCAGGAGAACCGGCTGCTGACCCCGGCGCCGTTCTTCAAGCTCGCGCGCTGAGCGGCGCGGCCGCGGCCGGTGCCCGGTAGCCGAGGCGCGCGGCCGTGGCCCCGGTGAGACGGTCGATCAGCGCGCGCTCCTCCGCGCTGAAGCGCGGCTGGTAGTAGGACGGAAAGCGCAGCATCCCGGCGAGCTGCCCGAGCGCCGTCTCGGCGAGCGCCAGCTGGCCGTGCTCGAACAGCGCGCGGATGGTCGCCTCGGGCGCGCGGCAGAGGTCCTCGAAGCGGACGATCAGCGCGGCGTCCCTCAGCTTCGGGTCGGCGTCCAGCGCATCCGCGACGTGACCATAGATGTGGCTCCAGTAGCGCGCCCAGCCCTCGACCTCGGCGCCGTCCCGCCAGCAGGCGAGGACCTGCTCGATCGCCGCAGCGTCGCCGGCATTGACCGGGCGCCGGTCGAGCCCGAACTCGAAGTGGCCGACCCGCTGCAGGTGGCGCACCGCCTCCGGGTTGTCGCGCCCGCCCGTGCAGAACAGGGCGTGCTGCTTCATCAGCGAGGCGATGTGCCAGAGCGGCTCGCGCACCGGGATCACGAAGCGCGCGTCGGGAAAGATCTCGTGCAGGTAGCCGAGCCGGGTGACGTTGTAGTTGCCCTTGGCGAGATAGCGGCGCGCGTCGCGTACCCGCAGCAGCTTCCTGATGTGGTCGCGGTAGAAGCTCTCGAAGCGCGGGTTGCGGGTGGTGCGGTCGAGCACCGCGCAGGCCGCCGGGTCGTGCAGCTGCGGGAAGAAGCTCATCCACAGGATCTCTTCCAGCGCCTCCGGGCTCTCCGGCGTGATCTTGATGCCGTCGCGATGGGTGCGCTCGACCGGCTCGGCGGCGCGCTGGGGCGTGCGCTCGAGCAGCCGGTTCCACAGGTAGGGCGTGAACACCGGCGGATAGTCGCGATAACGATGGGTCGCGACCGCCTCGTGGCGGGACAGCAGCTCGAGCAGGATGGTGCTGCCCGAGCGGGCGAGGCCGCTGACGTAGATCGGCCGCTCGATCGCGACCGTGCCGAGCTCGTCGGCGAGCAGCCTGGTCTCGAGATCGCCGAGCCGGGTCCACAGACCCTGGTGCCGGTCGATGAAGCCGCCGAGCGCGTCGACCCAGCGCGCCACCCGAAAGCCGTCGCCGGCCGTCGCCTGCGGAGCGGTCATTCGATCCGCGCCACCGAGCTTGAGCGCGAGCGAGCCGGCGAGCAGCGCGGCGAAGAACACGCCGTACCAGGGCCGCAGCCAGGCCGGCCCGAACGGCAGGTACTCGTTCGGCGCGAGCCCGAGCTCGATGCGCTCGACCTTGGCATCGTCGGGCAGGTAGCCGGCGGGATTGCCGACCAGCAGGTTCCACCATTGGCGCTTGTGGATGGTCGCGATCGGCGCCGCCCAGGGGATGCTGCCAACCACCTGCCCGGCCTCGTCGGCCACGACGATGTGCGGCGCCGGCGGCGCCGGGCGCGGTACCGGCGAGGGCGGCGGAGTCTGCACCAGCGCGGCCTGGAGCTCGCCGGGCGAGGTGCGCACGGCGACCTCGGCGAGCGTGCCCGGGAAGCTGTAGCCGTAGTTCGAGCTCGCCCAGGCGAGCAGGCAGATCGCCGGGGCCGAGGCCAGCAGAGCCGGCCACAGCACGAGGCGGAGCTGCCGCAGCGCGAGCCGCAGCATGTCGCGGATCAGCGGCCAGGCCGCGGCGAACTCGCCGTCGTAGGCGTCCAGCGCGCGCCGCGCGACGATCGCGTCCGCCTTGGCGCCGGCGATCGCCCGCTGCGGCGACAGCAGCCAGTACAGCCCCATCGAGACCACGCCGCCGAGAGGCCCCAGAGCACGAGCCGCAGCGTCGGCGGGGCGACCGCGCCGAGGCCGCCGTCGAGCCACGACAGCAAGGGTGCCGGGAGATCGAAGATGCCCATGGCTGTGGCCCCGTTCCGATCGACGCTAGCGCCTGTCCTACAGCGCGCGCGAGCGCGGCTCGGCTCCGACCGGCAGAGCCTCGCCGGCAGGCTGGCCGACCGGCGTCTGCTCCGGCGCCTGCGCCTGGCCACGCCGGAACAGGCGCCGCAACGGCCAGAGGATCACGAAGCCGAGCGCGGCTCCGACCGCCAGCAGCAGTCCCCAGAACGCGCCCAGCAGGCTGAGGCCCGCGCCCGGGCCGACGTAGGCGGCGGCGGGCAGGGCCCCGCCGACCGCGAGCAGCGCCGCGAGAGCGATCGTCGTCAGGATCTTCATGGTTGCCTCTCCCTCAGTTGGTCAGGAACTCACGGAAGCCGGGGTCGAGCGCCGCAGGAGTGATGCGCTGGCCCCAGGAGACGATCGGGATCAGCTCGCCGCCATCACCGCCGCGCTCGGGATTGAGATACTCCCAGACGATCTCGCCCTCCCGGGTGACCTCGAACAGGCGGCCGCCGTCGGACTCGGTGATCAGCGTGTTGCCGTTGGGCAGGCGCTGCTGCGCCGAGCGCACCCGGCTGTAGAAGCCGTGCTCGTCGTCGCCCTCGTAGGACCAGGTGATCTCGAGCGTCGCGGGGTCGAACTCGAGGATGCGGGACCGGCCGCCGTCCGCCCCCTCGTTGTCGAACAGCAGCATGCGGCCGTCCGGCAGGAGGTCGGCGTCGTGCTGGCGGATCCAGGGGCCGCGCAGCGCCCAGACGATCTCCTCGCGCTCGAGATCGAGCAGCACGATCGCGCCGATCTCGCGCAGCGACAGCAGGACCTGACCGGGCGACGCGAACGGCAGCTGGCTCGCCCGATCGGCGCCGATCACGTCGATCGAGTTGGTGTGCAGGAAGTCGCCCTTGCCCTCGCCGATGTACCAGGGGACGGTGCTGAGCATCGCGGCGTAGGGCGACCTCGCGAGCGCGCCCAGCAGCCAGACCTTCTTCAGCTCCTGGCCCTCGGGCGAGAGCACCACGACGTAGTCGTCGATCCGCGGCGGGGCCAGATGCTCGTGGCCCGCGACCCGATCGGTGCGGATCTCGTGGGTCAGCGCATAGATCCTGCCGTCCGCGCCGACGTCGAAGTCGTGGTGGGCCTGCTGCAGATATTTCCAGACCACCTCGGAGTCCTGGTTCAGCTTGGCCAGGCCCAGACCCCAGGGCGAGGTGCCGATCGCGACGTACAGCGCCAGCAGGTCGCCGTTGGGCAGCAGCACCGCCTTCTCGACGTAGACGAGATCGTCGGGCTGCGGGTCCTGGACCGCGGCGCTGGTCGTCCCAGACGGCGCTGAACGGCCGCTGCCATTCGTGCACGACCTCGCCGTCCATCGAGACCAGGAACGCCTTTTGCGCGTGGCCGGAGGTGTAGAGGGTGAAGCCGTCGAACGCGCGGGCGGGATCGTAGGTCGTGACCCCGCGCGCCTCGGTCCGCGCCGGCTGCCAGAAGTCGCTCGGGAACGGCGTGTCGTACTGGGTCTGCTTCTCCAGCAGCGCCTGGCCGCCGCGGAAGGCGTCGGTCAGGTAGGTGGCCGGGGGCGCGCCGGTAAAGGTCAGGAAGCTGCCGGCGACGAAGGCCAGGAACGCGATCGCCAGCAGCAGCAGGGCGAACGGCAGGGCCCTGGCGAGCGCGCCCGCGACCCGCGTCCGCGCGGGCCGGGTCCGGCCGGCGGGGGCCGTCGGCGTGGGCATCACGCCACCTTCCTGCCAGCCTGCCTGCGCCATGCCCGTGCCATTCAGCTCGTCGGCGCCGGGAGGAAGTCGGGATCGAGCGTCGCCGGATCGATCCGCTGTCCCCACGAGACCACCGCGATGTGCTCCCCGGCGGCGCCGCCGCGCACCGGGTTCAGGTACTCCCACACGATCTCGCCCTCGGGCGTGACCTCGAACAGCCGCCCGCCCTCGGATTCCGTGATCAGCGTGTTGCCATTGGCGAGACGCTCCTGCTCCGAGCGCACCCCGCTGGAGAACGGCTGGTCGTTGTCCCCGGTGTACTGCCAGACGATCCCCTGCGAGTGGGGGTCGAACTCGATCACGCGCGAGATGCCGCCCTCGCCATAGTGGCCGTAATTGTCGAACAGAAGCACGTTGCCGTTGGGCAGCAGGTCGGGATCGTGCTGGCCGACCCAGGATCCGCGCAGCGCCCAACCGAAGCGCTCGTCGGCGAGGTCGAGGATGCCGATCGCGCCGAGCTCGCGCATCGACAGCAGCACCGGCTGGCGGGCGCCCGGCATGAGCGCGCTCGCCGCCGCCGGCTCGAGCAGGTCGATCGAGTTGGTGTGGAAGTAGTCGCCCTCCGTGTACCACGCGACCTGGTTGACCATGCGCGCGAAGGGCGACGCGATGAAGGCGTCGACGACCGAGATCTTCTGCAGCTCCTCGCCTTCGGGGGACAGCACCACCACGAAGTCGTCGATGCGCGGCGTCGCCAGATGTCGCCAGTAGCGGATCTCCGTCGACCGGATCTCATGCGTCAGCACGTAGATCCTGCCGTCGCTCCCGACGTCCAGATCATGGTGGGCATGCTGCAGGTACTTCCAGATCGGCCTGGAGTTCTTGTCCAACTTGACCAGGCCGTAGCCCCAAGGGGTATCGCCGGCGGCCTCGTAGATCGCCAGAAGGTCGCCGTTGGGATAGAGATGCGCCTTGCGGAAGTAGATCAGCGAGTCGGGCTGCGGCTGCTTGACCGCCGCGGTCTCGTCCCAGACCGCGCTGAACGGCAGGTTCCATTCATGCACGACCTCGCCGGTCATCGAGATCAGCACCGCCCGCTGGCCGCCGCCGGTGGTGTAGAGGGTGAGGCCGTTCGCCGCACGCGCGGGGTCGTAGACCGTGACCCCGCTCGCCTCGCGGCGCGCCGGCTGCCAGAACTCGGTCGGATAGGCCTGCTCCCACTTGCTCCACTTGTCGAGCAGAGCGTGGCCGCCCCGATAGGCGTCGGTCAGATGACCTGCCGGGAACGCGTTGACGTAGACCAGATAGCTGCCGGCAACCAAGCCGAGGAATCCGATCGAGATCACCACGACGGCGTAGGGAATGGCTTTGACGACGGACCTCATTGGCCTTTTCGACCCCAGAGCGATGGTCGCGGACGTTCAGAGCGTTGCCCCGGGAGGCGCGCTTTTTGCGCGACGGCAGCGCAGCTTCTCACCGCATTAGAACACGCGCGCATGCGGATTGTTCCCCGTTGGGCGCTCCGAGGGTGGACCGGCGCCGCGGCGCTGGCCCTGGGGGCAGGCCCGAGCCAAACCGTGGGTTGGGTCGGCGCCCCACGGCCTGCCGAACACCGTTTCTTAAGGCCGCTCGACTAGGGTCGGAGCAGGCGCAAGGCGCCCGGACCACGGCTCGGCGGGGTGCCATGCCAGCTCCTTCGGACAGCTCGCTCGACCCGACCGACTGGGCCGCGTTCGCCGGGCTCGCCCATCGCCTGCTCGACCAGGCGCTCGATCATCTGCGCACGGTGCGCGAGCGGCCGGTGTGGCAGCCGGTGCCGGACGCGGTGAGGCAGGCGCTTTCGACGCCGCTGCCGCTCGAGGGCCGGGGCGCCGAGGCGACGGCCGCGGTAGCGCTGCGCTCGATCCTGCCCTACGCCACCGGCAACATCCATCCGCGCTTCTTCGGCTGGGTGCACGGCGCGGGCACCGCCGGCAATCTCCTGGCCGAGATCCTCGCCGCGACCATGAACGCCAACCTCGGCGGGCGCGATCACGGCGCGATCTACGTCGAGCGTCAGGTCATCGAGTGGTGCCGGCAGCTGTTCGGCCTGCCGGTCGGCACGAGCGGCCTGCTGGTCAGCGGCACCTCGATGGCGACGCTGATCGGGCTCGCCGTCGCGCGCCATCACCTCGCCGGTTGCGAGGTCCGGACGGACGGCGTCGGCGCCGTTCCGGCGCGCCTGGTCGGCTACGCGTCGAGCGAGGCCCACGGCAGCGTCGTCCGCGCCTTCGAGCTCCTGGGGCTCGGCCGCAGCGCGCTGCGCTCGATCCCGGTCGGCGCCGACTACCGCATGGACGTGGCGGAGCTGCGGCGGGCGATCGCCGCCGACCGGCGTCTCGGCTGCAAGCCGTTCTGCGTCGTCGCTACCGCCGGCACGGTCAACACCGGCGCGATCGACGACCTCGGCACGCTAGCCGAGATCGCGGCCGAGCACGGGCTCTGGCTGCACGTCGACGGCGCGTTCGGCGCGCTCGCGATCCTCAGCCCCGAGCACCGCCCCGCTCTCGCCGGCATCGAGCGCGCGGACTCGCTGGCCTTCGACTTCCACAAATGGCTGCACGTTCAATACGACGCCGGCTGCGTCCTGGTCCGCCGCGGCGATCTGCACCGCGACGCCTTCGCGCTCCACACCGGCTATCTCGAGCGCACGACCCGCGGGCTCGCGGGCGGCGAGCCCTGGTTCTGCGACTTCGGACCCGAGCTGTCGCGCGGCTTCCGCGCGCTCAAGGTCTGGTTCACGCTCGAGGAGCACGGCACGCGCCGCCTCGGCGCGGCGATCGCCGCGAACTGCCGCGAGGCCCAGCATCTCGCGGCCCGCGTGTTCGAGCATCCGCGCTTGCGCCTGCTGGCGCCGGTCGCGCTCAACATCGTCTGCTTCCGCTTCTGGCAGGCCGATCTCGCGCAGGATCAGCTCGATCGCCTCAACGCCGCGATCGTCGCCGATCTCCACGAGAGCGGGGTCGCGGCGCCCTCGACCGCGCGCCTGCCCGGCGGCCTCGCGATCCGGGTCAACATCACCAACCATCGCACGACCGCGGCCGACCTCGACTGCCTGCTCGATGCGGTCGTCGCCTGCGGCGAGCGCCGTCTGGCCGACGCGCCGGGCGCGACCACCACGGCGGCCTGATGGTGCGCGCGTGAGGGAAGCGGCAAACCGCGCCGCCAGGTTGCAGGCCCAGCCGGAGAACCCGGAGGACGGGTTCCGCGCGCCCGCGGCGCCGAGCATCGCGGCGGGGACCCCGGATCATCTGCGGCTCGCGATCCGCCTGACCTGCCGCCGTCCGGAGCTGCGCCCGCTCTGCGCCGGAACCGGCTTCGCGGTCAACTCGAGCCTCGAGCTGCCGTTTCGCGTCGTCCCGGGGGAGCGCATCGTCCTCCATCCCTCCGCTCTGGCCGAGCCCACCTGCGCCGCGCTCGTGATCCGCCATGCCTTGGAGCTGGTGCTCTGGCACCGCTTGGGCGCCGCAGCGCAGACCGCAGCCCAGCGCCGGAACGGCACCCTGCTGGCCTGCCGGGTCGCCGCCCGCTACGCCGGCCTGCTCCCGGTGCGCACGCGCGAAGCGGGCCTGCAGGCCCTGCCGGACTGGCTGCAGGCTGCCTACCGGGTCGCGGCCGAGGGCGTCCCCGAATGGCATCGCCTGCCGGCCGAGCTGGAGCGCCTCGACGGCGGCGCGATCGAGGCGCGATCCGGCACCGGCGACCCGTTGCCGCACGAGCTCCTTGAGCTGGCCGCCCCGAGCGAGCACCTCCTGGTCAGCGGCGGCGGCAGCCGGCTCCGCCTCGACCCGGCGACCGGCCTCAATGTCTACGGCTGCGGCGCGGTGCCGAGCCCCGAGGTGCTGGCGTTCGCGTCCTCGACCGCCTCGACGATCTCGGCGCCCGCCTACCGCGCGGTCGAGGCGCTGCGCCAGGCGTTGCTGCGGGCCGGCCGCGCCGGCCGCCTCGAGACCGCGCTCGGGGCGTCGGTCGCGGACATCAAGCGCGAGGTCCTCGCGCGCTGCGGCGCGGGCGATCTTATGGGCACCGAGGTCGTGCTGACGCCGTCGGGCACCGACGGCGAGCTCGCGGCGCTCCATCTCGCAAGGCGTGGCGACCGGCGCCTGGTCAACCTCGTGATCGCGCCGGAAGAGACCGGAAGCGGTGTCCCGGATGCCGCCGGAGGGCGGCACTTCGCACTGGAGACGCCCCACGGCGCGGCGGTCGCGAAGGGCGAGGCGATTGCGGGGCTCGCGCCGGGGAGAGTGGCGGTCGAGACGGTCGAGATCCGCGGCCCGGACGGCGCCGCCCGCCCGCTCGCCGCGATCGATACCGAGGTCGCGGCGCGGGTGCGGCGCGCGGTCGCGAACGGCGCCCGCTGCCTGGTCCATCTGCTCGATGCCTCGAAGAGCGGTCTCGCCGCGCCGAGCCCGGGCGTCGTCCGCACCCTCTGCGCGCGCCATGGCGCCAGGATCGAGGTGGTGGTCGACGCCTGCCAGTTGCGGCTGCGCCCAGAGCGCATCCGGAGCTATCTCGAGCAGGGCTGGATGGTGCTGGTCACCGGGTCCAAGTTTGCGATGGGACCACCCTTCGCGGGCGCGCTCCTGGTGCCGGCCCGCCTCGCCGCCGGGATCGCCCAGGTCCCGCCCCTGCCGGCGGGCTTCGCTCAGTACTTCGCCCGGGCCGAATGGCCCGCGGCCTGGCAGCCGATCGGCGCGGTCCTGCCGCCGCGCCCGAACCTCGGACTGCTGTTCCGCTGGCGCGCCGCGCTGTTCGAGATGGCGGCGCTCGATGCCGTGCCGGAAGCGCTGCGCACGCGGATCGTGGGCGAGCTCGGCGCGGCGATCCGGGCGGCGCTCGCGGCGGCCCCGCTCCTCGAGCCGGTCGAGCCGGCGCAGCGCGACGGCGCCTCGACCATCTTCCCGTTCCGTGTCCTGCGCCAGGATGCGGACGGCGCCTGCCGACCGATGAGCACCGAGGCCGCGCGCCAGGTCTGGCGCTGGCTGCGCGAGGACCTCGCCGACCGGCTGCCGGTCCACGCCGCGCGCGCCGAGCGGCGGCTCGCGGCGCTTCCCTGCCAGGTCGGGCAACCGATCGCGATCGGCGCCGCCGGCGCGCTCCGGCTTTGCATCGGGGCGCGTCAGATCAGCGAGGCGGCGCTCGACCCGGCGCTCGGCGCGACCGTGGAGCTGCGGCTCCAGCGGCAGATCGGTCGCGCCCGGCTGGTGCTCGACAAGGCGGCCTTGATCGCGCGCTACGTCGACGACCTCGACGCGACCGAGCGACGCGTCAGCGCAGCACCTCGGGGTTGAGAAGGAACTCGTCGCCCGGGCTGCGACCCTCCCGGATCGCGAGGATGCTGTCGACGCAGCGCTCGGTCATCAGGGCGACCGCGCTGATGCTGCCGCCGGCGCAATGCGGCGTGAGGATCACGTTGGCGAGGCTGCGCAGCGGCGAGTCCGCCGGCAGCGGCTCGACCTCGAACACGTCGAGGCCGGCGCCCGCGATCCGGCCTGCGGCCAGCGCCTCGTAGAGCGCCCGCTCGTCGACCAGGCCGCCGCGCGCGGTGTTGATCAGGAAGGCGCTGGGCTTCATCAGGGCGAGGCGCTCGGCATTGACGAGCTTGTCGGTCTCGCCGCTGTGCGGCGCGTGGACCGAGACGAAGTCCGCCTCGCGCAGGACGCGCTCGAGCTCGACCAGCTCGACGCCCTCGGCCTTGGCAGCCGCCGGATCGGCGATCGGATCGCAGGCCAGCACGCGCATCTCGAAGCCCCGGCAGCGGCGTGCCAGCGCCCGCCCGATCCGGCCGAGGCCGATGATGCCGAGCGTGGAGCGCCACAGACCGGGCTGGAAGTGGCCGCCCCAGCGGCGCTCCATGACCTCCTGGTGATAGGCGAACAGGCGGTTGCTGAGCGCCGCCATCAGGGCGAACGCCATGTCGGCGACCGCCTCGTGGTTGGCGCCGAAGCCCATCGCCACCGCGACACCGTGCCGGGTCGCGGCGGCGACGTCGACCGCGTCGTAGCCGACCCCCATACGGGCGACCACCTTGAGCTCCGGCGCGGCGGCGAACACCCGCTCGCTGTAGCGCTCGCCGCCGGCGATGGTGGCGAAGCAGCCGGGCAGCATGGCGATCAGCTCGTCCTCGCGGAGCGTCCGGCCGTGCGGATTGAGCACGAGCTCGCAGCCCGCGGCCTGCAGGCGCTCGAGCCCGGCGCGGGTCGCCTCGTGGACGCGCGGGATCGCGACCAGGACCTTGGTCATCGCGCCGGCACCTCAGCCGTGCACGCGGGTCAGGCGGCGCACGTTGCGGCTGACGATCAGGGGCTCGATGCCGTCGCGGAAGGTCTTGAGGTGCGGCGTCTGCAGATGGGCGTCGAACGCGGCCGCGTCGTCGTAGACCTCGTACAGGACGACGCGATGGCCTGCCTGGTCGACCGTGACGTCGAACTGCCTGCAGCCCGGCTCCCTCGCCACCGACTGGCTGGCGTCGACGGTCGCGAGCTCCAGGAAGCGCTCGAGCGCCTCGGGCTTGACCTCGAACTCGGCGATGATCACGAACGAGCCTTCGCGACTGACGGGCGCGGCCATCGGTATCCTCCCTGGTGCCGTTCGGCCCCTTGTAGCACGCCTGCCGATCGGACCGGCAAGGGCCGGCTGCGGCGGGCTCAGGCGCGCTGGCGGGCGGGCGCCGCCGCGCCGTAGCCGAACGGCGGCATGGGCCTAGCGGCGAGCACGGCGTCGATGGCCGCGGTCTCCTGGTCGGTGAAGTAGTCGCGCCAGCCGCCGACCTTGGCGCGCCGCACCTTGTAGGACTGCGGGTTGGCCTGATCGGCGGCGGCGAGCCGGGTCCCGCTCAGCCAGAACACCTTCTTCTGCTCGAGCTGCTTCATGTTGTCGTAGGAGGCATAGGCGACCGCGTCCGCGATCTGCTCCTCGGTCCCGGGCGTGCCGAGGAAGGCCAGCACCCGGCGCAGCGCGGCCGCGGGATCGGCGCGCATGTCCTCGTAGCGCACCACGAGCGAGCCCGCGACCCGCGGCAGCTCGCGCTGCCAGATCTCGAGGAACTCGATGATCTTCGGCAGCCCGGCCTCGGCGTTCATGACGAACTCGAACACCGACAGCTCGGCGCCGTGCGGCGGGTAGTCGTTGAGGAGCTTCTTGACCGGCCGCATCCGGTACTTCCACTGGAAGTACTGCGAGACCGCGACGTCGCGCGGGTCGCGCACCAGCATCAGGATCCGCTTGCCGTAGAACTCCTCCTTGGTGGTCCAGTTGCCGGTGTAGTCGCGCAGATAGTTGCCGTGGGTGAAGAACAGGCAGGGGATCCTGGGGTCGAGCCGGTGGAGGTTGTCGAACTCGAGCATGCGGCCGTCCGGGATGCCGTAGGCGACCTGGTAGAAGCGCGACAGCATGACCCGGAGCCAGGTCCGGCCGCTCTTGCCCCAGGACATCAGCACGTGGTCGGTGCGCTGCAGCTTGCGGAACTCCTCGCGTCCGCGCAGCCAGCGCCCGATCGCCTTGCGGCGCGCGCGCGGCAACGGCAGGAGCGCCGCCTCCAACGGCTGCCCCAGATACTCCCGCCAGACGCCCTGCACCGGCCTGCTCTCCTGCTGGCCCACCGACCGCGACGGGGCTCTCATACGCGAGCCGGGCGGCGAACGCCACCAGCCAGCCCCGGTGAGACCAGCCGTCGCGCTCCTGAAGCTGGTCTCGGCGAGCGGAAGTTGCTACCTAAGCGCCAGCGCGCAGCGCGCTCGTCGCAGATTTTGGGATGCAAGACATGGCAACGGCCTCCGCCAGGGCGATCGATAGCGGAGCGGCGCGGTTCGAAGGCGAGCTGTTCGACTTCGAAGCCTTGGCCGCCGCGCCCCTGCAGCGCGATCCGTTCGACTTCCTCATGGTGCCGCGCTTCCTTCGCCCGGCCGCGCTGGTCGCGCTCAACGAGGACTTCCCGCAGATCGCCAAGCCCGGCAACTTCCCGCCCGAGGGCCTGCGCTACGGCCCCTCGTTCGCCGCCCTGCTGGAGGCGCTCCGAGGCGCGGAGCTCGCCAGCCACCTCGGCGCCAAGTTCGGGGTCGACCTCGGCGGCTGCCATCCGACGATCGCGATCCGGCGCCACTCCGAGGCGACCGATGGCAACATCCACACCGATCACAAGTCCAAGGTGATCACGGTGCTGTTCTACTTCAATCAGCACTGGCCGCACGAAGGCGGCCGGCTGCGCATGCTGCGCTCGGCGACCGACATGGAGGACTACGCCGCGGAATCGGTGCCCGAGGGCGGCGCGATGCTGGCGTTCCGGCGCACCGACCATTCCTATCACGGCCACAAGCCCTACGTCGGCGAGCGCCGCATCCTGCAGCTGAGCTATACCCGGGGCGGCGACGCCGCGCGCCTGGTGAGCTCGCTCACCAAGCCGATCCGCCGCCTGCTCGGCAAGAGCTGAGGCGCGCGCCGGGGCACGCCAAGTCCAAGGTCCTGCGCTCGCTCGATCGCTGCGGCGCCCGCGCAACCAGCGTTTGTCCGGTCCGGGCTCTCTGGCCTAAGCTCGTCCGGACCCAGAGACCAACGAGAGGGGCGAGGGATGTCGGGGCAAGCGAACGATCAGGCGCAGGCGGCAGAGGCCATCCGCTTCGAGGACGACGGGTCGATCCCCAACAATCCGCGCCTGCCGCTCCTGGTCTATGCCGGCGCGGTGGACGCGTCCGGCGCCGATCCGGCGGCGAGGTTCGAAGAGCTCTTCGCCGCCAACGGCTGGAGCGGGGCGTGGCGCGATGGCATCTATCCGTTCCCGCACTATCACAGCACCGCGCACGAGGTGCTGGGCATCGCGCGCGGCGAGGCTCGAGTGCGCTTCGGCGGCGCCAACGGCGCGGTCGTCACGGTGCGGGCGGGCGACGTCGTGGTGATTCCGGCAGGCGTCGGCCATCAGAATCTTGGTGCGAGCCAGGATCTCCTGGTGGTCGGCGCCTATCCGGGCGGCACGGACTTCGACCTCTGCCGCGGCCAGGCGGACGAGCGTCCCCGGGTGCTCGACAACATCGCCGAAGTGGGGCTGCCCGCGGCCGATCCGGTCCATGGTCGGGGCGGTCCGCTGCTCGCCCACTGGAGACGCGATACCGCCGCGCGCTGATGCCGCCGCACGATGCGCGTCCTGCTGCTGTTCTGCCACCCGGTCGAGGACAGCTACCACGCCGCGCTGCACCGGGCCGCGTCCGCCGCGCTGGAGCGCGCCGGCCACGAGGTCGACGACTGCGACCTCTACGCCGAGGGCTTTTGCCCGGTGCTCTCGCGCGCCGAGCGGATCGCCTACCACGACGCCCCGAGCAACCGCGCGCCGGTGCAGGGCTACGTCGAGCGCCTGCTCGCCGCCGAGGCCCTGGTGCTGTGCTTTCCGGTTTGGAACTTCGGCCCGCCGGCGCTGCTCAAGGGGTTCTTCGACCGCGTGTTCCTGCCCGGCGTCAGCTTCCATCTCGGTGAGGGCGGCCGGGTGCGTCCGGGCCTGCGCCACATCGGCAAGCTCGCCGCGATCACCAGCTACGGACGGCGGCGCCTCGAGGCGTGGTTGCTGGGCGACCCGCCGCGCAAGCTCGTGACGCGGGTGCTGCGGGTTCAGATCCGGCCGGCCGCCCGGGTCATCTATCTCGCGCACTACCACATGAACGTCTCGACCGCGGCGACCCGGGCGCGCTTCCTCGCCAGGGTCGAGCGCGCGATGGCGCGCTTCTGACCCGATGCAGCGACGCGCCGCAGTGGCCTGGCGGAGGTCCCGATGAGGAAGCTCGGCGCCCTCTGGGCCGGGAAACTGCCCCTGGGCGAGGCGTTCTGGAGCTACGCCGTGCTCATCGGCCTCGCGGTGAACCTGACCACGAGCCTGCTGTTCCTCGCCCTGATCTCGGCCGACCGGCCGCTCGCCGCGCTGTTCGTGGGCTACGCCATGTCGGTGCCCTACAACGTCGTGGCGCTGGTCGGGGTGTGGCGCTCGGCCGCGAACCACCCGGGCAACCGCACCCAGGCCGACCTCGCCCGGATCGCCACGCTGGTGCTCATGGTCGTGCTGTCGCTCACCTGAGAGCGGCGCGGCGCGGGGTTTCGGCCAGCCTGCGTCAGCCGCTCCGCAGCCGGTCGGGCGGGAAGCGGTCGACCTCGCGCAGGAGATCGACCAGCGCACGCGCGGCGTGGTCGACCAAAGCCCGGCCACGCTCGGCATCGGCGTTGCGCGCATCGCCCGCGGCGCCCGAGGGATGGAGGTCCTGCGCCTGCCAGGCGAGCTTGCCGGGGCCGGTCGGCGACAGCAGGCGGTAGCCATCGGCCGCCATCTGCCGCATCAGCGGCGCGAAGTCCGCCGCCTGGTCCATCTGCACGAGATCCGGTCGGAGATGGAGCATGATCGAGGTCTCGATCGCACCGGCGTGGATGCCGTGGCGGACCTCGTCGTCGGGGAACAGGCCGGCGGGAACCCCTGCCGCATACCAGCTGTAGGCGACGACCATCATGCCAAGGCGGACGCGCAGGTCGCGCGCGACGATCTCCATCACCTGCGGCTGGCCGCCATGGCTGTTGAACAGCACGAGCTTGCGGACGCCCGCGCGCGCGACCGATTGGCCGATCTCGGTCCAGAGGCGGGCGAGCGTCTCGGCCGCGAGCGTCAGCGTGCCGGGGAAGGCCAGGTGCTCGTCGCTCTTGCCGACCGGCAGCAGCGGCAGGACGGTCACCGGCAGGTCGGCCGGCACCAGCTCGAGCGCGCGGGCGACGATCCCGGCGTTGATGCAGGCGTCGACCGCGACCGGGAGATGCGGCCCGTGCTGCTCGATCGCGCCGACCGGCAGCAGCGCGATCACGCGCGCGGCATCGAGTGCCTTGAACTCGCGCGTGCTCATGTCCTGCCAGAAGCGGCGCGGGAGATTGGTCATCGGCGCGTCCGGCACGGCTGATCGCGACCTCCTGTCGCCGCTGCGGCGACCTTTCCGGCCGCCGGAGCGTTATTTGCTCGTGCCCCGGCCGGCCGGGGCCGAAGCAGAGGAGCACAATCTCGGGAGAGCGTAGCATGCTGCGTCGCCTCACGCCCGCGGGCATTCATCCGCCCTTCGCCAACTACTGCCACGCCACCCTGGCGCCGGCTGGCGCGCGCTGGCTCTACGTCTCGGGCCAGCTCGGCATCCGGCCGGACGGGGTGATCCCGGAGCGTTTCGAGGACCAGGCCGAGGCCTGCTTCGACAACATCGCGCTCATCCTGGCCGAGGCGGGTATGGGCGCTGCCGATCTGGTCCGCCTCAACACCTATCTCACCGACCCCGCCGATCTCGGCACCTACATGCGGGTGCGCGATCGCCATGTCGGCGAGCCGCCACCCGCCTCGACCCTGCTGGTCGTGCAGGCGCTGGCGCGGCCGCAATTCAGGATTGAGATCGAGGCGACCGCTGCCACATACTAGTAGAGACTTCTCTGCCTGGTCGTCGCCTCGCTGCCGCTCGCTCGGCCGAGGTGCTGCGAACGAGGATGGAGGACAGGATGCGGAAGACCGGGTTGGACCTTGCCTCGTGGGTGATCACGGGCCTGACCCTGGGCGGTCTGGCCGCCAGCACCGGCCTGCCGGGCGGGAGCGCGCTCGCGGCGGCGGGCGACATGCTGGTGGTGACCGGGGATGGCGTCAACGTGCGCTTCGGGCCGAGCGCCGATGCCCGGGTCAAGATGCGCGTCTATCACGACCAGCAGGTCATGGAGCTGCAGCGCGAGGGCGAATGGGTGCGCGCCGAGATCGCCGGCAGCGGCGGCCAGGACGGCTGGATCCACGGCTCGCTGCTGGCGGCTCCGGGCGGCGACGAGGTGGCCGCGCCGCGCGCGGCGGCCTCCCAGCCTGAAGCCGCCCAATCGCCGGTGCCGCCGCCGGCCGCCGACCGCGCGGCCGCGGCGCCGGCGACCCCGGCCGTGCCCGCACCGACCCCCGCGCCAGAAGCCGGCGAGACTCGAGCGGACGATTCCCGGAGCGCCGCGCGCGCCGCCCCACCGGCAACTGCCGAGCCCGCGGCGATCGAGCCGGCGGCGGCTCCGGCGCCGCGGGCCGAGGAAGCGGCCGACCTCACGCGCTTTCGCCAGAGCGTCGACTACCTCAACAGCCGCGCGGTCGCGGTCGCCGGGGTCGATCTGTTCACCACGGTCGAGCCGGTCGGCGGCGGCGTGGTCCAGGTCGCTGCGACCGACGCCTGGTCGACGATCCCGCCCGCCGGCCAGCAGAGCTACGCCAACACGCTGCTCGACCGCTGGGCCGCGGCGCGCGGCGCAGGCGGGCCGGTCAGCGTCCAGATCATCGACCCGGAAGGCGCGGTGCTGCTGGAGCGCACCCGGCCCTGACCGCAGCCCGGCCGCGACGGGGATCGGGCGCGCTCCGCTCGCTGCGGTCACCCGCTGCTCGACTGCCGGCGAGCCCTGCCCGGACGTACCGAAGTGCGACTTGCGGCGTCTCCGCACCGGATTTGCGCGCGTCAGTGATAGGCTCTCGTTAACCAAGGCCGCGCGCAGCTGAGGGTTCAGGGGCCGGGCAGGTCAGCCCGCCGCTTGCAGGTTCGACTCCTGCCGCGCGCACCCATCGGATGCCGCCTCAGTCGCCGGAAGCCGTGGGCGTCAGCAGGGCGACCGGCAGTTCGGCGAGCGCTTCGGACAGCGCGAGACGCCCGGACTGCGGCGTGCGCCGCGCGCCGGCCAGCTCGTCGACCAGCGGTCCCTCCGGCCAGCCCTCGGGCAGCTCGATGCTGGTGTCGGCCCAGGCCGCGGCCGGCGGCAGCGGCCGATCGGCGTCGCGCAGGAGCGGTGCCACGAGTCGCGGCGCCACCACCAGCACGGCCGCCTCACCCGCCCGGCGCGCGAAGGCGACGACCCGCTCGGCATGGCTGCCGGCGGCGCTGAGCGCGGTGTAGTCGCCGCGCTCGAACAGCTCCGGCGCGCGCCTGCGCAGCGCCAGCGCACGCGCGATGACGTGCTGCTTGATCCGGCCGTCGCGCCAGCTGGCGAGCAGCGTGGCGGGATCGGCGTCCTGCTCCAGGTAGGCGCGGCGCAGCTCGTAGTCGACCGGCCGGCGGTTGTCCGGATCGACCAGGCTGAGGTCCCACAGCTCGCAGCCCTGGTAGCTGTCCGGCACGCCGGGAACGGTCAGCTTCAGCAGGACCTGCGCGAGCCCATTGACCGCGCCGGCGACCGCGATCCGCGGCTCGAACCCCAGGAGGTCGGCGATGAAGGCGCGGCCCTCGCGCGGATCGAGGATGCGGCGCACGAAGCGCTCGACGCCCGCCTCGTAGTCGAGGTCCGGCGCGGTCCAGCTGGTGCGAACCTTCGCCTCGCGCGAGGCCTTGATCATGTAGGCGACGATCCGCTCGGTGAGCTCGGCGAGGCCCGGATGGTCGGGGCCGTCGACCTCGAACGGCCAGGCGCCGAGCAGGGTCTGGTAGAGCAGATACTCGTCGTTGCGACCGGGCACGGGCAGACCGTCGACCTCGCGCCGCTTAGAGCGGTTGAGCCGCGCCCAGCGGCCGACCTGGGCGCGCCAGTCGAGCGGCAGCTCGCTCAGCACGTCGATCCGCGCGCGCACGTCCTCGCCCCGCTTGTGGTCGTGGGTCGCACTCGCCAGCATGGTCAGCGGGTGGTAGCGCAGGGTCTGCTGGACCAGGGTGTGAAATGCGCTCGGGCTCACGCCGAAGTTGTCCGGCTCGCCGCCGACCTCGTTGAGGGAGACCAGGCGGTGGTAGCGGTAGAACGCGGTGTCCTCGAGCGACTTCGCCATCACCGGCCCGGTGAGCTGCTGGAAGTGCATGGCGGTCGCGATGACGTCGCTGCGCTCGTAGCCGCGCGTGCCGACCAGATCCGTCGACAGCGCGGCGTGCAGGAAGTCGAACACGGTGTGGTCGACCAGCGCGGTCTCCCTGCGCGCCCAGCTCACCGCCCAGTCGAGGTCGCGCCGGTCCTCCGGCTTGACGCTGTCGTCGGTGATGTAGGTGCGGTAGACCGGAAAGCGCGTGATGATGTCGGCGAGCGCCTCGCGCAGGCCGGTCAGCGTGAAGTCGCGGGTGGTCCAGCTCTGTTGCGCGAGGCGGTGGAACTCGTGGCCGAGGACGTGGAGCTCGCTGTTGAGCGAGTAGCGCAGGATCTGCTGCTTGGCGGCGAGCACCAGCTGGGTGAAGTCGGCCTCCCGGTCGATGAAGCGCAGATAGGTCGCGGTCAGCGCGCGCTCGGCCGCGGGATCGACGAACAGGCCGTTCACCAGGTTGATGAACTCGTAGCCGGTGGTGCCGGCGACCGGCAGGTCCTCGCGCAGGCTCTCGTGGCGGGCGAGGATCTTCTCGACCAGCAGGTAGATCGGGCGGCCGTTGCGGGGATCGACCTCGGGGCGTCCGCCGGCCTGACCCTCACCGAGCACGTCGGCGACGCGCGACAGCAGGCGCTGGCAATAGCCGCGCGGGTCGTACATGCCGTCGATGTGGTCGAGGCGCACGCCCTGCACCTTGCCCTCGGCGATCAGGCGCAGCAGCAGGCGGTGGGTGGCCTCGAACACCTCGCCCCGCTCCATGCGCAGGCCAGCCAGCTGATTGATGTCGAAGAAGCGCCGGTAGTTGATCTCCGAGCTCGCGACCCGCCAGTAGGCGAGGCGATAGGCCTGGTCCTCCAGGAGCGCATGGAGCGGCTCGAACGTCTCGGGCAGGCCGGGCGTGCCGTTGAGCGCGGCGACCGCGGCATCGAGGGCGTCGCGCATGCCGGCATCGCTCACCGCCTGCGCCAGCGCCGCCTTGAGCACGAACGCCTCCTGCCGGCGCACGAGCCACTGGTCCGGGCTCGCCTCCTCGGCGCTCAGCGCGGCGAACTTCTCGGCCAGCTCGAACAGCGCGGCCCCCTCGCGATCGAGCAGACCGGCGGTCGAGTGCAGCAGCTGCGGATACCGGCGCACCCCGATCGGAAAGCGCTCGTCGTAGTAGGCGACGTGAGAACGCGCCCTCGGCGCCGTCGAACTGCAGCCGGAGGTCGCCCGCCTCGAGCACCTTGCCGTACTGGTCGCCGAGCACCGGCAGGGTGATCTTGCCGCGCACCCCGCGCGCGCTCGCCTCCCAGTCGATGTCGAAGAAGGTCGCATAGGGGCTGTGCCGGTCCCCACTCGAGCACGTCGAGCCACCAAGGGTTGTCGGAGCCGACCCCCATGTGGTTGGGCACGAAGTCGAGCAGGAGGCCCATGTCGTGCGCGTGCAGCTCGGCCACCAGCGCCTCGAACGCCGCGTCGTCGCCGAGCTCGGGGTTGAGGTGGTTGAAGTCGATCACGTCGTAGCCGTGGGTCGAGCCGGGCCGCGCCCGGGTCAGCGGCGAGGCGTAGACGTGGCTCACCCCGAGCGCCGCGAGGTAGGGCACGATGCGGCGCGCGTCCTCGAACCCGAAACCTTCATGGAACTGCAGCCGGTAGGTCGCGCGCGGCACGATCGGCATCGAGCGCCCGGTCATCGCCGCCCCCGGGCGCTGCGGCCGGCCTGGTCCAGCGCGTCGCGCCAGCTCGTCGCAGCATCGGATGCTCTGCGAGCTCGTCCAGGCCGAGCGGCAGCTTGCGCCGCCAGTTCGGGTGCTGGTCGACGGTCCCCGGCAGGTTGGCCTGCTCGACCTCGCCGAGCGCGTCCTCGATCTGCAGCATCATGAGCGCGCTCGGCGCCCCCGCGAGGAAGCGGTGGGCGGCGAGCAGCACCTCGGCCGGCAGCGGGTCATCCTCGTCGGCCGCGAACCCGTCCGCCAGCAGCCCCGCGCGCTTCAGCGCGGCGACCAGGCGCGCCCGGCCGAGCCTGCGGTCGGCGTAGGCGCCGGCCGCGGTCGCAGCATCGGGCCACAGCTGCAGCCGGTCGCGCCACGCGAGGTCGCGCGCGCTCCAGAAGCCGGCAAGGGTCGGCAGATCGTGGGTCGAGACCGAGATCAGGGCATGCGCCGGGTAGCTGCGGCGGCCCTAGGAAGCCGCCCGCCTTGGAGCGCTCGAAGTAGAGCAGGCGATAGGACAGCACGCCGGCGCGCGCGGTCGCCCGGCGGAAGCCCTTGGCGACCGTCCCGAGATCCTCGCCGACCACCAGGCAACGCGCGCGCGCGGAATGCAGGGCCACCATCCGGAGCAGATCCTCGCAGCGGGTAGCGCACGTAGGCGCCCTGCGCCGGCGCGGCGCCGTCCGGAATCCACCAGAGCCGCATCAGCCCCATCGCGTGATCGATCCGGAGCGCGCCGGCGTGGCGCATGTTGTGGCGCAGATCGTCGCCGAACGGCCGATAGGCGCGCTCGCGCAGGCCGGTCGGCGAGAACGGCGCGAGGCCCCAGTCCTGGCCGAGCGGATTGTGGATGTCGGGCGGCGCGCCGACGCTGGCGCCGACCATCGCGACCCCGGGGTTGGCCCAGGTCATGGCGCCGTTCGGCGCCACCCCGATCGCGAGGTCGCGGTACAGGCCGATCGGCATGCCGGCGGCGCGCGCCCGCTCCTGCGCCTGCCGCAGCTGCTCGTCGGCGAGCCATTGCAGGTACTGATGGAACTCGATCCGCTCCGCATGCTCACGAGCGAAGCGCTCGACCTCGGCGCTCTCCGGATCGCGCAGCCCGGCCGGCCAGTCCTGCCAGGACCCGGAACCGCCGGTCGCGAGCGCGTGCTCGTGGAGGGCATCGAAGCACGGCCTGGCGCCGCAGGCCTTCGCCCATCTCGCTCGTGAACGCGCGGAAGCCGATGCCGCGCGCGCTCGGGTGATCGCCGGCGAGGTGGCGCTGGCGAAACCACGTGAACAGGCGCTCGAGGACCGGCAGCTTGAGCGCCGCCACCGCCGGATAGTCGACCAGGCTCGCCGACCGCGCGGCTGCCAGCCGCTGGCACCAGGCCGGCGCTGCGGTCATCGCCTCGGCAGCCGCGCACTCGGCGAACTCGGGCACGGCGGTCACGTCGATGTAGAGGACGTTCAGGAACAGCCGGCTGGATGGCGAATAGGGCCCGAAATGGTCGGGACTGGCGGGGAAGAGGGCGTGCAGCGGATTGACCCCGAGTGCCGCCGCGCCGAGCGCGGCCGCCTGCTCGGCCAGGCGGGCGAGCTCGCTGAAGCTGCCCATGCCCCAGTCGGCGGCGGAGCGCAGGCCGTAGAGCTGCGCCGTCAGCCCCCAGAGCCGGTCATGGCCGAGGTCGGAAGGCGCAAGGCAGCGCCGCGGCGCCACGATCAGCGAGCTCTCCGCCTCGCTCGACCACGCCCGGCCGCCGCCCGCGCGCAGCTCGAGGCGGTGCTCGCCCGGGCGCAACGCCAGGCGCGGCCGCCAGCGGTAGCGCCGGCAGGGCGCGCCGTCGAGCCGTCGGCTCGCGGTCACCGGCAGATGCTCGAGCCGCACCCGACCCTCTCGCACGGTCCCGCAAGCCTCGGTCAACCGCCACTCCAAGCGAGCGCTGCCCTCCGCGCCCGGCAGATTGAGCTCGACCACCGGCGCCTGGCCTTCGGTCAGCGTGCCGACCGGTGCCACCAGCCGGCGCCATGGCCGCTCCCCGGCCTCACGCAGGCGGGCCTCGATCTGCCGCCCGCCGTCGGCCGAGCAGCCCATGACCGCGAGCAGCGCCCGCAAGGTGTCGTCGCCGACCGTCTGCCAGGCGCCGAACGCGTCCTCGTAGCCCGGCTCGATCTCGAAGAGACGGGCCAACCGGGCGAGCGGCCGCTCGCCACCGCACGCGCCCATCAGCTCGGGCGCGCCAGGAACCAGCCGACCGACCACCCGGGCAGGTGGCCCTGGTCCAGCTCCTCCAGCAATCCGGCCCGGTTCGCGAAGATCAGCTCGCCCGACGGGACGGCGAAACCCGCCTGCGGCTCCGCGCCAAGGTTGGCGACCAGGGCAAGGCGCGCACCGTCGCCGAGCGTCCAGACGACCTGCAGTCCCCGATCGCCGATCAGCGCGCTCTCCCCGGTGCCGCCGCGGATCGCGGCCAGCCGCGGCGCGATCGTCTCATGCCGGAGGCGCAGCAGCCCGCGCACGTAGTCGAGCCATGCCGCATGCTCGGGCTGCTCCGGCACCGACCAGTCCAGGCGCGAGGCGGCGAAGGTCGAGAGCGCGTTCGGATCCGGGATGTGGGCCCGCGCCGCCTCGCTCGCGAACTCGGGGAACTTGCTGAACTCGCGGCGCCTGCCCTCGCGCACCGCGTCGGCCAGCTCGTCGTGGAAATCGGTGAAGAAGCAGAACGGCTGGGTCGCCCCCCACTCCTCGCCCATGAACAGCAGCGGCACGTTCGGCGCCAGCAGCAGCACCGCCTGCATCGCCCTGACCGCCTCGAACTCGGCCAGATCGGCGATGCGCTCGCCGAAGGCGCGGTTGCCGATCTGGTCGTGGTTCTGCAGGAAGGCGACGAAGGCGGTCGGCGGCAGATGACCGCTCGGCTCGCCGCGCACCTCATCCTGCCGGTAGTGCGACACGTCGCCCTGGTAGACGAAGCCGGAGCTCAATGCCTTCGCCAGGCGCCCCTGCGTGCCGATCGCGTAGTCGGCGTAGTAGCCGCCGGCCTCCCCGGTCAGCAGGTGATGGTAGACGTGATGGATGTCGTCGTTCCACTGCGCATCGTAGTAGACCGGCCGCCCGTCGCTATCGCGCTCGAGCAGGTGCGCCTGGTTCTTGTCGTTCTCGAGCACCAGATGGACGTGCCGCTCCGCCGGGAAGCTGCGCCGCACGGTCGCCGCGATCTCCTTCAGGATGTGCTCCTCGCCGCGGTCGATGATGCGGTCGACGGCGTCGAAGCGCAGGCCGTCGAAGCGGTACTCCTCGAGCCAGTACAGGACGTTGTGGATCGCGAAGTCGCGCACCGCCCGCATCTTGTAGTTGATCGCGGCGCCCCAGGGCGTGTGCTCCGCGGGCTCGAAGAAGCTCTCGGCGTACTGGTGCAGGTAGTTCCCCTCCGGGCCGAAGTGATTGTAGACGACGTCGAGGAACACCATCAGCTCGCGCCCGTGCGCCTCGTCGATCAGCCGCTTGAGGTCGTCCGGCCGGCCGTAGACGGCATCGGGCGCGAACGGCATGACCCCGTCGTAGCCCCAGTTGCGCATGCCGGAAAAGTCGGACAGCGGCATCAGCTCGACCGCGGTCACGCCGAGCCGGGCCAGGTGGTCGAGCCGGCGCCGCAGACCGTCGAAGGTGCCCTCCTCGGAGAACGCGCCGACGTGGAGCTCGTACAGCACCGTCTCGTGCCATGGCCGGCCGCCCCAGGCGGCGTGCTGCCAGGCGTACGTTCCGGGATCAATGACCTCGCTCGGGCCGCCGACGTCCTCGGGCTGGTGGCGCGAGGCCGGGTCGGGCACCCGGGTCCCGTCCTCGAGCTGGAAGCGGTAGCGACTGCCGGCCGGCGCGTCGGTGGTCAGGGCGAAGAAGCCGTCCTCGAGCCGGCTCATCGGCACGACCCGCCGATCCTGCTCGAGGACCAGCGCGAGCGCTTTCTGGCTCGGCGCCCAGAGGTGGAAGCGGGTGCCGCCATCGGGCAGCACCTGCGCGCCGAACGGCATGTCGTGTGCGAAGGTCTCGGCCATTGGGATCCATGCTCAGGCTGGCTGGCAGACGAACAGGATCAAGGAACGACCGGGGACGGGGAATTGGTTCCCTACCGCGTACACGGCAGGATCCACGCTCGGGGCCGCCTCGGTAGTGTCGAGCACGCGCCGCCAGCCGATGCCGCCGACGGTCGCCGGCAGCGTGAACGGCACGATGTCGTGATGGGCGTTGAGGACGATCAGCAGGACCTCGTCGTCGGCGGGCGCGCCCTCGGGGGTTCGGTACTGGCCGGCCTTGCCGTTCAGCATCAGCCCGAGGCAGCGGGCGAGCCGGTCCTGCCACTGCGCGGCGGTCTTCTCGGTGCCCTTGGGACTGAACCAGGTGATGTCCTTGACCCCGTCCTCGGAGACCTCGCGGCCATGCAGGAAGCGGGTCCGGCGCAGCACCGGATGCGCCTTGCGCAGCGCGATCAGCCGGCGCGTGAACTCGATCAGCAGCCGGCCGTCCTCGCCGATCGCCTCCCAGTCGAACCAGTTGATCTCGTTGTCCTGGCAGTAGGCGTTGTTGTTGCCGAGCTGGGTGCGGCCGAACTCGTCGCCGCCGAGCAGCATCGGCGTGCCCTGGGAGAGCAGGAGCGTCGCCATGAGGTTGCGCATCTGGCGCGCGCGTAGCGCCGTGATCGGCGGGTCATCGGTCGCGCCCTCGACGCCGTGGTTCCAGGAATAGTTCGCGTTGTGCCCGTCCTGATTGTTCTCGCCGTTCGCCTCGTTGTGCTTGTGGTTGTAGGAGACCACGTCCTTGAGGGTGAACCCGTCGTGCGAGGTGATCTTGTTGACGCTGGTCCACGCGCGCCGGCCGCGGCGCTCGAACAGATCGGCCGACGCGGTCAGCCGGGCGGCGAGCTCCGGCAGGATGCCCTCGTCGCCCTTCCAGAACTGGCGCACGACGTCGCGGAAGCGGTCGTTGAGCTCGAACCAGCCGGGCGGAAAGTTGCCGACCTGATAGCCGCCGGGGCCGATGTCCCAGGGCTCCGCGATCAGCTTGACGCCGCCCAGCACCCGGTCCTGCCGGATCGCGCCGAAGAAGCCGCCGTTGGGATCGAAGCCGTGCTGCTCGCGCCCGAGCGTCGCCGCGAGATCGAAGCGGAAGCCGTCGACGTGCATCTCCTCGACCCAGTAGCGCAGCGAGTCGGTCACCATCTGCAGCACCCGGGGGTGGCTCATGTTGATCGTGTTGCCGGTCCCGGTGTCGTCGATGTAGAAGCGCGGGTTGTCGGGCAGGAGACGGTAGTAGGTGGCGTTGTCGATGCCCTTGAACGACAGCGTCGGCCCGAGATGGTTGCCTTCGGCGGTGTGGTTGTAGACCACGTCGAGGATGACCTCGATGCCGGCGTTGTGGAAGCGCTTGACCATGGTCTTGAACTCGCCGACAGCGCCGCCCGCCAGGTAGCGCGGCTCGGGCGCGAAGAAGCCGATCGAGTTGTAGCCCCAGTAGTTGCTCAGCCCGTTGGCGAGCAGGTGCCGGTCCTGGACGAAGGCGTGGATCGGCAGCAGCTCGATCGCGGTGATGCCGAGCGCGACCAGGTGATCGATCACCGCTGGATGGCCGAGCCCGGCGAAGGTGCCGCGCAGGTGCTCCGGGATCGCCGGATGGAGCATGGTCATGCCGCGCACGTGGGTCTCGTAGGTGATCGTCTCGCCCCACGGGATGCCGGGCGGGCGATCCGCGCCCCAGGTATAGGCCTCGTCGATGACGGCGCATTTCGGCATGCCGCGCGCGTTGTCGCGGCGGTCGAACGACAGGTCCTCGCGTCCGCTGCTGAGGCGGTAGCCGAAGTGGGCATCGCTCCAGTGGAGCGCGCCGCGCAGCATCTTCGCGTAGGGATCGATCAGCAGCTTGGCAGGATTGAAGCGGTGGCCGGCGCTCGGCTCGTACGGCCCGTGGACGCGGTAGCCGTAGAGCAGGCCGGGATAGGCCTCGGGCAGGTAGCCGTGCCAGACCTCGTCGGTGCGCTCCGGCAGCGCGACGCGCTCGATCTCGCGCCGGCCCTCGCGATCGAACAGGCACAGCTCGACCTTGCTGGCGTGGGCCGAGAACAAGGCGAAGTTGACTCCGCTCCCGTCCCAGGTGGCGCCCAGCGGATGCGGCCACCCCGGCCAGACGGCCCAGCGCGCGCTCGCCATGGTCAGGCGGACCCGGCCGAGGGGCCGCGCCTCAAGCGCAAGCGGCTATGACGTTGCAAGAACGCGATTCCCCTACGATTGCTGCGTTTCGCCCGGGGCTACCCGGACGGTGCGATTTATGACCGACGAGGGCTTGCGGGTCGAGTGCGACATAGCCGCGCTTGATCGGTCAAGGTCGCTCCGGTCCCGGACGAGCATGCGCGCCGTCGGCTGCGGGCTGCTCAGGGCTCACGCGTGGGAACCACCACCAGCTGGGCGATCGTCACGCTGGCCGGCTGCTCGAGCGCGAAGATCACCGCGCGCGCGACGTCGGCGGCGGCGATCGTCCCGGGGAAGCGGGCGTAGTAGTCCTCGCCGCGCTGCCGGTCGCCGTGGAAGCGCGCGGCGGCGAAGCCGGTCCGGGTCAGCCCGGGCAGGATCTCGGTGACCCGGATGTCGCTGTCGGCGTAGTCCATGCGCAGGCCCTCGGTGAAGGCGCGCACCGCGAACTTGGACGCGTTGTAGATGCTGCCCGAGCGATAGACCCTGAGCCCGGCGACCGAGCCGAGGTTGACGATGTGGCCGCGGCCGCGCGCCACCATGCCCGCCGCGACCGCGTGCGTGACCCGGATCAGGCCGGTGACGTTGGTCTCGATGATGCCGGCCCATTCCTCGAGGTCGCCGAGGTCGAACCGCCGCCGCCCGCCGACGTCGTGCCCGGCGCTGTTGACCAGGATGTCGATCGCGCGCAGCTCCGCCGGCAGCCGCTCGAGCAGGGTTGCTGCCGAACGGGCATCGGTGACGTCGAGCTGGAGCGCGCAGGCGCCCGGCCCGAGCCGCTCGACCAGTGCGCTCAGGCGCTCGAGCCGGCGCCCGGCGCAGATCACCCGGACGCCCCTGGCCGCGAGCTGGCCGGCGACCGCGGCGCCGATGCCGCTGCCTGCGCCGGTGACCAGCGCGATCGCGCCGGCTTGCAGAATCCCATGATCGGGCATGTGGTGGTCTCTCGTTCGTTGCTCCAGCAGCCGCAGGCGCGCATCAGGCCGCGCGCAGGGGCCGGTGTGGCGGCGCGCGCCGGCCCTGCGCGGCCGCCACGTCGATCGGCGCTATTTCTCGGCCTTGGCCGTTCTGGGTCGCTTGCCGGCCGTTGCCTTGCGCGGCCGCCCCAGGCCGATGCGCTTGGCGATCTCGGCCCGTTCCTGGACATAGCTCGGGGCCGCCATCGGATAGTCGCGCTTGAGACCGAACAGCTCGCGATATTCCGCCGGCGTGAGCTGGTGCGCGACCGCCAGATGTCGTTTCAGCACCTTGTGCTTGCCGCCGCAGACCAGACAGGTGATCTGGTCGCGGCTGACGGAGCGTCGGATCGCCACCGCCGGCTCGGGCTTGGCCGCCGCGGTTTCCGGCTCCTCGCTTGCCAATGCCCCCAAGTTCTGCGCCACGGAACTGATCACGCTCGAGACCTCGGAGACCGGCACCGGGTTGTTCGAGACATACGCCGAGACAATCTCCGCTGTCAGTTCGGCGAGTTTGGAATGATTCAAAGCGTCGGGCACCGTCGTGCACCTCCCTGTGCAAAGGATCCGTTATTAACCGAATGCACTGAAAGTGCAACTAATTACGTGCGCAATGCCCAGGGTGCCAGAGTGCGCAGTCAATCGAACCGGCAGGCGAACCCAGTCTTGTCGGGCAATCCAGCCGATTGAGCGCAGTCGAGCGAAGACGCCGCCCTGCGCGCGACGGTTGACCACCAGCCACTGTGGGCCCGCAGCGAGCTGCGTGCTGGGTCGGCGGCCGCCGTCAGGATCGCCTCGTGGCTTTCCCGCCACAGATCACGCGATTTGTGGCCCTCCAGCCACGCTCAGCGGATTCGGGGCTTGCTCGATCCGGATCGACTGTGAGAATCTTCATCAATCATCAACCATCAGTTTTTATTGAGCAGGTGCGGGATTGAACCGAGCCCAAGACAGGAGAGCGCATGGCCGGATCCGGACCCACCGCTGTTCGGAAAACCGGCGTGTCAGCCGGATCGCGGAACAGCGCGCCGGCGCGCGCGGAATTGCCGGATCCAGGGTCCGGAAACGCGCATGACGGCGACGCGCGGTTATCCCGTACGTAGACAACCGGATTCATCACAGCCCGCGGGGCTCATAGATTTGCGGACGCAAGCTGCCGTGGCCGTCCACGCTCCCCAGTTCGGTCAAGCCCTTGCCGTGATCACCTCCAAGCGCGTGGTCGGCCACGCCCGCGCTGATCGTGGCCCGGGCGCATCACCGGAGTGCCAGGTGTCATTCACTCGCCATACGGCCGAGGCGCTGGCGATCGAACCTCGGAGCCGTCGAGCCGAATCGTCGTTCACGTCAGAGAAGACAAAGCTGGAGCGCACCATGTCATCCGAACGCGCGCGGGCCGCGCGCGCGCTGTTGCTGGCCGTCGCGCTCGCCACGGGCCCCCACTCGTTGGCGGCCGCCGCCGACGAGCCGGCGACCAGGCCCAACATCGTGCTGATCCTGACCGACGACGAGGACGTCGCGAGCCATCGGTTCATGCCGAAGACCAAGGCGCTGCTGGAAGACGCCGGGACCACCTTCGAGAACTTCTTCGTCAGCTACCCGTTCTGCTGTCCGTCGCGGGCCTCGATCCTGCGCGGACAATATGCCCACAACACCCAGGTGGTCGGCAACGAGCTGCCCTACGGCGGCTTCGAGAAGCTGCGCCAGCGCGGGCTCGAGAAATCGACCGTCGCGACCTGGCTGCAGGGCGCCGGCTACCGCACCGCGCTGGTCGGCAAGTACATCAACCGCTATGTGCCCGAGACCGACGGGGTGCCGCCCGGGTGGAGCGACTGGTACGCCGCCGGCAACGCCCATCCGAGCTACGACTACGTGCTCAACGAGAACGGCCGGATCGTGGTCTACGGCCGCGAGCCCGACGACTATCTGAACGACGTGCTGACCGAGAAGGCGGTCGCGGTGATCGAGACGGCGGCCGCGGCGCGCGAGCCGTTCTTCCTCTACGTCGCGACCTACACCCCGCACAGCCCGGCACCCTCGCCGCCACGCCACAAGGATCTCTTCGTCGATGCCGAGCTGCCGAGGCCGCCGGCGTTCAACGAGGCCGACATCAGCGACAAGCCGGAGGTTGTCCGGGGCCTGCCGCCCCTCGACGAGACCGCGATCGCCTGGCTCGAGGACGAGTACCGCCGGCGGCTGCGGTCCTTGCAGGCGATCGACGACATGGTCGCGCGCATCGTCGCAACGCTCGACGCCAGCGGCGTCCTCGATTCCACATACATCGTCTACACCTCCGACAACGGCTTCCACATGGGCGAGCACCGGCTGATCGCCGGCAAGGATACGCCCTACGAGGAAGACCTCCGGGTGCCGATGGTGATGCGCGGTCCGGGCGTGCCCGAGGGACTGCGGATCGAGGCGATGGCGCTCAACATCGACCTCGCCCCGACCTTCGCCGAGATCGCCGGGATCGAGCCGCCCGGCCTTCGTCGACGGCCGCTCGTTCCTGCCGCTGCTTGCCGACCCGGCCCAGCCCTGGCGGCAGAGCTTTTTGATCGAGCGCCGTCAGCTGGAGGAGCACTTTACCGCCTATGCCGAGCAGCAGGGGATGACCACCGAGCAGCTCGAGCGCCACGCCTATTTCGACGGCCTGCGGACGCCGCACTGGACCTACGTCGAGTACGGCTCCGGCGAGCGTGAGCTGTACGATCTGGCACGCGATCCCCACCAGCTGCAGAGCGTGATCAAGGGCGCCGACCCGACCCTGTTGGCGATCCTGGCCGAGCGGCTCGACGCGCTCGCCGGCTGCGCCGGCCAGCACTGCCGCGAGCTCGAGGACCTGCCGCTCGGCGACGGCCGGGTCCGCCAGGTCTCGACCCGGCCGTGACCGACAAACTGGAGCGCACCATGTCATCCGAACGCGCCGCGCTGGCGCGCTGGCTCTTGCTGGCCGCCGTGCTTGCCCTCGGTCTCCACTTCCTGCCCGTCGCGGTCGCCGAGCCGGCGACCAGGCCCAACATCGTGCTGATCCTGACCGACGACGAGGACGTCGCCTCCCACCGGTTCATGCCCAAGACCCGGGCGCTGCTCGAGGAGCAGGGGACCGCGTTCGACAATTTCTTCGTAACCTATTCCTTCTGCTGCCCTTCCCGGGTCACCCTGCTGCGCGGGCAGTATCCCCACAACACCCGGATCATGGGCATCCAGCCGCCGACCGGCGGCTTCGCCAAGGTCCGCGCTCTCGGCCTTGAGGACTCCACGATCGCGACTTGGCTGAACTCCGCCGGCTACCACACCGCCTATCTCGGCAAGTATCTCAACCAGTACCTGCCGGAGCGCGACGGCGTGCCGCCGGGCTGGGACGACTGGCACGTCGGCAGCGACAACAACTCGAACTACAACTACAGGCTCAACGAGAACGGCCGGATCGTACGCCTACGGCGAGCGGCCGGAGGACTACCTGACCGACGTGGTGGCAAGGAAGTCGGTCCGGATCATCGAGCGGGCGGCGGCGGCGGGCGAGCCGCTCTTCCTCTACGTCGCGACCTACGCGCCGCACAGCCCGTCGACCTGGGCGCCGCGTCACGACGGCCTGTTCGAGGACGCAGCCGCTGCCGCGGCCGATCTCGTTCGACGAGCCGGACGTCAGCGACAAGCCCGCGATCGTCCGCAACCTGCCGCCAATGACCCGGCCGCAGATCGAGGCGATGGAGTTCCACTACCGCTCGCGGCTGCGCTCGCTGCAGGCGGTCGACGACCTGGTCGAGACCGTCGTCGCGACCCTCGAGGCGCAGGGTCTTCTGGACAACACCTATATCATCTATACCTCCGACAACGGTCACCACATGGGCGAGCACCGCATGATCGCCGGCAAGACGACCGCGTACGAGGAGGACATCCGCGTGCCGATGATCCTGCGCGGCCCCGGCGTCGCCGCGGGCGCGCGCATCGGCGCCATGGTGCTGAACAACGATATCGCGCCGACGCTCGCGGACCTCGCCGGAATCGCCCCGCCGGCGTTCGTCGACGGGCGCTCCTTCCGGCCGCTGCTGGAGGATCCCGACCAGCCCTGGCGCCAGAGCTTTCTGATCCAGCGCCGCGAGCTCGAGACCCACGAGATGCACGGCGCCGCGCGCTTCGATGCGGTCCGCACGGCCGACTGGACCTATGTCCAGTACGGCGACGGCGACAGCGAGCTCTACGATCTGACCAACGACCCCTACCAGCTCGAGAATCGGGCGGGCGCCGCCGACCCGCTGCTCGTCGAGCTGCTCGCGGTCCGGCTGGCCGAGCTGATGAACTGCGCGGGCGTCGACTGCCGCGAGCTCGAGGACCTGCCGGTCGAGGGCGAGCGTACGGCGCTCCACGAGCCCGACCCGCGGTCGGCAAGCGCGCAGTGAGCGGATTGCAGCGAACTCGGGGGGGTCGTGCAACGGGGCGGGCTGCCCGGCTCTTGGCGTTGCTTGCCGCGCTCGCCATGATGGTCCATGCCGATGCCGGCGCGCGGGCGGCCTCCTGTCCCGCGGGCGCGGGCCCGCCGGAGCGCGTCCTGAGCCGCCTTCCGCTCTATGAAGCCGGACGGGAAGTGCCGATCCGAAGCTGGTCGCGCGGCGATCCGGGCGCCTCGGCCGAGTTCGCCTTCGCCGCCGCGTCCCGAGGAGGACGCGCGCGCGCTGCGCGTGTCCTATCGGCTCGATCCTGCGGGACGCGCCCAGGCTGGCGCCCGCATCGAGCTCAACGGGCTCGATGCCAGCGCCTACGATCACCTGGAGTTCCGGGTGCGCGGCGACCCCGCGGCCGGCTTCGCCCGCTCGTTCGAGATCGGCTTCCAGCGGCCGCGACCGGACCGTCCGGACATGATGGAGAATGCGAGCTACGTGGTCGCCGACGTCAGCGACCGCTGGCGCTACGTCCGGGTGCCGCTCAACCTGATGACCGGGATCCGGAGCTGGACCGGGCTCGACGAGTTCGTTCTCACCTTCGATGCCCGGCGCAGCGAGGTCGCTTCGGGCGCGATCTACGTCGACGACGTCGCCCTGATCGAGACCGGCCAGCCGGGGCCATCGGCGTTCGATCCGGTGCCGACGCCGCGCAAGGAGGCCTGGGAGCGGGCGCAGGGCGGCAAGGAGGCGGCGCGCGCGCTGCTCGCGGGCCGGCTGCGCGGCTGGCCCGGCTCGCTCAGCGTCGCGGCGCCGCAGAGCGCGGACGAGCGCGCCTTCCTGATGCGGGTGGCAGCCGATACCTGGCGCGGCCTCGCCGCGCTGGTCGATCGCGAGCACGGGCTGCCGGTCGATCAGGTCGGGTTCCCGGACGGTACCGTCGATCCCGCGCGCGCCCGCGTCGGCGACTACACCAGCCCCAGCACCGTCGGGATCTGGCTGATGGCGGTCGCCGCCGCCACCGAGCTTGGGTTCCTCGACCGCCCGGCAGCGCTCGCCACGCTCGAGACGACGCTTACGACCTTGAGCGGGCTGGAGCGGTTCCAGGGCTTCTTCTACAATTACTACGATACCACGAGCCTCGAGCGCAGCAGCAACTTCGTCTCGTCGATCGAACTCGGCGTGGCTGACCGCGGGCCTCATGGTGGTGCGCTCGGCGTTCCCGGAGCTCGCCGCCACCGCCGGCCGGCTGATCGAGGAAACCGACTACGGCCGGCTCTACGACCCGGTCGAGGGGCTGATGAACCACGGCTATCACGCGAGCGTGGGCTGCCCGTCCGAGTATCACTACGGGCTGCTCTACACCGAGGCCCGGGTGCTGAGCCTGATCGCGATCGGCAAGGGCGACGTGCCCGAGGCGCACTGGTTCCGGCTGTTGCGCACGCTCGCCCCGGAGGAGCGCTGGCAGCGTCAGCTGCCCGAAGGTCGCGGCACCAAGCAGATCCGCGGCGTGACCTTCCAGGGCGGCTGGTACGAGCATCGTGGCTACCGCTACGTGCCGTCCTGGGGCGGCAGCATGTTCGAGGCGCTGATGCCGACGCTCGTGGTCGACGAGATGGCCCTTGCGCCGGAGAGCCTCGGCCGCAACGGCGAGGTCCACGCCGTCCTCCAGCGCCGCTTCGCGCTCGAGGACCTCGGCTATCCGGTTTGGGGCCTGTCGCCGAGCGCGACGGTGACGGGCGACGGCTATGGCGAGTTCGGCGTCGCCTATCTCGGCACGCTGGGCTATCCGGCCGGAGTGGTCACGCCGCATGCCTCCGCGCTCGCGCTGGCCGTGACGCCGGAAGCCGCAACCCTGAACCTGCGCGAGCTCGCCCGCCGCTACCCGATCTACGGCGAGTACGGCTTCTATGACGCCGTCGAGCCGACCAGCGGCAAGGTCGGCTACCGCTATCTCACCCTCGACCAGGGCATGCTGTTCCTGGCGCTCGCCAACCACCTCGCCGACCAGGTCGTGCAGCGCCAGTTCGCAGCCGATCCGATCGCCGCGCGGGTGCTGCCGATGCTCGCCGAGGAGGACTTCTTCCGCGGCTGAGATCCGCCGCCACCGTCGCGCCGACCGGTCTTCGGGCCGGCCGCGCCGGCTGCCCTTCAGCCGAGCTCGAGCCGCACCCGGTGCTCGCCGCCGTCGCGCAGGACCGGGACCCGCGCCGCGCCGTCCCGCAGCTCGACCGGGCGCTCGTCGAGCGTCGCCCCGATGACCCTGCCACCGCTGCCGGTCGGATTGACCATCAGGATGTGGTAGGAGGCATCGCCGCCGGGCAGGCGCCAGCGCACCTCGCATGCCGGCCAGGTCGGCGGCAGCCGGGGCTCGATGAGCACGCTCTCGCCGCCCTCGCGCCGGCAGCCCAGCAGGGTCTCCAGGATCACCCGGAACATCCAGCCGGCCGAGCCGGTGTACCAGGTCCAGCCGCCGCGGCCGACGTGGGGTGCGGCGCCGTAGACGTCGGCCGCGATCACGTAGGGCTCGACGCGGTAGCGCGCGACCTCCGGGGCGGTCCGCGCGTGGCTCACCGGCGAGAGCATCTCGAGCAGGGTGGCCGCGCGCGCGGTCCGGCCGGCCTCGGCCAACGCCTGCACCGCCCAGAGAGCCGCGTGGGTGTACTGGCCGCCGTTCTCGCGCACCCCCGGGACATAGCCCTTGATGTAGCCGGGATCGTGCGGCGTGCGATCGAAGGGCGGCGTCAAGAGGCGGATCAGCCGGTCGTCCTCGGACACCAGCTCGGCCTCCAGGGCATCGAGGCACTGCTCGGCCCGCTCCGGCGGAGCGACCCCGGAGATCACCGCCCAGGCCTGGGCGAGCGCGTCGATCCGGCACTCCTCGCTCTCGGCCGAGCCGAGCGGGGTGCCGTCGTCGTAGTAGGCGCGCCGGTACCAGGCGCCGTCCCAGCCGGTAGCGTTCAGGGTCGCCGCCAGGTGGGCGCGATAGGCCTCGTAGCGCTCGACCCTGGCTGCATCCTTGCGCGCCTGGCAGAGCGGGATGAACCTGCCGAGGATGGCGTAGAGGAAGAAGCCGAGCCAGACGCTCTCGCCGCGACCGAGGCGTCCGACCCGGTTCATGCCGTCGTTCCAGTCGCCGGTTCCCATCAGGGGCAGGCCGTGCGCGCCCTTGGTGAGCGAGCGGTCGAGGGCGCGGCCGCAATGCTCGTAGAGGCTCGCGCGCTCGCCGGAATCTTCCGGCAGCAGGAACGCCTCGTCCTCGCCCTCGGCCAGCTCCCGGGCGCGCAGGAAACCGACCTCCTCATCGAGAACGCCCTGGTCGCCGGTGTTCCGGACGTAGTCGGCGGTGACCAGGGGCAGCCACAGCAGATCGTCGGAGAAGCGGGTCCGGACGCCGCGGCCCTGCGGCGGATGCCACCAGTGCAGCACGTCGCCCTCGACGAACTGATGCCCGGCATGGAGCAGGATCTGAGCCCGGGTCAGCTCGGGCCGGAGATGCATCAGCGCCGCCGCGTCCTGGAGCTGGTCGCGGAAGCCGAAGGCGCCGCCCGACTGGTAGAAGGCCGAACGCGCCCAGAGCCGGCAGCAGAGCGTCTGATAGACCAGCCAGCCGTTGGCCATCAGGTCGATGGCGGGTGCCGGCGTCCTGACCTGGATTGAGCTCACCAGATCCTGCCAGAACGCGGTGACCTCCTCGTACGCTCGGTCGATCGCGGCGAGCGAGGCGTAGTCGCGGAGCAGGGACTCCGTCGCGCGCGCATCGGCGCCCTCGCCGAGGAGGAACGCGAGCTCGCGGCTTTCGCCCGGCGCGAGCTCGAGCTCGACCTGGAGCGCGAAGCAGGGGTCGAGCCCGGCCCCGGTCCGGCCGTCGAGAACGGCAGCCTCCAGCAGCGCCGCCGGCCGCCCGGGGCTGCCGTTGCGGCCGATGAAGGCCGTGCGATCGCCGCTGTGGTGCACGCGGCAGCCGGCGGGCGCCAGCGCCCGGGCGAAGGTCACGGCCGCGGCGAACTCGCCGCGCTCCGGGTTGCGGGCCAGAAGCGCGCCGGATCCCTCGTCCGCGGAGGTCACGACGCTGCTCGCGGTCGCCCCCGGCAGGCCGCCCAGCACCAGACGGGCATAGAAGAAGACGCTGAGCCGCCGCGGGCGCGCGGCGAGGTTTCTGAGCTGGATGCCGGTCACCTTGAGCGGGTGCTCGCGCGGCACGAATTGGCAGATCTCCTGCTCGAGCTCGGCACTGGTCTGCAGGAACCGGCAGTCGCCGAAGCCGTAGCGGACGGTGCAGGGCGCGGTCGCGACCGGGCCGGGCGTCGGCGACCAGAAGGTGCCGGCGTCCTCGTCGCGCAGGTAGAGCGCCTCGCCATGGGGATCGCTGACCGGGTCGTTGTACCAGGGCGTGAGCCGGTTCTCGCGGCTGTTGCCGGACCAGGTCGCGCCGGCGCCGCACTCGGAGACGATGAAGCCGAAGGCCGGGTTGGCGACCACATGGGTCCAGGGCAACGGCGGCCGCTGCTCCGGGGCGAGGCGGATGACGTACGCGCGGCCGTCCGCGGTGAAGCCGCCCAAGCCGTTGTCGCAGGTCAGCGGCTCGCTCGGCAGCGACATCGCCGGATGACTCACCAGTGGCCGCCGGCCGGTAGCGCGCGGCTCTCGGCACCGATGCCGGGTGCCCGCCGGCGTCGAGCGCGCCGCGGCGGCAGCTGCGGTCGGCTCGGGAGCCGCGCTCCTCGGCCGCCGGGCCAAAGATGCGCGCCACCGCTGGCCGGCGTGCCGTGGCGCGCCGCCAGCGCGAGCGCGCCGTCGCGCGAATCCGCCAACCCGAGGCCGAAGGTCAGCGCATGGCTCGCGCCCGGCGCCAGCGCGACCTCCGTGCGCAGGCACAGGACCGGATCGAGGACATTGCCGGTGGCGAGCGACAGCGGCGCCGGGCATCGCCAGCGCCGCAGGCGCCGCCAGCGAGCGGCCACGGCCGATGAAGCGCTGCCGATCGGTCTCGTGGGCGAGCGGCAGCCCGGCCGCGGCATCCTCCCCGGCCAGCCAGTGCACGAGCCACCGGCGCTGCTCGTCGGCGCCGCGCGGCCGCCGGCTCGCGAGCAGCGCGCGCCGCGCCGGCACCGCCTCGGTCTGCACGAACAGCTTCGAGAAAGCCGGATGGGCGGCATCCGCGGCGATCGCCTGCAGCACGGCTTCGAGATAGCTGGTGATCTCGATGCGCCGCGGCCGCGCGGATGCGTTTCGGAGCACGCAGCGGCGGAGCTCGCAGGCTTCATCCGGCGCCACCGTGACCGTCAGCGCCGCCCGGATGCCGTCCTCGACGCGCAGGATCTCGGCCCGGCCTTGGGCGAAGCGCGCCTCGTAGTGCTCGGGATCGCCGCCCGTCGGCTGGTAGCCGACCGACCAGAACCGGCCGGAATCGAGGTCGCGCAGGTAGTGGAAGTAGCCGTCACCGTCCTCGACCGGGTCGGCCCGCCATCGGGTCAGCGCGATCCCGTCGCACTCGGAGTAGCCGCTGCCGCCGTTGGTGATCAGCGCCGTATAGCGGCCGTTGGAGAGGCCATGGGCATGCGGCAGGCGATCGAACAACCTGGCGCGATCCAGGCAGAGCGGCGCCTCGCCCCGGTCGTCCCCGCCCGAGTGAGCGCTGGCCATGCTCGCCCCGGCTCAGCTCTCCCTGCCCTCGCCCGCTTCCGGGCGCCGGTCCCCGCCAGCCCGGTCGGGGGCCTCCGGCCCGCTGCCGTCGGCCACCGACGGCAGGCCGGCATAGCGCAGCACGACGGTCGCCGGAAACTGATCGATGACCGCTTCGCGCTCGGTGAAGCTCTCGATCTCGCGTCCGTTGACGGTCACCCCCAGCAGGGGCTGCTCGAGCGGCGAGCGCAGCACGATCCGCCCCGGCGGTACAGCGATGTCGCCCCCGATCGCCGCCACCAGCTCCGCGCCGCTGCCTGGCCGCACCGAATAGTTCAGCGTGCCGTAGTGGGTCGGCATGCGGCGCACGCTGACCCCGGCCTCGCTCAGGACCCACTCCGGCGTCAGACCGGCCCCCAGCACGAGGGCGCCGTCGCCCTCGCGCTCGTAGGCGAACAGGGTGCGCACCGAGCGGATGTACTCGGCACCGACCCAGGTATGCGGCATGTCGCCGATGAACCCTGGCGCCCGGGGGTCGCGCCACACCACCTCGGCCCAGCTGTTCCAGCCCGCCGGCCGCTGGCCCTCGAACAAGAAGCTCAGGACCTCGTGCGCCTGATCCTTCAGGCCCATGCGGATCAGCGGACCGACGATCCGAAACTCGTAGGGCGTGTAGCGTTCGAACTGGGCTTCGTTGTTGCGATCGGTCTTGCGCGCGGTGAAGTAGCGATAGTACTCGGCGAAGGCCTCGGCGAACCCCGGCTGGGGCAGATGGCGCAGCTCGCCCACCGGGTCCGCCGCGATCGCGGTCGAGGTGAAGTCGAAGTCGCCGAGCTCCGCGGCGCCGGGGATGTAGGCAACGTTGTGGCGCTCCATGCTGCGCGCCATCGAGGCATAGAGATCGACCCGGAACTCGTCGCGCATCCGGGCGAAGGCGGCGGCGCGGTCGTGCTCGCCGAGGAGGGTTGCCACGCGCGCCGCGTCCTTCAGCCCGAGCAGCACGAACAGGCCATCCCAATAGGAATGCACTGGATTCTGGATGTAGCCTTCGTGGCTGATCGACTCCGGCACGAGACCATAGTAGAGCCGCTTGTCCGCCTGCTCGTACTCGGCGGTGCGGCGCCGCTGGCGCAGAAGGTCGATGTAGTCGACCGCTCTCGTGATGCTCGGCCACATCTCGGTCAGCAGCCCGACGTCGCGCGTGAAGCGGTAGTACTCGGCGAGCAGATAGATCCATTGACCATGGCTGTCGTGCTCGACCGCCAGGTCGGCGCCGCGCTCGTCGACGCAGCACGGGATCGCGCCGTCGTCGAACTGATAGGGCGCGTACCACTCGATGAAGTCGCGCACCTCCTCCGGGTGAGCCAGGCGCAGCAGCGCGGCCGAGATCAGCGCGCCGTCCCGGATCCAGCTCCGCTTGTAGGCGCGCGGCCCCGGGTGGAGCGCCGGCCCGTCGGCGTTGATCAGGATGTAGCCCAGCGTGCTCTTGAGCGTCTCGATCAGCTTCTGGCCGTCGCCCGGCAGCTCGATCGCGACCCGGTCGAGCGTGCGGTGCCACTCCGCGACGTTCGCATCGAAGGTTGCGGCCCACAGACCCTGGGCATCCTCGCCGGTCGGCGCGGCCGGCAGCGGCGGGCGCTCGTCGTGCAGCGGCACCACCAGGAAGACGTCCCTCTCCTGTCCGGCGCCGAGCTCGAACTCGAACTCGAGCGCACCCGAGGCATAGCCGAAGTCGTCGACCACCGCGGTCGCCTCGGGCAGCGCGCCCGCGCTCAGGAACTCGGTGATGCTGCCGTCCTGGAAGCGCGCCGCGCCGAAGCCGTCGGGGCTGCTCAGGGGGATCACCGCCTTGTCGCGGTCGATGCTCACCCGGCCCTCGGCATAGGCCAGCTCCTGGACGCCGATCGCGCCCCCGCCCATGCCGAGCGACTGCCAGGGCGGGTTCACCCGGAACGGGCGCAGCGCCAGGAACAGCCGACCCTTCAGCGGCGCCGCCGATTCGTTACTGACCCGGTAGCGCAGCCAGAGCGACGAGCGGCCGGGCTCGCCGGCCGCGAGCGCCGTGATCTTGAGCCGCGCCCCGGGCGGCGCCGCGGGCCGGGTCCAGGTCACGCTCGGTATCGGCAGGTAGCCGTCCTCGAGCTCCTGGAGCGGCACCACGTCGTCCCAGGTCACGAGCTGATCGTCGAGGTACAGGAACGGCTCGATCGAACCCCAGCCTTCGCCGGGCTCGACCCGGCCGGCCTCGTCGATCAGCGCCTTCTGGACGTCACCCTTGACGCCCACCACGGTCCAATAGCTCTGCTCCTCGGCGTAGTAGCGGGGATAGGCGCCGCGTGGCGCGTCCTTGGCGATGGCGGCGAAGAAGTGGTTCGGCGAGCTGGCGAACTGGTAGGGCTTGACCTCGATGCTCCTGATGCCGTAGCCGGCGCTGCGCGCGCTCTGCTTCAGGTCGAGCCGCAGATAGCGCGACTCGGTCTCGGGCAGGTAGATGTAGTCGCGGCCGCCGTTGCCGGCCTCGACGCGAAACGCGCTCTGCCACTCGCGCTCGTCGTCCGAGATCTGGACCTCGTAGGTGGTCGCGAAGTCCTCGTCGGCCCAGTCGATCACCAGGCCGCCATACTCGCGCAGCTTCTTGAAGTCGATCAGCAGCCACTGCTCGTCGGACACGGCGCCGCTGTGCCAGGCGCTCGCCGGATCGTCGTCGAGCACGGCCGCGGTCGAGCTGCCTTCGGTGCTGGTCGACGCCTTGAGCTCCGGGGTCAGGTCGTAGGGGCCGAGGTCGCGCTCGGCGAAGCTCAGCTGGTCGATCCAGACCGAGCCCTCGCCACCGCGGCCGGCGGCGATCGCGAACTCGATGTACGCGACCTCCTTCAGCTCGCCCGGGTTCGGGCCCCAGGCGAACTCGATGTGGCGCTTCTTGATCGTGAGCTTGCGCCAGCGCGAGGAGAACTCGAAGTGGCGCTGCGATGACCACCAGACGTTCTGGCCCGAGGCGTCGACGAACTTGATCTCGAGATTGTTCTCGGGCGCCTCGCCCCGGATGTAGAAGGTGAACGCGTAGTCCTCAGGCAGCGGCCAGGCGACCTGCTTGCGGGCGACCAGATAGCCGGCATGGCCCTTGAAGTCGAAGTCGAGCCGCATGGCCATGCCGCGCTGGCCTTCGTCCTGCGCGATCTCGACGCTGACGCCCTCGGAGGCGCCGGTCGACCAGCTGCTCAGGTCCTCGAAGTCGTCGAGGAGCGCCGCCCGCGCGGCGTAGGGCGTGAGCAACAGGGCGACGAGGCACGCCACGGCGCCCGATGCGGCGGCTCTCCTCCTGGCGGGAAGGAAGCGGTTTCGAGGCTGCTGATCCGGCATCGTTCGGGCATCCCATTCCGTGACACACCATGTGGCCAGGATGACGCACTGCTACCTGACCCCACCTATGAACGGCGTCACACCCGCCCCGGATCCGATTACCCCGGATTTCCGCGGCGGACGCTAACAAGACGGCGCTCGGAACTCCAGAAACGATCGCTTGCCGAGCGGCAAAACGGCGACCGACTGTGGCGGCCGTGCACTACTCTCGACCTACGTCCTTCGGGATTCCACACACCAGAGCCGCCGCCTCGCCGGTTCACGACCGGGTGAGGGGGGCGGCCCCAAGCTCAGCTCGTATGGAGGCAGATGCCGGATAACATATGGTTAACGGTCGGAAATCAAAGCACGCGAGCAACGACCGGTCGCCCCTATCCCTTGAGGCTGCCGGCGGTGATGCCCTCGATGTAGGCACGCTGCACGAAGATGAACAGCAGCATCACCGGGAGGATGGTGAGCACCGAGCCGGCCATCATCAGCTCGGTGTCCTGAACGTGCTCGCCGAGCAGGTTGGCGAGCGCCACCGGCAAGGTGTACATCGACTCGTCGGTCAGCACGATCAGCGGCCACATGAAGTCGTTCCAGGCGCCCATGAAGGTGAACACGGCAAGGGTCACCAGGATCGGGCGGCAGATCGGCAGCACCACCCACCAGTAGATCTTGAACTCGCTCGCGCCGTCGATGCGGGCGGCCTCGAGCAAGCTGTCCGGGATCGAGAGCGCGTACTGCCGGATCAGGAAGATGCCGAAGATGCTGGTCATGCCGGGCACGATCACGCCCCACCAGGTGTTGATCAGGCCGAGCTGCTTCAGCATCAGGAACAGCGGCAGCATCGCGACCTGCGCCGGCACCACGAGCGCGCTCAAGAGGATCCGGAAGAGGCCGTCGCGCCCGGGGAAGCGCAGCTTGGCGAAGGCGTAGCCGGCCATCGAGTTGAGCAGCAGCGAGATCAGCGTGATCGCGCTCGCGATCAGCAGGCTGTTGAGGAAGTAGCGCGCGAGGTTGAGGCGCGCGAACAGGCTCGTGTAGTGCTCGAGCGTGACCCGGCTCGGCAGGAGGCGCGGCGGGTAGACGCTGGCCTCCCCCGCCGGCATCAGCGAGGCCGAGAGCATCCACAGCAATGGGGCAAGCGTCAGGACCAGGCCGGCGGCCAGGACGGCGTAGATCAGCAGGCGCTCCGCCTGCGCGCCGATCACAGGCCCCTCCGCAGGCGCAGCTGCAGGACGGTGCCGGCGAGCATGATCGCGAACAAAAGGAATGCGATCGCGGCCGCGTAGCCGAGGTTCCACCAGCGAAAGCCGTGCTCGTACATCAGCAGCACGACCGACAGCGTGCTGTTCGAGGGCCCGCCCTGGGTCATCACGTAGGGCTCGGCAAACAGCTGGAACGAGCCGATCATGGTCAGCAGGGCGACGAACAGGAAGGTCGGCGCGAGCAGCGGCAGGGTCACGTAGCGCAGCTGCTGGAGCCGGTTGGCGCCGTCGATCCGCGCCGCATCGTAGATCTGCTCGGGGATGCTCTGCAGGCCGGCGATGAAGATGATCATGTTGTAGCCGAAGTTCTTCCACACCGCCATCAGGATCAGCGCCGGCATCGCCAGCAACGGATCGCCCAGCCAGTCGATCGGGGCGATGCCGACCAGGCCCAGCGCGTAGTTCAGGAGGCCGTAGCGGGGGTGGTAGATGTAGCGCCAGACCACCGCGACGGCGACCAGCGCGGTCATCACCGGGAGGAAGTAGACGACGCGGAACAGCGCCTTGAAGCGGACCAGCCGGGCGTTGATCAGGAGCGCCGCGCCGAGCGAGACCAGGACCGAGAGCGGCCCGCCCACCAGCACGAAGTAGAAGGTGTTCAGGAGCGCCCGCCAGAACAGCGGGTCCTGGAGCAGCCGGGCGTAGTTGTCGAGGCCGACGAGGCGCAGGTAGTCGAGGTTGCCGAGCGCGTAGATGTCGAAGTCGCTGAGGCTGAGCGCGAGCCCGGCCACAACCGGCAGGACGAAGAAGGCCGCGATCAGGGCCAGCGCCGGGAGCGCGAACCAGAAGCCGGCGCCGATCATGCGGTCGGCGCTCGCGGGCAATCTCGGTCGCGATCGGCCGGCGCCGCGCCCGCCTGCTCACGGTCGAGCAGCCAGCGGCGCTTCTCGAGGATCGCGTCGACCTCGGCGTCGAGCGCCGCGAGCGCGGCCTCGGGCGTGGTCGCGCCGCGGACGACCTGGTCGACCCGGCGCGTGATCGCGGTGGCGATGCGCTCCCATTCCGGGATCTTGGGGGTCGAGCGCACGTGCTGGAGCTGCTCGAAGAAGGCCTGCGCGCGCGGGTCGTCCGCGAGGACCGGGTCATCCCAGGCCGCCGTCCGGGCCGGCAGATTGCCGCTCAGCTGGTGGAAGCGGACCTGTTGGGGGGTGCTCGCGAGGAACTCGATCAGCTGCCAGGCCGCGGCCTGATGCTCCGAGCCGCGGTGGATCGCGAGGCTGGCACCACCTGCGAGCGAGACCCCGGGATAGCCGCCGTCGGGCGCCGGCATGGGCGCGGTCGCCCAGTCGTCCTGCAGCGCCTCGGGCAGGCGGCGCGCGAACTCGCCGAGGTTCCAGGGGCCGCTGATGTACATGCTGAAGCGGCCGCTCGCGAACTCCTGGTAGAGGTTGGCGATCTGCGCGCTCGCCGCGGCCGAGGCGAACCCCTTCTCGAACATCGACAGATAGAAGGCGAGGGCTCGGCGAAAGGCTGGCGCCTCGAAGTTGCCGCACTCGGCATCGCCCTGCAACAGCGTCGCCCCCTGTTGCAGCGCCAGGATGACGATCGGCGCCCATTCGTTGCTCGGCAGGAGAATCGCGTCGGCCCCGGGCCCGGCCACCTGGTCGACCCGCGCCATGGCGTCCTGCCACTCCGCCCAGCTGCGCGGCGGCTCCGGGTAGCCCGCCTGCGCCAGCATGTCCGTGCGATAGAACAAGAGCCGCGTGTCGACGTACCACGGCACGCCGTAGAGGCGGCCGTCGATCTCGTTGGTCGCGACGATGCCCGAGAAGAAGTCGTCGCGCGCGAGCTCGGGCGCGGCCGCCAGCCGCTCGTCGAGGGGCGCGATCGCATCGAGCGCCACGAACTCGGGCACCCAGGTGTTGCCGAGCTGGAACACGTCGGGCATGGAGTTGCCGGCGAAGGCGGTCAGCAGCTTCTCATGCGCCGCGCTCCAGGGGATCTGCTGGACCCGGACCTCGATCTCGGGATGCAGGCGCTCGAACTCCCGGGTCAGCTCCTGCACGACCTCGCCTTCCCGCCCCATCGCCCAGAAGTCGATGGTCACGCGCCCGTCCGCCGGCTCGCCGCAGCCGCCCAGCGCCAGCAGGCAGAGCAGGGCCGGCCCTGCCAGGCCGCGCGCTGGTCGCCAGAACCCACGTCATCGCGTCGCGCCTCGTTGCCAGCCAGTTCCAGTTCGCCACCCGGACCGATCGGGCTCCGCAGGACGAGGCGGCATCTTGCCGGGACGCGCCGCCATTGGCGAGGGTTGCGGCGCCGGACGCCTCAGGATCAGGCGCCGCCGGCTGAAGGGCTCGATCGAGGGCGGCGCTGGGCTTGGCAGCGGCTCAATCGAGACGCACCGTGGCACCGGTCCTCATGCTCGCGAGCGCGGCATCCGCGAGGCGCAGCGCCTCGCGGCCGTCGCGGTAGCCGACCAGCGGTGCCGTCCCCTGCTCGACGCAGTCGACGAAGTGATCGATCTCGGCGTTGTAGGCCGGGGTGTAGCGCTCGATGAAGAAGTTGAGCACCGGATCCTTGGCCTCGGTCGCGGCCGCTCCCCAGAACGAGAGCGTGGTCGGGCGCTGGTTGCCGGCCTGGAGCATGCCGCGCTCGCCGAAGGCCTCGACCCGCTGGTCATAGCCGTAGGCGCTGCGCCGGCTGTTGTTGATCTGGCCGATCGCGCCGCTCCTCGCGACCAGCGTGATCATCGCGGCATCGATGTCTCCTGCCTCCGCGATCGCCGGATCGACCAGATTGGCGCCGATCGCCTGCACCGCTGCGATGTCGCCCATCAGGTAGCGCGCCATGTCGAAGTCGTGGATCGCCATGTCGCGGAACAGACCGCCCGACACGCGGATGTAGGCGACCGGCGGCGGGCCGGGGTCGCGCGAGGTGATGATCACCTGCTCGAGCTTGCCCACCTCGCCGGCCCGGATGCGTTCGCGCAGCGCCTTGAACGACGGGTCGAAGCGGCGGTTGAAGCCCACCATGACGGTCGGCTCGCGGCCCTTGATGCGCTCCCACGACGCGTCGACCTTGGCGAGGTCGAGGTCGATCGGCTTCTCGCACAGCACCGCCTTGCCGGCCTCGACCGCGCGCACCAAGAGATCGAGATGGGTATCGGTCGAGGACGCGATCAGCACCGCCTCGACCTCGCTGGCGGCGAGGATCTCGTCGACGTCGCGGGCCTGGCGGGCCCCGGTGGCCTCAGCCGTCGCCGCGGCCGCGTCGCCCGCGATGTCGTAGACGTAGGTCAGCTCAGCTCGCGGGTGGCGGGCGAGATTGAGCGCGTGCATGCGGCCGATGCGGCCGCAGCCCAGGACAGCGAACTTGACCATCGGAGGCTACTCGGGCAGGACCGCGGGCGCGGTCGGGTGGGCGTCGGCGAGAGCGTTGCGCGGGCGGATGCGCGGCGCCATCTCGATCCTCGGCGCAGCACGGACGGCTCAGACCGGGAGCTTGGCAAGCTCGCGGTCGATCAGGTGCATGCTGGCCTCGAGGGCGCCGGCGATGTCGCGGCTGGCGTGCACGCTCGCGGCGAACGCCTCGAACGAGTAGGCCCCGCTGTAGCCCTCCGTCAGGGCGACGATCTGGGCGATGTTGCCGAGGACGTCGTCCGGCCCGACCAGGACCCGGTGCTCGTCGCGGAGGCGGTCGAGCGGCAAGCCCGCATCGTCGACGCCCGAGATGTGGACGATTCCGGTCCACTGCGGGAACATCCGCACCTCGCCCGCCAGATAGTGGTGGAACGTGTCGTGCACCAGGCGGAAACGCTCGCCTTCGCCGACGTCCTCGATCGCCTCGACCGCGTCGCCCTTGAGGCGGAGCGAGCTCGCGGCAAATCCGAGCGGCTCGATCAGCCCGACGATGCCGGCCTCCGCCAGGATCGGGGCGAGCCCGGCGAGCGCGGCGCGCAGCTGCTCCTGGCGCTCGCTCGCGGGCCGGCGGTAGCCGTTGTCGGTGGCCGGGCACAGCACCAGAGCCGCCGCGCCGCAGGCCTGGGCATAGCGGGCGAGCGCTCGGGCCTCGGCCGCGCGCGCCGGATCCCAGTCGTTGAAGCGCTGCAGCGCGTTGATCGCGAGGATGCGCACCGGCCCCGCCGCCGCCTCGTCGCGGATGCGCTCGGGCGGGGTGCCGTCCCGGAGCGCGACGCCGTCGAGGTCGTTGCGGATCTCGACCTGGTCGAGCCCGAGCGTCCGCGCGAGCGCGACCAGCTCGGCGAAGGACCTGCGCGGCGCGACCACGTGGTTCAGGGCGAAGCTCAGGAGATGGCTCACCTCGGGTTGCTCCGGGTCCGTGCCTGGGACGCGCGGCCGCTGCCGCGGTCGTCGTCCCGGATCATAGGCCGGAGCTCCAGGGCGGTCACCTCTGTTTCTTGGCGTCGGCCACCTCCGCGCCGTCCATGATCACGACGCGCTGCGCTCTCCGGAGTACCTGGAAGATATCGCTCGCGCCACCGCTCGCGGCCTCTGACCTCGACTTCGCGCCGGTCCGAGCCTGCGGGTGCCGGGGGCCCTATCCGGCTGGCTCGGCGGGTTCCGAGACCGCCTCCGCGACCCCGCCGGCGAGACGATCGTCCGCGGTGTGCACGGCGAGGTCGCCGAGCGAGAGGATGCCCACCAGCCGCTCGTCGCGGTTCAGCACGATGAGGCGCCGCAGCTGGTGCTCCTCCATCTTGCGCGCGGCGTCGCGGGCGTCCTCGTCCTCGTAGCAGTAGACGACGTCCGGCGTCATCACCGCTTCGACCCGGGTCTGGTTGGGATCCTTGCCGGCGGCCGTCGCGCGGATGGTGATGTCGCGATCGGTCAGCATCCCGACCACCCGGTCCTGCTGCCCGACCGGCAGGACCCCGCTGTCGAGATCCCGCATCCGCTCCGCGGCTTCCTTGAGGACCATGTCCGGTCCGACGACCACGGGCTCGCGCGTCATGATCTCTCTGATCTGCATGTGCTTGCTCCTGTCCACGATCCTGTCCCGAAAAGGTGGCACGCCGCAGCGATGCTGCCTCGCCGCGAGCGCCGGCGCCGCGCGACCTCTTCCGGATCTCAGACTTTGGCGGTCTGCCCGGCCGCTTCCCGGTGCAGGTACTGGCGGGTGACCTCGGGCAGATGCTGCGCCAGCCACGCCGCCATCGCCTCCTCCTCGCGCAGGTTCTCTTCCAGGATGCGCCGCACCTCGTGCTCGCCCGCCTCGGTCGCGGTGCTGATCAGCATCTTGTAGGAGGCGATCTCGTAGTGCTCGAAGGCGTAGTCGGCGATGCCGCTCTTGAGGACCTCGTCGCTCGCGAACAGGCCGGCCAGCTGCTGGGCGGTCCCGACCATCTTGCCGACCGCGGTCTTCAACGCGGACGTATCGGTCCCGAGCTGGTGCAGACAGCGCTCCACGCGCTCGGCCTGGCGGTGCGACTCCTCGAGATGGCTACGCACCCTCGCACGCAGCTCCGGGTAGTGCTCGAGGCGGCTCGCCTGCTTCTCCAGGATCTCCACCGCCTGGTTCTCCATGGCGTACGCGTCGCGCAGCCAGCTCGTCAGGTTCTCTCTGCTCACGGCCATCAGGGTTTCCCTTCCAACTGACGTTGCCGCCCGGGACACCGGGCGCGTGCGGCGGGTGCGGTAGGCCGGCGGGCGCTCGGGTCGATTGCTCGCCAGCGCGAGCCAGAGCGCGCCCACCCCGATCAGCACCACCGGCAGGGGGTTGCGCCCGATCGCGGAGCCCATCCGCGCAGCCGCATCGCGGGTGCGCGGGTCGCGCATGACCTCGTCCACGATCTCCCCGGGCGAGAGCCGGTGCTTGATCTCCGCCAGCGTCTCCGAGATCTCGGCCCGCTGGGCCTCCACTTCACGCTCGATGGTCGACGAACTCTTGCTCTCCTGGCGCCTCATCGCACCTGCTCCCCAGCCAATCCCGCCTGTTCCGTGCCGCCCTCGGCCACCCGGACAGACCTCGCCCGCTCGTCCCGGCCGACGAGAACCGAGTTACAACGCGCCGGGCGCGACGTGGTTCCTCGGACGCGCCAAATTTGTTCTGAGCCCTCACCGTCTCGCGGCTACTGTCTCTCCAGAAGGCCGGTCGTTCCGTAGCGCCTGCTGGCAGACGTTGTTCGCCATCATGTCCCCGACTACTGTGCGCACCCGCGACATTGCGGTGATCGCGCGCGGGCACGAGAATGGAATGAAGGAGGCACCACGGCCAGCGGCCCACCTCGACCTGCTCGGAAGGTTCCGCCTCAGGACCCCGACGGGCGCCGACGCATCGCCCCGCAGCGTCAAGGCGCGGGCGATGATCGCGCACCTCGCGCTGGCGCCCGGGCGGTGCCGCCGACCGCGGCCGGCTGTCGGGGCTGCTCTGGAGCGAGAGCGCCGATGCCAAGACCAGTCTCCGCCAATGCATCAAGGAGACGCGCCGGGCGTTTGCCGCGGCCGGGCTCGACGCTGCTCGACGCCGACCGGTTTCGGGTTGCGCTCGATGTCCGCGCGCTGCGGGTCGATGCCCTGGAGGTGGAGCGGCTGGGGCGCTCCCCGGCATGCGGCGATCTCGAGGAAATGGCGGCGCTCTACCAGGGCGATCTCCTCGAGGAGTTGCCGGTGCGCGACCCGGCGTTCGACGAGTGGCTGGCGGTCGAGCGGGCCCGGCTTGCGCGTCCTGGTCTGCCACGCCGTCGAGCGCGGGCTCCAGGCGCTGCATCGAGGTCAGCGACCGCGAGGGGCATGGAGAGCGCTCGCCGCAGGCGCTGCTCCGCCTCGAGCCTGCGCATGAGGAGGCCCACCGCGCCCTGATCCGGCATCACGGCGAGCGGGGCGACGTCGCGGCTGCCGTCCGGCAGTACCAGGCATGCCGCGAGGCGCTGGCGCGCGAGCTCGACCTCGAGCCTCTCGCCCGAGACCGAGGCCCTGCTCAGCGCACTGCGCACGGGTCAGCCCTCGCCGGCGGGTCATCCGGCCGCCGCCGCCCAGCCCGGAGCCTCGCCCGCAGCCGGAGCCAGCTCCGGACCACGCTCACGATCGAGCCCAAGGCGCTGGTGCTGGGCGACCTCGCTGATCAGCGGCCTGGCCGCCGCCGTTGGCGGCACGAGCTGCGGGAGGCGCTCGCGCGCGTCCGCTGGCTGACGGTGCTCGACCCTGCCATCTGGCTGCCGCCGCATGGCGTCCGGCCTCGGACCAGCCGAGGATCGCTGCGCCGCGCTACGCCGTGTAATCATTTCGGTGCTGCGCGCCAACACGCGCATCCGCGCTCGGCGCCGAGCTCAAAGAGATCGCGACGCGCTCGGGTTCATCTGGGGGCAGCACTACGACCGAGAGACTCGCCGAGGACGTCTTCGACCTGGTCGACGAGGTCGGGGCGAGGCTCGCCGCGACCCTGGATCGCGAGGTGCACCTCGCCGAGACCATGCGCGTGATGCGCCAGCCGCCCGAGGCGCTCAGCCCCTACGACTGCGTCTTGAAGGCGATTCCGCTGATCTTCGAGATGTCGCCGGAGGCCTTCGCCGAGGCGGGGCGCCTGCTGCAGCGGGCCCTGGCCGACGACCCGCATGAGCCGCTGGCCTATGCGTGGCGCGCCTTCTGGGGCTGCGTCCAGCTCGGCCAGGGCTGGGCTGGAGGATCCGGCTCGCCGCCCGGGCCGAAGTGGACTGGTTGGTGCGCCGGGCACTCGAGCTCGACCCCAGGAACCCCTTCGCCCTCGCGATCGCCGGTCATGCCGCTTCGTTCAACCACCACGACTACGCGCAAGGCCCTGGAGCTATTTCGACCAGTCGCTCAAGCTCGATCCCAATTCGCCGCACGCGCTGGACCTCAGCGCGATCACCCAGTGCTACGTCGGCAATCCCGGAGGAGGCGTTGCGCCGGCTGCAGCCGCTACGAGGAGATCTGGCCGTACGATCCTCATCCCTACTTCCATCGCACCACGACCTGCATCGCGCTCGCGCTCGCGGGGCGGTACGAGCAGGCGGTGCAGCTCGGTCGACTCGACGCTGCAGGAGAACCCGAACTTCCATGCGCCCTATCGACCGTTGATCGCGAGCCTCGGCCAGTGCGGCCGGATCGACGAAGCCCGCGAGCAGCTCAGCATTCTGCGGCAGCGCCAGCCGGACTTCAGCGTCGCGTGGTTCCGCGAGCGCTATCCGCCGCTGCCCGAGGATCACCGGACACGCTACATCGAGGGTCTGCGCAAGGCCGGCGTGCCCGAGGATTAGCCGTCGCGGTGTGCACTGCTTCACAGTGCGAGCGTGCAACCGCGATGCTAGGGTTGCTCGCCACCGTCCGCGCACGGCGGCGTGAGCGTGCCGGGCGCACGCCGCGATTTGCCTGGAGGACCATCAAGCATGACCATGACCGAAGTCGTTGACCAAAACCAAGACCAAAGTCGTTGACCAAGACCAAGATCGATGGCGCTGACCCCATTCCCCGCCAGCTACTGGCAGACCGAGCCGCTGATCTACATCGAGCTGCCGCGCCTGTTCGCGGACGACGGTTGGAAATCGGTGCAGTTGCCGGAGTTGCCGGGCCCGACGAGACCGAAGCCGGAGCTGCGCACGCTGCTGCGCATGCAGCACGACTACGACCGGAGCGGAAGCGTCGGCATGCCCGAGATCATCGACGAAAAGGACAACACGAGCTCGCAGTTCATGCGCGTCGTGATGTTCGCGGCCGGCCTCGCACCCGAACACCACCGTCCTGTTCGAGGCGATGGTCATCGGTCGGCGCGATCGTCGTGATGCACTACAAGAACAAGTTCGGCCGGCCGCGGCCCTCGCAGCTCGAGCCGGCGTTGCGGCCGCTGCTCGACGTGCCTGGTCATGCATCCTTTCCGAGCGGTCACGCGACCCAGGCCTACCTCGTCGCCCAGGCGCTGACGACCGTGATCCGCAACCACGAGATCGGCCGCGAGCTCTACAAGATCGCCGAGCAGGTCGCCGTCAACCGCGAGTGGGCCGGCCTGCACTACGCGAGCGACAGCGCGGCCGGCAAGCAGCTCGCGCGGGAGGTCTTCCCAGTACATCGAAGACGCCTATCAGGAGACCTTCGCCGCGGCGGCGCGCGAGTGGATTTGACCACGGGCCGCGGATCCAATCACCGTCATTGGAGGGCATCAACCGTGCCAAGATCGAGCAACTTGACCCTGCAACCGCGCTACCAGCGGCAATGGCACCTGCACAAGTCGCACGGCGAACCGGCTCGGCATCGATGCGGTCGGCGCTTGGCAGCTCGACGTGCGGCAGCAAGGAGGTCAAGGTCGTCGTGTTCGACACCGGCGTCGACCTCCTGCACCCCAACCTCTCGCCCAACCTCGAGCTCGAGGAAGCGCGGGACTTCGACCACAGCCTCGAAGAAGAGGTGAAGCCTGGAGGCCGCGGAGATCGCAGACGCTGCGCGCTCGATGCGGAGCAGCGTACGCGCTCACGGCGCGGTCGTCGGAGGTGCAGGCGGCCGCTGCGATGGCGAGCGGCCTGGCGGAGACGCACGGCGCCGTTCAAGGCACTCGTCCGCCAGCGCCGCAGCGCCAGGCCCGGTGCACGGCCGAGCGAGGACCAGGGCGCGGATCTACAATCCGCACGACGCCCACGGCACCGCGAGCGCCGGGATCGTCGCCGCCGCCGCGAACGACACGGGTTGCGTCGGGGTCGCGCCCGAGTGCCGGATCGTGCCGGTCCGCATCTCCACCAACGTCGAGTTCAAGTCCCTGATCGCAGCGCTCAAGTACGCCGGCCGAGTGCCGGCAGCGTGATCCTGATGCCACGCTCCCTGCCGTCGGTCGATGCGGCCCGCTCCGCAGGCACGGAAGACGCCGGGGCTAGCGCGCCGAAGGGCCGCGAGCGTCCTGCTCGAAGGAGTCGGCACGCGGCGAAGGCGGCGAGCGTCCATCGCTGCGCCAGGACGGCTTCGTCGAGCCATGCAGGAGTGCTGGCATGGTCCGAGCTGCGCAGCAAGGCCGGTCAGGAGTTCTGGCGCGCCCTCGACGGCAAGTCCGAGGCCCGAGCTCTCGGCGATCCTCCACGCCGCGATCATCGAGGTCGCCAGCGCGTGTCCCGGTGGTCTGCGCGAGCGGCAACAACGGCACCGGATCGGTGATCTATCCGGCCTGCCTCGAGGAGACGATCGCGGTCGGGGCCTGCAACGAGAAGGGCTGGCGCGCCACCTACAGCCAGTACGGCCGCGGCCTCGATCTCGTCGCGCCGAGCAACGACGTGCCGACCCGCTCGCAGGACGCTCAAGTGGGTGCTCGGAAGACATGCTGGCGCCCGGCGAGCAGCCCGAGCGTCTTCAGCGTCGAGCGCCTCGGGGAGCTCGGCGATCGAGACCACCGACAACCTCGGCCCGTTCGGCTACAACCCCGATCCGCCGGGGGACTACTGCGAGGCCGACGGCGACTATGGCTTCGGCGGCACCTCGGCGTCGGCGGCGCAGGTCGCCGGCGTCGTAGCCTTGATGTTGAGCGTGAAGCCGGACCTCAACGCCGCAGCGGAGATCAAGACGATCCTGCGCGAAGACGTCGCAGCCGCGAACCGTCTCCACGCCGAGCCCCCGGCTGGCCAGCAGGCCGAGCGAGCGCGAGCAGGAGGAGTTCGGCTTCGGGCTGGTCGATGCGGCCACGCGCCGTGGAAGCAGGCAGCATCCTGGAGCGCCTCCGGCGCCAAGGGCCTGACCACTCCGGCGACCGCCAGCGTACGCCTGGATCAGTTCGCCGCGGCAGGGCGGAACTGGCGATCTGATCTTTGCGCAGCGCGGCCGGGCCGGCATGGCCCGGCCGCCCGTGCCTCTGACCCGCCCGGCAGTTCCGCACGCAGCGGCACCGACTTTCACGCAAGAGATCCGTCATGCCCGCCCGTTGCGCGTGCTAATTTCACGCTGGTTTCCCGCATGGCCCCTACGCTGTTCCGAGCGTCAAGGGTGCGCCGGTGCGAGCCTCTTCGACCGGCTCACCGCACTCCCGGGAGAGATTGCCATGCGCCCGTTCCCCTGCCTCGATCGTGTCGACGTCGATCGCGATCGCTGCTGCCCGGCTTCGATTTCGGCACCTTCGAGGCCCTAGACCGAGTATCCGGCCGAGCACCGCGACCCTCGCGCTCCATCGGCCTGCGGCGCGAGCGCGCTCGCCGTGCTCATCGGCGACATCGCCGGCTACAGTCGGTTGATCGAGCGCGACGACGTCAACACCGTGGTGCGCCTGCGCCAGCTGCGCCGTCACCTCATCGAGCCAGCGACTGGCGGCCCGTGGAGGCCGGCTTCGTCCGCCTTGCTGGCGACGGCGTGTTCGCGGTCTTCGCCGAGGTCGCTGCGGCGGTCGATTGCGCGATCGCCATCCAGCGCGGCATCAAGGCTGCTGGAGATCGCCTGCACCCCGAGCGCGCTGCGGCTTTGGCTACGGATCGGGTCAGCTTCGGCGACAGCGCTGGTCGAGGACGAGCTGCGACCTGCATGGTCCGGCCGTGAACATCGCGGCGCGCTTGGAGGCGCTGGCCGAGCCCGGGGCGTCTACCTCACGGGCGCGGCCTTCGACCAGCTCGCCGGCGCAGGCGCGGCCGCGCTGCGAAGCGCTCGGGCTGCACCGCCTGCGCCACATCACGGAGCCGGTGCGGGTCTACCGCTCACCAGCGCCGAGCTCGAGGCGCCGTGGCCCGCATGGCCTGCGCAGGAACGGCTCCTTGCCGCCGAGTGACGGCGCGGCCCGCCGACGGGAACGTCAGCCCCTCTCGACCCGGAGCCGTTCCGAAGAAAGCGCCTTGCCAGAGGCGGGCGGACGATGCATGGTTATCGGATGCGTGGCAAGCCGGCCCCGCCATCCGGAGGGCGGCGCGCCCGCGGACCAGCGTCACCCGTGGAGGCTCTGGACATGACGATCAGCATCCGCCAGCTGCACCCGCTCTTCGTCGGCGAGGTCGAAGGCGTCGACCTGCGCCGGCCGCTCGGCGCCGACGAGGTCGCGGCGATCGAGGCCGGCATGGACCGCTACGCGGTGCTCGTGTTCCACGACCAGCCGCTGAGCGACGAGCAGCAGGTCGCGTTCAGTCGCAACTTCGGCGCGATCGAGCCGGCCGTGAACAGCAACGTGACCAAACCCGAGGATCGGCGCCTCTCGGTCGAGCTCGCCGACATCTCGAACCTCGACCGCGACAATCGCGTGTTCGCCCGGGACGATCGCCGCCGCATGTTCAACCTCGGCAACGAGCTGTGGCATTCCGACAGCTCGTTCCGTGCCGTGCCGGCCAAGTACTCGCTGCTCTCGGGCGCGCGCGGTGCCGGCGCAGGGCGGCAACACCGAGTTCGCCGACATGCGCGCGGCCTACGACGCGCTCGACGAGGAGACCAAGGCCGAGATCGAGGACCTGGTCTGCGAGCACTCGCTGATCTACTCCCGCAGCCTGCTCGGCTTCGCCGACTTCAGCGAGGAGGAGAAGGTCGCGTTCGCGCCGGTGCACCAGCGCCTGGTGCGCACCCACCCGGTCACCGGCCGCAAGTCCTTGTTCCTCGCCTCGCATGCCGGCACGATCGTCGGCTGGCCGATGCCCGAGGCGCGCGCCTTCCTGCGCGATCTGGTCGAGCACGCGACCCAGCGCGAGTTCGTCTATGCCCATCAGTGGCGGCAGCACGATCTCGTGATGTGGGACAACCGGCAGACCATGCACCGTGCGCGCCGCTACAAGTCCGACGAGGTGCGGGACATGCGGCGGACCACGATCGCGGGCGACGGTCCGACGGTGGCGCCGGCGGGTCACGGCTCGGAGGCCGCGCGCCGCGGCGGCGGACGAAGCACGCGCGGCCCAGGCCTAGGCCGGCCGCGCCGACAGCCGGCCGGTCAGGAGACCGAACGGCGATCAGGGGGAGGTGCAGCGATGGCTTTCGATGGCGAAGCGTTCGTCCGGCAGTTCGGGAGGGTCTGGAACGAGCACGATCTCGACGGCATCCTCGCCATGTTCACCGACGACGTCGTGTTCGAGGCCTCCTTCGGCGAGGAGCCGTGGGGCACGCGGGCGGTCGGCAAGCCGGCGGCGCGCGAGCTGATCGCGCGCATGGTCGAGCGCGTGCCCGACATCCGCTGGGACGCGATCCGGCACTTCGTCTGTCCGGAGCATGCGACCGTCGAGTCGGTGACGACCGGCACGCCGCGCGACGGCCAGCGCTTCGAGGTCCACCTGGTCGACGTCCTCACGCTGCGCGACGGCAAGATCGCGGCCAAGCGGTCCTACCGCAAGGGCAGGCTCTGAACGAAGCCTCTACGAGACCAGGAGCCGGGCGCCCGCGGCGTTCTCGTCGACGAGCAGCGCGCCGAGCGCGATGGTGACCACGCCGACCGCGCCCTGCAGCCCGTTGTGGAGCCAGTCGAAGCTGCGCGCCGACCACTGCAGCGGAGCGCCATTCCGGCGATCGCGCCGAGGCCGAACAGCGCCACGCAGGCAGGTCCCTCGCCCGGCGCCGGGCGGCCGCAACGCGCTCGCGCTCGGGCTCGTGATTGGCGGGCTCGCCGGAGGCACGCTGTGGGCGGCTCGGCGGGCGAGCCGAGAGGGTAGAGGGTGAGCGACGGCCGCTGTGACGGCGGCGCTCAGACGAGCAGCTTGCGGCAGTAGAAGGCCTCGGCGAAGCGCCTGCCGGCGCCGGCACTCCATGCCGCGCAGCCGCAGCAGCGCCCAGAACGTGTCGGTCGTCGAACCAGTGCCCGGCGCGCTGGCTCGGGAAGTGGTCGATGAGCGCCGTCGACCTTGCGCCGCGCGGTCGCCTCGTCGAGCGCGCACGAAGAGGTTGGGCGAGCCGAGGTCGCCGTCGTACTTCGGGATCTCGTACTCCAGGATCAGGTGGTCGCGGAAGGTGTTCCAGGTGAGCTCGGAGACCAGGCGGTGGTCCTGGTGCCGGTCGTCGCGGTAGTGGGTGAGGACCAGGTCGGGCTCGACGTCGGCCTTGAGCTCCTCGAAGTAGTCCTTGATCTCGGCGCCGACCAGGGGAAGTAGCCCTCGCGGAAGCGCTCGACGCGGACGTCCGGCTTGGCCGCGCCGGCCAGGAAGTGCCGCGGCGCTGCGCTGCGCCTCGGCGCGCGCGCTCGGCGTTCGAGCTGAGCACGACCCAGTGGACGCTGAGCCTCCGGCGATCGCCGCGAGCAGGCGCAGCACCGTGCCGCCGCAGCCGATCTCGATGTCGTCGCAGTGCGCGCCGAGGCACAGGATGCCGAGCGGCGCCGGTCGCGGCGCCGGCGCGGATCATGATCGGCCGACGTCCACGCGTGCCGAGCATCAGGCTGCCGCGGCGCCGCGCATCGGGCGCCGTTCCCAGACCTCCCAGGGCGCGCTGCCCCGGGTGTACAGGTCCTCGAGCAGCTGGCGGTCCTTGAACGTGTCCATGCGGCACCCAGAAGCCCTCGTGCCGGTAGGCGGTCAGCTGCCGCGCGTCGATCAGGCGCTGGAACGGCTCGCTCGACCAGCTCCTCGCCCGGCCGCATGTAGTCGAAGATCTCGCGGCTCAGCACGAAGAAGCCGCCGTTGATCCAGATGTCCGCGTCGGCTCACGGCCTCGATCGCCGTCGACCACGCCGTCATCGTCGATGCGACACGACGTGGAAGCTGTGGCTGGGCTCGCGCCGAGACGAAGCAGGCGATGCTCGCCGCTGCTCGTGGAAGTAGTCGATCATGCCGATCGGCAGCGGCACGTCGGTCAGCCCGTCGGCTGTAGTTGGCGAGGAACACCTCTTCGCCCTCGAGGTGCGGCCGCACGGCCAGCAGCCGCTCGCCGATGTTGGAGTGCGTGCCCGGTGTCGACGAACGTGATGCGCCAGTCGTCGATGTCGCGTCGCAGCAGCTCGACGCTCTGCGCCGCCGCTCGGACAGCACGAAGTCGTTGGAGAGCCACTCGTTGTAGTCGAGGAAGTAGTCCTTGATCACGTCGCCGCGGTAGCCGAGGCACAGGATGAAGTCCTTGTGGCCGAAGTGGGCGTAGTAGCGCATCAGGTGCCACATGATCGGCCGGTAGCCGATCGGCACCATCGGCTTGGGGATCGTCTCGGAGTACTCGCGCATGCGCATCCCCAGCCCGCCGCAGAACAGCACGACCTTCATGGCACCTCACTCGCGCCGTCTACCGTCGCTCAGTAGATCCGTGACTTCGGGGATCGGCACGACGAACTCGCGCGCCCCACTCGCGAACGTACGCCAGCTGCTTCGATGATCTCGTCCTTGAGGTTCCACGGCAGGATCAGGATGTAGTCCGGCCGCGTCTCGCGCGATCCGCTCCGGCGGCATGGATCGGGATGTGCGTGCCCGGCAGGAACTTGCCCTGCTTGTACGGGTTGCGGTCCACCGTGTAGTCGAGGAAGTCGGTGCGGATGCCGCAGTAGTTCAGCAGCGTGTTGCCCTTGCCCGGGGCGCCGTAGCCGACGACCGTCTTGCCCGCTCGCTTCGCGTCGATCAGGAACTCCAGCAGCTTGCGCTTCGTCTCGCGTGACCCGCTCGTCGAAGCCCGCGTACGTCGTCGATGTCGGCGTAGCCCGCCTCGCTGCTCGCGCTGCCGCAGCGCGCGCCAGCGCGGCCGACTCGCCGGCCGGCTCGTTGTCGGCGTGGCAGGCGTAGATCCGCAGCGACCCGCCGTGGGTCGGCAGCTCCTCGACGTCGAAGATCCGCAGGCCGTGGGCCGCGAAGATCCGCTCGGCCGCGAGCAGCGAGAAGTACGAGAAGTGCTCGTGGTAGATCGTGTCGAACTGGTTCTCCTCGATCAGCCGCATGCAGGTGCGGGAACTCGATCGTGACCACGCCCGCCGGGCGGAGCAGGATGCTTCATGCCGGCGACGAAGTCGTTGAGGTCCGGCACCTGCGCCAGCACGTTGTTGCCGACGAGCAGGTCGGCCTGGCCGCCCTCGCGCGACGAGCTTCGCGCGCCAGCTCGCGCGCCGAAGAACTCGACGAGCGTCGGGAACGCCCTTCTGCGCCGCCACCGTCGGCGACGTTGCGCGGCCGGCTCGATGCCGAGCACGGGGATGCCCGTCTCGACGAACTACTGGAGCAGGTAGCCGTCGTTGCTCGCCAGCTCGACGACGAGGCTGTCGCGCCGAGAGCTGCAGCCGCGCGGTGATCATGTCGACGTACGCCGCGGCGTGCGCGAGCCAGGTGTCGGAGTAGGACGAGAAGTAGGCGTACTCGGTGAAGATCTCCTCGGGCGTGACGTACTCCTGGAGCTGCACCAGGAAGCACTGGTCGCAGACGTACACCCGCAAGCGGATAGAACGGCTCCATGCGCGTTGAGCTGGCTCGGCCGCGACGATAGCTCTCGCACAGCGGCGACATGCCGAGGTCGACGAACATGTCGCGCAGCTCGGCCCCGCAGAACCGGCAGGGCCCGGCCGTGCTCGTCGAGGTGCCCTCCGAGGCTCGCCTGAGGCTCCGCCAGCATTGCCGCGACCCTCCCCGCGCACGTTCGGCGCCCACGCTGATCAGAAACGCCGCGGTTGCGCACCCGTTCCGCGCCGGGATCGCGCCGGCACCATTTTCCGTTCACCGCTCGTAGCAAAGCGACCTGCGCCTCGAAATCCGGGAACCGGCGCGCCTTTGCGGTCGTTGTGACCCGCAATCGAGGAGGCGGGACATATGGTGGCGAACCCCGTCGTCAGCATCGGATTACCAGTGTACAATGGGGAGAACTACCTGGCCTGCGCGATCGAAGCAATTCTCGCTCAGAGTTCTACTGACTTCGAGCTGACCATTTATGTAGTGAGCAGTGTGATTTTCTGGAACTTCTTGCTCAGTTACATAACTCGAAGTCACTCACGCGACAAGCTGCCGAAATTCGCAAAGATTTCCTACTCAATCATCTTGTCGTTACGGAGGCCAATGAACAGGTAAGAGCCATCCTTCAGGAACCAGTTACCAGGAACTTTCGTCGATTTGGCGGCCTTTTACTGCATCTAGCTCTCCACGAGGCTCAGGCTGCTTGGCTCCGGCGGCAGGATAGGGAGAGTGAACGAGCGGGAACATGATGGGGAGGGCGCCGATGGGCGACGAGCTGCTGAAGGATCTGCCGCGCGATCTGCCGACGTTCCTGAAGCGCTTCGGGAGCGACGCGAAGTGCCGGGCGTACCTGGTGCGGGCGCGTTGGCCCGCGGGCTTTGGCGGCACGGGCTGCGGGCACGAGAAGGCCCTGGAGCCATAAGAAGCGCCCGACCGAGGAGTGCGTCGCCTGCGGCAAGCAGCACTCGATCCTCGCCGGCACCATCTTCGAGCAGACCAAGACCGGCCTGGCGCGCTGGTTCCTCGCGATCGACCTGGCGACCTCGAGCACGGGCGGCATCTCGGCCATGGAGCTCCAGCGCCAGATGGGCTTCGGCAGCTACCAGACCGCCTGGAGCTGGCTGCACAAGATCCGCCGCGCCATGGTGCGCCCGGAGCGGGCGCCGTTGGCCGAGCGGGTGGAGGCCGACGAGACCTACGTCGGCGGGGCGCCACCGAGCCGGCCAGGCCGTGGCGCCGCCGGCAAGACGGTGGTCGCCGGGGCGCTCGAAGCCCAGCCCGGCAAGGGCCGCCAGCGCCGGCTCGGCCGCTTGCGGCTCGCCGCCCTGCCCGACGCCTCGGCCGCGAGCCTGCAGGGCTTTCTCGCCCGCAACACCGCCCAACCCCTGGCGGTCACCACCGACGGCTGGTCCGGCTACCTTGGGGCTGGCCGCCAAGGGCTACGACCACGCGGCGATCAACCTCAGCCGCAGCTGGGGCGCCGCCAGCTGGCGCCTGCCGGCGGTCCACTCGTCTTCAGCCTCGCCAAGCGCTGGCTCCTCGGCACTCATCATGGCGCCGTCCGGCCCAAGCATCTCCAGGCCTATCTCGATGAGCTCGTCTTCCGCTTCAACCGCCGCACCGCCAGGCGCATCGCCCACCGCTTCGCCCGTCTGGTCCAGCACGCCGTCCTCACCCCACCCACGACCTACCGCGCCATCGTCGCTGGACCGGCTACCTGAGAGTCATGGAGAGCTAGTTTATTGCAAACACAAACGACAACTCGAGCGCCGCCGACAGGAGATCCTGAAATCTCAGCAGCCAGAGTAACGGTCGCTTTTGGCGCGCCGCGGCGGTCAGAAGCGGGGTCATCGAAAACGGGGCAGGCCTCTTTATCGAGGCTCCCCCCTCCAGCCCGGCGATGGCCCAGCGCTTAGCGGGATTAACACCTTGACTAGCAACCGCGCGAGTCATGCTCGCCACGGCTCGAGATCCTCCATGTCCACGCCGAGGGCGCGGGCGAGCTTGGCCAGGGCGTCGAACGAGCCGGGCTTCCTGCCGGTCTCGATCTGGCTGAGATAGGCGGCCGAGACACCGGCCCGGCTGGCGAGCGCGCGGGCGCTCAGGCCCCGGTGCTCGCGCCAGACCCGGACCGGCACCTCGCCGGTCATCAGGCGTCTGGTGAGCTCGATCGGCACGTATTCGTCCTCGCCGGCCGCGACGCGCGCCTCGGCCTCACGCAGCTGCGCGGCGTCGACAGCGTCCTCGACCTGGCGCAGCAGCGCCTCGTAGTCGGCACGCCTCAGCACCACGCTTGGCCAGCGCGTAGGCGAAGCAGTCGCCGAAGTTCAGGCCTGCCGGATGCGCCGCTGCCCTTGCCATAAGCGCCGATAGGCGCGTCGCTGCGGCCTGCATAGCGGTTGCGGCGGGCCTCGGCGCCCTCGATCGCCCGCGCTGACACGGCGGACGCGGCTCGAGGAGCCGTCGATTGACCATCGATCGCCGGCTGATGCTAGTCTCTGCCATCCGCCCGGTCGCAGGAATGCCAGCCGTCGCGGGATTGCAGCCGGGCTTACCACCGCGGTTGAGGAACGGTGTCCGAGGATCTGCGTCCGACCACGCCCGAGGAGCTCAAGGAGCTGATCGCCTGGGCGGCGGGCGAGGAGTGCGCGCTCGAGATTCTGGGCGCGGGCAGCAAGCGCGGGTTCGGGCGGCCGGTCGAGGCCGGGCGCCTGGTGCGGCTCGATGGCCTCGCCGGCATCACGCTCTACGAGCCCGCCGAGCTGGTGATGGCGGCGCGCGCCGGCACGCCGCTCGCGCTGATCGAGGAGCGCCTGGCGGCCAATCAGCAGCAGCTCGCCTTCGAGCCGCCCGACTACGGCGCCCTGCTCGGCGGCGCCCCGCGCCAGGGCACGATCGGCGGCGCGTTCGCCGCCAACCTCGCGGGCCCGCGGCGGATCAAGGCGGGCGCGGCGCGCGACCATCTGCTTGGGGTGCAGGCGGTCACCGGCCGGGGCGAGCTGATCAAGTCCGGCGGGCGGGTGGTCAAGAACGTCACCGGCTACGACCTCTGCAAGCTCCTGACCGGCAGCTTCGGCACGCTTGCGGCGCTGAGCGAGGTGACCTTCAAGGTGCTGCCGGCGCCGCCCGAGACCGCGACCCTGCTGCTCGCCGGGCTCGCGCGCGACGCCGGATTCGCGGCGCTCCGCCGGGCGCTCGGCAGCGCCTATGACGTGGCCGGCGCGGCCTATCTGCCGGCGCGCGCGGCGGCAGGCTCGACGGTTCCCCAGGTCGCGACCGCCGGCGCCGACCTCGCCGTGCTCCGGCTCGAGGGTCTGGCGCCTTCGGTGCGCTACCGTGCCGAGGCGCTGACGCGGCTGCTCGCGCGCGGCTGGCGGCGCGGTCGAGCCGCTCGACACGCCGTCGTCGCTGGCACTCTGGCGGGAGATCCGCGACGTCGCCGCGCTCCCGGCCGGCCGGACGCTCTGGCGGGTGTCGACCGCCCCGGCGGCGGGGCCGGCGCTGCTCGCCGCGCTCGAGCGCGAGCTCGACCTCGCCTGGCTCGCGGACTGGGCCGGCGGGCTGCTCTGGCTGGCCGTTCCGAGCGCGGACCAGGGCGGCCCGGCGGATGGCGGCGCGGCGACGATCCGCGCCGCGCTCGCCGCGCCGGACGGGCATGCGACGCTGGTCCGCGGCAGCCCGGCGCTGCGCGCCGCGGTGCCGGTCTTCCAGCCGCAGGAGCCAGCGCTCGCGCGCCTCACCGCCCGGGTCAAGGACAGCTTCGATCCCAAGCGGGTCCTCAATCCCGGCCGGATGTACGCCGGGCTCTGAGGCGCTCGAGCTGGACTCCCGCCCTCGCCGGTCCAGATCGATGGGCGAAGGAGAACGCGGATGAAGCTGGGCCGAGCGCTCGCCGTGCTGGTCGCCGGGTCCCTGGCGGTCGCCTGCCAGACGTCCCCGCGACCGGTCTACCATGTCGAGCAGGCCCGCAGCTACGCCAGAGCGAGGATGCGATCTGGAACGAGATCCTGCGCTTCCTCGCGGCCAACGACATTCGGGCGACCCGGGCCGACCGCGCCGGCCGGCACGATCCTGGCCGAGCGCACCGACTATCAGGACGCCGGCTGGGCCGAGTGCGAGATCGGGTGGGTAATCGACAACACGAGCAACAGCGGCGGCGCGGCCGCCCGCGCCCGGTCGATCGCGATCTGGTCTGGCGATCGCGGTCGAGGAGAGCGCCGGGAGCGACCACGTGACGTCGAGGCCCGCTTCGAGGAGGAGCAGATCGACCCCTTTCGGAACCTGCCGTTCGACCAGCCCTGCCGTTCCAAGGGCGTGCTCGAGAGCGCGCTGCTGAACGCCCTGGGCGGCGCCGCGGGCGCGCCGGCCGCCGCAACCGGCGGTGGCTGAGCGCAGCTTAATCCTCATCTAAATACTTGCCGGCAACGGATAGATTTGGCTAAATAATCGCCATGCTGCGGTTGCACCACTTCGCGCTCTGCCCGTTCTCCCGCAAGGTCCGGGTCGTGCTGCACGAGAAGGAGGAGCATCCGGAGCTGCAAGGGGTCGAGCCCTGGCGCCAGCAGGCGGAGCTCGCCGCGCTCAATCCGGCCGCCGAGGTGCCGGTGCTCGAGGATCGCGGCCGGGTGGTCTGCGACAGCTGGGCGATCTGCGAGTACCTCGACGAGACCCGGCCCGAGCCCGCCCTGCTCGGCAAGAGCCTGATGGAGCGCGCCGAGATCCGCCGCCTGGTGGCCTGGTTCGACTGCAAGTTCCGGCGCGAGGTCACCGATCTGGTATGGGGCGAGAAGCTGATCAAGCGCATCAAGGGCAACGGCACGCCCGATTCCGGCGCGGTGCGCAGCGGCCTCGCCAACGTCCGCGCCCATCTCGACTACATCGCCTTCCTGTTCGACCGCCGCAACTGGCTGGCGGGCGAGGCGCTGAGCCTCGCCGACATCGCCGCCGCGGCGCAGCTCTCGGTGCTCGACTACCTCGGCGACGTGCCCTGGGACGATCACCCCGACGCCAAGCTCTGGTACTCACGCATCAAGTCCCGGCCGAGCTTCCGGCCGCTCCTGCAGGACCGCCTGCCCGGCCTCAAGCCGGCGCCCCACTACGACGACCTGGACTTTTAGGACCTCCTCGGCGCGCTCATCGGGCGCCCGTTGCCGGCAGCGCAGCTCGTGTAAGGAGCAAACCGGCAATCGTAAGGAATGAAGATGCCGAGCGCGCACGACAACCTGGGCAGGCGAGCCACGCTCACCAGCAAGGGCCAGATCACGCTGCCCAAGGAGATCCGGGAGCAACTGGGTCTCAGGCCGGGGTCAAATCTCGACTTCTACGTCGATCCGGGACCGGGCGGTTGTCCTCGTGCGCCGCTGACGCGTGAAGCTCGAGGATCTGATCGGAATCCTGCCCTATCCGGGACCGCCCAAGACCATCGACGAGATCAACGAGGCCATCATCGAGGCCGCCGTCGAGCGGGCGACGCGCGGTCTTGAAGGGGCTTGATACCAACGTCCTGCTGCGGCTCATCACTGGCCGACGATCCGCAGCAGATCAGGCCCGGGCGCGAGCCTATCGTCGCCGCTCGGCCAGCCGGCAGCACCCGCCTTTCGGATCAACAGCATCGTTCTCTGCGAGCTTGTCTGGACCCTGACGTCGCCTCTTCAAATTCGATCGGGGCAGGGTCGCCGCGGTCGTCGCTGCTGCTCCTGCGCTCGGACGAGTTGGCGATCGAAGGCACGCAGCTGCTCGCCGACGCGCTCTATCTGTTCCGGACGAGCAAGGCGGATCTTTGCCGACTGCCTGCTCGGGCTCACCAACGGCCTGCCCGGCTGCGAGAGCACCGCGACCTTCGACCGTCAGGCGGCCGAGCTGGACGAGTTCGAGCTGATCTGAGCCGGGGCGGCACGCCTCGTCTTTCGCCGGCGGGATCGCTACCTTAGCGGCATGGCGACCGTGCTGCAGCGCAGCCGACCCGCGCGCGATCCGGAGGCGCTCAAGCCGCGATCCGCGCGCGGGCGCGGGCGCTCGGCTTCGACGTCGTGGGCTTCGCCGCGCCCGAGCTGCCGCGAACGATCCAGAGCGCCTATCGGCACTACATCGCCGCCGGCCGGCAGGGCGACATGGCCTGGCTCGCGCGCGCGATCCCGAGCGCCGAGAGAGCCCGAACCGGCTCTGGCCGGAGGCCCGAAGCGTGATCGCGCTCGGCATGAACTACGGACCCGACGCCGATCCGCTGGCGATCGCTCGCGCGGCGCGATCGCGGGGCGATCTCGGTCTACGCGCAGAACCGCGACTACCACGAGCTGATCAAGGGCCGGCTCAAGCAGCTCGCGGGCTGGCTCACGCCCGCTTCGGGGCCGAGGCCAAGGTGTTCGTCGACACCGCGCCGATTCTGGAGAAGCCGCTCGCCCAGCAGGCCGGGATCGGCTGGCAGGGCAAGCACAGCAACCTGGTCTCCCGCGACTTCGGCTCCTGGCTGTTCCTGGGCGAGATCCTGACCGACCTCGAGCTGAGCCCCGACCCCGCCGAGGCCGACCACTGCGGCTGCTGCCGGGCGTGCCTGGACGTCTGCCCGACCGACGCCTTCCCGGCGCCCTACCAGCTCGATGCCCGGCGCTGCATCTCCTATCTGACGATCGAGCACCAGGGCCACATCGCGCACGAGTTCCGGCGCGCGATCGGCAACCGCATCTATGGCTGCGACGACTGCCTGGCGGTCTGCCCCTGGAACAAGTTCGCGCGCACCGCGACCGAGGCCAAGCTCGAGCGCCCGGGACGATCTGCGCGCGCCGGCGCTGGCCGAGCTCGCCCGCCTCGACGAGGCCGCCTTCCGGCGCGCTGTTCGCCGGCTCGCCGATCAAGCGCACCGGGCGCGACCGCTTCGTCCGCAACGTCCTGATCGCGATCGGCAACAGCGGCGATCCTGCGCTTGCCGCGGTCGCCGAGGAGCGCCTCGCCGACGCCTCGCCCCTGGTCCGCGCGATGGCGGTCTGGGCGCTCGGTCGGAGCTCCTGGCCCGCAGCCTTCGGCCGCGCTGGCGGCGAGCCGCATCGCGGGCAGCGAGCCCGACCCGCGGTGCGCGCGGAATGGCAGGCGGCGACGCCATGAGCCCGCGCCTGTTCGTGCTTCGGCCTCGGCTACACCGCGCTGGCGCTGGCCCGCGCGCTGCAGGCGGAGGGCTGGCGGATCGCCGGCACCACCCGCAGCGCCGAGAAGCAGGACCGCCTCGCCGCCAGGCCGGCATCGAGGCGCATCTGTTCGAGCGCGACCGGCCGCTCGACGAGCCCGCGGCCGCGCTCGCCGGCACCAGCCATCTGCTGACCTCGGTCGCACCGGACGAGGCAGGCGATCCGGTGCTCGACCAGCATCTGGCCGACCTCGAGCGCTGCGGACCGCTGCTCTGGGCGGGCTATCTCGGCACGACCGGCGTCTATGGCGACCACGGCGGCGGGTGGGTCGACGAGGCGACCCCGGTCGCGCCGACCATGGCGCGCACGCGCCGCCGGGTCGCCGCCGAGGGCCATTGGCTGGCGAGCGGCCTGCCGGTGCACATCTTCCGGCTCGCCGGCATCTATGGTCCCGGGCCCGGCCGCAACGCGCTCGAGGCGGTGCGCGCCGGCACGGCGCGGCGCATCGTGAAGCCAGGCCAGACTGTTCGGCCGGATCCACGTCGACGACATCGTCCGGGTGCTGCGCGCCTCGATGGCGCGGCCCAATCCCGGCGCGATCTACAACCTCGCCGACGACGAGCCCGCGCCGCCCGCAGGACGTCGTCACCTTCGCCTGCGAGCTGCTCGGCGTCGAGCCGCCGCCGGCGATCCCCTTCGACGCGGCCGAGCTGTCGCCGATGGCGCAGAGCTTCTACGGCGACAATCGCAGGATCTGCAACGCGCGCATCAAGGAGGAGCTCGGCGTGGTGCTGCGCCATCCCTCGACTATCGCGAGGGGCTGCGCAGCATCCTCGAGCAGGGCGAGCCGGCGTCCGGCCGCGCCGCGGAGACCGTACCATGAGGCCTACCCCCGCCGTCCTGCTTGCCGCCGTTGCGCTCGTCGGCTGCGAGCCTTCCGGCGACTGCGGCACCGCCCCAGGCTCCGCCGGCCCTGCGCGGGGAGATGACCTGGCAGAACGCCACGCTGACCGTCGGCAGCGAGCCGCAGCAGCGCTTCGCGGGCTTCGGCTTCAGCTTCGAGCACGACAACCCCTATGGCCTGCTCAGCGAGGAGCGCAAGGCCGAGGTCGACCGGCTGCTGTACGACGAGCTCGACGCGCGCATCCTCCGGCTGTGGTACGGCCGCGGGCCAGCCCGAGGTCGCTGCGCGACGACTATCAGGCGAGCGGCATCATCCCGCGCGCGCTCGCAGAGCGGCGTCACCGAGCTGCTGCTCGCGCCCGCGGGCGACTATCCGCGGCGACCCCGACGAGCTCGCCCGCAGGATCGCCGAGGACATCCGGATGATGCGCGACGACTACGGCATCCGCATCACCACGACCGGGGTGATGAACGAGCCCGATGCCGAGGACTGGAAGCTGCTGCCGGCGAGCGACTACGTGCCGCTGACGATCGCGCTGCGGCGCGAGCTCGACGCGCGCGGCCTCGGCGACGTCAAGGTCATCGGTCCGGAGTTCGCGAGCGCCGACGACAAGGCGCTGCGCTGGTTCGACACCGTCGCGGCCGATCCGCAGGCGCTCGCCTCCTTCGACGCGCTCGGCACCCACTCCTACAACATGGCGCGCCACGCCGGAGTTCGCCGCGCGGGTCTCGGCCCATGACAAGCAGTACTGGATGACCGAGGCCGGCGGCGGCCGCTTCGACGGCTCGGCCGAGCACGACGCCACCTTCGCCGCCGGCGTGTCGTCGCGCTTCCTCAACGACCTCAACAACGGCGTCACCCATTGGGTGTGGTTCATCGGCCTGAGCCACGGCACCGACGACGTCTACCAGAAGCTCTTGATGTGCGAAGGCAGCTGCGCCGACCCGGCGCGGATCTACAAGAACTACGGCTACCACCACGTGCAGCTGGTCAGCGCCGCCTTCCCGCCGGGCACGACCATGCGCCATGTCACGAGCGACCTGCCGGGCTTTCCGGACATGGTCTGGACCTATGGCCCGAAGCCCCCGCTCCACGCCGCGGCCGGGCTCCGCCCCGACGGCCGCTTCGCGCTCGCCGTGGTCAACGACACGCCGGGCATCGAGGTGCGGACCGCGAGCTGGGACCAGCCGACGCCCTACCGCGTGACCTTCGAGGTCCCGGAGCTCGCGGCGTGCCGAGCCTGACCTTCGATCTCTGCCGCACCAACCCCGAGGTCGCGCGTCCAGTGCGGCGAGACGCTCGAGCTGACGGACGGCCGGGCGACGGTCGAGGTGCGGAGCCTCGAGCTGATCACGCTGGTCGCTCAGGAGCCCGGCGTCGTGATCCAGCCCGCCGGCGCCATCGGCTCCGGCGAGGCGCTCGATCGCTGCCGATCATCCGGGCGAGGTCGGAGGGGGTCGAGAGGCGGTGGTCGCCGGCCTTGACCAGCTCGACCGTGACGTCCTCGGATTCCAGGCATTCGGCCAGGCGGAGCGCGGTCGGCCAGGGCACGTCCGGGTCGCGCTGGCCGTGCAGCAGGTGGACCGGACAGCGGAGCGCGATCGGGCCGCGCAGCAGCAGGTGGCCCCGGGCCTCCTCGATCAGGTTTTTGGTGACCGGATAGGGCTCCTCGCCATAGGCCGAGGGCTGCAGCCAGTAGCCCCGCGCCGCGAGCTGGCGGCGCTGGTCGGCTGACGCGTTCGCCAGCAGCAGATCCTCGCTGAAGTCCGGCGCGGCGGCGATCCCGACCAGCGCCCGGACGCGCTCCGGCCGCGCGAGCGCCAGCAGCAGCATGATCCAGCCGCCCATGCTCGAGCCGACCACCACGAGCGGGCCTTCGGTGACCCGATCGACCACCGCCTGCGCATCGGCGAGCCAGCTGCCGATCGTGCCGTCGGCGAAGCGCCCGCCCGACGCGCCATGGCCACGATAGTCGAAGCGGGTGTAGGCGCGGCCGCGCGCGCGGCAGTGGCGCTCCAGCGCCAAGGCCTTGGTGCCGCTCATATCCGAGGTGTAGCCGCCGCAGAACAGCACCCCCGGGGCGGCGCCCGGGACGTGGTGATAGGCCACCTGCTCGCCTGTGGAAAGGCGCAGAAGAGTAGGCGCGCTCAAGAGGGTCAATCCGGTTTGCTCGACCCGCCATTCATGGTAGCACCGCAGGGAGGGGCGGCCAACGCATGCCGTTTCGCGCGCATGCAGGGCAGTCTGGTCTCGCAGGCAATGAACGACATCGCCAATCAAGTTCGGGTGGAGCAGGCGGCCGGCGCCGGCGACGGGCCCCGGATCCTCCAGGTCCTGCCGGAGCTGAGCGAGGGCGGCGCCGAGCGCGGCACGGTCGATCTCGCCGGCTACCTGATCGGCGAGGGCTGGACGGCGCTCGTCGCCTCGGCCGGCGGCAGCGGCGAGAGCGAGCTCAAGATGCTGGGCGCGACCAGCGTCCGCCTGCCGCTGCACTCGAAGAACCCGTTCACGATGCGAGCCAACATCCGGCGCCTGCAGCGCCTGATCCGGGAGCACGGCGGTGCAGCTGGTGCACGCCCGCTCGCGCGCCCCGGCGTGGAGCGCCTACTACGCCGCCAAGCGCGCCAAGGTGCCGTTCGTCACCACCTTCCACGGCGTCTACCAGGGCAGCGACGGCCTCTTCAAGCGCCGCTACAACGCGATCATGGCGCGCGGCGAGCGGGTGATCGCGATCTCGGACTACGTCGCCGAGCACGTGCGGGAACGCTACCAGGTGCCGCCCGAGCGCCTGCGGGTGATCTACCGCGGGATCGACATCGCGGCGTTCGATCCCGCCGCCGTGGCCGAGGAGCGGCGCGCGCTGCTGGCGGAGCGCTGGCGCCTGCCGGCCGGCGCCAAGGTCGTGATGCTGCCGGGCCGGGTGGTCCGCCGCAAGGGCCACACCCTGCTGCTGCGCGCGCTCGAGCGGCTGCCCCGGCGCACCTTCGTCTGCCTGATGGTCGGCGAGGTCGAGTCCGGCTCCTATGCGAACGAGGTCGATGGCCTGATCGGCGCGATGGGTCTGCGCGAGGTGGTGCGCATGGTCGGGCCCTGCGACGACATGCCCGCGGCGCTGACGCTCGCGGACCTGGTGGTGGTTCCCTCGACCCTCGCGCCGGAGCCCTTCGGCCGGGTGTCGGTCGAGGCCCAGGCGATGGGCAAGCCGGTGATCGTGACCGACGTCGGCGGGCTCGGCGAGACCTTGATGCCGGCGGCGACCGGCTGGCTGGTGCCGCCCGACGACGTCGACGAGCTGACCCGGGCCCTGCAGCTGGCGCTCGCGATGCCCGACGATGCGCGCGCGCGCCTCGCCGCCCGGGCGCGGCGCTTCGTCGCCCGCAACTTCACCCTCGAGCAGATGGGCAGGAGCACGCTCGCGGTCTACCGCGAGCTCCTTGAAGGCGACGAGCCCGAGACCGATTTGATCGGCATAAGCGGCCTCAGAGCCTGAGGCGTCGCTGCTGGCGCAACAAGGAGGCAACATTGTGAGCAAGCCGTCACCGAGGAGCCCTGCCAAGAACGAGCCAGACAAGACGCCGCCGCGCGAGCGGGTGGAGGATGCGGACGACGAGGTGGACGAGGCCGTCGAGGAGTCCTTCCCGGCGAGCGATCCGCCGAGCTGGACGCCCACCCACAGCGGCACCCCCGGCCCGACCGACAAATCGGCCGAGAAGAAGGTGCCGCGGAGGAACGACGCGGCGAAGACGCGCTGAGCCTCAGCCGTCCCCCCGGCGGAGGGCGCAGCGCGAGCCGCGTGCCCTGCCCCGCCCTGCTTGACAGCGATTGTGCGCCGCCGCATCTAGCACCCAAGCCGCGGCCGCGGTTCCGGCCCGAGCACCCACGCCAGCCGACACGAGGCCCCGGATGAGCCCCGCCTTGCCCGAGCATGCGGTCGATGCGCCGCCCGGCGCGGTCCGGATCACCCTGCCGGACGGCAGCGAGCGGAGCTTCGCGCAGCCGGTGACCGGCGCCGAGCTGGCGGCGGCGATCGGTCCGGGCCTGGCCAAGGCGGCGGCGGTGATGGAGGTCGACGGCGAGCTCCAGGACCTCGACCGCGAGCTGCCGGACGGCGCCCGGGTGCGCTTCATCCGCTACCAGGACGAGGCCGCGTTGCCGGTGATCCGTCACGACTGCGCGCACGTCATGGCGGAGGCCGTGCAGGACCTCTACCCCGGCACCCAGGTCACCATCGGCCCGCCGATCGAGGATGGCTTCTACTACGACTTCGCGCGCAACGAGCCGTTCCATCCCGAGGACCTCGAGCGGATCGAGGCGCGGATGGCGGAGATCGTCGCCGCGGACAAGCCGTTCCGGCGCGAGGCGGTGAGCCGCGACGAGGCGAGGCGGCGCTTCGAGGCGCAAGGCGAGACCTACAAGCTGGAGCTGCTCGACGCGATCCCGGCGGACGAGCCCGTCACGCTCTACCACCAGGGCGAGTGGTTCGACCTCTGCCGCGGGCCGCATGGGCCGTCGACCGGGCGGATCGGCGCCTTCAAGCTGACCAAGATCGCGGGCGCGTACTGGCGGGGCGACAGCCGCAACGCGATGCTGCAGCGCATCTACGGCACCGCCTGGGCGAGCCAGAAGCAGCTCGACGACTATCTGCACCGGCTGGCCGAGGCCGAGCGCCGCGACCATCGCCGCCTCGGCCGGGAGCTCGACCTGTTCCACTTCCAGGAGGAGGCCGCGGGCGCGGCGTTCTGGCATCCCAAGGGCTGGACCGCTCTACCGCGCGATCGAGGCCTACGTCCGGCGCCGCCTCGAGGCCGCCGGCTACGTCGAGGTCAAGACGCCCGCAGCTCCTCGATCGCTCGCTCTGGGAGGCCTCGGGGCACTGGGAGAAGTTCGGCCAGCACATGTTCGTGCTCGAGGCCGAGCACAAGGTCCTGGCGATCAAGCCGATGAACTGCCCGGCGCACGTCCAGATCTTCAACCAGCACCAGCACAGCTACCGCGACCTGCCGCTGCGCATGGCCGAGTTCGGCTCCTGTCACCGCAACGAGCCGTCGGGCGCCCTGCACGGGCTGATGCGGGTGCGCGCCTTCACCCAGGACGACGCCCACATCTTCTGCACGCCCGAGCAGATCACCGCGGAGACGATCGCGGTCTGCGACCTGCTCAAGAGCATCTACCGCGACTTCGGCTTCGAGGACGTGTTCGTCCGGTTCGCCGACCGGCCGCCGGTGCGGGCCGGCGAGGACGCGATCTGGGACAAGGCCGAGCAGGCGCTGCGCGAGGCGACCGCGGCCGCCGGCCTCAAGACCGAGCTCAATCCCGGCGAGGGCGCGTTCTACGGGCCCAAGCTCGAGTTCGTGCTGCGCGACGCGATCGGCCGCGAGTGGCAGTGCGGCACCCATCAGGTCGACTTCGTGCTGCCCGAGCGGCTCAAGGCGAGCTACGTCGCCGAGGACGGCCAGAAGCACACGCCGGTGATGCTGCACCGCGCGATCCTGGGCTCGATGGAGCGCTTCATCGGCATCGTGATCGAGGAGCACGCCGGCCGGCTGCCGATGTGGCTGGCGCCGGTCCAGGTCGTGGTCGCGACGATCACCAACGAGAGCGACGACTATGCGCGTGCGGTCGGCCGCGCGCTGGCCGAGGCCGGGATCCGCCACGAGCTCGACCTCGGCAGCGACAAGATCGGCTACAAGGTGCGCCAGCACTCGCTCGCCAAGGTCCCGCGGATCGTCGCGGTCGGCGCGCGCGAGGCCGAGCTCGGCACCGTCTCGGTGCGCCGGCTCGGCGAGCAGAAGCAAGAAACCCTTGCCCTGGACGAAGCCATGGCGCTATTTGTCGAGGAATCGCGACCGCCGGACCTCGCGTGATGGTCGTCAGGCCTGATCCCGAACCGCCCGGCGACGACCCTGGTCGGGTGGCCGTGGGCGTGGATTTCGAGACAAGGCGAGGAAGGTAGAACGGCACGAATGGCAGGCGCGGCCCGCGAAGAATACCGCATCAACGATCGTATCGAGGTTCCCCAAGTCCGTCTGATCGACGAAGCCGGCGAGATGGTCGGCGTGGTGGCGGTCGCGGACGCGTTGCGCCGGGCCGAGGAGGCCGGGCTCGATCTGGTGGAGGTGGCTCCCGCGGCCGACCCCCCGGTCTGCAAGATCCTCGACTACGGCAAGTTCAAATACGAGGCGCAGAAGAAGGCCAACGCTGCCCGCAAGAAACAGCGGGTAATCGAGGTCAAGGAGATCAAGATGCGCCCGAATATCGACGACAACGACTACAACATCAAGATGCGCAAGATCCACCAGTTCCTGGAAGAGGGCGACAAGGTCAAGGTGACCCTGCGGTTCCGCGGGCGCGAGCTGGCGCATCAGGACATCGCGATGAGCCTCCTGGAGCGGCTGCGCGACGAGGTCGGCGAGCTCGCCAAGGTCGAGCAGTTCCCGCGCATGGAAGGCCGCCAGATGATCATGGTCATGGCGCCGGCCAAAGCCGCCCCTTGAGCCGAGAGCGCCCGGCGCGGCACGGGTCACCGGCAGGGGCCGGCATGACGGCGAGCGAGGACGACGGCGAGCTCGCCGCGCTGCTCGCGGCGAGCGGGGTCGAGCGGCCGGCCGACGAGGTCCGGGCGCTGGTCGAGGGCGTGGCGGCCGCCCCGACAGGCTTCGCGCCGGACGCCTGGCTCGACCTGATCGCGCCGCCGCAGGCCGCCGAGCTACGCGACCATCTGCGCCGGCTCAAGGCCGAGATCGCCGCCCGGCGCCGGCCCGAGCCGCCGGTCGCCGAGCGCCTCGCGCGGCTGCGCGCGCAGCTCGCGGAACAGGGCGCCCACGGTCTGATCCTGCCGCTCACCGACGAGCACCGCAGCGAGTACCTGCCGGCCGCGGCGCAGCGCCTCGCCTGGCTCACCGGCTTCACCGGCTCCGCGGGCCTGCTGATCGTCCTGCGCGAGCGCGCCGCGCTCTTCGTCGACGGTCGCTACACGCTGCAGGCGGCAGCGGAGCTCGACCCCGCGCTGTTCGAGCGCCGCCACGTCACCGAGCAGCCGCCGGCGAAGTGGCTGGCCGAGCAGCTCGGGCCCGGCCAGCGGCTCGGCTACGACCCGCGCCTGCACACCAAGGACGAGGTCGAGCGCTATCGCCGCGCCTGCGCCAAGGCAGGCGCCGAGCTCGCGCCACTGCCGGCCAATCCCGTGGACGCGATCTGGACGAGCCGTCCGCCGGCGCCGATCGCGCCGGTCATGCTGCTCGACGACGCCTATGCCGGCGAGGCGAGCGCCGACAAGCGCGCCCGCATGGCGCGGGCGCTGGCCGAGGCCGGCGCCGAGGTCCTGGTGCTGACCGCGACCGACTCGATCGCCTGGCTCCTCAACCTGCGCGGCGGCGACGTGCCCTACAACCCGCTGGTCCTGTGCTTCGGCCTGCTCCATGCCGACGGCGGGGTCGAGCTGTTCCTCGACCTGCGCAAGCTCGCGCCCGGCCAGAGCCTCGGCAACGCGGTCTCGCTGCAGCCGATCGCGGACTTCGAGGCCGCGCTCGACCGGCTCGGCGCCGAGCGCCGCGCGGTCCTGGTCGATCCGAGCGTGACCAGCCAGGGCGTGCTGGAGCGGCTCAAGGCCGCGGGCGCCCGGGTGATCGAGGGCGACGAGCCCTGCATCCTCGCCAAGGCCTGCAAGAACCCGGTCGAGCTGGCGGGCGCGCGCCACGCGCAGCGGCGCGACGGCGCCGCGGTGTGCCGCTTCCTCTGCTGGCTGGAGGGCGAGCTCGCGCGCCGCAGCGTGACCGAGATCGAGGCCGCGGCGCAGCTCGAGGCCCTGCGCCGGCGCGACCCGCTCTACCGGGGCCCGAGCTTCGAGACCATCTCGGCTGCCGGCCCGCACGCCGCCCTGCCCCACTACCGGGTGAGCGAAGCCAGCAACCGCGCGCTCGAGGCGGGCTCGGTCTACCTGGTCGATTCCGGCGGGCAGTACCTCGATGCGACCACCGACATCACGCGCACGATCGCGCTCGGCGAGCCGGGCGACGAGGTCCGGCGCTGCAACACGCTGGTGCTGCAGGGCCACATCGCGATCGCGCGCGCGCTGTTCCCCGTCGGCACCTCGGGCGCCCAGCTCGACAGCTTCGCGCGGCGGCCCTTGTGGCGCGCCGGGCTCGACTTCGACCACGGCACCGGCCACGGCATCGGCAGCTACCTCTGCGTCCACGAGGGCCCGCAGCGGATCGCCAAGACCGGCACGGTCGCGCTCAAGCCCGGCATGATCGTCTCCAACGAGCCCGGCTACTACCGGAGCGGCGCCTTCGGCATCCGGATCGAGAACCTGGTGGTCGTGGCGGCGCGCCCGAGCCCCGCCGGCGGCGAGCGCGAGCTTCTGGGCTTCGACACCCTGACCCGCGCGCCGATCGATCGGCGTCTGGTGCTGCCCGAGATGCTGGGTGGCGAGGAGCGCGCCTGGCTCAACAACTACCACGCCCGGGTTCGTGGCGATCTGATCGATCTTCTGGACGGCACCGCGGCGCGGTGGCTGGTCGAGGCGACCGCACCGATCTGATCAGCCGTCCCCAGAGCTCGGCGCTGCGCTCGCGCCAGAGCGCCAGCGTCGCCCGGGTCCGCTGCCACCACAGCTTGGATTTGTCCTCGGCCTTGATCCGCCACAGGTGCGACTTGCGCTCGGCCTTGCCGATCAGCTCGTCGAACTTCGGGTGCTGGCGGCGGATGCGGTCGAGCAGCCGCTCCGCCCAGGGCGCGTGGCGCGCCAGGATGATCAGGCCGACGAACAGGAACAGGAAGCCCTGCAGGATCGGCAGGAACATGCCGAGCACGCCGAGCACCAGGAACGCGTAGCCCAGCGCCTGGACCAGGATCGGCTTCACGCGCTGCCAACCAACTCTTGCCATTCTGCCTCGCTCAGGACGGTGACGCCGAGCTCCGCCGCCTTCTTCGCCTTCGATCCGGCGTCGGCGCCCACTATGATATAATCGGTATTTCGCGAAACCGATCCCGCGACCTTGGCGCCGCGCGCCTCGGCGGTCGCCTTGGCCTCGGCCCGGGTCATCCGCTCGAGCGCGCCGGTGAACACCACGGTCTTGCCGGCGAGCGGCGAGGCCGCGCCGCCCGGCGCCGCGAGCTCGAGCACCTCGACCTCGCCCAAGAGATCGTCGAGCGCCTGCCGGTTGTGCGCTTCGGCGAAGAACTCGAGGATCGCCTCGGCGACCTTGGGCCCGATCCCGTTGATGTTGTCGAGCTCGGCGCGCGCCTCGAGATCGCCGGCGGCGGCTGCCTGCATCGCGCTGCGCCACGCCTCGAGCCCGTGGTAGTGGCGTGCCAGCAGGCGCGCGTTGGTCTCGCCGACGAAGCGGATGCCGAGCGCGTTGATGAACCGGTCGAGCGCGATCCGCCGGCGCGCCTCGATCGCGCGCTGCAGGTTCTCGGTCTTCCTGGCGCCCCAGCCGGGCAGCTCGCGCAGCCGCGCCAGCGCGCTCCGGGTCCGCGGCCAGGCGGAAGATGTCGGCCGGCTGGCGGACCAGCCCCGCCTCGAGCAGCTGCGGCACCTGCTTGCGCCCGAGCCCCTCGATGTCGAACGCGTCGCGGCCGACGAAGTGGCGCAGCCGCTCGGTGATCTGGGCGGCGCAGATCAGGCCGCCGGTGCAGCGCCGCACCGCCTCCCCCTCGGGCCGCAGCGCGAGGCTGCCGCAGACCGGGCAGTGCTCGGGGAAGACGTAGGCCTCGGTGCCGGCCGGGCGCCGCTCGCGCCGGACCTCGACCACCTGGGGGATGACGTCGCCGGCGCGCTGCACGACCACGGTGTCGCCGACCCGGATGTCCTTGGCCTCGATGTAGTCCTGGTTGTGGAGGGTCGCGCGGGTCACCACCACGCCGCCGACGGTGACCGGCTCGAGCGCTGCCACCGGGGTCAGCGCGCCGGTCCGGCCGACCTGGACGGAGATCCCGCGCACCACGGTCTCGGCCTGCTCGGCGGCGAACTTGTAGGCGATCGCCCAGCGCGGCGCGCGGCCGACGAAGCCGAGGCGGCGCTGGTAGTCGAGCCGGTCCACCTTGATCACCACGCCGTCGATCTCGTAGGGCAGATCGAAGCGCTGCGCCGCGAGCCTGGCGTGGTAGGCGAGCAGCGCCGCCTCGCCGTCGACCCGCTCGACCAGCGGATTGACCCGGAGCCCGTAGCCGCGCAGGAGGTCGAGGAAACCGCTGTAGCTGCCCTCGACCGGCGGCTCCGCCTCGCCCCAGCCGTAGGCGAAGAAGCGCAGCCGGCGGCTCGCGGTGATCGCGGAGTCGAGCTGGCGCAAGGAGCCTGCGGCGGAGTTGCGCGGGTTGGCGAACACCGCTTCGCCCGCGGCCGCGCGCGCCTCGTTCAGGGCCACGAAGTCCTTGCGCTCCATGTAGACCTCGCCGCGCACGTCGAGCACCGCCGGCGGCCGCTTGCCCGCGAGGCGCAGCGGGATGTCGCGGATCGTCTTCACGTTCTCCGTCACGTCCTCGCCGATGCTGCCGTCGCCGCGCGTGGCGCCACGCGTCAGCAGGCCATCCTCGTAGCGCACGTTCAGCGACAGGCCGTCGATCTTCGGCTCGGCCACGAGGTCGAGCGGCGTGCTCTCGGCGAGGTTCAGGAAACGCCGCACCCGGCGCAGGAACTCGACCACCTCCGCGCCGTCCATCGCGTTGTCGAGGGACAGCATCGGCACCCGATGCTGCACCTTGCCGAAGTCCGCGACCGGCGGCGCGCCGACCCGGTGCGCGGGGCTGTCGGGCCGGACCAGATCGGGAAAGCGCGCCTCGAGCGCCTGGTTGCGGCGGCGCAGACGGTCGTACTCGGCATCGCTGATCTCGGGCGCGTCGCTCTGGTAGTAGAGGCGGTCGTGGCGGGCGATCTCGGCGGCGAGCCTCGCGAGCTCACGCGCCGCCTGTGCCGGCGTCAGGCGCTCGACCGGGATCGGCTCGGCCATGGCCCGCGCTGGTCAGGCCGACCGGGCGATCAGGCTGGCGGCGGCGGCGCGCGCCGCCTCGGTGATCGTGGCGCCGGCCAGCATGCGCGCGATCTCCTCGCGGCGCAGGGACGGCGACAGCGGTACCGCCCCGACCGTCGCCTGGCCGCGCCTGACCGTCTTCTCGACCCGCCAGTGATGGTCGGCGCGCGCCGCGACCTGGGGCGCATGGGTCACGACCAGCACCTGCACGGCCTGGCCGAGCCGGGCGAGGCGCTCGCCGACCGCATCCGCCGTGGCGCCGCCGATGCCGCTGTCGACCTCGTCGAACACGAGGCAGGGCGTCGAGCCGACCCGGGCCAGGACGACCTTGAGCGCCAGCATCAGGCGGGCGAGCTCGCCGCCGGAGGCGATCCGGCCGAGCGGGCCAGGCTCCTGGCCCGGATTGGTCGCGATCTCGAACACCACCCGCTCGGCGCCCTCGCCCGACCAGTCGGCCTCGGGCAGGGCGAGCAGCCGGGCGCGAAAGCGCGCCTTGTCGAGCTTGAGCGGCGGCAGCTCGGCCATGACCGCCCGGGCGAGCGCGCCCGCCGCCGCCGTGCGCCCTGCGGACAATCCTCGCGCCGCGGCGCCGAAGGCCGTCCAGGCCTCGCCCGCCGCGGCGGTCGCCGCCGCCAGCCGGTCGCCGCCCGCCTCGATCCCGGCGATCCGGCTCGCGATCTCGGCGCGCAGCGCCGCGAGGCCATCGACCGGCACCCGATGCTTGCGGGCGGCGCCGCGCAGCGCGAACAGCCGCTCCTCGATCCCCTCCAGGCGGTCGCCTTCGAGCTCGAGCTCCCGTCCGGCGCGCTCGAGCAGCCCTGCGGCCTCCTCGACCTCGACCCGCGCCCGCTCGATGGCGGCCGCCGCCGGCTCGAGCACCGTGCCGGCGCTCGCCGCCACCCGCTCGAGCGCCCGCTGCGCGCCGCCGAGGCGGGCCTCGATCCCGCCCTGGGAGCGCAGCAGCGTGAGCGCCTCGTCGATCGCCTGGCCGAGCTTCTCGCGGTTCATCAGCCGCGCCCGCGCCGCTGCCAGCGTCTCCTCCTCGCCCGGCTCGGGCGCCAGCTCGTCGAGCTCGCCCAGGACGTGCCGCCAATAGGCCTCCTCGCTCGCCGCCCGCTCGACCTCGGCGGCGAGCGCGTGGCGCGACTGCTCGGCCTGCCGCCAGGCGGCCCAGGCGGCGCGCGCGGCCGCGACCTCGTCGTCGAGCCGGCCATAGGAGTCGAGCAGCGCGCGCTGCGTCGCCGGATCGAGCAGGGCCTGCTGCTCGTGCTGGCCGTGGACCTCGACCAGCAGCTCGCCGAGCCGGCGCAGCAGGCCCCCGCTCACCGGCTGGTCGTTGACGAAGGCGCGCGAACGGCCATCGGCCCCCAGCACGCGGCGCAGGACCAGCTCGTCCTCGTCCTCGACCTCGATGCCGTGCTCGGCGAGCAGCGCGCGCGCCGGCGCGTCGGCCGGCTGCGCGAAGGCCGCGGTGACCGAGGCCCGCGCGGCACCCTGCCGGATCAGCGTTCGGTCGGCGCGGCCGCCGAGCGCGAGGCCGACCGCATCGAGCAGGATCGACTTGCCGGCGCCGGTCTCGCCGGTCAGCACGCAGAGCCCGCCGGCGAACTCGAGGTCGAGCCGCTCGACCAGGACGAGGTCGCGGATCGCCAGGCTGGTCAGCATGCCCCCGGCCGGTCGGTCAAGGGCGCTCGCGCCTTCGCTGCGGGCCGTCCGCGCTCGGGCGCGCGCTCATTCGAGCGCTCTCGCCGTTCACCAGCCCGTAGCTGTCCTCGTACCAGCGGCTGCTGGGGAAGTTGTAGCCGAGCACCGCCGCGGTCCGGCGCGCCTCCTCGGCGACGCCCAGCGAGAGGTAGGCCTCGGTCAGGCGGTGCAGGGCCTCGGGCACATGGGTCGTGCTCTGGTAGCTGTCGATCACGCTGCGGAAGCGGTTGATCGCGGCGACGTACTTGCCGCGGCGCAGATAGTAGCGCCCGATCTCCATCTCCTTGCCGGCCAGATGGTCGCGCGCGAGATCGGCTTTGAGCCCGGCATCGCGGGCGTAGCGGCTGTCCGGGAAGCGCCGCATCAGCTCGTCGAACGACTCGAGCGCGAGCTGGGTCATCTTCTGGTCGCGGCCGACGTCGGAGATCTGCTCGTAGTGACTGATCCCGATCAGGTAGTAGGCGTAGGCGACGTCCTCGTGACCGGGATGCAGGTCGATGAAGCGCTGCGCCGCCGCGACCGCCTCGTCGTAGTCGTTGGCCTCGTAGAAGGCGTAGGCCGACATCAGCTGCGCGCGGGTCGCCCATTGCGAATAGGGGTGCTGGCGCTCGACCTCCTCGAATGCCTGGCCGGCCGGGCGCGCGTCGCCGTCCTGGAGCAGGTCGAGCGCCTCGTTGTAGAGCTCCTCGACCGGGCGCTCGACGTACTCCTCCTCCTCCGCCCCGGCGCAGCCGGCCAGCGCCAACGCGAGCAAGGCCAGGGCGAGCAGGACGCGCCGCGACCGGCCTGGAGCGAACGGGCTGTCGAGCATGGCGGGCCCAACATTGGGCGGCGCGCGGCGCCTGTCAAGCGCGGGCAGACCGCGGCCGAGCGCCGGCCCGGCTACGCGCAATGGTAGCGGAGGTCGTGGTTCTTGCGCCTGAACCCGGCAAATCCTACACTTCCTTCGCGGCGTAACCCGACGACCGGGCGGGCAGAGCGCGCTGGCCGCCGACGGGCAGCCCGCGCCGTCGCGACGAGGGGCGACCCGCACCGTCTCGACAAGGGATGACATGGGCGTTCGGACCAGGCCCATCGACCAGCACGTCGGCGAGCGCATCCGTTTGCGCCGCACCGAGCGCGGCCTGACCCAGGAGCAGCTGGCGCAAGCGCTCGACGTCTCCTACCAGCAGGTCCAGAAGTACGAGACCGGGGCCAACCGCATCAGCGCCGGCCGAATCTATCAGATCTCGCGCAAGCTGGACGTCAGCGTCGGCTACTTCTTCGAGGGGCTCGACGGCCACCAGGAGTCCCCGGCTGCGCCGCTCGAGCATGGCGGCCGGCAGCGATCGGCGATCGAGCTGGTGCGCAAGTTCGCTCAGATCCACGATCCCGAGGTGCGCGCTGCGATCGCGGGCCTGGTGAAGACGATCGTCGAGCGCGACGGCTGAGCGGCCGGCACGCAGCAGCAGCGCCGCGACCGGGCGAAGCCGTCGCTCAGGCGCGCGCGGCGCGGCGCGCCGGCAGGTCGAGCGCGACCGGGCCGAAGGCGTCGACCATCTGCCAGGCGGTCGGGATCGGCGAACAGCGCCCGCAGCAGCTTGTTGTGCATGCTGTGCCCGGCGCAGCGCCCGGTGAAGCGGCCGATCAGCTGCCCGCCGGCGAGATAGAGGTCGCCGATGCTGTCCAGCACCTTGTGGCGCACGAACTCGTCGGGAAAGCGCAGGCCCTCCTCGTTCAACACCCGATCCTGGCTGACCACGATCGCGTTCTTCAGCGAGCCGCCGAGCGCCAGCCCGCGCGACCACAGCTCCTCGACCCGCTCGGCGAAGCCGAAGGTGCGGGCACGCGCGATCTCGCTCTTGAAGCCGTCGGCGCTGAAGCGCACCCGGATCGCCTGGCTGTCGATCAGGGGATGATCGAACCGGATCTCGCAGTCGACCTCGAAGCCGTCCGCGGGCTCGAGGCGGGCGCACTTGCCGTGGGCGGACACGCTGACCGGCTTCAGCACCTCGATCCGGCGCCGCGGGCGGTCCTGCTCGAGCACGCCGGCGCATTCGATCAGGAACACGAAGGGCTCGGCGCTGCCGTCCATGATCGGCAGCTCGGGCCCGCTGACCTCGACCAGCACGTTGTCGATCTCGCAGATCGCGAGCGACGCCATGAGGTGCTCGACGGTCGCCACCATGATCCCGCCGGGCTCGCCCAGCGTGGTGCACATCGTGGTGTCGCAGACCTGATCGAAGCGCGCGTGCAGCGGCCTGGTGCCGGAGCGGTCGTAGCGCAGGAAGCGGATGCCGCTGTCGGCTTCGGCCGGGTGCATGGTGACCGAGACGCGCGCGCCGGTATGCAGGCCGGTGCCGACGCAGCCGATCGGATTGCGGAGCGTACGCTGGGTGCGTGCGCTGAGGCGGGCCTCTTGCGGGCCAGGTTTCACGACGCGTTTCTCCCGTTCATAGCCGGCCGCTCCGCCCCCTCCCGCATGAGCGCCGCCGAGTTCTGGGCCTTGCAGGGCACCGATCTCTGAGCCGCAAAAAAGGCCTCCAGCCAGGCTAGCAACCCGGTCTGGAGGCCTCCAATCACACTTCGTTACAGTTTGTTACAACTGATCCTTGAGGGAGCGACTGAATCCGCCGTCCCGGTCAGCGCCGCAGGAACGCCGGAATCTCGTAGCTCGGATCCTCCTCGCTGACCGCGAGATGGCGCTCGCCGCCGCCGGCACCGGCCAGCGCCGCGATCCGCTCGCCGGGCCGATCCGGACGCTGCCGGCCGAAGCTCGCGGTGACGCGCTCGAACAGGCTCGGCGCCCGCTCGAGCTCGCGCACCGGCGCGCGCAGCCGACCCCACTCCTGGAAGCGCTCCTGCGGCGGCAGGGGCGGATGCAGAAAGCCGCGTTCGGCCGGCTTGGCGGGCTCGCCGTCCCGGGCGGCGATGTCCGGCGCCTCGGGCAGAGCTGGCGCCGCCTCGCCGGCGACCTCGGCGCCCGCCCCGCCCTGCTCCTGCCCGGCGCCGCTGCGGCCGCTCTCCGCCGGCGGCTCGGCCGGCGCCGGCGGCTCCTTGCGCTCCGCGCTCGGCGCGCTGACCGGGGCGGGCTTGATCGGGAACAACGACGCCGAGGGCAGCTTCGGCATCTGCGGGCGCAGGCGGAAGCTCGGCGCGACGGCCGCGGCCTTGGCCTCCGGCGCCTCGCTCGCCGCCGGCTGGCTCTTGGCCTCGCGCACCTCGATGCCGGTCGCCACCACCGAGACCCGCATCTCGCCGTCGACCGACTTGTCGAGGGTCGAGCCGACGATGATGTTGGCGTCGGGATCGACCTCCTCCTTGATCCGGTTCGCCGCCTCGTCGACCTCGAACAGGGTCATGTCGGGACCGCCGGTGATGTTGATCAGCACGCCGCGCGCGCCGCGCATCGAGACCTCGTCGAGCAGCGGGTTGGAGATCGCGGCCTCGGCGGCCTCGATCGCCCGGCGCTCGCCGGTGCCTTCGCCGGTGCCCATCATCGCCTTGCCCATCTCGCTCATCACGGTCCGGATGTCGGCGAAGTCGAGGTTGATCAGGCCCGGCATCACCATCAGGTCGGTGACGCCGCGCACGCCCATGTGGAGCACGTTGTCGGCGAGCTTGAACGCTTCCGCGAAGGTGGTGCGCTCGTTGGCGATCCGGAACAGGTTCTGGTTGGGGATCACGATCAGGGTGTCGACGTACTGCTGGAGCTCGGTCAGCCCGGCCTCGGCGACCCGCATGCGGTGCGCGCCCTCGAAGTGGAAGGGCTTGGTGACCACGCCGACGGTCAGGATGCCCTGCTCGCGCACCGCGCGCGCGATCACCGGCGCCGCCCCGGTGCCGGTGCCGCCGCCCATGCCGGCGGTGATGAACACCATGTGGCTGCCCTGGAGCTGATCGAGCATCTCCTCGATCGCCTCCTCCGCCGCCGCCCGGCCGATCTCCGGCCGGGCGCCGGCGCCGAGCCCCTGGGTGATCGAGGTGCCGAGCTGGATCCGGCGCTCGGTCAGGGAATGCGCGAGCGACTGCGCATCGGTATTGCAGGCGACGAACTCGACCCCTTCGAGATGCGCGGTGATCATGTTGTTCACCGCATTGGTACCGGCTCCCCCGACCCCGACCACGGTGATCCGTGGTCTCAGCTCATGGGTCACCGGCATGCTCAGGTTGATTGTCATTCTTACACATCCTCCTCCGTTGCGGTCCCAGGCCTGGAACCCCGCCTTTCGAGCCGGCCTTTGATGGCTCTGTGCTCAAAAGTTCTCTCTCAACCACTGGCCGATCTTTGCCAGCCGAGCGGTGAGTACACGGTTCGGACGCGGCGACCACAAGGTCAAGCCGCCGTCGTCCTGATTGGCCAGGCGCAGCAGCCCCGCAGCGGTCGTGCCGCCGGGCAGATGCGCGATCTCGAGCCGGCCGCCGAGCGGCAAGGGCCGCCCGATGCGCGCCGGCATGCCGAAGACCTCCTCGGCCAGCTCGACCACGCCCTCGAGCGTGCTGCCGCCGCCGGTCAGCACCAGACGGCGGCCGGCCAGCGGCAGCTCGGTCTCGGCGAGGCGCGCGCGCACCAGCTGGAAGATCTCCTCGACCCGCGGCCGGATGATCTCGGTCAGCCGCGCCCGCGACACGATCTGCAGCGGCGGATCCTCGGGATCGCCGAGCCCGGTCACCTCGAGCCGCTGATGGGCGTCGCCGGCGCGCGCCAGCACGCTGCCGTAGAGCGTCTTCAGGCGCTCGGCCTGCGGCCAGCCGGTCGACAGGCCGAACGCCAGGTCCTGGGTGACGTGGCGCCCGCCGAGCGGCACGGTGTGGATGTCCTGGAGGCGGCCCTCGGCGAAGCGCGCGACGCCGGTGACGCCGCCGCCGAGGTCGAGCGCGAGCGCGCCGAGCGCCAGCTCGTCCTCGCTCAGGCTGCCGATGCCCGCGGCGTAGGGCGCCGCGACCACCGCCGCGACCTCCAGGTGGCAGCGCTCGACCGCGGCCACCAGGTTGTGCAGCGGCGCCGCCGCGACCTCGCACCAGGTGCACGGCGAGGCGCAGCCGCCGGCCGATCATGCCGCGCGGGTCGCGCAGCGGCTGGCCGCCGTCGAGGGTGATCTGGAGCGGCAGGGCGTGCAGGGTCTCGCGGCCTTCGACCTGCGCCTCGGCGCGGGCATGGGCGAGCGCCCGCGCCAGGTCCTCGCCGGTCACCGCGCGCCCGCCGAGCTCGATCTCGACCGTCGGAGCGCAGCGAGCGCGGGCGGCCGGCCGACAGGCCGAGGACGACCTCGCGCAGCGTCACCCTGGCCTGCTGCTCGGCCTCGTGGACCACGGCCAGGATCGAGGCCTCGGCCGCCTCGGCATCGACGATCTCGCCGGCGCGCAGACCTTCGGCCAGCTGATAGCCGGCGCCCAGCACCTCGAGGCCGCCGCCCGGCCGGCGGCGCGCGATCAGGCAGCACATCTTGGTGGTGCCGATGTCGAGCACGCCCATGCGGCTCGTGGCGCCCGATCGCGCGCGGCTCGCCGCGGTGCAGCCGGACCACCTCGGCGGCGCTCATGCGCGCTGATCCTCGAGCACCTGCGGGTCGAGCCGCAGGCGGATCCGCTCGGGCAAAAAGCGCAGGTCGATGACCTTGACCGCGCGCTCGAGCAGGGCGTCGTCGCGCGCCTTGGCGGCGAGCAGCCGCCAGGCGGCCTGCGGATCGTCCTCGGGCAGCAGGACGTCGACCTCGTTGTCGAGGTGCAGGCTCCAGCGCCGCTCGCCGACCCAGGTCGCGGCGACCACCCGCTCCGACAGCGCGGGCTCGGTCGACAGCAGCGCGAACAGCGGCGCGGCCTGGGCCGGCGCGCCCTCGCCGACCAGCACCCGCAGGTGGCGGAACCCGTCCACCGGCGGCGGCATCGTCGAGCCGCCCTCGATCACCGCGCCCGGCCCGGTCGATCAGGCTGAAGCGCCCGTCGCGCTGCCAGAGCGCGAGCGGCTGGCGCTCGATCAGGCGGATGTAGAGGCTGTCCGGCAGCATGCGCACGACGCTCGCCCGCTCGACCCAGGTGAGCTGCTCGAGGCGCGCGCGCGCGGCGGCGGTGTCGATGCCGAGCATCGGCTCGCCGACCGCGATGCCGAGGCGCTCGCGCAGCTCGGCCGGCGCGGTGCGCACCCGGCCGTCGACGTAGACCTCGCGCACCGCGAGGCCGGCCTCGACGGTCAGCGCCAGGACCTGGGCGACCAGCGCCTGCCCGGTGCGCGCCACCAGGCCCGAGCTGGTCGCCCAGACGCCGAGGCTCGCGCCGAGCAGCAGCCCGAGCGCGCCGCCGGCGGCGTAGATCGCCGGCCGAAGCCAGCGCGGCCGCGGCGGCCGCCGCAGGAACTGGCGCGCGCGCCGGGTGGCGAGCGTCACGCGTCGCATCGCGCGTCCTCGACCAGCTGCTCGACCAGGTCGGCGAAGCCGATGCCGACGTAGGCGGCCTGCTCCGGCACCAGCGAGATCGGCGTCATGCCGGGCTGGGTGTTGACCTCGAGCAGGAACAGCCCGTCGGGATCGTCCTCGTCGAGCCGGAAGTCGGCCCGCGATCACCCCGCGGCAGCCGAGCAGGCGGTGCGCCGCGAGCGCATGGTCGATGGCGCGCTGGTAGAGCTCGGGCGCGAGCGGCGCCGGGATCAGATGCTGGCGCCTCGTTCGCCGTGTACTTGGCGTGGTAGTCGAAGAAGTTGTGCTGATGGCGGATCTCGGTGACCGCGAGCGGGCGGTCGCCGAGCACGCCGACCGTCAGCTCGCGCCCGGCGATGTAGCGCTCGACCAGGACCTCCGGCCCGTAGGGCCAGTGGTTGCGGTCGATCGGCCGCTCCGCGCTCTGCGCGCACGATCTTGACGCCGACGCTCGAGCCTTCGGCGTTGGGCTTGACCACGTAGGGCGGGTCCAGCGGCGCGCCGTCGGCGAGCAACGCGCTCGACGGTGGTCAGCACGCCCTCGGCGCAGCGCAGCCCCGCGCCCGCGAACAGGCGCTTGGCCATCGCCTTGTTCATCGCCAGGCTGGAGGCGAGCACGCCCGAATGGCTGTAGGGGATGCCCATGATCTCGAGCAGGCCCTGGACCGTGCCGTCCTCGCCGTAGCGGCCGTGGAGCGCGTTGTAGACCACGTCGGGCCGCAGCTCGGCGAGGCGCGCCGGCAGATCGCGGCCGACGTCGATCGCGCTGACCCGCCAGCCGCGCGCGCGCAACGCCTCGACCGCGGCCTGGCCGCTGACCAGCGACACCTCGCGCTCGGCCGACCAGCCGCCCATCAGCACCGCGACGTGCGCGGCTCATGCGGCGGCCTCCAGTCGTCGCCCGAGCGGTCCGGCGCCGGCCGGCCGATGCGGTGGATCTCCCACTCGAGCGCGACGCCGCTGTGCTCGAGGACCCGCGCGCGCACGCGCTCGCCCAGCTCCTCGAGCTCGGCCGCCGATGGCGCCGCCGGTGTTGATCAGGAAGTTGCAGTGCTTGTCCGAGACCATCGCCCGGCCGTGGCGCAGGCCGCGGCAGCCGGCGGCGTCGATCAGCTGCCAGGCCTTGTGGCCGGGCGGGTTCTTGCCGCCCGGGTTCTTGAAGGTGCTGCCGCCGGTCGCGACGTGCAGCGGCTGGCTCGCCTCGCGCTCGGCCTTGATCGCGCGCATGCGCGCCTCGATCGCGTGCGGCTCGCCCGGCGTCGCCGCGCAGCACCGCGCCGATCACGATCCAGTCCGCCGGCAGGCCGAGTGGCGGTAGCCGAAGCCGAGCTCGGCGGCGCCGAGCTCGTGCGCCGGCCCGTCGGGATCGAGCGCCACCACCCGCTCGACCACCTCCGCGGTCTCGCCGCCGAAGGCGCCGGCGTTCATGCGGACCGCCCCGCCGAGCGTGCCGGGGATGCCGATCAGGAACTCGAGCCCGGACAGGCCGGCCTTCAGCGCCTGGATCGCGATCATCCGGTCGGTCGCGCCGGCGCCGACCCGCAGGCGCTCGTCCTCGACGTCGACCTCGGCGAGCGGGCCGGCGAAGCGCAGCACGACGCCCTCGAGGCCGCCGTCGCGCACCAGGAGGTTGGAGGCGACCCCGATCGGCGTGACCGCGACCTCGGCCGGCTTGCCCGCGAGGAAGATCGCCAGATCGGCGGCATCGGCCGGCTGGAACACGACCTCGGCCGGGCCGCCGACCCGCAGCCAGGTGCGCGGCGCGAGCGGCACGCCCGCGCGGTAGCGCCCGCGCACCGGCGGCAGGGCTGGCGAGCAGATCAGGCTCACGCCGCGTGTCTCCTCGCCGAGCAGGCGCTGCAGCTGGCCGGGCAGCGCGTTCGCCCAGGCGGTGATGCTGCCGGCGCCGAGGCAGACCACGAGATCGCCCGCCGCGGCGACGCTCGAGCGACCAGCGGCGCCAGCTGGTCCGGGCCGTCGAGCGGGCGCACGTCGCGATGGCCGTGGCGGCGCAGGCCCTCGACCAGCGCGTCGCGGTCGACGCCGGCGATCGGCGCCTCGCCGGCGGCGTAGACCGGCGCCACCAGCACGCAGTCGGCATCGTTGAAGGCGGTGCAGAAGTCCTCGAACAGCGCCGCGAGGCGGGTGTAGCGGTGCGGCTGGACGACCGCGATCACGCGCGCCGTCGGAGGCCTGGCGGGCGGTCGCGAGCACCGCCTGGATCTCGACCGGGTGATGGCCGTAGTCGTCGATCACGGTGATCCCGCCGGCGCGTGCCGGTCCTGGTGAAGCGCCGCTTGACCCCGCCGAAGCCGGCGAGCGCCCGGCGCAGCACGTCGTCGGCGATGCCGAGCTCGCGCGCGACCGCGATCGCGGCGAGCGCGTTCTGGACGTTGTGGCGGCCCGGCATCGCGAGGCGCAGGCGCTCGATCCGGCGGTTGACCAGGCCGCTCATGCGGTCGCGCAGCTCGACGTCGAACTCGGCGCCGCGGCGATCGAAGGCGCGGCTCGAGCGCGCGCACGTCGGCCTGCGGGCTGAAGCCGTAGGAGATCAGGCGGCGGTCGGTGATCCGGCCGAACAGCGCCTGGACCTCGGGATGGTCGATGCAGAGCGCGGCGAAGCCGTAGAACGGGATGTTCTCGACGAAGCTCTGGAAGGCCGCGCGCACGGCGTCGAACTGGCCGTAGAACTCCATGTGCTCGGGGTCGATGTTGGTGACCACGGCGATGCTCGCCGGCAGGCGGACGAAGCGTGCCGTCGCACTCGTCGGCCTCGACCACCATCCAGTCGCCCTCGCCGGAGCGGGCGTTGGTGCCGTAGGCGTTGATGATGCCGCCGTTGATCACGGTCGGGTCGAGCTTGGCGGCATCGAGCAGGGCCGCGATCAGCGAGGTCGTGGTGGTCTTGCCGTGGGTGCCGGCGACCGCGATCGCCCATTTGAGGCGCATCAGCTCGCCCAGCATCTCGGCGCGCCGGACGACCGGCACGCGGGCGCCGCGCGCGGCCTCGACCTCGGGGTTGTCGCCCTTGACCGCCGAGGACACCACGACCACCCCGCACTCGCCGAGATTGGCGGCGCGATGGCCGATCGCGACCTTGATGCCGAGCCCGCGCAGGCGCTCGATGTTGGCGTTCTCGACCAGGTCCGAGCCCTGGACGCGGTGGCCGAGATTGTGCAGCACCTCGGCGATGCCGCTCATGCCGATGCCGCCGATCCCGACGAAGTGGATGCCGCCCGCATCGATCGGCAGGGTTCTCATGCCAGCGCCTCCAGGTGCAGATTGGCGACCGAGGGCGAGACCAGCGAGGCGAGCGCATCGGCCAGCGCGCGCGCCGCATCGGGCCGGCCGAGCGCATGCGCGCGGCCCGCCATCGCGGCCAGCTGCTGGGGCTGGTCGAGGCAGGCGCTGAGCCGTGCCGCCAGGCGCTCGCCGTCGAGCTCGGCCTCGCCGATCAGCCAGCCGGCGCCGGCCTGCCGCCACCGCCTCGGCATTGGCGCGCTGGTGATCGTCGGCGGCGAGGCGATAGGGCACCAGCAGCGCCGGGCGGCCGAGCACCAGGAGCTCGGCGACGCTGGACGCGCCCGAGCGCGAGATCACCAGATGCGCGCGCGCGAGGCGCTCCGGCAGATCGTCGAAGAAGCTCTCGAGCTCGGCCGCGAAGCCGAGCGCGGCATAGGCGCTGGCGACCCGCTCCAGATCCTCCGGCCGGCACTGCTGGGTCAGGCGGATGCGGGCGCGCTCGGCCTTCGGCAGGTGCGCGATCGCCGCCGGCAGCACCTCGCTCAGGACCCGCGCCCCCTGGCTGCCGCCGACCACCAGGAGGTCGAGCGGGCCGTCGCGCGTCGGGCGCCCGGTAGGGCTGGTCGCGGAGCGCCACGACCTCGGCCCGCACCGGGTTGCCGGTGAGCCGGCGGGCTCGCGGCGCGCTGGCGGCTGCGCCCCCGCGGTCTCGGCGAAGCTCAGCGCCAGCAGCGCGGCGCGGCGCGCGATCAGGCGGTTGGCGCGGCCGAGCACGGCGTTCTGCTCGTGCACCAGGAGCGGGATCCTGAGCAGGCCGCGCGGCGAGGCCGACCGGCACCGAGGCGTAGCCGCCGAACGCCGCGACCGCGGCCGGCCGCTCGCGACGCAGCAGCGCCAGCGCCTGCGCCAGGCCCGCGCCGAGGCGGGCGAGGCCGAGCGAGCCGCTGCAGCGGCCGGCCCGACGGGCTGGCCGCCGGGATCACGCGGTGGGCGCAGATCCGGCGCCGAGGTAGCGGGCGCCGCGCGCATCGCAGGCGAGCGACCACCTCCTGGCCGCGGCCCTCGGAGCTCGCGCGCGAGCGCCAGCGCCGGGAACATGTGGCCGCCGGTGCCGCCGGCCGCGATCACCACCGGGCGGCGTCACGGCAGCGCCTCGCCGCCCGGCCGCCGCCGGGTCAGCGCCAGGAACATGCCCATGCCGAGCGCCAGCGCGCAGAGCGAGGAGCCGCCGTAGCTGATGAACGGCAGGGTCATGCCGTTCGCCGGCAGCAGGCTCAGATTGACGCCGAGATTGACGACCGCCTGCAGGCCGAACTGGCCGAGCAGGCCGGCCGCGGCGAGCAGCGCGAAGCGGTCGCTCGACCAGCTCGGTGCGCTGCGAGGCCGCGCAGCAGGACGAAGGCGAACAGGCCGAGCAGCGCGAGGCAGGCGATCAGCCCGAACTCCTCGGCGATCACCGCGAAGACGAAGTCGCTGTGCGCGTCGGGCAGGGCGTACTTGACCGTGCCCTCGCCCGGGCCGCTGCCGAACCAGGCGGCGCCCTGGACCGCCTTGCAGCGCGAGGCCGACCTGGTAGTGGTCGCCGCGAGGTCGGATCGAGGAAGCGGTCGAAGCGCTGGGTGACGTGCGGGAAGAACAGATAGGCCTGCCAGAGCGCCGAGGCCGCCGAGCGCCGCCGCCCCGATCACCAGCAGCCAGGGCAGGCCGGCGAGGAACAGCTGCAGCCCGAGCAGGCGGCGACCATCAGCGCCATGCTGACGTCCGGCTGGCTCAGCAGCAGGACCACCACGAGCGCGGTCAGCAGCAGGCCCGGCAGCGCGTTGCGCAGGCCCGGCGCCTGCGCCAGCAGCCCCGCGACCACGACCACCAGCGCGGGCTTCATGAACTCGCCCGGCTGCACGACCAGCCCGGCGACCGGCAGCCAGCGCCGCGCGCCCTTGATCTCGGGGCCGAACAGCAGGGTCAGGACCAGCAGCACGAAGGCGACGACCAGCAGCGCCGACGGCGAGGCGATGGACGCCCTTGGGCGAGAGCAGCGAGCTGCCGAGCAGCAGGAGCGTCGCCGGCAGGAGGTAGATGCCGTGGCGGCCGACGAAATGGAGCGGCGGCAGGCCGAGGCGCGCCGCGACCGGCGGGCTCGAGGCGAACACGAAGACGAGGCCGCTCAGCGCGAGCAGGCCGAAGCCGGCCAGGAGCGGGCGGTCGACCGTCCACCACCAGCGGCCGAGCAGCCCGCGCTGGGTGCGGCTGAACGGCGTCATCGGCCGGCCTCCAGCGCGCCGCGCGAGCCTCGGCGCCGTCCGGCCGGGCGGGCTCGGCCAGCGCCGCGACCAGCGCCTTGAAGGCGTCGCCGCGGGCCTCGAAATCGGTGAACTGGTCGAACGAGGCGCAGGCCGGCGCCAGCAGGACCACCGCGCCGCCGGCGCGATCGCGCCGCGCCGCGGCGGCCGCGGCCTGGGCGACCGCGGTCGCGAGATCGCCGCTCCGCGTGCAGGCGACTCGGGTCGCCAGCGCCTGCTCGAAGGCGCGCCGCCGCCTCGCCGATCAGATAGGCGTGGCGCACGCGGTCCGAGCCACGGCAGCAGCGGCTCGAGGCCGGCCTGCTTGGGCCGGCCGCCGGCGATCCAGTAGATCCGCTCGAAGCACGCGAGCGCGCGCGCCGCGGCCTCGGGGTTGGTCGCCTTGCTGTCGTTGACGAACTGCACGCCGCGCTGCGTCGCGACCGGCTCCATGCGATGGGCGAGGCCCTCGAAGCCGCGCAGGCCCGCGGCCGCGCGTCGCGGGCGCGACGCCGAGCGCGCGCGCCACGGCGTAGGCGGCGGCGGCGTTCTGCCAGTTGTGCGCGCCGCGCAGGCTCGCGATCGGCCGCAGGTCGGCGACCGGCGGCGGCCGCGCGCCCGGCGCGCGAGCGCATCGTGCAGCCGGCCGTCGACGACGTACATCCCTCGCGCCAGGCTGCGGCCGACCGCGACCGGCAGCAGCCGCGCCGGCCGGCGCGCGCGAAGCTCAGTCGAACAGCGCCTGGCCGTGGGCGTCGTCGACGCCGATCACCGCCCAGTCGCTCGCCTGCTGGTTGCGCAAGATGCGGCTGCTTGGCGCGCACGTAGCCGCCCATGCCGCCGTGCCGCTCGAGATGGTCCGGGCTCAGATTGAGGATCACCGCCACGCTGCAGCGCAAGCGCTCGGTCAGCTCCAGCTGGTAGGAGGACAGCTCCAACACATAGATGTCTTCGCTCGGTTTAGGCAATAGATCTAGTACGGGCAAGCCGATGTTGCCGCCGACCTGCACGCCGAGCCCGGCGTGCGCGCAGCAGCGCGCCGACCAGCGCTCGTGGTGGTCGACTTGCCGTTGGTGCCGGTGATCCCGACGATCCGCTGCTGCGGGCTGGTTCTCAACCAGCAGCTCGAGGTCGCCGACGACCTCGACGCCGGCCTCGCGCGCCCGCCGGACCACCGGGATGCGGGCGCGGATGGAGCGAGCGGGATGCCGGGGCTCAGCACCAGGCGATCGACCCGCGCCAGTTGCAGATCGCGAGGTCGACGATCGGCACGCCCGGCGGCGGCCGCCTCGGCGCGGCGCGCCGGCGTCGTCGTCCCAGGCCCAGACCCGCGCGCCGCTCGCCAGCAGCGCCCGGCACGGCCGAGCGGCCCGAGCGGCCGAGCCCGAGCACGGCGGCGGTCTTGCCTTGCATCGAGGGCAGCGGGATCATCGCCGGCTCAGCGCAGCTTGAGGGTCGAGAGGCCGATCAGCGCCAGCACCATCGCGATGATCCAGAAGCGGATCACGATGGTCGGCTCCTGCCAGCCCTTCTGCTCGAAGTGATGGTGCAGCGGCGCCATCCGGAACACCCGTTTGCCGGTCAGCTTGAACGAGGCGACCTGAACGATCACTGACACCGTCTCGAGCACGAACAGGCCGCCGACCAGCGGCCAGCACCAGCTCGTGCTTGGTGATCACCGCGACCGCGCCGAGCGCGCCGCCCGAGGCGAGCGAGCCGGTGTCGCCCATGAACACCATCGCCGGCGGCGCGTTGAACCACAGGAAGCCGAGCGAGGCGCCGACCATGGCGCCGCAGAACACCGCGAGCTCGCCGGCTCCCGGGCACGAACGGGATGCCGAGATAGTTGGCGAAGATCGCGTTGCCGACCAGATACGCGATCAGCGCGAAGCAGGCGGCGACGATCATCGTCGGCACGATCGCCAGGCCGTCCAGGCCGTCGGTCAGGTTGACCGCGTTCGAGGCGCCGACCATGACCAGCGCGGCGAACGGGAAGAACAGGACGCCGAGCGGCACCAGCAGGTCCTTGAAGAACGGCAGGGCGAGGCCGGTCGCGAGCGGCTCGCGGGTCAGCCAGGCGATCAGCACGGCCGCGATCAGCGCCACCAGGCACTGGCCGAGGAACTTGGTGCGCGCCGCGAGCCCGCCGCTCGAGCGCTTGGTGAGCTTGAGATAGTCGTCGATCAGGCCGATGCCGCCGAAGCCCAGCGTGATCAGCATCACGACCCAGACGTAGCCGTTGGTGAGATCGGCCCAGAGCAGCGTGGCGAGCGTCAGCGCGAGCAGGATCAGCGTGCCGCCCATGGTCGGCGTGCCCTGCTTGCGCACCAGGTGCGAGGCCGGGCCGTCGGCGCGGATCGGCTGGCCCTGGCCCTGGCGCACGCGCAGCCAGCGGATCAGCGCCGGTCCGACCACGAAGCTGATCACGAGCGCGGTCAGCACCGCGCCGCCGGTGCGGAAGGTGATGTAGCGGAACAGGTTGAACAGCCCGAACTGGTCGGCGAGCGGGTAGAGCAGGTTGAACAGCATCGCGCGGCCTCAGCCCGCCGACCGGCGCCGGGTCGGCGAGCAGGGCGTCGACCAGCCGCCCCATGCCGATGCCGAGCGAGCCCTTGACCAGGAGCGTGTCGCCGGGCTGCAGCTCGGCCTCGAGCAGCGGCAGGAGCTCGGCCGCGCGCGGCGACGTGCGGCGCCGCGCCGCGCCGGCGGCAGGGCGTCGTGCAGATGGCGCATCGCGGGGCCGACCGTGAACACGCGATCGGCGCCGCAGGCCGCGACCGGCTCGGCCAGCGCCGCGTGCAGCGCCGGCCGCCTGCTCGCCGAGCTCGAGCATGTCGCCGAGCGCCGCGAGCCGGCGGCCCGGCGCGGTCTCGAGCAGCGCGAGCGCGGCGCGCATCGAGGCCGGATTGGCGTTGTAGCTCTCGTCGATCAGCGTGATCTCGCCGCCCGCGCCGGCGCAGCCGGTGGCGCTGCGCCGCGGCCCTTGGGCGGCCGGAAGCCGGCGAGCGCCGCGGCGGCGGCAGCGGGGTCGGCGCCGAGCGCCACGGCGCAGGCGAGCACGCCCAGGCTGTTGCTCACCCAGTGCCGCCCGGGCGCGCCGATGCGGTAGGCGATCTCGACCCCGTCGAGGGCCATCACGACGTCGCTGCCGCTCGGATCGAGCCGGGCGTCCCGCAGGCGGGCAGCGGCGTCGGGCGCCGCGCCGAAGCCGATCACCCGGCCGCAGCCGGCCGCCTCGGCGAGCGCGCGCGAGCTGCGTGAAATGCGGATCGTCCCGGTTCAGCACCGCGACGCCGCCCGGCTCGAGGCCGCCGAAGATCTCGCCCTTGGCCGCGGCGATCGCCTCGACCGAGGGGAAGAAGCCGAGATGGGCGGGCGCGATCGCGGTGATCATCGCGACCTGCGGCCGCACCAGGCCGGCGAGCGCCGCGATCTCGCCGGGCGCGTTCATGCCGAGCTCGTAGATGCCGTAGGCCGCAGCGCGCGGCTGGCGCGCGAGGCACAGCGGCACGCCCCAGTGATTGTTGTGGCTGGCGGCGCTGGCGTGGGTCGGCGCCTGGGCGGACAGCGCGAGCCGCAGCGCCTCCTTGGTGCCGGTCTTGCCGACGCTGCCGGTGATCGCCGCGATGCCGCGCCCGGCTGCGCGCGCGGGCGGCCCGGCCGAGCGCGGTCAGCGCCGCCATCGTGTCCTCGACCACGACCAGGCGGGCGTCGGGCGCAACCCCTGCGGGCACCCGGTGGACCAGCGCCGCGGCGCCGCGCTCCACGGCCTTCGCGACGAAGTCGTGGCCGTCGTGGTTCGGCCCGCGCAGCGCGATGAACAGCTCGCCCGGCGCGAGCGTGCGCGAATTGATCGAGACGCCCGTGACCGACCAGGCGCCGCGCGCGCGGCCGCCGGTCGCGGCCGCGAGCTCGGCGGCGGTCCAGAGGGCGCCGCTCAAGCGACCGCTCCCTGCAGCTCGGCGAGCGCTGCGCGGACCTCGACCGCATCGTCGAACGGCAGCACGCGCGTCGCCCACGATCTGGCCGCTCTCGTGGCCCTTGCCGGCGACCACCAGGACGTCGCCCGCGCGCAGCTCGCGCATCGCGGCGCGGATCGCCTGGCGCCGGTCGCCGATCTCGATCGCGCCCGGGCAGGCCGCGAGGATCGCGCGGCGGATCGCCGCCGGATCCTCGCTGCGCGGATTGTCGTCGGTGACGAACACGAGATCGGCGCGCGCCGCCGCGATCTCGCCCATCAGCGGCCGCTTGCCCGGATCGCGGTCGCCGCCGCAGCCGAACACCACCAGGAGGCGGCGCTCCGTGTGCGGCCGCAGCGCGTCCAGCACCTGGGCGAGCGCATCGGGCTTGTGGGCGTAGTCGACGAACACCGGCGCGCCCGAGGGATGGATGCCGATCCGCTGCAGCCGGCCGGCGGCGCCCTCGAGCCGCTCGAGCAGAGCGGCCGCGGCCTCGGCATCGGCGCCCGACGCCACGACGAGGCCGAGCGCCGCCAGCAGGTTCTCGGCCTGGAAGCCGCCGACCAGCCGGGTCGCGACCCGATGGCGCCGGCCGTCGAGGGCGAGCTCGAGCCGCCTGGCCGTCGGCCGCGGCGCGCGCGCGCGTCAGGCGCAGGCGCTGCGCGCGCCGGCCATAGTCGAGCACGGCGATGCCGCGCGCGCGGCAGAGCGCGGCCAGCATCTCGAACTCCGGCTCGTCGGCGTTGAGCACGGCGGTCCCCCCGGGCGGCAGGAGCTCGCTGAACAGGCGCCGCTTGGCCGCAAGGTAGCCTTCGAAGCTGCCGTGATAATCGAAGTGATCCCGTGAGAGATTGGTAAACGCCGCGGCGCGCAGATGCACGCCGTCGAGCCGCCGCTGATCGAGCCCGTGGCTCGAGGCCTCGAGCGCCAGATGATCGATCCCCGCGCTTGCCAGCTCGGCGAGCAGCGCGTGGAGGCGCACCGGATCGGGCGTGGTCAGCCCGGTCGCGGAACGCCCGCCCGGCGCGATCAGCCCGAGCGTGCCGAGCGAGGCCGCCGGCTGGCCGAGATGGCCCCAGAGCTGGCGGACGAAGCTCGGCGACCGAGGTCTTGCCGCTGGTGCCGGTGACCGCGACGATGCAGCGCGGCTGAGCGCCATGGAAGCGCGCCGCGATCAGCGCCAGGCGGCGGCGCGGCTCGGGGTCGAGCACCAGCGGCACGCCGAGGTCGGCGCCGGCGAGCTCGGGGCCGGCGAGCACCGCGGCGGCGCCGCGGGCGATCGCATCGGCGATGAAGCGGCGGCCGTCGGTGCGGCTGCCGGCCAGCGCGGCGAACAGCATGCCGGGCTCGACGCTGCGCGAATCGGCGCTGAGCCCGGTGATCTCGACCTCGCGCCCGGCCGCGCCCTCGAGCGTCAGCCCAGGATCGAGCAGGGCCGACAGCCGCATCCGGGATCTCCCTGGTCGTGGTCGCCCCAGCCGACCCCGGGCGCGGCCGCGAAGCTGGGCTCGACCCGACCGGTGCGGCCGTTGTGCGCCTGGCCCTCGACCAGGCGCTCGCGGAACCACAGCTCGGCGTCGGCATCGACCGGCGGCAGGCCGAGCAGGGGGCCGATCCGGCTGATGATCCGCCCCGCGGTGGGCGCCGCGGTCCAGCCGCCCTGGGCCTGGCCAAAGGTGTCGGCGTCGCCCTTGGGCTCGTCGAAGATGACCAGCACGACGTAGCGCGGCTGGTCGATCGGGAAGGCGGCGACGAACGAGGCGACCAGCCCGCCGTTGCGGTAGCCGCCGGAGCGGCCGGGCTTGTCGGCGCTGCCGGTCTTGCCGCCGACCAGGTAGCCCGGCACCTTGGCGAGCTTGCCGGTGCCCTCGGTGACGGTCAGCCACATCAGCCAGCGCAGCTTGGCGGCGGTCTCGGCCGAGACCGGCGGCCGGTCCCAGACCGCCGGTATCGCCTCGGCAACGAGGTGGGCGCGCGGCCGGGGCGCGCTGCACAGGGCGGCCGCGACCGCATCGGCGACCTGCAGCGGCGAGACCGCGAGGCCATGGCCGTAGGCCGCGGTCACGGTGTTGATCGGCCGCCAGGGCGCCGGCCGCTGCGGCAGGCCGACCTCGGGCAGGCGGATCGGATGGCGCTCGAGCAGGCCGAAGCGCCTGAAGTAGTCGAGCTGGCCCTCGCCGCCGAGCGCCTGCGCCATCTGGGCGGCGCCGATGTTGGACGAGAAGGCGATCACCTCCGGCACGCTCAGCCAGCGACGCTTGGCGTGGAAGTCGCTGATCCGATGGCGGCCGAACTGCAGCGGCGCGCTGGCGTCGAAGCCGCCGCCGATGTCGATCGACGCCGGCGTCGAGCGCCATGGCGACGGTGAACAGCTTGAACAGCGAGCCGAGCTCGTAGGTGCCGAGCGTGTTGCGGTTGAACAGCGCCTCGGGGTCCGCCCGCCGATAGCGGTTGGGATCGAAGTCCGGCAGGCTGACGCCCGCCAGCAGCTCGCCGGTCGCGACGTCGAGCACGATGCCGCTGGCGCCCAGCGCGGCGAAGCGCGCGCGCGCCGCCGCGAGCTCGCTGCGCACCACCTCCTGCACGCCGAGGTCGAGGGTCAGGACCAGCGGCGTCTGGCTCGCCTCCGGGTCGGTCAGGCGGTCCTCGAAGCTGCTCTCGATGCCGGCCAGACCCTGGTTCTCGACCCCGACGTAGCCGACCAGATGGGCGGCCAGCGCGCGCTGCGGGTAGATCCGGTGCCGCTCGGTGCGGAAGCCGACCCCCGGCAGCCCGAGCCGGACCACCGCGCGCTGCTCGGCCTCGCTGATGTGGCGCTTGAGCCAGACGAAGCGCCGCGGCTCGGACAGCCTGGCGAGCAGCTCGGCGCGCTCCACCCCGTACAGCACCGCCGCGAGCTCGCGCGCCGCGGCGGCGGGGTCGAGCACCACGGCCGGATCGGCGTAGATCGAGGTCTTCGGGTAGTCGGTGGCGAGCAGCGTGCCGTTGCGGTCGACGATGTCGGCGCGGCGCAGGCTGACCATGGCGCTCGCCATCGCCCTGCCGCCGATCGCGTGCTCGCCGCGCCACAGCGCGAGGTCGACCAGGCGCAGGGCGAGCACCAGCAGGGCGAGCGCGAACAGGCCGCCGACCAGGCGCAGCCGGCGCTGGCCGAGGAGCACGCCGGGGTCGCCGCCGGGCCTCATCGCGCGCCGCTCCGGGGCGGCTTGCGGCCGGCCGCCAGGGTTGGCGCCGACAGCCCGGGCAGGGCGAGGCGCTCGGCCGGCTTGAGCCGCAGCGGCACCTCGCCGCCCGACGGCAGCAGCGCGGTCAGGCGCCGCTTGGCGAGCTCGAGGTCGAGCGCGCAGCGGGATGTCCTCGATGCGGACGATCTGGCTGGGCAGCGCCGGCTGCAGCTCGAGATAGACGGCGGCCAGGCGGGCGACCCGGCCGGGCTGGTTGAGCATCGCCCATTCGGCGCGCAGCCGGCCGAGGGCGGCGCGCTCGGCCGCGATCGCGACCTCGAGCCCGCGCAGCTCGCCCTCGCGGCGCTGCACCTGGTCCTTCATGGTGTAGAGCCCGAGGCGGCGAGCAGCGCGAGCGCGAGGCTGATCAGGGCGAGCCTCATGGCCGTGCCTCGCTCGCGGGCTCGGGCAGGCGCTCCGCCGCGCGCAGGCGCGCCGAGCGGGCGCGCGGATTGGCGCGCACCTCCTCAGGGGTCGGCCGCACCGGCTGGCGGAACAGCGGGCGAAAGCGCGCGGCCTCGGGCACGCCCGCGGGCTCGGGCAGATGGCGCGAGGGGCGCGGCCGAGCGCCGCTGCGCGCGGCCAGGAACTGCTTGACCATGCCGGTCCTCGAGCGAGTGGAAGGCGACCACGACCAGGCGACCGCCCGGCGCCAGCAGCCCCTCGGCCGCGGCGAGCGCGCGCTCGAGCTCGCCCAGCTCGTCGTTGAGATAGATGCGCAGCGCCTGGAAGGTGCGGGTCGCGGGGTCGATCCGGCCGCCGTAGCGGCCGATCGCGCCGGCGACCACCGCGGCGAGCTCGCGCGTGGTCGCGAGCGGCGCGCGCCGGCGCCGCTCGACGATCGCGCGGGCGATCCGGCGCGCCGCGCGCTCCTCGCCATAGCGGAAGAGGATCGTCGGCGAGCATCGTCTCGTCGGCCTCGTTGACCAGCTCGGCGGCGCTCTGCCCCTGCCCCGACATCCGCATGTCGAGCGGCCCGTCGGCGGCGAAGGAGAAGCCGCGCGCCGGGTCGTCGAGCTGCATGGACGACAGGCCGAGATCGAGCACGATGCCGTCGACGCGCGCGACGCCCGCCGCCGCGAGGTGGCGCGGCCATGTCGCCGAAGCGGCCCTCGAGCATGGCGAAGCCGCGGCCGCTCGGCCGCGAGGCGGCGGCCGCGCGCGACCGCCGCCGGGTCGCGATCGAGGCCGAGCACCCGCCCGGCGCCGGCGTCGAGGATCGCCGAGCTGTAGCCGCCGCCGCCGAAGGTGGCGTCGAGATAGACGCCGTCCGGGCGCACCGCGAGCGCCGCCAGCATCTCGGCGCGGAGCACCGGAACGTGGCGGCCGGCCGGCGGCGCGCCGATGCTGATCTTGGCGAGCGAAGTCAAGGCAACATAACCTCGCCAGCCGCAAGCCGGATCGACTGAACGACCTTCGTAATCTTCAAGTAGTGCCCCCGACGAACTCTCGCTCCCTGCGGACACCGGCAATCCTGACGAGGTCGACAACGCGAAAATCCGGCCCAGGACGGCATGCCGGGCGCGGCAGTTGATGAAATCAGCAATGGACGAGTGACAAGTGACAACAACTGGGCGGATCCGGCTGGTAGCGCGCGGCTGCATGACTTGCGATCGACCACCGTTGCATTTGGCCGCGCGGGAAAATTCACCCTATAGTTAACTGCTGGGCCAGTCAAGGCCCATTTCGAAGAAACCAGCGTAAGCGACTGAAAGGGCGTCCCAAATCACGTGGAAGGTCGCGTTCCCGTAGGGGCCGGACCAGCGCCGCGGCAAAGACGAGCGGCCGCGCGGTCAAGTGCACTCCGGCCATGGCCATTTTGTTCTACTTTTGTTCCTCAACCATAGCGAGAGAACGAGCCCCTCGAACAGATGGATCCGGATCAGGCGGCCTGTAAGCCGGGTTCTGTCCATACCCCGCGAGGAGCATGGGATGACCATTCCTCTGGGACGCCTGTCGCCAGGCGCCTCGCGCGACCGACCCGGACGACCGACCCGGAAACCGGCCTGCCCCGCGCCGAAGCGCGGCGCCGTCGTCCCTACTTGGTCTTGCTCCCGGTGGGGTTTGCCGTGCCGCCGCCGTTGCCGGCGCCGCGGTGCGCTCTTACCGCACCCTTTCACCCTCACCCGCAGGCCGGGTCGCCCCGACCCCGGCGGGCAGACTGCTCTCTGTGGCACTTTCCCTGGGGTCGCCCCCGCCGGGCGTTACCCGGCACCGTGTTTCCGTGGAGCCCGGACTTTCCTCCCCCGAGTTGCCTCGGCAGCGGTCATCCGGCCGCCTGATCCGCCCTAGATGTCGGATCGGCGCCCGCCCGGTTCAAGCGTCCTCGACCAGCGCGAGCAGCCCGTCGAGGCGGGCGAGCGTGCCGCTATCGGACGCGCCGTCGACCCGCTCGGGCCGGAAATGGCGCTGAAAGGCGGCGACCACGCAGCGCGTGGCGTCGTCGAGCCGGCCGTGGCGCGGCGCCGGGTAGCCGAAGCGGACGAGCTCGTCCTGGAGCTGCGCGACGCCGCGCGGCCGGCCGGCGCCGGGCTCCGGCCACAGCCCGATGCCGGCGGCGGCGAGACGCGGCCAGTCGAACAGCTCGCCCGGGTCCTGCTTGCGCTCCGGCGCGACGTCGCTGTGGCCGAGCACCCGGCGCGGCGGGATCGGCCAGCGCGCGACGATCGCGCGGCAGAGCTCGATGCACGCCTCGTACTGGGCATCGGGGAAGGCGCGATAGCCCCATTCGTGGCCGGGATTGACCAGCTCGATGCCGATCGAGCAGTCGTTGAGGCGCGTGCGGTCCTGCCAGGCGCTGACCCCGGCGTGCCAGGCGCGGCGGGCCTCGGCGACCAGAGCCACGACCGTGCCGTCCTCGTCGATCAGGTAGTGGGCGCTGACCCGGGCCGCCGGGTCGCACAGCCGCGCGAGCGCCGCGGCCGCGCTCGGCATGCCGGTATAGTGCAGGATCAGGGTGTCGACCGCGCAGCCCGGCGGCCGCTCGTCGGCGTTCGGCGACGGCGGCCGGCCGGCCAATCGCGCCGCCGCCCGCAGCTCAGAAGCGCCGCAGCAGACGATGCAGGTAGTCGAGCTCGTCGGCCGGGCGCTGGCGCTCGCTCGCCCGGCGCTGCAGCTCCTCCAGGATCGCGCGCGCCTTGCCGAGCTCGAGCTCGGTCGGGATCCGCTCGCCCCACAGATCGGCGCCGCCCTGGTTGTACATGGAGCGGCCGAGCGGATCGCGGTTGTTGGGCGCCTGGCCGTACTGCTGGCCCGGCATCTGCCCCTGGCCCTGGCCGTACATCCGCTGCATCTCCTGCATCATCGCCTGCCCGCCCTGGCGCAATTGGTCGAGGGCCTGGGCCTGCGGGTCGACGGCGTTGCCCGGCTCGCCGTTCTGCAGGGCGTCGCGGGCCGCGCGCATCGCGAGCTCGGCCTCGCCGAGCGCGCGCGGGATCTGCGCGCCGGCCTCGCCGATCGCGCCCATCAGCTCGCCGAGCGCGCGGCGCAGCGCCTCCTGGTCCATGGCCATCTGGCCGAGCTGCCCGCCGGGCTGCATCTGGCCCGGCTGACCGCCCTGGCCGCCGGGCTGCATCGGCCCCATCTGGCCCTGCTGGCCCTGCTGGCCCTGCTGGCCCTGCTGGCCCTGCTGGCCCTGCTGCTGACCCTCCTGCCCCGGACTCGGCATGCCCTGCTGGCCCTGCTGGCGCGACATCTCGAAGCTCTGGTCGAGCAGCTCCTGCTGGCGCTGGATCATCTGCTGCAGCTGGCTCATCATCTGCTCGCCCTGCTGCATCTGGCCGTTCTGCGCCACCTGGAGGTTCTCCAGCATCTCCTGCAGCTGCGCGAGCATCTGCTGGGCGGCGTCGCGCGCGCCGGTCTTGATCATCTCCTTCATCATGTCGAGCATCTGCTGCAGATCCTGGCGCTGGACCTGCATCGCGTTCGGGTCGGTCGGCTGCGGCTGGGCCTGCTGCTGGTCCTGCTCCTGCGCCTGTTGGGCGAGCGCGTCGAGATACTCGTTGAGCGCGCGCTGCAGCTCGTCCATCAGGCGCTCGAGCTCCTCGTCGCTGGCGCCGTCGGCCAGGGCGTCGCGCAGCGCGTCCTGCAGCTCGCGCAGCTCACGCTCGGCGAGCGAGAGCGTGCCGTCCTCGAGATGCAGCGCGGTGTCCCAGAGCAACGCCATGACCTGCTCGAGGTCGGCCTCGTTCTCGGCCGACAGCAGCCGCTGCACCGCCGACCGCAGGGCCATGTAGACCGCGGTGTCGTTCTGGAACAGCGTCGGCGCCCGGCTCAGCTTGTCGAGGTTCGCGATGACCTCTTCCCGCTGCTCCGGCTCGGCCGCGAGGTGGCGCCGCTGCTCGATGATCGCGCGCGCCACCGGATGCTGGAACGGGCGCGCCGGCAGGACCAGCTCCGCGGGCTCGCTGAGCCCGTGCTGCTCGATGCCGTCGACCGCCTCGAGACGGATCACCACCGGCAGCCCGGCCCAGGGATGCGGGGTGAGGTCGAGATAGGCGGAGTTGTCGATCTCGACGGCATTGCCGGCGGGCCGCATCAGCTCGATCCGCTCGACCTGGTCGTCATGCCCGAGACGGTTCATCCGCAGGGCGATGCTGGTCACGCCGTAGTCGTCGGCGGCGATGAAGTGGGAGCGCAGCACGCCGCGATGGGTGGCACTCGGCGGCTCGGCGAAGGCGATCGACGGCGCCTGATCGGGGATCGCCTCGATCTCCCAGGCGCCGAGCTCCTCGCGCGCGCTGCCGACGCGCAGCCGGCCCGAGCGGCCGATCAGCAGGCTGGCCTCGGCGCTGCCCTCGGCGATCGCGGTGAACGCCTCGGCCTGCTCACCCAGCTCGATCGCGAAGTTCGAGGCCGGCGCGGCGAGATGGTGCAGCTGGGCGAGCGCCTCGCTGCCGGCGGGCAGCGCGACCGCGCCCGGAGCGCGCACCACCTCGGGCTCGCCCGGCGCCGGGCGCTCGATCTCGAGCCGGACCGGCGGCTTGCCGGTGTAGAGCGGCGGCGTCACCCACAAGGTCAGCTCGACCGGGACCACGGCCAGCGCGTCGGCGCGCCGCAGCTCGAACGCCTGGAGCAGGCGCTTGGGCGCGAGGCTGCCGGCCTCGACCAGCGCCACCAGCAGGAGCAGGAGCAGGGCGGCGCGCAGCGCCCACGGGTCGCGCCGCGGCAGGTCGGAGCGCGGCGGCCCGACCCGGAGCTGGCGGAGCGCCCGCGCGAGGCGCTCCTGGTGGCGCCGCCAGAGCGAGCTGGTGGCCGGATCCGCAGCCCCGCCCGACAGGCGGTCGCCGAGCGAGCGCAGCGGCTGATGCGGCAGGGCGTTGATCCGCTCGAGCCGGCGCAGGCCGGCGTCCTGGCTCGGCCAGAGGAAGGCATGGCGCGCCCGCCAAAGGCTCCAGGCCAAGCCGAGCCCCAGGGCCGCGAGGCCGAGCGCATGGAGCCAGGCCGGCAGCAGCGTCCAGAGGCCGAGCAGGCTGACCACCAGGAAGACGCCGAGCAGCGCGAGGGTCGGCCACAGGGCTGCCCACACCGCCTCGAACCCGGCAGCCGCGCGCGCCAGGACGACCCTGCGGCGGAAGCCGAAGTTGCGTCTCGGATCGGCATCAGCCATCGCCGCTCTCCTTGCTACCCGGTCGCGCCGCGTTCCAGCGCCGGCGGCGCCAGCCAGGGCGGCAGACTCTCGTCGGCCAACCGCGCGGCCGGCTCGATCCGCGGCTTGACGACGGCGTAGCGCGCCGCGTCGACCAGCACCTCGGCCGCCGTGGGCCGGGAATTGTAGTCGGACGCCATGACCGCACCGTAGGCGCCCGCGGCAGTCAACACTACCAGGTCATCGGCCGCAAGGGGCGGCAGATCGCGCCCGCGCGCGAACACGTCGGTCGATTTGCAGATCGGGCCGACCACGTCCGCCGGGCGCAGCGCCGCGCCGGCGGCCGGTTCGGCGACCGGCAGAATGGCGTGGTAGGCATCGTAGAGCGCCGGCCGCAGCAGGTTGTTCATGCCCGCGTCCAGCACCAGGCAGGGGCGCTCCGCCCCGGGCTTGACGTAGAGCACCCGGCTCAGGAGCACGCCGGCCTCGGCCACCAGGTAGCGCCCCGGCTCGAACACCAGCTCGAGGTCCTGCCCGGCGGTGAGCTCGCCCACCAGCCGCGCGTAGCCGGCGAGGTCGAGCTCGGGCTCGCGGCCCCGGGCGATAGCGCACGCCGAGGCCGCCGCCGAGATCGAGGCGGCGGATCGGGATCCCGGCCCGGCGCAGCTCCGTGACCAGGTCCATGCCGCGGCGGAAGGCGGCCTCGAACGGCGCGAGGCTCAGGATCTGCGAGCCGATGTGCAGGTGGAGGCCGACGATCTCGATGCCCGCCAGGCGGCGCGCGAGGTCGTAGACCGCGAGCGCCTGATCGTGGGCGATGCCGAACTTGTCGTGGCGCCGGCCGGTGCTGATCTTGTCGTGCGCGCCGGCGGCGACGTCCGGGTTGATCCGGAGCGCGACCGGCGCCGTGAGCTTGCGCGCCGCCGCGACCTCGCCCAGCACGACCAGCTCCGGCACCGATTCGACGTTGAACTGCGCGATCCGCGCATCGAGCGCCAGGATCATCTCGTCGCGGCTCTTGCCGACGCCGGAGAACACGATGCGCCGGGGCGGCACGCCGGCGGCGAGCGCGCGCTCGAGCTCGCCCGCCGAGACCACGTCGGCGCCGGCGCCCTCCTCGGCGAGGGTCCGGATCACCGCGAGGTTGGCGTTCGCCTTGACCGCGTAGCACAGCACGACCCGCTGCCCGGCGAAGGCCGCGAAGAAACGCCGCACCTGGCTCCGCATGCCGGCCGACGCATAGACGTAGGCGGGCGTGCCGACCGCCGCGGCGATCGCCGCGAGCGGCACCGCCTCGGCGTGCAGCTGGCCGTCCCGGTAGGCGAAGGCGCCGCTCACCCGGCGTCCTCCTCGTCCCTCTCGCCCGGCTCGGGCAGCCGCAGAGAGCCCTTCTTGCCGCAGGCGGCGAGCGCCGCGAGCGCGACCAGGACGGCGATCAGACGCCGCCGCGACGGCGCGCGCGGGATCAATCGACGAAGAAGCCGACATGGCTGCCGAGCGCCGCGAATCCGCTGCTCAAACCCAGGCTGACGTCGCCGAAATGAAGGCTGCCGGCGAGCGAGCAGCCGCCGAGCAGCAAGACCGTGGCCGCGAGCCCGATCCAGGCCGCGCGCGAGATCACAGGAAGCGCTCCCGCGCGGCCTGGATCGCCTCCCTGACCCGCACCGGGGCCGTGCCGCCGAAGCTCGTGCGCGAGGCCACCGAGCGCTCGACGCCCAGCACCTCGAACACCGCCGCCGTGATGCGCGGCTCGATCCGCTGCAGATCGGCCAGCGCCAGGCCGGCGAGCGTCACGCCCTGCTCCTCGGCGCGCCGCACCGCCTGCGCGGCGATCCCATGGGCCGCCCGAAACGGCAGGCCGAGCTCGCGCACCAGCCAGTCGGCGAGGTCGGTCGCGGTGGTATGGCCGACGCTCGCCGCCGCGGCGAGGCGGGCAGGATCGATGGTCATACCCCTTATCATAGGTGCCATGGCGGCCAGGCAAAGGGTCAAGCTGTCGGCGACGTCGAAAACCGGCTCCTTGTCCTCCTGCAGATCCTTGCTGTAGGCGAGCGGCAGGCCCTTGAGCACGATCAGCAGCGCCGTGAGCCCGCCGATCATCCGGCCGGCCTTGCCGCGGACCAGCTCGGCGGCGTCCGGATTGCGCTTCTGCGGCATGATCGAGCTGCCGCTCGAGAACTCCTCGGCCATGCGCACGAAGGCGAACTGCGGCGTCGACCAGAGCACCAGCTCCTCGGCGAGGCGCGACAGGTGGACCGCCGTGATCGCGCTCGCGGCGAGGAACTCGAGCGCGAAGTCGCGGTCCGAGACCGCATCGATCGAGTTGGCGCTCGGCCGCGCGAAGCCGAGCTCGGCCGCGGTCTGCGCGCGGTCGATCGGGAAGCTCGTGCCGGCCAGCGCGGCGGCGCCGAGCGGGCATTCGTTGAGCCGCGCGCGGGCGTCGGCGAAGCGGCCCCGGTCGCGCCCGAGCATCTCGACGTAGGCCAGCAGATGGTGGCCGAGCGTCACCGGCTGGGCGGCCTGCAGGTGGGTGAAGCCCGGCATCACCGAGGCCGCGTGCTCCTCGGCGCGCGCCAGCAGCGCCGCCTGCAGGTCCTGCAGCAGGGCGTCGCCGCGCTCGATCGCGGCGCGCACCCAGAGGCGGAAGTCGGTCGCCACCTGGTCGTTGCGCGAGCGCGCCGTGTGCAGCTTGCGGCCCGGCTCGCCGATCAGCTCGGTCAGCCGCGCCTCGATGTTCAGGTGGATGTCCTCGAGCGCGGCGCTGAACGGGAAGCGGTCGGCCTCGATCTCGCCCGCGATCCGGTCGAGACCGGCAAGGATGGCGTCGCGCTCGGCGGCGCTGAGCACGCCGACCGCGGCCAGCATCCGGGCGTGCGCCTTGGAGCCCGCGATATCGTGAGCGTAGAGCCGCTTGTCGAAGCCGATCGAGGCGTTTATCTGCTCCATGAGGGGGCTCGGGCCGCGCTCGAAGTGACCGCCCCACAGATCGATCCCGCGCGGGCGCGGGGCGCGCTCCTGGCTGTCGCTCACGGCATGGCCCCGAACAAGGTCGCTGACCGCATGACGTATCCTCTGGGCGCTCTGCTGGCCGTCCTGGCGCTGATCATCCCACTACCGGCGGCCGCGTTCAACTTCGTGCCGAGCGCGGAGCCCAAGCCGGCGCCGGAGGTGAGCTTCCAGGACGCCGCGGGCAACCCGGTCACGCTCGCAGGATTTCCGGGGCCAGGTGGTGGTCCTCAACCTCTGGGCCACCTGGTGCGGGCCCTGCCGGCACGAGATGCCCTCGCTCGATCGCCTGCAGGCCCGTGCACGGTGGCGACGGACCTCGAGGTCGTGGCGCTGTCGATCGATCGCGGCGAGCTCGCGCAGATCGAGAGCTTCTACGCCGAGGTCGGTATCCAACATCTGAAGATCTATCGCGACCCCAAGGCGGCGGTCAGCCGGGCGCTCGGCGCCTTCGGCCTGCCGACCACGGTGGTGTTCGACCAGCAGGGCCGCGAGGTCGGCCGCCTGCTCGGCCCGGCGGAATGGGACAGCGCGGAGGCGATCGCGATGCTCGAGGCGCTGATCACGGACGCCGCGGAGGGCGACTGGGGCGGCAAGCAGGCGGCCAAGGGCGACTGATCGCCGCGCTGGCTGCTCGCACCTCGGCAAAGACACTGCCAGCTCCCAGGACAGATGATCGACAGCAGCCCGCAACTATATACTGCAGCATAGCATACTGTTGAACTAAAGTATCGTGGTTTACCTTGCCTGTTATTAACTATGGCTGGGAGGAAACGCTTATTTTACTGATGTGACCTAGCCTGGCGACTGATGTTCCACGGCTGGTCAATTCAGATATGAGACGATTTCCGCTGCGCGCGCTGCCCTTGGCCGCGGTCTGGTGGTTGAGCCTGCCCGGCGCCGCCGAGGCCTCCGAGAGCCGCGCGGATGCGGTCCGCTGTCTCGCCCTGGCGCTCTACTGGGAAGCCAAGAGCGAAGGTCCCGAGGGCATGCGCGCGGTCGCCTCGGTGGTCCTCAACCGGGTCGCCCATCCGGAGTTTCCGGACAGCGTCTGCGCGGTGGTCAAGGACGGCGGCGAGGAGCCGCCCTGCCAGTTCGCCTGGTGGTGCGACGGCAAGAGCGACATGCCGACCGAGCACCGCGCCTGGATGCTCGCCGAACGCCTCGCCCGGGCGATGCTCGAGCGAGCCGGCGCGCGATGCGACCCGGGGCGCCTTGTTCTTCCACAACACCTCGATCGCACGCCCTGGGTGCGCCGGCGCGAGCGCACGGTGCAGATCGGCCGCCACATCTTCTACCGCTGAACGCGCGGGCGGCGGCGGGCCCTTTCCGGACCCCGCCGCCATCCCCGACGTTGCGCCGACCGGGTCGTCAGACGATCTCGGCCGGCGGGCTCACGACCAGCGTGTCGATCGGGGCGACCACCACCTGACCGCCGGTCAGGGAGCCGTCGCCGGCCGAGGTGACCTGGTCGGTGTAGGCGACGTACTGGCCATCGCCCGACAGCGACGGCTCGAGCAGGCTCCAGTTGCCGCCGCCGTCGTCCAGCACCTCGAAGCGCTGCAGCGCCCCGGTCTCGACGTTCTTGACGAAGACGTCGAAGCCGTCGCCGTTGCCGTCGCCGTCGACAAGGTTGCCGGCGGCGCTGCGGAAGGCGATGAGGCGGCCGTCGTCCGAGATCGACGCCCCGTGCGATGCGCCATCGCCGAGGATCCCCGCCTCGCTCTCGCTCACCAGCTGCGAGCTCGCCGGTCTGCATGTCCTTGAGGTAGATGTCCCAGGTGCCGTTGGTGTCGCCGTCGACCATGCCGAACTCGGTCTCGAAGGCGACGAAACGACCGTCGCCCGACACCGTGGCGTTGCGCATCGTGTCGAAGCCCTGGTTGCCGTCGGCGTCGGTGCTGACCAGGCGGATGCTGCCGTCGACCAGCGACTTGATGTAGACGTCCGCGAAGGGATTGGCATCGGCGGTCGTCAGCAGGTTGTCCGCGAGGCTGTCGAACACCACGAACGCGCCATCGGCGGAGATGTCCGGCCGCAACGACGAGGCGTTGGCGAAGTTCTGGCCATCGGCCGAGACGCTGACCTCGATCAGGCTGCCGTCGGAAAGGTCGCGCACGAAGATCCGCGGCAGGATCGGCAGGCTCGGGTTGACACCGGGCTCGGAGGTCGCCTCCGCGGTGAACGCGACCAGGTCGCCATCGGCCGAGATCGACGGCTGGCCGGCAAACTGGTTGGCGGCGTCGCCGAACTTGATGCTGGCGAACTCGACCTCGCCGCTGTCGACGTCGGCGACGTAGATGTCCTCGCGGCCGTTGTCGTCGTTGACCGCGGGGTCGAGGTCGGTCGCCTTGCTCTGGAAGGCGACGACCGCGCCGTCGGCGGAGATCGCCGAGGCGAAGCTGTCGCCGTTGCCGCCCTCGCCCGAGGATGGGTTCTGGCTCAGGCGCGTGATCTCGCCGGTCACCAGGTCCTTGAGGAAGACGTCGTAGCCCGCGTCGTCGCCGGCGGCGAAGTTCGTCGAGCTGCTCGCGAAGCTGACGAAGCGACCGTCCGCGGACAGGCTGCCGAGGAACGAGAGGCCGTTGCCCGGGTTGCCGGCATCGGTGCTGCTGGCGACCGTCGGGGCGATCGGCAGGTGGTGGCTCGGCAGGCCGAGCTCGGCGCCGGGCAGGGCATCGAGCTGGACGCCCTCGAGCAGCACGACGTCGGTGAACGCGCTCCCGGCGCCGCTCGGATCGACCGCGATCAGCGTGCCTTCGGCGGTCGCGGTGAAGCGGACGTAGTCGGCGAGCCGGTAGCCCTCGGCGAGACCGGGCAACAGCGCCGACAGGTCGAGCTGGTCGGTGCCGACCTGGAAGTCCGTGACGCGATCGAGCTGGCCGTCCAGCACATCGAACCGGAAGACATCGGCGCCCGCCCCACCCTCGAGGACGTCGGCGTGGAGGCCGCCGTTGAGGAGGTCGTTGCCGGCGCCTCCCCGCAGCACGTCGCGACCGGCCTGACCGAGCAGCACGTCGTCGTCGCCGCCGCCCTCGAGCAGATCGCGGCCCTTGCCGCCGATCAGCCGGTCGTCGCCCGCGCCGCCGAACATGTCGTCGTTGCCGGTGTGGCCCCGCAGGGTGTCGTCGCCGCTGTTGCCGGACATCCGGTCGGCCCCTGAGCCGCCCAGCAGCACATCGTCGTCCGACCCGCCGGAGAGCGTGTCGGCGCCGCGGCCGCCGTTGAGCACGTCCGCGCCCGCGCCGCCGTAGATCGAGTCGTTGCCGCCCTGGCCGAGCAGGCGGTCGTCGCCGCTCTCGCCATAGAGGAGGTCGTCGCCGCCGTTGCCGGACAGGTCGTCGTCGCCGCCGGCGCCATGCAGCTCGTCGGCGCCGCCGTTGCCGTTCGCCACGTCGGCGGCCGCAGTGCCGAGGAACAGATCGGCGCCGGGGGTGCCGATGAAGGTCGCCTGGGTCACCAGCAGGTCGTCGTCGTCCTCGAAAAGGTCGTGCGCGCTGGGGCCGGGATTGGTGGGCATGGCGTCGTCTCCTTGGCTCGCCGTGCGGCCAGCTCCGGCCGCGGGAGGAAGGCTGGCCCGTCGCGCCACCGCCAGTGCGGTTGCCGGAGCCAGCCCGAGCGTTACGCCATGCTTTATAACGCGTTAACTCTGCCCAGTTTTTCGCCTTGTGGTTAAGACGCACCTAGGTACGCGGCGGGTGCGCGGCAGGCGACGGCACAGGCTGGCCGCGGGGCGCGCCCGCGGCCAGCGCCGCTCGTCGACGTGGCCGGAAGCCTAGGCGGCGTCGGGCTGGACCACCAGCGCGCCGAGATCCGCCGCCGGCGCGATCGCCTGGGCCGACGCCGTGGCCGGCCCGGCGGCCGCAGCCTGCCCCGCCGGCGGACCGCTGATCGGGTCGGCCTCGGTCGAGAGCACGTCGGCGACGCGGAGCGCGCCGGCGCCGAACTCGACCGGCGCGACCACCACCTGCCCCGCGCTCAACGCGCCGCCACCACCGACCGCGACCTGGTCGACGAACGCGACCAGGCTGCCGTCGCCCGAGATCGTGGGCTCGACCAGGTCCAGCAGCGCCCCGCTGGTGTCGCTCGCCAGCTCGAAGCGCAGGAAGTCGCCGCTCTGCTGTGTCCGCGACGAAGATGTCGGCCCGGCCGTTGTCGTCGCCGTCGACCAGGTTGTCGGCCTCGCTGCGGAACGCGACGTAGCGGCCGTTGTTCGAGATCGAGGGCGTGAACGAGTCGCCGTTCGCCTTGATCCCGTTCTCGTTCAAGGTCACCAGCGTGATCGCGCCGGAGTTAAGGTCCTTGAGGTAGATGTCGGACCCGCCGACCGAAGTCCTCGTCGACGAAGGAGGCGTCGCTCTGGAAGGCGACGAACCGGCCGTTGCCCGAGATCGAGGCGTTGCTCGAGCTGCCGAACCCCTGCCCGTCATCTGCGGTCGTACTGGCATTCCTGATGCTGCCGTCGAGCAGCGACTTGACGTAGACGTCGGTGCCCGGGTTGGCGTCGGTGCCGAGCAGATTGCCCGCGTCGCTCGTGAACGCGACGAAGTTGCCATTGGCCGAGATGTCGGGATCGTTCGACGGACCGTCGGCGAAGTTGCCGGCGTCGTCGCTGCTCGCCTCGGTCAGGCTGCCGTCGTCCAGGTCGCGCACGAACACCCGGCTGGTGATGGTGTCGAGCGGCGCCGGATCGTCGGTCTCGGCGCGGCCGGTCGCGGTCGCGGTGAAGGCGACCTTGGTGCCGTCGCGCGCGATCGACGGGTCGGCCGCGAACTGGTTGTTGACGATGCTCACCAGATCGATCGCGTTGCTGCCGGCCGTGGTGACGAAGACGTCGCGCTGGCCGGTATCCTCGTCCGAGAGGTTGCCGGCGGCGCTGTCGAAGGCGACCACCTCGCCGTTCGCCGAGATCGACGAGAAGAAGCTGTCGCCGTCGCCCTCCTGGACGCCCTGCCCGGGCTGCGTCGCCTGGCTCAGGCGAACCACCTCGCCGGTCGTCAGGTTCTTGCGGAAGACATCGAAGGCATCGTTGCCGTCGCCCGCGACCAGGTTGTCGCCGAGGCTCGCGAAGGTCACGAAGGTGCCGTCGTTCGACAGGCTGGGCGCGAACGCGGTCGCGTTGGCGACCGCGCCGGCGGAGATTGGTGCTGACCACGGTGGGCTCGCTCGGCAGGCTCTCGGCGAGGCCGAGATCGCCCGCCGCCAGACCCTCGACCGCGACCCCCTCGAGGCCGGCGAGCGCCTGGAACGCGCCGGCGCCGGTCGGGTCCACGGACACGATCGTGCCCTCCGGGATCACCTCGAAGTCGACGAACAGGTCGAGGTCGTCGTCGGGCTGGAATCCGGGCAGGATCGCGCCCAGGTCGAGGCGGTCCTCGCCCTCGGCGAAGTCGAGCATCCGGTCGACGTTGCCGTCGAGCACCGGAGAAGGCGAACACGTCGGCGCCCGGACCGCCGCTCATGACGTCCTGGCCGGCCTTGCCGTCGAGCACGTCGGCGCCGCCGCCGCCGCGCAACTGGTCCACGCCCCCGCCGCCGGTGAGCGTGTCGCTGCCGCCCCCGCCGACGAGAAGGTCGTCGCCGCGGCCGCCATCCAGGCTGTCGTCGCCGGCGTCACCGAACAGCCGGTCGCCGCCGGCGTCGCCCGCCAGGGTGTCGTCCCCGGCACCGCCGCGCAGGTCGTCGGCACCGCCGTGGCCGCGCAGGAAGTCCGCACCGCCGTCGCCTTCGAGCGTGTCCCGGCCGCCGCCGCCGAGCAAATCGTCGGCGCCCGGCCCGCCGCTCATCTCGTCGGCGCCCGGTCCCCCGCGCAGCGCGTCGTCGCCGGCGCCGCCGGTGACCACGTCGCTGCCGCCGAGGGCCCGGACGTCGTCATCGCCGCCCAGCGCATCGATCTCGTCGTCTTCCGGCGTGCCCTGCAGCACGTCGGCGTCCTCTGTCCCGGGGATCACCGCCTGCGGGCGCAGGATCGGAGCCCGCCCCGCCGCCGGCTCGCGTGCTTCGTCGTCGAGCGTCCCGGTGATGTCCATCGCGCGCATTCCCCCTGCTTGTGATCCACTTCTTCTTCGATCGGGCCGCGCCGGCGCCAGCCCCGCAAGCAGGCCCGGTGCGTGCAAGATGTTAGCCGTACGCCCTCCTGCAACCAACACGTCATTTGGCTCTCCGTTCCCGACGCGGCCCCGGTGTGGCAGATTTGCGCGCGTGAGCGGCGCTGGGCACCCGCGCCGGTATGTGCGGCTAGCCTCGCCGGACCGGTGGAGCGGGAATAAAGCCGCGGCGGCGGACGTCGAGAAGCGGCCGGACCGGCCAAAACACGGGAGCCTGACCATGATGCCATCCGCCACCCAGCTTGCCGTCGCCACGAGCGGAACCACCGGCTGAGCCGAGCGCCCCAGGCAGGCTGCGTCAGCACGGCCGCGCGATGCCCGAGCCGCTGGCCGCTGGCCTCTCGCCCGGCTTCGCGATCCGCGTCATCGCGCAGATCCCGCGCCTGCGGCGCTACGCCACCGCCTGGCTGCGCAACCCCGCGGACGCCGACGACTTGGTCCAGGACTGCCTCGAGCGGGCGCTGCGCCGCCAGGACAGCCTGCAGGACCCGGCGCGGCTCGGGGCGTGGCTGCTCGCGATCCTGCACAACACCCATCTCAGCAACCTGCGGCGCGACCGCCGCCGCGGCCATCCGGTCGGGGTCGAGAGCCTGGCCGACGACCTCGCGCTCAGCGCGCCGCCGGAGGACCGCGGCGAGATCCGCAATCTCGTGCGGGCGATGGAGTCGCTCTCGGAGGACCATCGCCAGATCCTCCTCCTGGTCGGCCTCGAGGGCCTGTCCTATCGCGAGATCGCCGAGCTGCTGGAAGTGCCGATCGGCACCGTGATGTCGCGGCTGGCGCGCGCCCGCGAGCGCCTGCGGATCGCGCTCGAAGGCGGCGACGACCAGGTGCTGCGGAGGGTCCCATGACCGGTCCGGAGCGCTGGATCAGCGAGGCCGAGCTGCACGGCCATCTCGACGGCGAGCTTCCGGCCGAGCGCTGCGCCGCGGTCGAGGCGGGGCTCGCCGCCGATCCCGAGCAGGCCGCCCGGCTGCGCAGCTATCGCCGCCAGAAGATGCTGATCGCCCGGCCTACGCCCCGCTGCTCGAGCGGCCGATCCCGGCGCGGATCGCCGCCGTGGCGCTGCGTCCGGCGGCGCGCCGGGCGCGCGGTTGGCAGCGCCTCGCGGCGGCCGCGGCGGTCGCCGCTGCTGCTGTTCGCCGGCGGCGCCGGCTCCGGCTGGTGGCTGCGCGACCGCAGCGCAGCGACCGCGACGCAGGGCCCGGGCTTCGTCGCCGATGCGCTCAGCGCGCACCAGGTGTACGCGGTCGAGGTGCGCCACCCGGTCGAGGTCGAGGCCGCCGAGGCCGACCACCTCGTGACCTGGCTGTCGCGCCGGCTCGGCGTTCCGGTCGCCGCGCCCGACCTCGCCGCCGCAGGCTTCGAGCTGGTCGGCGGCCGGCTCCTGCCGGCGGCGACCGGCCCGGCGGCGCAGCTGATGTACCAGGACGCCAGCGGCCGCCGCGTGACGCTCTACGTCCGGGCGAGCGCCGACCCCGCGGAGACCGCCTTCCGCTTCGCCCGCGAGGGCCAGCTCACGGCGCTCTACTGGCGCGACCACGGCGCGGCCTGGGCGCTGCTCGGCGAGCTGCCGCGGGACGAGCTGCTGCGCCTCGCCCACGCGGTCTATCAGGCGCTGCAGCCCTGAAAGCGACCGCGAGCAGCGCCGGACGGCTGGAATTCGTCCGCCGCCGACACCATGGTTGCGGAGAACCGCGGTAGCCCCGGGAGCAACTCATGCGATCGATCCGCCGTGCGCTCGCCATCGGCCTCGTCGGCGCCCTGCTCGGCCCGGCGCAGCTGCTGCTGGCCGAGGACGAGGACGTCGAGACCGAGGAGCGGATTCTCGAGCAGCAGCTCGACAACGCCCAGAGCCGGGTGCTGCGGAACTCGCCGCGGCCGATCGAGCGCTCCCAGCTCAGCCGCGACCTCGGCGCGAGCGAGCAGGGTCTGCGCTCGCTCAAGACCCGCGAGCCGGGCGCGGCATCGGTCCCGCTGCTGGAGCGTCAGCTCGACCGGTTGAGCCGGCCGGCGCGCGTGCGCTCGCCGGGCTCCTCGGGGCTGTTGCGCACCGACTGACCGTCCTCAGGCGGCGGGCGCGATCTCGAGCACGACGTTGCCGATCGGCCCCTTCTCCAGCGCCTCGTGCGCGGCGACCGCCTCGGCGAGCGGCAGACGGCTCGCGACGTAGTGGCGCAGCTCGCCCGCCGCGAGCCAGCGGGTGATGTCATGGACCCCCTGCTGCTTGGCGGCTTCGGGCATCATGAACACCAGGATGAAGCGCATCGTGGCACTCTTGTAGGCGAGCGGGTAGAACGGCAGCTTGGGCTCCAGCACGGCATCCGAGGCGTAGCCCGCGATCACCCCGTTGGGCTTCAGGATCTCGAGGCTCTGGGGCAGGTTGCCGCCGACCTCGACCTCGACGATGCGGTCGACCCCGCCGCCGCCGGGCAGCTCGGCGATCCGCTGCGCCACGTTCTCGGCCTTGTAGTTGAAGACGTAGTCGGCGCCGGCGTCGGCGGCGATCTCGGCCTTGCGATCGCCGCTGACCGTGGTCAGGACGCGCGCCCCGCCGAGCTTGGCGAACTGGATCGCGTAGGCGCCGACCGCGCCGGCGCCGCCCGTCACCAGCACGGTCTGGCCGTCGACCGGGCCGTCGGCGAACACCGCGCGGTGCGCGGTCAGGGCCGGGATGCCGAGGCAGGCGCCCTCGACGAAGCTCGTCCCGGCGGGCAGCGCCACGGCGCGCTCCGCCGGCACGGTCACGAACTCGGCCGCGGTGCCGCGCGGCCTCTGCCACTGGCCCTCGTAGACCCAGACCCGCTCGCCGATCCGGCTCGCGGCGACGCCATCGCCGACCGCATCGATCACCCCGGCGCCGTCGAAGCCCGGCACCACCAGCGGGTCCTTGATCACCTGACCGCGCGCGCCGCGGCGCCGCTTGACGTCGATCGGATTGATGCCCGAAGCGGCGAGGCGGACCCGGACCTCGCCGGTTGCCGGGGTCGGCGTCTCCAGCTCGCCGGACTGCAGGACCTCGGCCGCCTCGCCGTTGCGCTCGTACCAGACTGCCAGCATGCCTCTCCTCCGGCGCTCCAAATCGCGCTGCCGTTCACCGGCACCTCGACACTACACCTCGGGCGGGCTGCGGTGGAGCAGGATCGGCAGAGCTCGCGGGATGGCCAGCCGCCCTCAATCCCTGCGGCGGATCAGGTTGAGGATGGTCAGCAGCAGCACGGCGCCGGCCACGGCCATCGCCAGACTGACGAGCCAGCCGCCGTCCTCGGCCCAGCCGCCCTGCTGGAGCGCGCCGAGCAGGCGGAGCAGGGCGCCGCCGAGGATCCCGCCGACCACGCCCACGACGAGGTTGATCACCAGGCCGTAGCCCGCGCCCCGGACCAGGAGCGCGGCGATCCAGCCGGCAAGCGCTCCGGTGACCACGAGACCGACGACCTCCACGAGGCGTCGCCCGGGATCGGCGGTGAGCTCGCGGCCGCGGCGGCGCCATCCCGGCGCCGCGCCGCGGCTCAGAAGCGGGTCAGCGACTGATGCAGGGCATCGACCTCGGCGCTCGCCACCACGGTCGGCTGCCGCAGGATCTCGCGCGGGTCGATCGGGCGCCCATAGTAGGCCTCGTTCCAGTCGTGCTTGGCGTCGAGGTAGGCGCCATCCAGCCAGAAGCCGCCGAACAGCCCCTTGCTCTTGGCGAACACGTAGATGTCCTCGCCGAGATGGGTGGTGGTCGCCGCGCCGACGCCGGCGCCCAGGCGGCCGGCCGCGACGCCGGCATCCGCGCCGAGCTTGACGCCGTGCGAGATCAGCTTGTTGACCGCGCCCTCGTTCATGATCGTGAACACCACGTCCGAGCTCTGGCCGCCGAACTGCAGACCGAAGCTGCCGCCGTAGAGCGCGTAGAAGGCCGGCGGGCCCCAGGCCCCGGTCTGGGCGTCGCGCACCAGCAGGACGCCGATGCCGTGCTCGGCGCCGAAGATGAACCCGGCCTTCAGCAGTTCCGGGATGATCAGAACGGCGTACGCGTTCTGGACATAGACCCGCATCTGCTCGAAGCTCGGGTCGTCGAGGAACGATTCCAGGGCGAGCCGCGCGCGCTCGACCACCCGCTGCTGACCATCGGAGGCCTGCGCCTGCGCGGCTGTCCCGAACAGCGCGAACAGCGCCAACCCCAGCACCGCTCCCATCCGCCTCGCGGATCCGACCATGCTTTCTGCTCCTCCTGTTGGCGGCCGCGCTCCCGAGCGCGTTGGCCGGAAGCTAGGCAAACCTGCGGCATTCTGTCAAGATGTTGCCGTAACTACTTGAAACGCGCATGACGGCTGCCGCCAGCTTCGCTCTCTTCGGGCCTCCTCCTTGAGGCCGCTGCTCCGCGTCGTCGTCGCCGTCCTGCTGGTCGGCCTCCTGCTGGTCGCCGGCCTCGCGACGGCCCTGCTCTGGTTCCCCGCCCCGCTGCTGCGCGCCGGTCTGCGGGCCGCGGGCCTGGAGGCGGCCTGCGTTCGAGGATCTGCGGCTCGGGCCGACCACGATCGAGCTGTCCGGCCTCCGCTATGGCGCGCCGCCGGATCATCGCTTGGCGCGCTTGCAGATCCGTTACCGTCCGGGCGAGCTCCTGCGCGGCCGGGTCGAGCGCATCGAGATCGAGGGCCTGGAGCTGCGCGGGCGCATCGTCGACGGCCGGGTCGAGCTGGCCGGCTTCGAGAGCTCGGGCGAGCCCGGCGAGGCGGCCGGCCTGGAGCTCCTGCCGTGGCCGCGCGAGGTCGTCCTGCGCGCCGCGGAAGTCCAGCTGGCGACGCCCTGGGGCGAGCTGCGGCTGCCGCTCACGCGCCGAGCTGCGGCCGGGCGCCACGGCGAGTTTCCAGCTCGAGGTGAGCGATGGCCGGCTGATCAACGACGCCGGCCGGCTGCGGGTCGATCTCAGGCTGCAGGGCGAGGCGCCGCTCGGCCGCGCCGTAACCATCGCCGACCTGGTGGCTTCCGGCGCCGCGACCGTCGCCGCCGAGAGCTTCGCCGTGCCGCGCCTGGCCGAGGGGATCGACGGCCAGGGCGAGGTCGCGTTCGAGCTTGCCGGCGGTTGGCTGGAGCTTCGGCTCGCGCCGGCCGAGCTTGCGGTGGAGGCACTCGGGCCGGAGCTGGAAGCGCTCGCCCTGCCGCTGCCGCCGCCCTGGCGGCTCCGGGCGGGCGACGGCCAGACGCCGTTCCGGGTGACGGCCGACCTCGCGCAGGAGCCCGTCGCCCTCGGCCTCGACGGCGCGCTCAATCTCGCGGCCGGCGCGGCCCGGCTGGACGCCGCTCTGGCGGGCAGCCTCGGTATCGACGCGAGCGGGCGGGTCGTCGAGGTCGCCGGTCGGGCGAGCGCCACCATGGCCGGGCTGCGCTGGCAGGAGGCCACCCTGGCGCGCGGCCGGCTCGAGCTGCGGGGCGAGGGCACCCCCGCGCAAGGGCAGGCGACGCTCGATCTCGATCTGGCAGGGGGCGGCCAGGCCACGCCCGAGCTCGCGCTGGAGGGGGCGCTGCTCCGGCAGCGCCTGATCGCCGACTTCGCCGAGCGGCGCCTGACGCTTGCCGCGCGCGAGCCGGGCGCTCTGACCATCGAGCATGCGAGGTGGGGGGAGCGCGCCAGCGCCGGACCGCTCGCCTGGCGGATCGAGCCCGCCGGCCCGCCGCTCCTGGCGGTGAGCTTCGAGGCCGATGGCGGGGTCGCCTGGCAGCACCACCTCAAAGCGCATGGCGAGGCGTTCGACCTGACGATCGGCGCGGCGCCGTCGCTCGCTGCGCGCGCCGAGATTGCCGACCTCGGGCTTGCGCTGAGCGGCGCGGCCGACGGCCTGCACGCCGGTCGGGTGACCGTGGCCGGCGGCCGGCTGCGCCTGCCCGACCTGCAGGTGGGTCTCGAGGGCATCCGGACCGAGGTCGCCCTGAGCGCGGCCGGGCTGGCGGAAGACCAGGCGATTCCGCTCACCGTCGGGGCGATCAGCCACGGCGGCACGCCCGCCTGGTTCGCGCCGCTCGCGCTGAGCGCCACGCTGCGCCCGGGCGACGAGGCCATCGCCTTCGAGGCGCGGCTCGAGCGGCAGGCGGACGGCTTCGCGCTCACGGTCGACGGCCGCCACGCTCTCGGCGACGGGCGAGGCCGGGCCGAGCTGAGCGCGGCGCCGCTGACGTTCGCTCCCGGCGCGCGGCAGCCCGGGCGGCTTTCCCCGGTCCTGGGCGAGGTGCTCGAGGACGTGAGCGGCAGCCTCGCGCTCGACGGCACGCTCGGCTGGGGCGCCGGGGAAGGGATCGACGCCGACCTTGACCTGCTGGTCGAGGATCTGGCCTTCTCCGCCGGGCCGGCGCGCTTCGCCAAGGTCGACGGCGTGATCAGGGTCGACCAGCTCTGGCCGCTGACGACGCCGCCCGGACAGCAGCTGGCGATCGGGCTGCTCGATCTCGGCCTGCCGCTGACCCGGGGCCTGATCGCCTTTCAGCTGCGGCCCGATCAGAGCCTGGCGGTCGAGCGGCTGCGCTGGAGCTTCGCCGGCGGCACGGTCAGCGCCGCGCCATTCAGGGTCGGTTCAGCGACATCGGATATGATCGTGACGCTGACCGCAGAGGGACTGGATCTCGCCCAGCTGTTCGCGCTCACGAAGCTCGATGGCCTGAGCGGCGAGGGCACGATCGGCGGGACGCTGCCGGTCCGGATCTCGCGGCAGCGAGGCGGTGATCGAGGGCGGCGAGCTCACGGCCGACGGGCCCGGCTGGCTGCGCTACCGGCCCGCCGAGGCGCCGGCCGCCTTGCAGGCCGGGGGCGAGAACGTAGGTCTGTTGCTGCAGGCGCTGGAGAACTTCCGCTATGAGGCGCTCAGGATCACGCTCGATGGCCGCACCGATGCCGAGATGGACATCGGCCTGCACGTCCAGGGCGCCAACCCCGACCTCTACGACGGCTACCCGATCGAGTTCAACCTCGACCTCGAGGGCGAGCTCGCCAACATCCTGCGCAGCGGGCTCGCCAGCTACCAGATCCCCGAGCGCATTCGCGAGCAGATGCAGGGCTTCCCTCGCTGACGCGCTGCCCGTGCTGGGGCTGGCGCTGGCGCTCGCGGCCTGCACCCACCGGGTGCAGGTCGAGGCGCCCAAGGATCCGATCGTGATCAATCTCAACGTCAAGATCGAGCAGGAGGTGCGGGTCAAGGTCGAGAAGGACGTCGAGGACCTGCTCGAAGAGAACCCGGACATCTTCTGAGGAGCTTACCGATGCACCGCGCTCTCCAACTGGTCGTCCTGCTGCTGCTGTGCTCCGGCCTGTTCGCCGGCCCGGCGTTCGCGCTTTCGCTCAACGAGGCCAAGGCGGAAGGGCTGGTCGGCGAGAAGATCGACGGCTTCGTCGGCACCGTGGTCGCCGATCCGTCGGCCGAGGTGCGCGAGCTGGTCGAGCAGGTCAACCGCCAGCGCCGGCAGAAGTACGACGAGGTCGCCAAGGAACGCGGCGTGCCGCTCGACGCCGTGGCCAAGATCACCGGCGAGAAGCAGCTCGAGCGCACGCCCGCGGGCCAGTACGTCGCCGGCGCCGACGGCCGCTGGCGGCAGAAGTGAGGTCGCCACGCACCCTGGTGAGTTCCATGCAGCTGAACTAAGCTCAGCTCGTGTGACATGTCGGACAAAGCACGCGTGATGGCGACGTCTGAGACTACCCTCGCGGTGAGACTGCCGAAGAAGCTCGCGGACGAGCTCGAGGAGCTTGCCCAGGAAACCGGGCGCAGCAAGAGCTACTATGCCCGCAAGGCCATCATCGAGTTTCTCGAGGACCGTGCCGACTACCGCAACGCTGTGGCCGTCCTCGAGCGCGAGAAGGGCCAGCCGAACCTCACCCTCGAGCAGGTCAAGAGAGAGCTTGGCGTGGACGATTGAGTTGGGGCCCAAGCCCGCCGCGAGCTGCGGCGCCTCGACCCGGCTGTGAGCGACTCTCGGAGCAGGCGGGAAATCTACCGCTGAGCACAGCGGGCGCGACTGGCCGGAACGCGCGCGCAGACCTATTGTCTTTGGCGACGCGCTCATGATCCGGAGCCGAGCATGCCCATGCTGGCGGCCAGCGACGATGGCCATCGAACAGGCGCTCTGGCGCGGTCCGCAGCGGCGCTCGCGCTCGTGGGCGCGGCGCTGGCGCTCGCGGCGTGCGCCTCAGATCCCAAGCCGATCCTCTATCCGAACGACCGGCTCCAGGCGCTCGGTCAGGCGCAGGCCGAGCAGGACATCGCCGAATGTCGCGCGCTCGCCGAAAGCGCCGGCGCGTCGGCGGGCTCGGGCGAGGCCGGGCGGGCGGCCGGCAGCACGGCGGCCGGCGGCGCGATCGGCGGGGCGACCGGCGCCGTCGGCGGTGCGATCCTCGGCAGCCCGGGCACCGGCGCCGCGGTCGGCGCCGCGACCGGCGCGACCGCCGGCCTGATGCGCTCGATCTTCGGCGGCGGCCGCGGCAGCGGGCCGAGCGCCGCCTACCGCAATGTCGTCGACCGCTGCCTGCGCGAGCGCGGCTACGAGCCGGCCGGCTGGGAGTAGGCTCTTGCTCCGCGGCCGGGCCGGAACATTGCCCGGCCGAACCGCGTTATTTCGCCATGTGACCGCCACAAGGTCGAAAACATGGCAGCGCGTTTCTCGACAGCAAAGCGAGACCTGGCAGCGCGCCCGTCGGCGGGCAAGATCGCCTGGCTGGCGCGCAGCGGCTACGCCGCCCGCGGCGTGGTCTATTTGATCGTCGGCGGGCTCGCCGTGCTGGCGGCCTTGGGCCGCGGCCAGACCACCGACAGCGAGGGCGCGCTGTTGACGATCCTCCAGCAGCCGTTCGGCACCGTCCTGCTCGGGCTGGTCGCCCTCGGCCTCGTCGGCTACGCGATCTGGCGCCTGGTGCAGGCTCTCATGGACACCGACCGACCACGGCACCGACCCCAAGGGGCTGGCGATCCGCGGCCGGTCTGATCGTCAGCGCGGTCACCCACACCCTGCTGGCGTTCTTCGCGCTCAGCCTGATCTTCGGCTGGGGCACGGGCGGCGGGGGCGGCGACAGCGGCGCCCAGGACTGGACCGCTTGGCTGCTGCGGCAGCCGTTCGGACGCTGGCTGGTCGGGCTGCTAGGCGTCGCGGTGATCGGCGCCGGCATCGCCCACATGGTCAAAGGCTACCAGGCCAAGTTCGAGAAGTATCTCGAGATGGATTCGCGCACCCTCGACAAGGCATCGCCGATCTGCCGCTTCGGCCTGATCGCCCGCGGCGTCGTGTTCCTGATCATCGGCGGCTTCCTCCTGGTCGCGGCGTGGCGCTTCAGCTCGGGCGACGTGGTCGGCCTGCAGGGCGCGCTCCAGACCCTCCAGCAGCAGCCCTATGGCTGGATCCTGCTCGGCATCGTCGCGCTCGGCCTGTTCGCGTTCGGCGTCTACAGCCTGATCGAGGCCCGCTACCGCCGGATCGACGCGCCCGCCTGACGCTGCGAATTGTTGCGCGCCATGATAGCTCGGGTGCAAAAGCCGAGCTCGACCTCGATGCCGGCGTTGTTCATGCCGTCGAATCGAGCTAACTTCCGAATGACCGGCATCGTGCTCGACACCAACGTCATCTCGGAACCAAGGAGGCCCACGCCGATCCCCAGGTCCGGCGTGGTCCGAGGCCCAGGACTGGAACGGCTCGATTTGACCGCGACCGTGGTCGGCGAGCTCGCGGTGGGTGTCGAGCGCCTGCCGAAGGGGCGACGACGTGCCGACTTCGAGCGCTGGCTCGAGGCCTTGATCACGGAGGACTTCGTCGGCCGGATACTGGCTTTCGAGCGGATGCGCGGTGCTGTACGGCGCTCGTCGTCGACGCGACGACCCGAGGTCGAGCGCCGACCGTGGGCGACGCGCAGATCGCGGCAGTGGCGCGGCGAAACGGCATGGCGATCGCGACCCGTGACGCTGCCGACTATCGCGCCTTTGGGCTCACGATCATCGATCCATGGCAGGGCCCCTGAGGCACGCATCGCGCGGTTCAGCCTGCGACGGCGCCGATCACGTGCAGCGCGGGATCGAGCGCCCGACAGCGAGCGTCTCAGTGCGCTTCCGAGCCCCAGGTCCTGCGCCGGCGGCGCAGCGGGCCGCCAGGCGCACGCCTGAGTGGGCGTCGAACAGAAAGCCTCGATCGAGCGGAAAGCGCACGGCAACCGGCCGGTCGAAGTCGACGTCGTACTCCTTCGGCATCTTGACCGACAGGCTCTCCTTGCCCACCGACGAGCGTGACCAACGTCACGTCGCCGGTAAGCTCAGCGGCGTAGACCGTAGCATCGAACAGACCAGCGCCGGGCTTGACGATGTCGGCGTCCTCCGCGCGAAAGCCCGATGACCACATCCCTCGCCGTCGTTCCCTGCTCCCTGCCGAGCGGCAGGCTCACGCCGTGGCTCTCGAAGCGACTGTTCTCGATCCGCCCGCGCGAGGAAATTCATCGGCGGCGAGCCCATGAAGCCGGCGACGAACAGGTTCGCCGGGCGATCATAGACCTCGCGCGGCGTGCCGATCTGCTGCAGCACGCCGCGGTCCATGATCGCGACTCGATGCGCAAGCGTCATGGCCTCGACCTGGTCGTGGGTGACGTAGATGGTGGTCACCCCGAGCTCGTGCTGCATGCGCTTGAGCTCGGCGCGCATGAAGCCGCGGAGCTTCGCATCGAGGTTGGAAAGCGGCTCGTCCATCAGGAAGGCCGAGGGCCGCCGCACGATGGCCCTTGCCAGCGCCACGCGCTGACGCTGGCCGCCGGACAGCTGGCGCGGGTACCGGTCGAGGAGATCCTCCATATGGACCTGCGCAGCAGCGTCGCGCACCGCGAGCGCCGCGCTCCTGCGGCGACACGCCACGGACCTTCAGCGGAAAACCGATGTTCTCGGCGACGGTCTTGTGCGGATAGAGGGCGTAGGACTGGAACACCATCGCCACGTCGCGGTACTTCGGCAGCATGTCAGTGACGTCGGTATCGCCGAGCACCACCTGCCCCGAAGTCCGCGGTCTCCAGGCCGGCTATGATCCGAAGCCCGGTGGTCTTGCCGCAACCGGAGGGCCCGAGCAGCACCAGGAACTCACCCGGCGCAACGTCGATGTTGAGATCCTTGACGACGTGGTCCGCACCGAACGATTTGTTCAGGCTGCGCATCGACAGCCGCTGCGCGCGCGCGGCCGGTGTCGATGCCCCTCGGCTTCCACGCTCATCCCTTCACCGCCCCCAGCAGTATGCCCTTGGAAATGAAGCGCTGAAGCACGAGCGCCATCAGTACGACCGGAATGATCATGACGATGATCACCACCGCCATGCTCCACCACAGGATGCCGCGCTCGCCCGCATTCATGGCGGCGACCAGGATAGGCATGGTCTGCGCATTGCGACGTCGAAAGGAACAGCGCCAGCAGATACTCGTTCCAGGACAGGATCAGCACCAGCAGCGTCGTCGCCGCGAGACCGGGCCTCGACCAACGGCAGCATGATCTCGAAGAAGGTGGTAAGCGCGGGTGGCGCCGTCGAGCTGCGCGCTCTCCTCGAGGTCGGTCGGAATGGTGATGAAGAAGTCGTACATCAGCCAAACGACGATCGGCAGGTTGACTACCGCGTAGGCGAGGATCAGCGCGATGTGGGTGTCGAGCAGCCGAACGCTCTGAAACATCATGTAGATCGGAATGACGGCGACGACCGGCGGCAGAATGCGCTGCGAGATCATCCAGAACAGGATGTCTCCATTCCCCAGCGCGGCCTTGAAACGGCGGCCCAAGCGCGCGGGCGAGAACGAAGAAGACCGCGAGCGCGACCGCAAGCGACAGGCGCCAATCGACCCCCCAACGGCCGACCACCACCGCCATGCGCGACCAAGCAGAGAACGAAGAGAACGATCGTCGCGAATTTGGGCCTGTACTGAATGCGCGCCAAGGCATAGGCGGCCATCGAGCCGATGGTGACGCAAAGTGCTGTGGCGAGAAGCGCGATGATGATCGAGTTGATGTAGGCCCTCAGCGTGTCCTCGCCGAGTCGAAGACGAACAACTCGCGCCAGGCATGCAGGCTCGGCGTGAAGTCGACCCAGGGCAGGTAGACCGGCCCGGCGTTGACGTCGACCGGCAACTTGAACGACGTGATCAGCGAGCCAATAGAGCGGAAACAGGACGAACACCGCCCAAAGGAGCAGGAGGCCGTAGACGATGACGGCCGTGGCCGGCGCCATCTCCCCGATCGACTTCGGCTCGAACCACCGCCTGAGCCGGGATCGCGGGGCGGCATCCGGATCGCCTTGCGGGCTCATGCCGGCCTCCCTCGCTTGAGGACGAGGAGATTGAAGAAGGAGACGCACAGCACGACCGTCACGAACAGAAGCAGGTAGGCGATCGCCGCCGACTCCCCGAGGTTCAGTCGCCCGCCATGCAAAGAATGCATGAAGCGTCATCGATTCGGTCGCGATGCCGGGGCCGCCGGACGTCATGATGTTGGGGAGGTCGACCAGCTTGAAGGCCTCGATGATCCTGATCAGCATCACCGTCGCGGCAACCGGCGCGATCTGCGGCCAGGCTATTTCCCTGAACACCTGCCAACCGCTGGCACCGTCGACCTGGCCGGCCTCGACCTGATCACGGGAAACATTCTCGAGCGCCGCAAGCAGGATGACGAAGATGAACGGGATCCACTGCCAGGAATCGCCGATCACGATGAACAAGCGGGCAGTCCAGGCATCGGTCAGCCCAGCCGAAGTCACCGAGGCCGATCCACTGCCAAACCGGCGAGAACGGCCCCTTGGTCGTGTCCGCCAGCATGCGGAAGCTGTAGCCGATGCCGATCGGCGTGATCATCAGGGGCAGGAAGAAGACGACGCGGAAGAAGGTCCGGCCCTTGATCGGCTGGGCGCAGAGAACGGCGAGCCCGAGGCCGATCAGGAACTGGATGGTGCAGCCGACGAGCACGTAGAAGATGGTCACGCCGAGCGTGCCGAACGGATTGCCGCTGAACAGCGTCGCGGAAAAGAGAAGCGCCAGGCCGAACAGCACGCTGGCGGTGATCAGCCGGCCGATCAAGCCGGAGCAGATCGTGAAGCCTCGCTGGCATAGCGGTAGAGCCACCAGACGAGCAGCCGGCCGCGCTCGCGACGTGACGACCCAGCCGAGCAGGCTGATGCTTGCGAAGGTCCCGAGGAAATGGAACTGCTCGGAGCCGAACAACTGCTTCTGGAAGTTCCTCGAGGCCGACGAACTGGACCTGTAGCAGCCGGCGCGAGGCGGACGCTGGAGAAGGCGAGCACCAGCGAGGCTATCGGCGGGAAGACCGAGAAGACCAGGATCATGATCACGGCGGGGGTGATGAAAAACTGGCGCGACTGGCGGTCGAGCCACTCGGTCAGCCTCGCCCTCGTCGTGACGGAAGCATGAGGCCGGCCGGGGCGACACGCCCCAGCTGACTAGTTGTCGTTGCGCCAGTCCCGGAGGTCACTGACGCTCAACCCTCAGTTGGTGATGCCGAGCGAGGACTTGTACAGCTCGAGCTGCTTGTCGCGGCCGAACTCCTCGGTGATCTCCTCCCAGCCGTCTCGACGTTCGCCACCGCCTCCTCGGCCGTGATCTCGCCGGCAAGGAAGCGCGCCAGCTCGCGGTCGAGCACGATGCCCTGTACGCTGGGTGCCCGGGATGCGCAGGTCCGAGGCCATGTTCGGGTTGTTCAGGCTGGCCCTGATCGCGCCCAGATAGTTCTCGGCGAACTCGCGCGAGAACCCGGCCTTGATCCACGGGTCGAGGTTCTCGAACTGCGAGATGCGGTAGGGGTTGTAGCCGGTCCAGCCGATGGTGACGTCGACGTTCGACTGCGCCGGCTGGTTCATGTAGGAAAGGAAGCCGTAAGCCGCCTCGATCACCTTGGGGTCGGAGTTGGCGTTGATCGCGCCCGACCAGCCGCCGAACGCCGCGAACGGCGCGTGGTTGATGCCGTCGATCGCATGGGGGCAGACTCGGGCGTGCAGTCGACGAGCTTGCCGGTCTCCCTGTCGAGCACCTGGGTCGAGCCCGGCGACATCACCGCGCCGACCAGTCTTGTCCTTGAGTCGCCTCGTCGATCGAGAGCGGGCCGATGTCGCCCCAGTCGATCGCCAATGCGCAGCGCCCGCTCATCATCGCCGCCCGGGTGTCGCCGATGTCGTGGTTGAGCTCGTCGGGCGGGCCGTACTTGCCGGATCTCCTTGTAGAACTTGAACGCCTTGGCCCAGGCCTCGTTGTTGACCAAGGGCGTCATGTCGTCGGTGATCGAAGAAGATGCCCTGGCCGGTGCCCTGGCTCTGGATGTAGGGAGCCGCGATCGTCATGACCGCGAAGAAGCTCTGGGCGTTGCGCTTCTTGAACATGCACGAGCCGAAGTCGGCCTCGCCGTCGCCGTTCATGTCCTTGCCGTGGGCGGCCGCGGCGATCTCGAGATACTCGTCCCAGGTCTTGCGGCGGCTCGAGGCCGAGCTCGTCCAGCACGTCGGTGCGGTAGTAGACCATCTGGAAGTCGCCATCGATCGTGATCAGATAGGTCTTGCCGTCGATCTTCTGGTTGAACTCGCGGAAGTAGGGCGCGATGTCGTCGATCGTCGAGCGCCGCGTCCTTGGCGACCATCGGCGAGAGGTCGGCGAGCAGGCCGCCGTCGACCAGCTCGACCGCCCAGCCCGAGGCGAACACGCCGACGTCGATCGAGTTGGTGCCGGTCGCCCAGTCGGTCAGCAGCTTCTGGAACAGCTCGGCGAACGGCACGGTCGCGACGTTGATCGTGGCGCCGGTCATCTCCTGGTATTCGCGCGCCGCGCTCCTCGAGCCGCCCGGCGATCACCGGCCCGGGCCGGGTCAAGAGGTTGATCTCGACGCCTTCGTACATCTTCTGCGCCTGCGCCGGCAGCGCCACCGCGGTGCCCGCCAGCAGCGCGAGGGCCATGGCATGTCGCATCATCGTCTCTAGCCTCCCCTGGGCTTCTTCAGGTCTTGCTCGCAGGTCTTGGCCGGTCGGCTTGCGCCTCGTCCAGCGAGCCTGCTCGGGCGCCGATGCTATTGGCTGCCGAGCGCCGGCACAAGACCGTGACGGGAGCGGCGCACGCGACCCCTCTCAGTTCCACCAGTTGCGCTCTTCGGCGCCCTTGGGCTGGCGCACGACCTGCTGGCCCTCGGCCAGGGGCTCGATGTCGAGCAGGAAGCGGTGCGCCCTGCTCATGCGCTCGTACAGCGCCTCGGTCAGGTAGTCGCGCTGGGTCAGCTGCTGGGGCAGGTCGCGCCGGGTGTAGGTCAGATGCAGCACGCGGCGGCGGCTGCCGTCCTGGTTGCGGGTGCCGGAATGCCACAGCGACGAGTTGACGATCACGACCGAGCCCGCGGGCGCGGTCACCAGGACCTCCTTGGGGTGCGGGGCGGCGAGGTCCTCGGGCACCAGGGCCTGCTCCTCCGGCGTCAGCGGCGCCGGCTCCCAGTCGGCGCGGTTGACCGCCGGCACGTTGATCGCGGGCCACTTGTGCGAGCCCGGGATGACCCGGGTCGGGCCGTTGGTGAGCGTCATGTCGTCGAACAGGATCAGCGCGTTGGTCACCCACCAGTCGTCGGCGAAGCGCTTCGGCACGTCGACGTGGATCTCCTGGTGGCCCTGGCCCTTGAGCGGATCGCGCAGATTGGCGCCGTGGACCTTGAACTCGCCGAGCAGATAGTGGCTCGCCGCCAGGAACGGCTTGCACTCGAGGCAGATGTCGTAGGCGGTGGTCTTGTTGAAGATGTTGGAGACCCTGGGCGCCCCCGGCTCGACGTGGACCTCGTGGCCGCCGCGGTCGCCTTCGGCGGCATGCAGCCGGTCGAACTCCTCCGCCATCGCAAGGGCCTGCTCGGGCGTGTAGTAGCGCTCGACGATGAAGAAGCCGTCCCGGTCGAGCGCCTGACGCTGCTCGTCGGTGAACTCCTCGCCGGTCACGCCCAGCGCGCGCAAGGCTTCCTTCGTGTACATCGCATTCTCCCTCCGCCACCGGCCACGCCGACCGGTATCGCCGCGCTGCGATGATACCGATTTCGCGCGATCTTGTCCCTACCCCGATGCGCTCGCCCGGGATCGGCCGTTGCGCTCCCGCCGCGGCCGGGCGACTCTGCCGGGCATGGTTCCGATCCGGCTGCTGACCGCTCTCGCGCTGCTCGCCGGCTGCGCCGCCGAGCCGGAGCCCTGGCGGGCCGAGCGCGGCGTGGTCTGGTGCTATCGCACCCTCGCCGCCCCCGACTGCCACCCCCTGCCGCTCCCCGGCGAAGAGGACCGCCTGATCGCCGCCGCCCCGCAGGTCTTCTTCACCCCGCGCATCCGCGGAGCGGCATGCCGCCATGGCGGCACCAACGAGTGGTCCGCTGGCGGAGATTTACGCGCGGCGACGCTCGATGGCAGCCGGCGGACACGCAGGCGATCGCGCTCGACGACCGCAAGACCGGCCACGCCAGTCGCGCGACGCATCGCAGAGCGCCGCCAGGACGAGCGAAACCGCATCGTCCGGATCGCGGGCGCACCGAAGCCTGCAGCAGGCACGATGCCGCACGGACGACGCGATCCGCACGGCTCGAGGCCGATCGATCGAGATAGGTCGTCTCGTCGCCCGCAAGCTCCGCTGCGTAGGCCAAGCGACGCACGTACGTCGTCAGTGGCGAGGGCCGGGTAGTTCGCGAGCAGCTGCTGCTCCGTCCAGCCCTCCGCCAGGAGGCCGACGACGAGCTCGACCGACAGCCGCGTGCCCTTGACGACCGGCTTGCCGCCCAGCACCTCGGGGTCGATCGCGATTCGCTCGCGCCAGTTCACCGTCTGAATCCTCCACCGCTACTTCTATCGTGACCGCCTGGCCGCTGACCAGCGGCCCAGCTGACCGGTGGCGATCCGCCTCGCGGCGGCGTAGGGTGCCGGCGGGAGAGCCAGGGAGGCGGGCATGCAGGCGAGCGATACCCGGGTGCTCGGCAGGTCGGGGCTGCCGGTCACCGTGATGGGCTTCGGCGGGGCGCCGCTCGGCAACATGTACCAGGCGTTCTCCGACGCCGACGCGCGCGCCACCGTGCAGGCCTGCTACGACGCCGGGATCCGCTACTTCGACACCGCCCCGCTCTACGGCTACGGGCTCTCCGAGCATCGCCTCGGCGAGGCGCTGCGCGGCCGGGCGCGCGACAGCTTCGTCCTGTCGACCAAGGTCGGCCGCCTGCTCAGGCCGGGCGATCCGGCGACCCTCGAGCACGGCCAGTTCAAGGACGCGCTGCCGTTCGCCGAGGTCTACGACTACTCCTACGAGGGCGTCCTGCGCTCGGTCGAGGACAGCCTGCAGCGCCTCGGCATGCACCGCATCGACATCCTCCTGGTCCACGACCTCGACGTCTGGACCCACGGCTCCGAGGCGGCGCGCCGGGAGCGGGTGGCCGAGTTCATGGCGGGCGGCTACCGGGCCATGGTCGGGCTGCGCGAGGCCGGCGCGGTCCGGGCGATCGGCGCCGGGGTCAACGAGACCGCGGCCTGCCAGGACCTCGCCCTGCGCGGCGACTTCGACTGCTTCCTGCTCGCCGGGCGCTACACCCTGCTGGAGCAGGGCGCCGCTCGACGACTTCCTGCCGCTGTGCGAGCAGCGCGGCATCGCGCTGATCATCGGCGGCGCCTACAACACCGGCATCCTCGCGACCGGCGCGGTCGAAGGCGCCTACTTCCAGTACGCGCCGGCCCCGCCCGAGATCATGGAGCGGGTGCGCCGGATCGAGGCGGTCTGCGCCCGCCACGGCGTGCGCCTGCCGACCGCGGCGCTGCAGTTCCCGCTCGGCCACCCGGTCGTCGCGACCGTGATTCCCGGGACCCGCTCGCCGGCCGAGGTCGCGCAGAACCTCGCGATCTTCGCGCCCGACGTGCCGGCCGACCTCTGGGCCGAGCTCAAGCGGGAAGGCCTGCTGCGCCCGGACGCGCCGACCCCCTGACCGCCCGACACGACCGCGCCGAGGCCAGAGCTTCCTTGCAGGGACCGGTGTTCTGACCCTCGCGATCGTCGGCGCGGCGCTCGCGGCCGTGGCGCTCTGGGGCGCGACCCCGATCGCGACCAAGCTCGCGGTCGCCGAGCTCGCGCCGGTCACGGTGGGTGTCCTGCGCACCACGCTCGCAGCGCTGCTCACCCTGCCGCTGCTGATCGGCTGGCGCCTGCGGCCGCCGCGGCGCCCCGCCCAGCTCGTGCTCCTCGGGATGGTCACCCTCGGCGGGCTGATCGGCTTCCCGCTCCTGTTCAGCCTCGGCGTCGGCCGCACCTCGGCCGCGCATGCCGGCCTGATCCTGGCCGCCCTGCCGCTGCCGACCGGCCTGCTCGGCAGCGCCTTCGAGCGCCGCCTGCCGCCAGGCGCCTGGTGGCTCGGCGCCGCCGTGGCCCTGCTCGGCGAGGCCTTCCTGATCGGCGGCGACAGCGCGTCCGCCGCGCCCGCGCGACGCTTGCGGGCGACCTCCTGGTCGCCGGCGGCGCGTTCTGCGCGGCGGCCGGCCACGTCGCCGGCGCGCGGCTCGCACCTTCGTTCGGGACCTGGCCGACCACGCTCTGGGCGATCACGGCGGGCGGCGCTCTGCTGCTGCCGCTCCTGCTGTGGCAGGGCGAGGCCGCGGCCCTGGGCGCGGCCGGTGCCACGACCTGGGCGGCGGTGCTGTTCCTCGCCGGCGGCTCGACGCTGGTGGCCTTCGCCGCCTGGTACTGGGCGCTGTCGCGCGGCGGGATCGCCCGCATGGGCGCGCTGCAGTTCCTGCAGCCGCTGGTCACGCTCGCGCTCGCGGCGCTCCTGCTCGGGGAGCCGATCACGCCCGCGCTGCTCGGCGCGGCCGGCCTGATCCTCGCCGGGGTCGCCCTCACCCAGCGGCGCTGACCGGCGCCGGCGCTCAGTCGCGCGCGGTCGCGTCCGCCGCCGCGCGCCAGTCGCGCGCATAGCTCGCAAGGCCCGCGATCGGCGCCGGCGCGACCGGCGTCAGCGAGAGCGGCGCCGGCGCGCTGCGCTCGGTCCAGCCGACCAGCAGCGCCGCGCCGAGCGCGCGTGCCGGCGCGCTCGCTCGAGGCGAGCACCGGCTGCCCGGGCCGCAGCGCCGCCAGAAGAGGCGCGAACAGCGGGTTGTCGGCGAAGCTGCCGCCGATCATCATCCTGCCCGCGCGCATGCGAGCAGATCGAGCCCGACGCTCGCCACCAGCGCGACGTAGAGCGCGGCGAGCGCCGCCCGCTCGCGCGCCGTGCCCGGCCGCGGCCCGACGATCCGGCCCTTGCCGCCGGTCCCGGGGAACGGCCCGCCGCTGCGGGTGAACGACGGCAGCGCCATCGTGCCGCGCGCGATCAGCGCCTCGACGTCGGCCACGCTCGGGCTCGGCGCGTGCGGCGCGGCCGCGGCGCCGGCGATAGTGGCGTACTCGCAGCCGCCCATGAAGCGCGCGCAGGCGACCGGCCGGCCGAGCAGGTCGCTGTTCGCGACCATCTCGCGCAACGGATCGAGGCGCAGCCAGCGGCAGGCCGGGGTTGAAGGTGATCAGCCAGCTGCCGCTCGAGATCAGCGCGAAGTCCTCGAGCCCGGCGGCGAGGCAGCGGGCGAGTTCGGCGCCGCCGCGTGGATCCCGCACAGCACCGGGGTCTCGAGCGGCAGGCCGGTCTTGTCGGCGACCTCGAACTGCAAGGGCCCGAGCACGTCCCAGGCATTGCGCAGCGGCGGAAACTTGGCGCGCCAGCCCTGGCGCCCGACGAGGCTCGAGAAATCGCGCTCGCGCGGGTTCCAGAGCTGGGTCTGGGCGCCGAGCGAGGTCACCTCGCAGGCCGGCACGCCGCGACAGCCCCCAGGCCCAGTACTGCGCGAACGGCAGGATCCAGCGGGCGCGGGCGAAGTCGTCGGCGATGCGCCCGGCTCTGCCAGAACAGCTGGCGGCCGAGCGTCAGGCCGGCCGGGCTGATCGGGCAGAAGCACTCCTCGAACCAGGGCGCGATCTCGGCATACTCGGCCGCCAGGCCGGCCGGCGGGTCGGCCTCGTAGTCGAGGATCGGCAGCACCAGCTCGCCCGCGCCGACCAGCGCGGCGGTCGAGCCGTAGCTGGTCGGCACGATCGCGGTGATCGCGAAGCGCTCGCCGAGATCGGCCAGCGCCGCCATCATCCAGCGCCACAGGTGATCGGTGTCGCAGTGGGGATAGGGCTCGCCCGAGCGCACCGCGTTGGGCGCCTGGCGCGACGACAGGATCTCGCCGGCCGGCGTGATCGCCAGCAGCTTGACGTTGGTCCGGCCGACGTCGAGGACGGCGATCGGCCGCAGGCCTGCACGATCCGGACGACATGGCCGCGGGTGTTAGTCAGTTGCGCCGCGGCGCGCAAGGCCGGAGCCGCGCGCGAGCCGCGGCGCGCTCGCTCAGCTGGTGGGCGGCTCCAGCTGCACGTTGCCGTCGGCGACCAGGTTGCCGATGTCGAGCCCGGTCGTGCCGATCAGGCTGAACACGGTGGTGAAGTCGCCCCCGGCGCCGTTCGGATCGACGTCGACGCTTGGTATTGCCGCTGACGTCGTTGAGCTGGACGAAGTCATTGGCGTCGTCGCCGCCCGCGAAGTCGAGCACCGCGCTCAGATCGAGGACGTCGCCGCTCGCCGGGCGCGAAGTCGCGGACCCTGTCGATCCCATCGTCGAGCCGGTCGATCTGGAAGGTGTCGGCGCCGGCACCGCCGATCAGGCTGTCCCGGCCCGGGCCGCCGTTCAGCAGGTCGTCGCCGGCACCGCCGCTCAGATGATCGACCGCCGGACCGCCGAACAGTCGATCGGCATCGGCGCCGCCGGCCAGCGAATCGCGCCCGCCATCGCCCTCGAGCAGATCCTCGCCGGCGCCGCCGGACAGGTCGTCCTTGCCACCGTGGCCCGAGCCGGTCGTCGCCGGCGCCCCGCTGCAGGCCGTCGGCGCCGCTGCCGCCGAAGCAGCCGGTCGTCGCCGGGCCCGCCGCGCAGGTCGTCGCGGCCCGCCCCGCCGCGCAGCGCGTCGTCGCCGCCCCGCGCGAGAATCGTGTCGGCGCCGAACGCGCCGCGCAGGTCCTCGTCGTCGCTGCCGCCGAAGATCGTGTCGGCGTTCGCGGTGCCGAGCACGCTCGTGCCGAGCTCACCGCCGTCGAACAGTTGCTGGATCTCGCCTACGGTCAGCGCGCGATCGTAGACCGCCACCTCGTCGATCACGCCGTCGAAGGCAGCGGTCCCGTCGGCCCGCGCGCCGATCCCCAGCTCCTCGAGGTTGCCGGTCAAGCCGCCGGTGAAGGGGTTGCTGTGCTACCAGCGCGCCGTCCACGTACAGCTCCATCCCACCGGCGCCGAACTTGAAGACGACGTGGGTGGCCTCGCCCGACGGTGACGGTACCGCCTGCGACCGCCGAACGTGGTCGAGGCGGTCTGCATGCCGACGGCGACCTCGTCGCCGTCGAGCTGGATCTCGATGTCGCCAAGACTTGGACGTCCGGCACGTTCTTGGAGAACAGCATCTGCGTTCCGTCGACGCTGTCCGGCGTGAACCAGCAGCTCGATCGAGCCGTTCGCCAGCTCCAGGGCGTCGTTGACCACGCCCGCCGCGGCGCCGAGCTCGACCGTCTGCGGCACCACCCGTTCGACGATGTAGATCGACGCCGGCGGCATTCGGGTGCAGACCGTCGGGGCTGCCGGGGACCGCCGGATCTGCCAAGTTCGGATCGCCGTCGAGCACGCCGCCGCTGATGGTATCGTCGGCCGGCGTCGCGCCGCAATGCGCTCGCCGCCGAGGAACTTGTCGCTGCCTTCGGTGTCTCTCAGCAGCTCGACGTCGAGGTCGTCGGCGATCGTCGGGAACAGCGCCTCGAACGTCGGCGCGCAGCTCTTGCGCTGTCGTAGCCGGTGCCGCCGCCGCGCTCGGGGATAGAAGCCGAAAGCGCCGGTCAGCAGCACCTCAATGTCTGCACCTTGCAGCTGCGTGACGATGGCGCGCAGGTCGTCGTCGACATCTGCGATCGTGCGCTCCTGCGAGCGCATCGTTGGTGCCGAACTCGACGATCGCGACATCGGGCTGATCCGTGTCGGTGACGTCGGAGACGCGCGCGAGGCCCTGAGCCGAGGTATTGCCGCCGATCCCGCGATTGATCACGGTCGCTTCGAGGCCGCGGGCCTCGAGCGCCGTCTCGAGGTTCGGCGAGAACCGGTCCGACGGGTTCGGAATCGTACTGGCCCCGGCGATCAGGCTGTCGCCGAAGGCCGAGACCGTGATCGTGCCGGTCAGGGTGTCGGCGACCAGGACCCTCCCAGCTGTGCCGTCGAAGCGCGCCGCGCCGTCGCCGATCGATGCCGGCGTCGCCCGGGGCGGCACCCGTCTCGTAGCTGCCGTCGTGCGCGTCCACGCTGTCGAAGGCGATCGTCGCGCCGGCGTCCTCGTTGAAGCGCCAGCGCGTCACCGCCGCGTTGGCGACGGTGGTATGCTCGAAGGTCGCGCTGTAGCTGCGGATAGTCGCCATGTGGATGCCTGCCTTTTTTGGATTTGGGCGCGCGGCGGTCCTGCTCGGGGAGCTCAGGCGAGCCCGAGGTTGCCGTCCGTCACCAGCTGATTGAGGTTGACGCCGCTCGACGCCGGCGAGATCGGCGACCGCCGTGAAGTCGTTGCCGGCGCCGTCGTCGTCGACCGCGACGCGGGTGTCGCCGCTCGGACGATTCGAGCCGGACGAAGTCCGAGACCCGCGAGGTGCCGGGCTGGAAGCCTCGCAGGATGCTGCCGATGTCGAGGACGTCGCCGCCGGCGCCGGGCTGGAAGTCGGCGATCCGGTCGATCCCGTCCGCGAGCCGGGCGATCACGAAGCGGTCGGCTCCGGCGCCGCCGGTCAGCAGGTCGGGCCGGGGCCGCCGTCGATCAGGTCGTTGCCTGACCCGCCGTCGATGCGTGTCGGCGCCCTTGTTGCCGAAGATCTCGTCGCCGCCGGCCTCGCCGCGGAGCGTGTCGCGGCCGTTGTTGCCGCGCAGCAGGTCGCCGCCCGTCGCCGCCGAACAGGCGGTCCGCGCCGAGGCTGCCGGCGAGCGCATCGCGGCCCTCCTCGCCGCGCAGCTCGTCGAGGCCCGCCCCGCCGATCAGGACGTCGGCGCCGTCGCCGCCCCGCAGGACGTCGTTGCCGCCGGCGCCGAGCAGCCGGTCGTTGCCGCCGCCGCCCGCGAGGTCGTCGTCGCCCGCGAGACCGCGCAGGGTCTCCTCGTCGACGCCGCCGATCAGGGTGTCGGCGTCGGCCGTGCCGCTCAGCCTGGAGCCCGCGGCGCCGGCCTGGAACAGCTGCTCGATCTCGGCCGCCGCGAGCGCGTGGTCGTAGATCGCGAACTCGTCGAAGGTGCCGGCGAAGGAGTTGGTCGGGGCGCCGAGCGCGCGGTTGGGGCTGCCGTCGATCAGCGCGCCGAGCACCAGGGGCTCGAAGTTGCCGAGCCCGTCGACCCCGATGTCGAGCCCGCCCGTGAAGCCGTCGCTGTCGACCAGCAGGCCGTTGAGGAACAGCTGCATGCCGCCCGCGCCGAAGGTGAACACCAGGTGGGTGTCGGTGCCCGCCTGCACCGCGCCCTGGACGAAGGCGCCGCCGGTCAGGCCCTCGAGGCCGACCGAGACCAGGCCGTTCTGGACCGCCGCGCTGATGTGGCCGCCGGTGCCCTGGCCGGCCGCGTCCTTGGAGAACAGGCCCTGGCGCGCGCCCACGTCGTCGGCGTTGAACCAGAGCTCGATCGTGCCGTTGGCGAGCAGCAGGGGCTCGCTCGGCGCCACCAGCGCGCCGCTCGCCGCCGCGGCCAGCATCGCCTGCGGCACGAGGCGCGCGGCGATCTGCGCGACGCCGGCGGCGTTCGGGTGCACGCCGTCGCCCTGGTTGAGGGCGGGAACGTCGAGGCTGTTGCCGTGGTAGGGCGTGAGCAGCTCGAGGCCGAACTCGCTGGCAAGCCGCGGGAAGATCGCCTCGAAGGCCGCGGCATTGCCCGCCGGGTCGGCGCTCAGCTCGAAGCCCGGCAAATTGAAGGTCTCGTTCGGCCACAGGCCGAAGGTGCCGGTCAGCAGGACCTCGATGCCCTCGGCCTGGAACTGCTGGATCATGCTGCGCAGGTTGGCTCTCGGTGGTCGAGGGCGCGATGTCGCGGCCGCTGAGCGAATCGTTGGTGCCGTGGACCGAGATCACCACGTCGGGGTCGGAGGCGATCACGCCTTGCACCGCGCCCAGCGCCTGGCCGGTGGTGCGGCCGTTCTGGCCGAAGGCGGTGACCGTGCTGTCGAGGCCGCGCGCGTCGAGCAGCGCCTCGAGCCGGGCATTGAGGAAGTCGCTTGGCGCGCCGAGGCCGAAGCCCGCCACCAGGCTGTCGCCGAAGGCCGCGAGCTCGACCGCGAAGCTGCCGCCGGACGCGCTCTGGATCTCGACGAAGCTGCCGTTGCCGCCGAGCCGGACCGCGCCCCCGGCGCCGATCGCACCGCTCTCGCCGAAGGTCACGCTGCCGCGATAGCTGCCGTTCAGGCCATCGGCACGGTCGACCGCGAGCGCGCCGCCGGCCTCGTCGAAGCGCCACTGCGCAAGGGGCCCCAATTGGGCCGTGGTCGCACTATAGCTCAGCACAATCGCCATCGGTCATCCCTTCGTGGGCTCGTCGGCGCGCCGCAGGACCACCTCCCGCTGCGCCTGGAGGCGCCCGGCTCGCCGCTCCTCGTTATCCTTCGGTACGGCTCGGGTCAATCGCGTGCGCCGCGCGGCGCGGCGTCGGGTCTCACGGCAGCGTACCATCCTACGCGAGCGGAAACCGCCCGCCTCGGTTGTGTTCGCGCGTGGCCTGGGCTATAGAGCCGCGCCACCGCCGCCGCTGCCGGGGCCACCTGATGGACCGTCGCATGAGCCGCCGCCGCAAGGTCTACGAAGGCAAGGCCAAGGTCCTGTTCGAGGGGCCCGGAGCCCGGCACCCTGATCCAGTACTTCAAGGACGACGCGACCGCCTTCAACAACCAGAAGCAGGGCGTGATCACCGGCAAGGGCGTGCTCAACAACCGGATCTCCGAGCACCTCATGCTGCGGCTCGCGGCGATCGGCATCCCGACCCACTTCATGCGCCGCCTCAACATGCGCGAGCAGCTGATCAAGGAGGTCGAGATCATCCCGCTCGAGGTGGTGGTCAGGAACGTGGTCGCAGGCTCGCTCGCCAAGCGATTCGGGATGGAGGAAGGCAGCCCGCTGCCGCGCTCGATCGTCGAGTACTACTACAAGTCCGACGAGCTTCAGGATCCGATGGTGAGCGAGGAGCACATCACGGCGTTCGGCTGGGCGGGCTACCAGGACATCGACGAGATCCTCAACCTCAGCCTGCGCATCAACGACTTCCTGACCGGCCTGTTCGCCGGCGTCGGCCTGCGGCTGATCGACTTCAAGCTCGAGTTCGGCCGGCTGTGGGAGGACGACGACATGCGGATCGTGCTGGCCGACGAGATCAGCCCGGACAGCTGCCGCCTGTGGGACGTCGTGACCAACGAGAAGCTCGACAAGGACCGCTTCCGGCGCGACCTCGGCCGGGTCGAGGAGGGCTACCAGGAGGTCGCCCGCCGGCTCGGCATCCTGCCCGAGGCGGGGCCGCGCGACCTCAAGGGTCCCGAGACCGTCCAGTGAGGCGCGGCGATGAAGGCACGCGTCGAGGTGCGGCTCAAGGACGGCGTGCTCGATCCGCAGGGCGCGGCGATCGGTCGCGCGCTGGGCCAGCTCGGCTTTGCCGGCGTGGGCGCGGTCCGCCAGGGCAAGCTGATCGAGCTCGAGCTCGACGCCGCGCGACCGGGCCGCGGCGGAGGCCGAGCTGCGCGCGATCTGCGAGCAGCTGCTGGCCAACCCGGTGATCGAGACCTACACGATGACGCTTGAGGACTAGCGGGCTGACGACCAGCGGCGGCAGCGGCCGCCGTTCGACGGCCGCACTTCTGGCGACGGGGCGCGCGTGCGGGCGGGCGTGATCACCTTTCCGGGCTCCAACTGCGACCGCGACGTCGCGGTCGCCCTGGCCGCCGCCGGCGCCCGGGTCGAGCGGCTGTGGCACGCCGAGACCGAGCTGCCCCGGCTCGATCTGATCGTGCTGCCGGGCGGCTTCACCTATGGCGACTACCTGCGCTGCGGCGCGATCGCGGCGCGCGCGCCGGTGATGGCCGAGGTGATCCGGCGCGCCGCCGCCGGGGTGGCCGTGCTCGGCATCTGCAACGGCTTCCAGATCCTGGCCGAGGCCGGGCTGCTGCCGGGCGCGCTGATCAGCAATGCCGGGCTCAAGTTCATCTGCCGGCCGGTCGAGCTCGAGGTCGCGACCGCCTGCCTCGATCTTCACCGCCGGCTACGCGCCGGGCCAGATCGTGTCGCTGCCGATCGCCCATCACGACGGCTGCTACGTCTGCGCGCCGGACGAGCTCGAGCGGCTCGCGGACGAGGATCGGATCGCGTTCCGCTATCTCGCCAACCCGAACGGCTCGGTCGGAGCGATCGCGGGCGTGCTCGGCCCGGGCCGCAACGTGCTCGGCCTGATGCCCCATCCCGAGCGCGCCGCCGACCCGCATGATCGGCGGCACCGACGGCGCGATCCTGCTGCGCTCCCTGGTCGAGGCGCTGGGCTAGCCGGGGCGATGGCCGCGATCACGCCGGAGCTGGTCGCCGAGCACGGCCTCTCGCAGGCCGAGTACGCGCGCGATCGTCGAGATCCTCGGGCGCGAGCCGAACGCTGGTCGAGCTCGGCATCTTCTCGGTGATGTGGAGCGAGCACTGCTCCTACAAGTCGTCGAAGCGCTGGCTGAAGCTGCTGCCGACCGAGGGGCCGCAGGTGATCTGCGGCCCGGGCGAGAACGCGGGCGTGGTCGACCTCGGTGACGGCTTGGCCGCGGTGTTCAAGATCGAGAGCCACAACCACCCGAGCTACATCGAGCCCTACCAGGGTGCTGCGACCGGGGTCGGCGGCATCCTGCGCGACGTCTTCACCATGGGCGCGCGGCCGGTGGCGCTGCTCAACGCGCTCCGCTTCGGCGCGCCCGAGCACCCGAAGACGCGCCATCTGGTCGACGGCGTGGTCGCCGGGATCGCGGGCTACGGCAACTGCATCGGGGTGCCGACGGTCGGCGGCGAGACCGGCTTCCACCGCGCCTACGACGGCAACATCCTGGTCAACGCGATGTGCGTCGGCCTCGTGGCCAAGGACCAGATCTTCTACGCCCGCGCCGCCGGCGCCGGCAACCCGGTGGTCTACGTCGGCGCCAAGACCGGGCGCGACGGCATCCATGGCGCCACCATGGCCTCGGCCGAGTTCAGCGCCGCGGCCGAGGCCCGGCGCCCGACGGTGCAGGTCGGCGACCCGTTCACCGAGAAGCTGCTGCTCGAGGCCTGCCTGGAGCTGATGCAGAGCGATGCGATCGTGGCGATCCAGGACATGGGCGCGGCCGGGCTGACCTCGTCGTCGTTCGAGATGGCGGCGCGCGGCAAGACCGGCATCGAGATGGACCTCGACCGGGTGCCGACCCGCGAGACCGGCATGACGCGCTTACGAGATCATGCTGTCCGAGAGCCAGGAGCGGATGCTCCTGGTGCTGCGCCGGGGCGCCGAGGCGGCGGCGGCCGCGGTGTTCGCCAAGTGGGGCCTCGACTGCGTGACGGTCGGCCGGGTGACCGACAGCGGCGCCATGGTGCTGCGCTTCGGCGGCGCGGAGGTCGCGCGGGTGCCGATCGCGCCGGTCAGCGGCGCCGCGCCGGTCTACGAGCGACCCTACGTCCGCACCCCGCCAGCGCCGCCGGTGATCGCGCGCGACGTCAATCCGCCGGTCGGTCACCGGGCGGCGCTGCTGCAGCTGCTCGGGAGCCCCGACCTCGCGTCCAGGCGCTGGATCTTCGAGCAGTACGACCACATGGTGATGGCCGACACCGTGCAGCCGCCGGGCGGCGACGCCGCGGTGGTGCGGATCCACGGCAGCAACCGCGGCCTCGCGCTGACCACCGACTGCACGCCGCGCTACTGCCTGGCCGACCCGGCGGGCGGCGGACGCCAGGCGGTCGCCGAGGCGTGGCGCAACCTCTGCGCGGTCGGCGCGCGGCCGCTCGCGCTCACCGACTGCCTCAACTTCGGCAGCCCCGAGAACCCGGTCGTCATGGGCCAGTTCGTCGGCTGCCTCGAGGGCATGGCGGAGGCCTGCCGCGCGCTCGACTTCCCGGTCGTCTCCGGCAACGTGTCGTTCTACAACGAGACCGACGGCCAGGCGGTGCTGCCGACGCCCGACGATCGGCGGCCTCGGGCTGATCGAGGATCTCGACCGCATGGCGACGCTCGCCTGGCGGGAGGAGGGCCTCGCCCTGGTCCTGGTCGGCGAGAGCTTCGGCTGGCTCGGCTCATCGCTCTATCTGCGCGAGGTCTGCGGCCGCGAGGAGGGCGCGCCGCCGCCGGTCGATCTCGCGACCGAGCGCCGCCACGGCGAATGGGTGCGCGGCCTGATCGCGGCCGGCGAGGTCGCGGCCTGCCACGATCTCGCCGACGGCGGCCTCCTGGTCGCTCTGGCCGAGATGGTGCTCGCGTCCGGCATCGGCGCCGACCTCGAGCTGCCGCCGGACTGCGATGCCGGCTGGCTGTTCGGCGAGGACCAGGGCCGCTACCTGCTGGCGGTCGCGCCGGACCGTCTGGAGGCGCTGCTCGAGAGCGCGCGCCGCGCAGGGCGTGCTCGCCCGCCGGGTCGGCACCACCGGGGGCCGCGCGTTGACGCTCGGTGGCGCCGATGCCATATGCTGGGACGAGCTCGCCCGGGCTCACGAGGGCTGGCTGCCGGCGCTCATGGCGGCGCCCGGCGCGGCGCCCTGAGAAGTGGACGCCAAGCGATGGCGATGACCGCCGACGAGATCGAGAAGCTGATTCGCGCCGGCCTGCCGGAGGCGGAGGTGACCGTCGAGGATCTGGCGGGCGACGGCAACCACTACCGGGCCCACGTCGTGGCGCCGGCGTTCCGCGGCATCGGCCGGGTCCAGCAGCACCAGATGGTCTACCGGGCGCTCGGCGGCCGCATGGGCGGCGAGCTGCACGCTCTGGCGCTTGACCACCGCGGCGCCCGACTGAGCGCAACCCGTTTCCAGGGCAGGGAGCCCACGATGACCGACCGCGATCCCGTGCTGACCCGCATCCAGAACGACGTCGATGCCAATCCGGTCGTGCTCTACATGAAGGGCACGCCGGTGTTCCCGCAGTGCGGCTTCTCCGCCCAGGTGGTCCAGGTGCTCTCGCTGGTCGGGGTCAAGTTCAAGGCGTTCGACGTCCTGGCGGACGACCAGCTGCGCCAGGGCATCAAGGAGTTCAGCAACTGGCCGACGGTGCCGCAGCTCTACGTCAAGGGCGAGTTCGTCGGCGGCTGCGACATCGTGCGCGAGATGTACCAGAGCGGCGAGCTGGCCGAGCTCCTCAAGGCCAAGGGCATCCAGGCGGAAGCCGCCGCCTGACCCCCACGGCAGGCGGCCATTCGCTCCGGTCAGCGTGACGCCAGCTGGCAGCCCGCCTCGCTGGAGCAGTCCTGCAGCAGCTCGATGCGGCCGGCGAGCGGCCGATCGAGGATGCGCAGGCTCAGCGGCAGCAGGCGCTCGTCGGCGCTGAGCAGGAGTTCCGCCTCGATCCGGTCGTCCTCGACCGCGACCTCCTCGAGATCGTCGGCGTTGGCCCCGGCGAGGAACTCGAGGCTCAGCCGGAGCCTGATCACGCGCTGCTGGCGGCCGGCGATCCAGGCGCGATCGCGCCCGACCATCCGTCGCCTCGACGTCGTAGCGCCTGCGGCCATCGAAGATCTGGGCCGCGAAGGCATGACCCTTGTCGGCCGTCGCGACGTGGTCGCGGATCTGGAAGAACGCGGTCAGCGGATCGGTCACGTTCTTGCGCAACTCCTCCGGGACCTTGCTGTCGTCCGGCTTGCCCCGCTTGGTGATCTCGAGGTCGAGCACGTCGCCGCTCCGCGGGTCGAATTTGACGACCGAGCGCCGGTCTTTCTTGCGCGAGCGATACTCCGAGCTGTAGGTCACCGGGAGCAGGCTGTCGCCCTCGCCGAGGCGGCCGCTCGCCGAGGTCCTGGCGCGGTAGTGCACCAGCTTCTCGACCAGCCCGACGGTCTCGATCAGCAGCTGCGAGCGGTACCGGGTGGACCGGACCTCGTGCTCGAGCGTGAGGGTCGCGATCTGGAAGCCCGCCCAATAGACGCCGTAGCGCAGGTCGAGCGGGTCGTTCGCATCGGCGCGCACGGGCCCGGCGCTGAGCGCGCAGGCGATCAGAGCGCCGATCAGGACGGTGGTGGCTCGGGCAAGACGTCTGGACACCCTGCGATCGCTCCTCAAGCGCTTGGCCGCCGCGGACGGCGCGGCCCCGGGCCGCCGACAAGGGCTGGCATACTAGTGTTGGCGAATCTAAAAAGGCGACCCTGTTCGGCAGGTTGACGAGGCTTTTTGCGCTCCTGTTGCAGCTCGGTCTCACGGCGCCGGCCGCGGCCGCCGAAGACCGGCACGAACACCTACTATAGCCTGGAGCGGACCTGCTGCCGACGATGGTCGGCTAGGGCCTGCTGCGCTCCGACCCCCGCTGGGACCGAGCAGAGCAAACGGAAGTTGAACGCTGGCTGAACCGCCTTGTCCGGCTACGCGGGACCGACTTCAGCGCGGCAACACGACCTGCTTTCGCGCTCGGCGACCGACCGGCGCTCAGCCGCCTGGCGCGGCGCTCGCGCGGAGCTCGTGCGCGACCTCCATCACCTCCGCCATGTCGCTGACGTAGCGGGCGTCCTTGATCAGCTCGCGCGCGAGCAGGAGGGCGTTGCGCTCGCATCCGGCGCGGCGCGCGCGATCCTCGATCCGCTCGAAGTCGGCGACATGGTGGCGACCCAGGGTCGCGCGCACGATCGCGACGCCGGCGAACCGCAGCGCGTCCTCGAAGATCCGGCGCAGGTACGCGCGCTGGGCCTCGCGCAGCGACTCCGCGCCGCCCGGCCGCTCGAACAGCGCCATGGGATAGGCGTCGCCCCCATGCGCGCTCCGCCACAGCCCGAGGAAGCGGTCGTGGAAACCCTGCCAGACCTGCTGCACGGCCTCGCCGATCCAGCGCTCGTAGGAGCTGCGCGGCGCGTCCGCGGGAGCATGGCCGGGCTGGCTGAAGTAGCCCATCAGGAGGTGCCCGATCAGGCTGCCGACGTCGAACCCGATCGGGCCGAAGAACGCGAACGCGGGGTCGATCACCTTGGTGTCGGTCTCGGTGACCATCACCGAGCCGGTGTGCAGATTGCCGTGGATCAGGGCCTGCGGCTCGGCGAGGAACTTGAGCTTGAGCACCGCGACGGCGCGCTTCAGGAGGTGGTCCTCCTGGATCGCGCGCGCCAGACCGTCGAGCTCCGGCGCCGTCCACCGGTTCTGGTCGGCGTCCGCGTAGGGCTCGGTGAGCGCCAGATGCTCGGTCACCCGGCCGATCTCGTGGTTGGCGTAGAAGAAGGCGATCCGCTCCTTCTTCTCGGCCGCCGGCAGGGCGAGGTCGGAGGTCCGGAACAGGGTCTCGGCGAGGAAGCGCGCGATCTGCTCCGCAAAGCGCGGGTAGACCCGGCCCTTGATCAGGCCCTCGCGCAGGCGCAGGTGGGGATTGAGCCGCTCCAGGATGAGCAGCGCGAGCTCGGAATTGTAGTGCAGCACCCGCGGCGCGAGACCGGGCACGAAGCGTCCGTAGAGCGTCAGCGCCGCCTCCTCGAAGCCGGCGCGCTCGGATGACAAGCGGCAGCTGCCGCCGAGGTCCTGGGTGCTGGGGCGCGCCTGCTTGACGCAGAGGTCGCCGGCGGGGCCCTCGACCACGAACACGGTGCTGAGCTCGCTCGCGGCGATCTTGCGGATCTGCCAGAGCGCCTGCCGGCTGCCGAGCCGGGCGGCGATCTCGGGCAGGCTCGCGAGGTAGCCGCTGAGGCGGCTCTCGCTCAGCTCGCGATAGCCCATGACGCTGTGCGGCAACAAGGAGGCGTCCCGTCCGGCAGGGTGGCGGCCGAGCGCAGTCCACACCAGCCCCGACCGGTACGCAAGGCCGCAGCTCGACAATTCGCGCGTCCGGCAGAAAGCGCTAGCGCCGGCCGCTCGGCGCCGACCGCGATGGTCGAGCCCCGCCGGCCCGGCACCGCCGCCGCGGGTCCGGTGCGATCGTGACCGCGGCGGCCGGATTCTTGCGCGTTTGACGTGTAACGCATCGCCAGCGACAATACCGGCGGTGGTGGGGCCGTCGGCGCGCCACTGCCCGAGCCCGAGGGACCAGGGTGCCGCAGCCGATCTGCTTCATGGTCATGCCCTTCGGCGTCAAGGAGACCGGCGCCAAGCCGCCCGCACCGGCCCGGGTCGATTTCGACGGCCTGTGGGAAAAGGCGCTGCTGCCGGCCATCGAGGAGCTGGGCTACGAGCCCGTCCGGGCCGATCAGGACCTCGGCGCGATGATCGTCAGGGACATGATCGAGCGCCTCTACTTCTCCGATCTGGTGGTCGCGGACCTGACGATCCCCAACGGCAACGTCTACTACGAGGTCGGCGTGCGGCACGCCGCCAAGCGGGCGGGCTGCGTGCTGATCAGCGCCGACTGGTCGAGCCAGCTGTTCGACCTCAACCAGATCCGCCAGCTGCGCTATCCGCTGCCCGAGGGCGAGATCGACGAGGCGAGCGCGCGCGCGATCCGGGCCGCGCTGCGCGGCGCGCTGGGCAGGCTCGCGGAGGGTGCCACGCCGGTGTTCCAGACCCTGCCCGGCTATCCGGACAAGGTCATCCCCGATCAGGCCACGGTGATCCGCAAGGTCCTCGACGAGCTGTCGGCATTTCAGGCCAGGGTGCGCAGCGTCCGCCACGCGCCGGCCGGCGAGCGGCGGGCGCGCGCCCTGGCGCTGCGCGACGAGTTCCCCGCGGCATCGATCAGGCTGCCCAACCTTGCGCAGGAGCTCCTCGATCTCTTGCGCGACTACGCCGACGGGAGCGACCTGCTCGCCTACGTCGAGCAGCTGCCCGCGGCGATCCGCGAGCTGCCAGTGATCCACGAGCAGCGCTGCCTGGCCCAGTCCAACGCCGGCGATCACGCGACCGCGATCGGCGCGCTGGAGGAGCTGGTCCGGACGAGCGGCGACTCCTCCGAGCGCCAGGGCCTGCTCGGCGGCCGCTACAAGCGGCTGCTGCGCGCCGCCGGCAATCCCTCCGACCGGGCGCGCTATCTGGCCAAGGCGATCGAGCACTACGAGCGCGGCATGATGCTCGACCTCAACGACTACTATCCGTCGTGCAACCTGCCGGGGCTCTACCGCGACCGCAACCGGCGGGGCGACGCGGAGCGGGCGCTCGCCGCCGCCACCGTCGCCCGCCTCGCCTGCGAGCGCGCGATCGCGCGCCAGACCGACGATGGCTGGACGCGGCCGACCCTGCTCGGGCTCGCCTTCTTCGAGGGCAACGTCGAGGTGGTGGACGATCTCTACGATCAGATCTCGGCCGACGGTGCCGCGCGCTGGAAGCTCGACACCACGATCGCCGACCTGGAAGGCCACGTCTCCCGGACCGAGGACGCCGACAGGCGGGCGGTCCTCGCCGGTATCCTCGCCAAGCTCAAGGCGCTGCTGTGACGACCCCGGAGTCTGCGGCTCAGTCCCTCCAAGAGGGCTGAGGAGAAGGTGGCCCGGAGCAGCGCCTAGGCAGGCTTGGGCCGCTTCTGACCAGCAGCTGCGGTCTTCGAGAGCCCGGATACCGTCGTCGGCGTGGCGGCCGGCTTCGGCTTGTCCTGCTTCGGTTTCTTGATCTCGCGATTGCTTCGTCGCTTGTCGCCCTTGGCCAAGTCCGTTCTCCCGCTTGTCCCGAGGACCCGGTCTCTCGGCACCGCCGACGAGCTGCGCCACCGCTCCTCGAGGGGACGATACACGGATCCGGCGATGCCCGAGAGTGGAATTTCGTCGGCCCCGGTGAGGCGGCGGGGTCAGGCCCCCTCGCTCGGCGTCATCGCCCCGCGCACGCGGGCGCCGGTCAAACCCTCCCGAGCGCGGCCGCGCGCATCCTGAGCATCGGCAGGTCGAACCACTGGCTGTAGAGATTGGCCTGCGCGCGGAACGCCATGTAGGAGGCGTGGATCCTGCGGGTGAGCGGGGTGCGCTCGCCGAGCTCGGCCAGCACCTCCTGGCTGGTGCGCCCGAGCGCCTCGACCACGTCGTCCGGGAACAGGCGCAGCTCCAGCCCGTGCTTCGCGATCAGCGGCTGCAGGCTGACGACGTTATGGAACGCGTAGTCGGCATGATACTCCATGGCGCTCGCGGACGCCGCGGCCTCGACGATCGCCTTAAGGTCCGCCGGGAGGGCCTCGAAGGCCTCGCGGTTGACCAGGAGCTCGGCGGTCGGGCCGACCTCGTGCCAGCCCGGCTGATAGTAGTACTTGGCCACCCGATAGAGGCCGAACGCCTGGTCGTTCCAGGGGCCGATGAACTCCGCGGCGTCGACCGTGCCGGCGGCCATCGCGGGGAAGACCTCGGCGGGCGGCGTCAATACCGGGGTCGCGCCGAGGCGCTGCACGACCTCGGCGCCGAGCCCGGCGATCCGGAACTTGAGGCCCTTGAGGTCCTCCAGGCTGTTGATCTCCTTGCGAAACCAGCCGCCCGCCGAGACCCCGCTCGAGCCGGCGAAGAACGGCTTGATGCCGAACTCGGCCATCGCCTCATCCCAGAGCCCGAGGCCGCCGCCGAAGAAGAGCCAGCCCATGATCTCGCTCGCCGTGAGCCCGAACGGCATCGAGCCGAAGTAGTTCAGCGCGTCCGACTTGCCGAGCCAGAAGAACGACGCGGAATGGGCGAGCTCGGCCGAGCGGCGCTGCACGGCGTCGAGGGCTTCGAAGGGCGGGCTCAGCTCGCCCGCGGCGTAGAGGCGCACGGTCAGCCGGCCGGCGCTCATCTGGCCGATCTTGTCGGCGAGGCGCTGGGCGTTGGTCCCGACCCCGGGCGCGTTCCTCGGCCAGGTCGTGACCATCCGCCACTCGGTCCGCGCCTGAGCGATGGCCGGCGCGGCGAGCGTGCTCGCGCCGAGCGTGGCACCGCCGGCGAGCATGGCGCGACGATCGAGGTTCATGGCTCCTTCTCCGCAGCATGGCCGCCGACCTGGGCGGCGACGTTCCTGACAGGCCGTTGACAGCCGCCCGGCGAGCGCTACCTTGAGCGGCGTCGTATCACGCCGGGGTGCCCCTAGCGGGGGCTGAGAGCACACCCGTCGAACCTGATCTGGGTCATGCCAGCGAAGGGAGCCGATACGGCCGCTTGAGCCCACTTCCCCAAAGTGTTGCGAGCGGCCCTCGGCTCCGAGGGAGCGACGATGAGCCATGCTGCCGCAACTTGGACGAGGCTGCAAGCGCTCCGCCAAGGGGCACCCCTCGTGCACAACATCACCAATTTCGTCGCGATGGAGGTCGTCGCGAACTGCCTGCTCGCGCTCGGCGCGTCGCCCGCGATGGTCCACGCCGAGGAGGAGGTCGAGGACTTCGTCGCGGTCGCGAGCGCGCTGGTGATCAACATCGGGACCCTGTCGCCGCCCTGGGTCGCCGCGATGAAGCGCGCCGCGGCGCGCGCCGGCGAGCTCGGCAAGCCCTGGGTGCTCGACCCGGTCGGCTGCGGCGCCACCCCCTACCGCACCACGCAGCGCGGCGGCGCTCGCCGGCATGCAGCCCGCGGTCATCCGCGGCAACGCGTCCGAGATCCTGGCGCTCGCCGGGGCGACCAGCGGACCGACGCGGGGCGTCGACAGCACCCACGAGGCCGCCGAGGCGCTGGCGGCCGGGCGCGCGCTGGCGCGCGAGTTCGGCACCGTGGTCGCGATCACCGGCGCGGTCGACCACGTCACCGACGGCGAGCGGCTGCTGCGGGTCACGAACGGCGATCCGCGCATGACCCGGGTGACCGCGCTCGGCTGCGCGGCGAGCGCGGTGGTCGGCGCGTTGCTGGTGGTCGAGGCCGATCCGCTGGCCGCCGCCGCGAGCGCGCTCGCGCTGTTCGGCTTGGCCGGCGAGCGCGCGGCGGCGAGGTCGGCCGGGCCGGGCAGCCTGCGCGTCCAGATCGTCGACGAGCTCGCGGCGCTCGACGAGGCCACGGTCGGCGCAGGGGTGCGGATCGGATGACGCGCCGGCGCTTCGATCCGAGCCTCTATCTGGTGACCGATCCGGCGCAGGGCGGCGAGCGACCGCTCACCGAGGTCGTCGCGGCCGCGGTCCAGGGCGGCGTCACGCTGGTGCAGCTGCGCGACAAGGCGGCGGGCGGGCGCGCGCTCCTGGAACAGGCCCGCGCGCTGCGGGCCCTGCTCACGCCGCTTGGCGTGCCGCTGATCGTCAACGACCGGGTCGACGTCGCGCTCGCGGCGGGTGCCGCGGGCTGCCACGTCGGCCAGAGCGATCTCCCGGCCGCGGCGGCGCGCGCGCTGCTCGGTCCCGACGCGATCCTCGGCGTCTCGCTCGATGCGGTGGGTCAGGTCGGCGCGGTCGATCCGGAAGCCGTCGACTACGTCGCGCACGGCCCGTTCGCCGCCACCGCCACCAAGGCCGACGCCGGAGGTCCGGTCGGCGCCGAAGGGCTCGCGGCGGTGCGGCGGCGGAGCGCGCTGCCGCTGGTCGCGATCGGCGGCATCGACGCCACCAACGCCGGGCTTGCGATCGGCGCCGGCGCCGATGGCGTCGCGGTCGTGAGCGCGATCATGGCAGCGGCCGATCCGGCGGCAGCCGCCCGCGAGCTCCTGGCCGCGGTCACGGCCGCGCGGCCGCGGCCGCAGCGGAGGGGCGCATGATCGCCAATGTCCTGACCATCGCGGGCTCCGATTCCGGCGGCGGCGCCGGCATTCAGGCCGACCTCAAGACGTTCGGAGCGCTCGGCACCTACGGCTGCTCGGTGGTCACCGCGCTGACCGCGCAGAACACCCGCGCGGTGACCGCGATCCACGAGGTGCCGGCGGACTTCGTGCGCGCGCAGCTCGACGCGGTGTTCGACGACATCGAGATCGCCGCGGTCAAGATCGGCATGCTCGCGAGCCGCGCGATCGTCGAGGCGGTCGCGGCCGGCCTTGAGCGCCACGGCGCGCAGAACGTCGTGCTCGACCCGGTGATGGTCGCCAAGAGCGGCGATCGCCTGCTCCGGCCCGACGCGGTCGATGCGCTGAAGGAGCGGCTCCTGCCGCTGGCGACGCTGATCACGCCGAACCTGCCGGAAGCGGGCGACCTGCTCGGCCTCGAGGCGCCGGTGGACGAGGCCGGCATGATCGCCGCCGCCGCGGGGCTGCGCGCGCTCGGACCGCGCGCGGTGCTGGTCAAGGGCGGTCACCTGGAAGAGGCGGACAGCGTCGACATCCTGGACGACGGCGGCGCGCCCCTGACCCTGGTCGCGCCCCGCGTCGCGACCGCCAATACCCACGGCACCGGCTGCACGCTCTCGGCGGCGATCGCCGCGCTCCTCGGCCAGGGCATCGCGCTGCGCGAGGCGGTGCGGGGTGCCAAGGCGTACCTCACCCAGGCGCTCGCGGCGGCGGACCGGCTGGAGGTCGGCCACGGCCATGGGCCGGTGCACCACTTCCATGCCTGGTGGCCGAAGGAGGGATCGCGAGCGCAGGGCTCGGGCCGATGAGCCTCTCGCGGGGCCGGACGGGAACGGCTCGAGCGCGACCTCGGCGATGCGCCAGAGCGTGCCCCAAACAGCGGGAATAGCCGAAGCGGCCCTCGGGCAGGCGCTGCCAGCCGCCTGAACAGCCTCCTCGGCAACAACAGCTAGGCCGGGAGCACCATCAGGTCGACCAGGGCCGTGACGTCGGAGATCGTCTCCAGCCGGTCGACCGCGGCGATCAGCTGCTCGCCGGCCGCTTCCGGGAGCGGCCTCGCGCCGGAGATCCAGTTGCGCCGGAACTTCGCCAGCTGGGCCTCGCGCCCCATCGGCCGCGCGGGGCTGCCGTAGACCGCGCTGACCTGGGCCGCGTGCCGGGCGCCGTCCTTCAGCACGACCGCCACCTCGACCGGAGCCAGCGCGTTCGGGTCGGGATTGTCGTCGACCCTGACCGTGACCCGCTCGGCCAGAGCGAGCCGCGCCGGATCGCGGAGCGCGTCCGGCCGGAAGTCGTCGACGTCGACGCCCGCCTCGAGCAGCGCGCAGGCGACGACGTAGGGCGCGCTGAGGCGCGCCTGGTTCGCGCTCATCCCGGCCTGCGCCGGGCGTGCGACCAGGCGCTGCGTCAAGGGCGGCACCTGGGCCTCGACCCGCGCCACCTCCGCCGCGCCGAAGCCATGCTCCTGCCGCAGCGCCAGCACGCCATCGAGCATGCCGTGGGTCGCGCGGCCGGACGGGAACGGCTTGAGCGCGACCTCGCCGATCCGCCAGACCTGGCCGAGCTCGCCCAGCACCGGACCGAGCTCGTAGTCGCCCTCGAACAGCGGAAAATAGCCGAACGGGCCCTCGAGCAGGCGCTGCGGGCCGGTGAGGCCGTTCGCCGCGAGGTCGCAGGCGACCAGCGCGTTGCGCGCGTTGAAGCCGATCTGCAGCGCGAGCAGCAGCGAGCCCTCGCTGTGCGCCTGCATCGTGCCGCAGAGCTGGCCCAGGACCGCGCCGAAGGCGTTGATCAGCGTCTCCTCGTCGAAGCCCATGAGCCTGCCGATCGCGGCGGTCGCGGCGAAGGCGCCCGCGGTCGCCGGGCGAAAGAAGCGGAGCGGCGCTCTGGACGCGATCCCGAGGCTGGTCCCGACGTCGACCCCGAGCACGACCGCGGTGATCAGCTCGCGGCCCGCGACACCGCCGGCCCGCTCGGCATGGGCGAGCGCCGCCGCCAGCAGCACCGCCATCGGATGGACCACCGCGCGCTCGTGGATGCAGTCGAACTCGGAGTTGTGGACCTGGTAGGCGTTGCAGAGCGCCACGGCCGGCGCCGGCAGCCGCGCGCCATGCACCCAGACCCGGGCATCCTCGCCGCGCCCCCAACCGCTCGCGCTTCGGATCAGCTCGCCCGCCCACGGCCCGGCGCTGCCGACCACGCCGACCCCGAGCGAGTCGAGGATCAACGTCTTGGCCGCGGCGACCGCCTCGTCCGGCAGGTCCTCGAACCTGGTCCGCACCACGTGCCGGGCCAAGGCGGCGATCGCGTCCATCAGCTTCTCCGGCCGAAGCGCCATTCCCATGGCGTCCCTCGCCTTCTACCATCGGCCGGAGACCAGCGGCAGCTCTCGATGCCCGAGCCGATCACCCTCGACCGCGTGGCCGACCTTTTGCGCCCCGGCATGACCGTGTTCGTGCAGGGCGCGAGCGGCGAGCCGACGCCCTTGCTCCAGGCGCTCGCCCGAGCGCCGGCCGCGAGCAAGGGCGTGCACTACGTGGGCTGCCGCATCCCGGGGCTGAACGTGATCGACCCGGCCTCCTTCCATCCCGAGGCAAGGCTCACGAGCTTCTTCGTCTTCGGCGACATCGCGCGCTCCCATGGCGCCGGCCGGGTCCGTTTCCTGCCGCTGCACTACAGCGGGATCTGGCAGTACCTGAGCGCGCTGCCGGTCGACCTCGCGCTGATCCAGGCGAGCCCCCCGGACGATCAGGGCCGCTGCAGCCTCGGCGTCTCGGTGCACTTCGTGCCGGCGGTCTTGGACCGGGCCAGGCTGGTCGTGGCGGAGATCAACTCTGGCATGCCGGCGCCGGCGCGGAGCTACGTGATCCCCTATCGCCGTCTCGACTACGTGGTCGCGACCGAACGGCCGCTCCTGACCTTGCCGGGCGGCGCGCTGTCGGACGAGGTTCGAAGGATCGGCCGCCACGTCGCGAGCCTCGTCGCCGACGGCGATACCATCCAGATCGGCATCGGCAAGGTGCCGGCGGCGGTGCTGGGGGCGCTGCGCGATCACCGCGACCTCGGCCTGCACGGCGGCCTGGTCGCCGACGAGGTGGCGGACCTGCATGAGGCCGGCGTGATGACCGGCGCCAGGAAGTCGCAGGATCGGGGACTGCTGGTCGGCACCGCCGCGATCGGCACCGCCCGGGTCTACGACTGGGCCGGCACCTGCCGCGAGCTCGAGCTCGCGCCGGTCAGCTACACCCACGACGTCCGCGTGATCGCGCAGCTCGACCGACTTCGTCGCGATCAACTCGGTGCTCGCGGTCGACCTCTCGGGCCAGGCCAACGCCGAGATGCTGGGCGGCCGCCAGGTCAGCGGCACCGGCGGCCTGCTCGACTTCGTGCGCGGCGCGCGGCTCTCGCAGGGCGGCCGCTCGATCCTCGCCCTGCCCTCGACCGCGGCCGGCGGCACGACGTCGCGCATCGTCCTGCGCCTGGGCGAGCACGACGTGGTGAGCTGCCCGCGCGCCGATGCCGACGTCGTGGTCACCGAGCACGGCATCGCCCAGCTGCGCGACAAGTCGCTCGACGAGCGCGCGGGAGCCCTGATCGCGATCGCCGATCCCGCCTTCCGCGACCAGCTGGCGAGCGACTGGCAGGCGCTGCGGCGGCAGAGCGCCTGACCGTCGCAGCCCGTCAGAGGATCGTCTTGGTCGCGCCGCCGTCGATGAACAGATCGGCGCCGTGGATCTGCTGGGCGAGCGGCGAGGCGAGGAACGCGACCAGTGCTGCGATGTCCTCGGGCTCGCTGTAGCGGCGCAGGCCGGCGCGGGCGAGCTCCTGCCGCTCGTAGTCGGCGCGGCTCATGCCCTCGGCCGCGGCGCGCTGCTCGAGCAGGCTCTCGAGGCGCCCGGTGACCGTCATGCCGGGATGCACCGCCTTGACCGCGACGCCGTCCTTGAGCCCGAGCTCGGCCAGCGCCTTGGTGAAGTTGGTGATCGCGGCGTTGACCGCGCCGCCGATCATGAAGTTGGCGGAGGGCGTCTTGGAGGCCGCGCCGACGACGTTGACGACGCTGCCCTGCGCGTCCTTGAGCAGCGGCCAGAGCGCGCGCGACAGGCGGACGTAGGAATAGAACTTGAGCGCGAAGCCGTCCTCCCAGAGCGCATCGTCGAGCTTGAAGAAGTCGCCGCTCTGGGTGGCGCCGGCGTTGTTGACCAGGACGTCGAGCCGGCCGAAGGCGTGCTTCAGCGCGCCGACCGCGGCCTCGCAGCCCTGGGGCGAGCGCAGATCGGTCGCGCAGATCTCGACCTGGCGTCCGCTCGCGGCCCCGATCGCGGCCGCCGCGGCGCCGAGATCGCTCTCGGTGCGCGCGACCAGCAGGACCTCGCAGCCCTCCTCGGCGAGGCGCGCGGCGCAGGCGCGCCCGATGCCGCGGCTGCCGCCCGTCACCAGCGCGACCTTGCCGTTCAGCCCAAGATCCATGTCCGCCCCCTCAAAAGACGCCCTTGGCCTTCATCGCGCCGAGCTCGGCGTCGTCGTAGCCGAGCGCGCGCAGGATCGCCTCCGAATGCTCGCCGCGCTCCGGCAGGGCCGGATCGACCCGGCCGGGCTCGTCCTGGAACTTGACCGGCAGGCCGATGTGCTCCCAGCCGCGCTGGTCCTGGACCACCATCTCGCGCGCGCGGACCTGCGGGTCGTCGAGGCCCTCGCGCAGGCCGTTCACCGGCGCGAAGGCGACGTCCTTGTCGGCCATCCAGGCGACCCACTCGTCCCGGGTCTTCTCCCGGAACGTCTGCTCGAGGAAGTCGCGCACCGGCTGCTGCCCGGGGCCCGGCGGCAGCCGGCAGAGCTCGACCAGGTCGGGCCGGCCGAGCGCGCTCAAGAGGTTGCTCGCGAACTTGATCTCGGCGCCGCCCAGCGCGACGAAGCGGCCGTCCTTGGTCTCGTAGAGCCGGTACATGGCGTTGCCGCCCCAGGAGCGCTCGTCCTTGGCGACCGGCTCGCGCCGCTCGGCGAGCGGCGGGCCGTAGTTGTTGGGCATGGCCGCGATCAGGCTGTCCATCATCGCGACGTCGAGGTGGTCGCCCTTGCCGGTGCGCTCGCGCCGGAGCAGCGCCATCAGCACGCCCGCGAGCGCGATGCTGGCGGCCAGCATGTCGGCCGCGGCGATCGCCGGGCTGCACGGCCGGTCGTCCCAGCCGAGATTGACGCGAGAGCACGCCCGACATCGCCTCGACCGCGAGGTCGTGGGCCGGCCTGCCGCGGTAGGGCCCGCTCTGGCCATAGGCCGAGATCGACGCGTAGACGATCCGCGGGTTGCGCGCGCTGACCGCCTGCGTAGCCGACGCCGAGGCGGTCGACCACGCCGGGGCGGAAGGATTCGACGAACACGTCCGCGCTCTCGGCAAGGCGCAGCAGCGCCTCGACGCCCTCCGCGCGTCTTGAGGTCGAGCACGAGGCTCCGCTTGCCGCGATGGGTGTTGGCGAAGAACACCGAGACGCCGTCCCGCTCGAGGCCGATCGCGCGGTTCGGCTCGCCGCCCGGCGGCTCGACCTTGATCACCTCGGCACCATGGTCGGCCATCGCCTGGGTCATCGCCGGCCCGGGCAGAAAGAGCGCCAGATCGACGACCCTGATCCCTTCGAGCTTCATCGTGCTGGCCCGCGCCGCTCAGACCACGCCGGCCGCGCGCAGCGCCTCGATCTCGGCCGCCCCGTAGCCGAGCTCGCGCAGCAGCTCGTCGGTCTGCTGGCCGAGCTTCGGCGCCGGCCGGCTCGGCACCTCGGCGCCCATCCGGATCGGGCTCGCCACCAGCTTGAAGCCCGGATGATCCGGATGATCGAGCACCTGCACGCCCTCGCGCTCGGCGACGAACGGATTGTCGAGCGCCTCCTTCAGGTCGTGGACCGGCGCGCAGGGCACGGCACCCCCCAGCACCTCGAGCCATTCCGCCGTGGTCCTTTCGGAAAGCGCCTCGTCCAGGACCTGGGTCAGCTGGTCGCGATGGGCGTGGCGCGCCGCCTGGTCGCGGTAGTCGGGGTCATGGGTGAGGTCCGGGCGGCCGATCCTCTCGCACAAGAGCTCCCAGAAGCGCTGGGTCTGGCACATGAAGAAGATCCAGCCGTCCTTCGTGCGGTAGAGCTGCGAGGGCACGAGGTAGGGGTGGGCCGAGCGCGGCATCCGGGTGGTGATGAGGCCCTCGTTCAGGTACCAGGCGGCGGGGTAGCTCAGCTGGTGGAGCGCGACGTCGAACAGGCTGACCTCGACGTCGCGCCCGATGCCGGTCGCGCGCGCCGCATGCAGCCCGCACATCAGCGCGAAGGCGGTGGTCATGCCGGTCATGAAGTCGACCATCGAGAGCCCGATCCGCGCCGGCGGCCCGCCCGGCTCGCCGGTCAGCGCGAGGAAGCCGCATTCGGCCTGGACCAGGAAGTCGTAGCCCGGCCAGCCCTTGCGCGACCCGTCGTTGCCATAGGCCGAGAGATGGGCGCAGACGATCCGCGGGTTGAGCTGCGCGAGGTCGGCGTAGCGCAGGCGCAGCTTCTCCGGCTGGTCGCCCCGCAGGTTGCCGAACAGCCCATCGGCGGTGGCGACCAGCTTCTCCAGCACCTCGCGGCCGCGCGGATGCTTGAGGTCGAGGGTCAGCGACTTCTTGTTCCGGTTGAGGGACTGGTAGAAGTGGCTGTCGTCGCTCGCCGAGAAAATACGGCCCGACCCCGCGCGACATGTCGCCGCCGCTCGGCCGGTGCTCGAGCTTGATGACCTCGGCGCCCATGTCGGCGAGATGGGTCGAGCCGTAGGGCCCCGCCCCATACTGCTCGACCGCGAGGATACGCAGCCCTTCGAGAGGTAGGTTCATCGGGTCCCTCTCGCCCCGCCCGACTTGCTCGACGATGCCTCGGGCCTTCTTACGCGGTCATCCAGCCCGGTTCAACGGAGCGCGTCCCTGCGGCAGCCACTGCTGCAGCGGACCCAGGTCCCGAGCCCGAGAACCGTCGCGCCATAACAGCGCGCCGACGCCGCTATTCCAGGAAATCAGGTCCGACCGGCAAAAATAAATCCGCGGCGAACGCCTGCCGTGGCCTTTCCGCCGGGCGCCCGCAGCGCCACCTCCTGCCTCGGAGAAACCAAGCCCGCCCGAAACGTGGGCGGAGCCAGGGGCCGCGTGCGAACGGCACCGCTTGGTAACGGGACAGGATGTCGTCTCACCCGCTCGACCTCGACGAGGCGGGGCGCAGGCAGGCCGGCGTGGCATCCGGCAGCGCCGAGCCCGGCCACTAGAGGCTGCCGGTCGCGGCCGCGACCGCGAGGGTGCGCCTGGCGGTACGCACGACCGGGATCTCGATCAGCTTGCCCTCGACCACCACGAGCCCGTCCGGCGCCGGCTCGAACGCCGCGATCACCTTCCGGGCGTAGGCGATGCGCGCCGGCCCGGGCGTGAACGCGGCGTTGATCGGGCCGAGCTGCTTGGGGTGGATCGCGGCCTTGCCGGTATAGCCCAGCGCCTGCACCCGCCGGCATTCCTCGCGCAGCCCGGCCTCGTCCTCGAGGTCCAGATACGGCACGTCGATCGCGTCCAGGCCATGGCTCGCCGCGGCGTGGACCACCCGGCTGCGGGCGTAGAGCAGCGCCTCGAAGTCCATCGCCGAGCCGAGCTCGGCCGCCATGTCGACCGCGCCGAACAGGAGCGAGCGGATCGATCCGCAGGCGCCGGCGATCGCCCGCGCCTGCGCGAGCCCGGCGTTGCTCTCGATGATCACGTGCAGGCCGACCGGCCGCGCCGCGCGCTGCAGCAGCTCGTCGACGATCCGCACCTCGTCGGCGGATTCGACCTTGGGCAGCATCACCGCATCGGGCGGGGTCGGATGCTCGACGAGCGCGAGCAGGTCCTTGAGCCCGAAGGGCGTGCGCACCGGATTGATCCGCACCACGCGCTCGATCCCGTCCGCCCTGCCGTCGAACAGCGGCAGCGCCAGCTCGCGCGCCGCGTCCTTCTGCGGCGGGATCACCGCGTCCTCGAGATCGACCGTCACCATGTCGGGGCCGGCGGCGAGCGCCTTGGCGAAGCGGTCGGGCCGGGTCCCGGGCACGAACAGCAGGTTGCGCCGCGGCTGGATCTTCGGCTCGCTCATCCCGTCTGCCCCGCTGTGCGTCCCGCAGCCCTGCCGCGCCCTGCACCCGGACACTACCGCACCCCAGCGTCGCGCTGCCAACCGGCAGGACCGGGCGCCCGCGGGACGCAAAGCGCACCTCCCCCGAGGACACGATTGGCGGCCGGGGGCAAGGCTGCTATACGCGCAGCGGAACAGGAGATCCGGATCCATGTGCGGAATTGCCGGCTTGGTCGGCCGACGAGCTGACGCCAGCGAGGCGCTCGCGCGCGCCCTGGACGCGCTGCGGCATCGCGGTCCGGACGACCAGGGCGCCTATCGTCGGCGACGGCGCGGCCCTCGGCCAGCGCCGCCTGTCGATCATCGATCTCGCCGGCGGCCATCAGCCGATCGCGAACGAGGATCGCACGCGGTGGATCGTCTGCAACGGCGAGATCTACAACTATCGCGAGCTGCGCGAGGACCTGATGCGCAAGGGCCATCGCTTCGCGACCGGCTCCGACACCGAGGTCATCCTGCATCTCTACGAGGAGTACGGCGAGCGCTGCCTGGAGCGGCTGCGCGGCATGTTCGCGTTCGCGATCTGGGACGAGGGCCGCCGCACCCTGTTCGCCGCCCGCGACCACCTCGGGCAGAAGCCGCTGTTCTACGCCCTGCGCGGCGGCGCGCTCTGGTTCGCCTCCGAGATCAAGGGCCTGCTGGCGATCGATCCGGGCCTCGCCGAGCCCGACCTCGAGGCGCTGCACCAGTACCTGGCGATCCGGGTGATCGCGCCGCCGCGCAGCATGTTCCGCGCGATCCGGAAGCTGCCGCCGGCGCATTTCCTGACCTTCAGCGAAGAGCGCGGGCTGCGGATCGAGCGCTACTGGGATCTCGCCTACGAGCCCAAGCACCAGGGCTCCGAGGACGAGCTGATCGAGCAGCTCGAGGCGGTCCTGATCGAGAGCGTCCGGCTGCACATGGTGAGCGACGTCCCGGTCGGCGGCTTCCTCAGCGGCGGCTTCGATTCCACGCTGGTGGTCGCCCTGCTCATGAAGCACGCGGCCGAAGAGCCGATCCCGACCTTCACCATCGGCCTCCCCCTGGGCGAGTTCGACGAAGCGCCCGCCGCCCGCGCGGTCGCGCAGAAGATACGGCACGCGGCACCACGAGAAGGTGATGGTGCCGTCCCTCGTCGCCAACCTGCCGCAGCTGATCCACCATCTCGACGAGCCGTCCGATCCCTTGTCGGTCTGCGTCTACCTGCTCGCGCAGATGGCGAGCGAGCACGTCAAGGTGGTGGTCGGCGGCGATGGCGGCGACGAGCTGTTCGGCGGCTACGACCGCTACTACGGCAACCTCTACGCCGCGTACTACGCCTTGCTGCCGCCGGCGCTGCGGCGCCATGTCGTGACCCCGCTGCTGCAGACGCTGCCCGACGGCAGCTGGTACAAGAGCAATGCCCACCAGCTGAAGTGGCTGCACCACGCATCGTTCCTGAGCGGCGGCGAGCGCTACGCGCAGAGCCTCGGCTACTTCTACTTCCGACCGGACCTGCGGGAGCCGCTGTACGGGCCGGCGCTCGCTCGGACGGTGGCGGAGTTCGATCCCTATGAGGCGATCCGCAGCGCCTACGAACGGGCGCCGGCCGAGCATCCGATCGACAAGATGCTCTATGCCGACAACCAGATCCGGCTGCCCGACCATTCGGTGATGATCCTCGATCGCACCGCGATGGCGCACGGTCTCGAAGCGCGCAGCCCGTTCATGGACCACAAGGTCGCGGAGTTCGCCGCGCGGCTGCCGACCCGGCTCAAGGTGCGCTGGCGCACGCTGCGCTACATCCAGCAGCGCCTGTGCGAGCGCTACCTGCCGGGCGAGGTGCTGGCCCGCAAGAAGCAAGGCTTCTCATCGCCGCTGCCCTATCTGCTGCGCGACGAGTATCGGCGACTGTCCCACGGCTTCCTCGAGGAGTCCTGCCTCGCCCGGGACGGCATCCTGCGCCAGTCGGGACTCGATCGGCTGCTCGCCGAGCACGAGGCCGGCAAGGCGGATCACGGCAACCGGCTGTGGCTCCTGGTCAACAGCGAGGCCTGGTACCGGATGCGCATCCTCGGGCAGTCGCAAGCCGAGCTGGCCGAACGGATCGCGGCGACGGAGAGTTGGGCGCCTCAGGTTCGAAAGAGCGCCTGAGAAGGACGCCGGGGACGCTACAGCATGCCGCGCTCACGGTACCAGTCGGCCGTGCGCCGCAGACCCTCGCTCATCCGCACCTTGGGCTCGAAGCCCAGCATGCGGCGGGCCTTACCGATCTCGTAGGACTTGTTCTGCGTGAAGAAATCGATGCGCCGCTTATAGATCGGCGGGGCGATCCCGAAAGGTCGGCAGACTCGCTCGCAGCCTTCCGCGAGCATTTCCATCGGCTTGGCCGGCAGGCGAACCACCTTCTGGTCCGGGTGGTCGAGGACATCGCCCAGGGTCTTGATGATGTCGTTGAGGGTCGGTCGCTCCGGACCGCCAATAATGAACGCCTCGCCGGAGGCGCTCTCGGCTCTGGCCGCCAGCAGGAAGGCATCGACCAGATCGTCGATGTAGAGCAGGTGATAGCCGGCCGTGCCCGGTCCGATCAGCACGACGCGGCGCTTGTTCGCGAGCTTGAAGAGCTTCAGGAGCCGGGTATCGCCGGGGCCGTAGACCTGGGTCGGGCGCACCACCGACACCGGGGGGCCGCCGTTGCGGCCGTGCTTCAGCGCCAGCGCCTCACCGGCGGCCTTGGTCTCCTCATAGATGCCGATCGGGACGATCGGCGACTGCTCGCTCGCCGGCCTTCCGTTCACGGGACCATGGATGCCGACCGTGCTGCAGTGGACGACGCGCCGCACGCCGTGCCGCTTGCCTGCCTGCATGAGATGGCCGACGGCATCGACGTTGACTTCCCGGTGGCGCTCGTCCGAGAGGTGCGGCTCGCGGAAGGCGCCGGCCACAGCGAAGACGATCTCGACCCCGCGCACCGCCCTTTCCACCGCCTCCGGATCCGTGACGTCGCCCACGACCACATCAGCCACGCCGGTCAGGGTGGAGGCCTTACCCTGATTGCGCACCAGCGCCCGAACATCGCAGCCGGTTTCGATCAGTTTCTTGGTCAGGGCTTGACCGATGAAACCCGTTGCCCCGGTGACCAGCACCTTCATCAAGCGATCTCCTGTGGCGGCTCGCGGCCGGCGGCGTCACGGTTCCTGGCGCGGAGCTAAAGCTTCCCAGGACGGCCTCCCTACCCATAAATGTTTCAACAGCTATGATGCAGTTCTATTCCGCCACCTGGCGACGCCTTCGACTGCGGCAATTTGTGGAAATTGCCGAGTCGCTCTGCGTCGCGCAGACCGGAGCAAGGCTCACTCGGCCTCCGATTGCGCGACGGCACTCTCACGCAATCGTAGCACTCTCCCGGGAACTCCGGCAACCACGGAGTAGGCAGGGACACTCCTCGTCATGACCGTGCCGGCGCCGATCACGGCGCCTTCGCCGATCTCGACCCCGTCGAGGACCATCGTTCCCATCCCGATCAGGCATTTGTCGCCGATTCGCACCGGCCCCGACGTCCAGCGCGTCTGCTCGCGCGCCGCCATGCCGAGGCGTGGGGCCACTGCTAGCCTCGGCGGTGCTTGCGTTGGATCTGGAACGCGCCGCCACTGATCTTGGCGCCGCCGCCGATCACGACCGCCCGGCCGATCTCGACGCCGCCCTGGGAATGGACGGTCGAGCCGCCGCCGATGTCGCAGTCGTCGCCGATGTGGATCGGGCCGATCTTGGCCTGGATGGTGGTCCCGCGGTTGACGATCACACGATCGCCGATCACCACGCCTTCCGGCCCGGCGCCACGACCGTCGATCACGCAAAGATCGTCGACGATCACCTGATCGCCGAGCGTGACGTTGCGCGCGTTGCGGATCACGATGTGACGGCCGAACACCACGCCCTGACCGACCTTCTTGAACAGGCGGGGATAGAACAACTGGCGCAGCGCCAGTCCCAGAGCACCCGGAAGGCCGCCGAACAGGCTGGTGACCAGCTCGTACTTGAGCAGCTGCCCGTACGAGGCGCCCTCGCCGACCACGAGGTCGGCGTAGCGCCGGGCGGCTGACTTCCTGCCAGCCAGCAATTGATCGCGGATGTAGTACTGCTCAGCGATCTGCTTGGGCGATGGCGATGCGCTCATGACAGGTCCTCACGCACCCCTCGGTTCACGGCCGGTCCGCGCCGCGCCGCCTTGCGTGCTCCAGCTGCAGGGCCGCGATCGAGCGCGAGCTGCCGAGCCTTGCCAAAATCCGCGTTCCGCTCTCGCAAGTCTTCCTGGGAGGTGAGCGCGGCGCAGCCCGCTGCCAGGCGCCTGACCGGCAGCTTTTTGCACGGGACGATTGCCCTTGGCAACCGCCCTGTCTCTCATGTAGAGCGGGCCGCGTGGTCGGGGCGGACCGACGCAGGCGGTAGGCCCCACCTCCGACAAGGATCAGGCGGATGCAACAGGGTGGCGCGGCTCCGGTCGAGCGGCGGCAGCGCAACTGGCTCGGCTGGGGGCTCGCCCTTTTCATCCTTGGCGGCCTGCGCGGTCTTTCTGGACTTGGACAGGGTGTTCAGCATCCTCGGCCGGACGCACCCGTTGGCGGTGCTGGGGCTGCTGGTTCTGATCACTCTCGATCGCCTGCTGATGGCCTGGAAATGGGCGATCCTGCTCCGGGTGATCGGTGTCCGGCTGCCGCTCGGGATGATCACGCGCTTCTACTATCAGGGAAGCCTGACCGGGATCTTCCTGCCGAGCTCGATCGGCGGCGACCTGCTGCGGGCGACTTGGGTGGCCCAGGCGAGCGGCGTCAAGCACGGCGTCTTCGCCTCGCTGGTGATGGAGAAGCTGGTCGGGTTCGTGTCGGCCGTGGTCTGGGCGATCCTCGGCGCAGGCGTGCTCGCCGGCTTCTACTACGGTGAGCTGATGTGGCTCTGGGTGCCCCTCGGCCTGGCGGCGCTGGCCGGGGTCGCCTCGTTGTTCGTCCTCTCGCTGCACCCAGCGGTGCACAGCTTCGTGCTCGCCGGGCTCGACCGCTTCAAGGCGAGGCGCGTGCTCGGGCTGGTGCATCGCCTCTACGAGGCCTATTCCCACTTCTCCCGCGCCAAGGGGGCGCTCGCCTGCAACGTCCTGCTCACCCTGGCCGAGCACGCCTTGCAGATGGTGGTGTTCCTGCTGGTGACCCGCAGCCTCGCGATCGAGGCCAACGCCGTGCTGCTGCTCGCCATGACCGGCGTGCAGTTCCTGGTGTTCCGGATTCCGATCTCGCCGGACGGCTGGGGGATCGGCGAGCTCTCGGCGATCGGTCTCTTTGGGCTGATCGGCATCAGCTCCGAGGCGGCGTTCTCGATGATGTTCCTGAACCATGTCCTGACCACCACCGCCTGCCTGCCGGGCTTGTGGTTTCTGCTGCAGGGCCGCAGATCCGCGTCCGCGGTCACCTGAAGCGGAGCGGCGCTGCCGGGCACGGGCGGTCCGGCTGGCGGCGCGCGCTGCAATTGCCGAAGCCGCCCGAGGCTGCTAGAGCCTCTGGGCAGACTCGGTCGGGCGCCGCGGGCGGCGCGGTCGAAGTTGGGGGCGAGAGGTTGGGCGAGCGGATTCTGGTGACCGGCGGCGCCGGGTTCCTCGGCTCGCACCTATGCGCCTGGCTGCTGGAGCGCGGCCACGACGTGCTGTGCGTCGACAACTTCTACACCGGAAACAAGAGAAATCTGCGGGGCCTGCTGGCCAACCCGTACTTCGAGGTGGTGCGCCACGACATCACCTTTCCGCTCTACGTCGAGGTCGATCAGATCTTCAACCTGGCTTGCCCGGCAGCGCCTGTGTACTATCAGTTCGATCCGGTCCAGACGACCAAGACCAGCGTTCATGGCGCGATCAACATGCTGGGCTTGGCCAAGCGGGTCAAAGCCAGGATTCTGCAGGCGTCGACCAGCGAGGTCTATGGCGACCCGACCGTCCACCCGCAGGCCGAGAGCTACTTCGGCAACGTCAACGCGCTGAGCCCGCGCGCTTGCTACGACGAGGGCAAGCGCTGCGCCGAGACCCTGTTCTTCGACTACCACCGCCAGCACGGCGTGCCGATCCGCGTGGCGCGGATCTTCAACACCTACGGGCCGCACATGCAGCCGCAGGACGGCCGCGTGGTCTCCAACTTCATCGTCCAGGCGCTCCGGGGGGAGCCGATCACGGTCTACGGCAGTGGCAGCCAGACGCGCTCGTTCTGCTTCGTCGACGATCTCATCGAAGGTCTGTTGAGGCTGATGGCCGCACCCGACGAGGTCACCGGACCGATCAACCTCGGCAATCCGCACGAGGTCTCCGTCCTGGAGCTGGCCGAGAAAGTCATCGCGATGACCGGTTCCAGGTCGCGGATCGAGTTCCGCCCCCTGCCGGCGGACGATCCCCGCCAGCGCCAGCCGGACATCGGCGCGGCCAAGCGGTTGCTCGACTGGCAGCCCAAGGTGCCGCTGGAGGAGGGCCTCGAGCGCACGATCGCCTACTTCGAGAGGCGCCTGCACGGCGATGGCTGAGGCCGGCGGCGGGCCGACCAGATCCGCTGGCCTTGCCTTCGCCGGGGCCCGTTGGTATAGGAGCGCTTGGGAGAGGATGCCAATGGTCACGATCGGGCCCGAGACTTGCCGTCTCGACTACTGACGCCATGGACTATACCAATCAGCCGCAACTCAGCGCCAGAATTGAGCCGTTCAACTCTTACTGGCAAGCGCCGCACGACGTCGAGCGTGGCTACAGGTCGTTCTACCAATACTACAAGCACAATTTTCTGCCGCACATCCCCAAAGACAAGCAGGCGCAGATACTGGTGGTCAGTTGCGGCCCCGGCTATCTGGTCAATCTATTGAAGGAGCAGGGTTACGAGAACGTGCTGGGCATCGATTCCGATGCGGCCAAGATCGCCCACGCCACCCGACGCAATCTGAACTGCCGGACCGAGCCTGCCTTTCCTTTCCTGCAGGAACACGAGAACGCGTTCGACGCGATCGTCGCCGAGCAGGAGCTCAACCATTTGACCATCGACGAGATGCTGCAATTCCTCGAGCTCTGCTGGCGCAGCCTGCGTCCCAAGGGCGTCATCGTCGTTTATGGCTTGAATGGGGCCAATCCGCTCGTCGGTGCGGAGAATCTGGCGCACAATATCGACCACTTCAACATGTTCACCGAATACAGCTTGAATCAGGTTCTGGAGCTTGCGCGCTTCCGAGACATCAAAATCCTGCCATTGAAGCTCTACGTGTTCTGGCACAACCCATTGAACTACGTGGGGCTGATAGCGACGGGTATCTTGTCGTGGTTCTTTCGAGCTTGCTTCATCCTGTACGGAAAGGATGTCAAGATTCTGACCAAGAAGATCGCCGCGACCGCCTGCAAGCACGTTTGAGGATGGGCGCCGCGGCCATCGCTCCGCTCAGCCGGTCGCGGGCTGGCCTGCGCGGGGTGTTTCGCAGGTATGGCATGGTCTCGCCGGCGCTCGTCGCCGCTGACGCGGCGAGCCGACCGGGTGGGACGAAGGGGACAGCATGCCGCGCGTTGTCGTCGTGACCGGCGGGGCCGGTTTCATCGGCGCGAACCTCGCGCACCACTACCTCGGCCAGGGCGACCGGGTCGTGCTCTACGACACGCTCGGACGCAAGGGCTGCCGCGAGAACCTCGGCTGGCTGGAGGACCATCCGAACGCGGCCAATCTGGACGTGCTGATCGGCGACGTGCGGTTGCCGACGCGACCGCTGCAGGCCGCGATCGAGCGCGCCGACGCCCTGTTCCACCTCGCCGCCCAGGTCGCCGTCACGACCTCGGTCCGCGACCCGCGAGTACGACTTCGAGATCAACGCGCTCGGCACCTTCAAGCTGCTCGAGCTGGTGCGGACCTCGCAGGCCAAGCGGCCGGTCGTGTTCTACGCCTCGACCAACAAGGTCTACGGCGGCATGGAGGACGTGGCGATCGCCGAGGGCGAGGATCGCTACGCGCTACCGGGATCTGCCGGACGGGATCCCGGAGGATCGGCTGCTCGACTTCCATTCGCCCTATGGCTGCTCGAAGGGGGCGGCCGACCAGTACGTCCGGGACTACGCCCGGATCTACGGCCTCGAGACGGTCGTCTTCCGCCAGAGCTGCATCTATGGCTATCGGCAGTTCGGCCTCGAGGATCAGGGCTGGGTCGCCTGGTTCATCATCGCCGCGATCCTCGGCCGGCCGATCACGGTCTTCGGCGACGGCAAGCAGGTCCGCGACGTGCTGTTCATCGACGACCTGATTGCCGCCTACGATCGGGCCTGGGCCCGCATCGAGTGCGACACGGGGCCAAGTCTACAACGTCGGCGGCGGTCCGGCGAATGCGGTCTCCCTGCGCGACCTGCTGGCCGTCCTGCGCACCGAGGTCGACCCGGAGCTCGCGGTCGCGCACGCCGGCTGGCGGCCGGGCGATCAGCCGGTGTATGTCTCCGCCATCGGCAAGGCCGCCCGGGACTTCGGCTGGCGGCCGCGGGTCGACTGGCGCTCGGGCGTCGCCCGGCTGGTCGACTGGGTGCGCGAGAACCGGCCGATGCTGGAGCGTCTGTTCTAGGCCCCGATCGGGAGCAGGCGGTGGAGATTCTGTTGCTGTGCTACGAATATCCGCCGCTCGGCGGCGGCGGTGGCGTGGGCGCGCAGCAATATGCCGAGGCATGGGCCGCCAAGGGCCATCGCGTGACCGTTCTGACCAGCGGCGCGTCCGGGCTCGCCGCGACCGAGGTCGTCAACCGCGTGCGCGTCCTCCGCCCGTTCGCCTTCGGCCGCCGCAGCCGGGCGACCGCCACCGTGCCCGCGATGCTCGCCTACAATCTGGTGGGGGCGCTGCATCTCCTGCTTCGGCGGCGGGACTTCGCGCCGATCGAGGTCATCAACAGCCACTTCTCGCTCCCGACCGGCCCGCTCGCAGCGCTCGCGGCGCGGCTGCTCCAGCGCCCCAACGTGCTGACCATCATCGGCGGCGACATCTACGATCCCTCCAAGCGCTCCTCGCCCCATCGCAGCCCGCTGCTCCGGCGGGTCAATCGCTGGCTGATCGAGGATGCCGATCGGGTGATCGCGATCTCCAGCGATACCAAGCGCCGCGCCGAGGAGTGGTATGGCATCACCCGGCCGATCGAGGTCGTGAACTACGGCTTCCGGCCGAGCGGCACCGGGGCCGCGGTGCCGGCAGCACGGGATGGGCGGGGATTCCGCCTGATCTCGGTCGGCCGCCTGGTCGAGCGCAAGGGCTTCGCCCATCTGGTCGAGGCGCTCGCGATGCTGCCCGAGGACGTCGAGCTGGCGCTGATCGGCGATGGCCCCTGCGAGGGCGCGCTCAAGCAGCTCGCCGCCGCCAAGGGCGTGGCGGCCCGGGTGGTGTTCCTCGGCTATCGGACGCGGGAGCAGATCCATCGCCATCTGCGCCAGGCCGACTGCTACGTGCTCTCGTCGCTGCACGAGGGGCTGGGGATCGTCGTCCAGGAAGCGATGGATGCGGGCCTGCCGGTGGTCGCCACCAACAATGGCGGTCAGGTCGATCTGATCCGGGAGCCGCGCAACGGCATCCTGGTGCCGCCGGCGGATCCGGCGGCGCTGGCTCGGGCGATCGCGACCCTGCATCGGGACCGGGCGCTGGCCAGGAGGATGGGCGCGCACAACCGCATCGACATCCGCGAGCTCGACCTCGAGAAGAACTGCGAGCGCTACCTCGACATCTTCCGAGCGGTCGCGTCGACCGGTCGCGCGAGCGTCGTGTGCGATGCCGCCTGATGCGACGGCGCCTGCGGGATCTCGAGGAGCAGGAATTCGATCTCCTGGTGATCGGCGCCGGGATCTTCGGCGCCGCGGCCGCCTGGGAGGCGACCCGGCGAGGGCTCTCGGTGGCGGTGATCGACCGGGGCGACTTCTGCGGCGCCACGTCCGCCCACTCCTACAAGCTGATCCACGGTGGGCTGCGCTACCTGCAGCACGGTGATCTGCATCGCCTGCGCCAGTCCGCCAACGCCCGCCGGACCTTCCTGCGCATCGCGCCGCATCTCGCGCGGCCGCTACCGATCGTCGTCCCGACCTACGGCTATGGCAAGAAGGGCAAGCCTCTGCTCCGTCTGGCGACCGCGATCTACGACGCCGCGACCCTCGATCGCAATCGCGGGATCGTCGACCCGGCGCGCCGGGTCCCGCGCAGCCGGGCACTATCCCGTCGCGAGGTGCTCGACGCCTACCCCGGGCTGCCGAGCCACTGGCTGACCGGCGCCGTGATGTTCTATGATGGACAGATGTACAATCCCCCGCGCCTGGTGCTCGCCTTCCTGCGCAGCGCCGTCGACGCCGGCGCGGTGGCCGCGAACTACGTGGCCGCGCTGCGGTTCCTCGGCCCAGGCGATCGGGCGGGCCCGGGCGAGCGGGTGAGCGGTGTCGTCGCGCGCGACCAGCTCGGCGGCGGGTCGCTGCGGATTCGCGCCAAGATGGTTCTCAACGCCGCCGGACCCTATGCCGAGGGCTTGCTGGAGCGCGCCCTGGGGCGGCCGCTCGAGCCGCCGACGCCCTGGTCGCGCGACGCGTACCTCGTCGTCCGCCGGGCCTTGCTCCCGGACGAGCGGGCGTTGGCCCTCCCGGCAGCGAGCCGCGATCCCGAAGCCATCCTCAGTCGCGGCGAGCGGCATCTGTTCCTCGTACCCTGGCATGGCCACACCCTGGTCGGGGTCTGGCACCAGGTGTATAGCGGCGCGCCCGACGCCTATCACGTCACCGAGGCCGAGCTCGAAGCGTTCATCGGCGAGATCAACGCGGCCTGTCCGGCGCTGGCATTGCGCCTGGACGATGTCGCGCAGTGCATAGCCGGACTGATCCCGTTCGGCGACGATCGGGCCGATGCGCGCAACTTGCGATTCGCCCATCGCTCGCGCCTCGTCGACCACGCCAGGGAGCGCGGCCTCGAGGGGCTGGTGACGCTGATCGGGGTGCGCTACACGACCGGACCGTGCGAGGCGGCGGACGCGGTCGATCTGATCTGCCGCAAGCTCGGCCGCGACCCGGCGCCGTCCCGCAGCGACGCGAACCGTCTCGACGGCGGCGAGATCGACGATCTCGAGGCGCTGATCGCCTCCGCACAGCGGCAGCATCGGACCCTGCCAGCCGAGGTCGTCCGGGCTCTGGTCCACAATCACGGCGCTGCCTACCCCCGTGTGCTGGCCGATCTCGCCGATCGCCCGGAGCTGGGCGAGACCCTGGGATCTTCGCCGGTGATCGCAGCCGAGGTCGTCCACGCGGTCCGCGAGGAGATGGCGATCACCATGGCCGACGTCGCCTTTCGGCGCACCGATCTGGCGACCGGCGGCGATCCGGGGGAGACGGCTCTCGGCCGGTGCGCCGCCATCATGGCGCGTGAATGTGGCTGGGACCAGGCGCGGATGCGCGAGGAACAGGACAGCGTCCGGGCAAGCTTGTCCGGTGCCCGCCGGCCAGAGCGCGACGTGGCAGCCGCGCGCGCGCCTGGCTGACCGGATCTGCTCGCGTGACGCCGAAGCCAACCAGGATTCTGATCACCGGCGGCACGGGATTCATCGGGTCCCGGCTGGCGTTGCGCTGCGCCGCCGAGGGCCATGCGGTCCGGGTCTTCGCCCTCGTCAGGACCAAGACGGAGGACGAGAACAAGAGGACGGTCGAGGAGGCCGGCGTCGAGGTCGTCCTCGGCTCGGTCACCGAAGCCGACCGGGTCCAGGCCGCCGTGCGCGACCGGGACGTCGTGTTCCATCTGGCGGCGGCCCAGCATGAGATGAACATCCCCGATCAGCGATATTGGGAGGTCAATGTCGCGGGGACGAAGGCGGTGCTCGACGCCTGTATCGAGGGCGGGGTCGGCCGCCTGGTCTACGCCAGCACGATCGGCGTCTACGGCGCGCCGAACGGGCAGCTCGACGAGGGCTCCCCGGCCACGCCCGACAACCTCTACGGCGAGACCAAGCTCGCGGCCGAGAACCTGGTCCGTGCGGTCAAGGACCAGCTGCATGTGGTGATTGTCCGGATCTCGGAGACCTATGGCCCGGGCGACCATCGCCTGCTGAAGCTGTTCACGGCGATCAAGAGCGGGGTGTTCATCCTCATCGGCGGAGGCGAGAACCTGCACCAGATGATTTTCATCGATGATCTGATCAGCGGCCTGTTGCTGGCAGGAAGGGCCGAGGTCCAGTCCGGCGCGCTCTTCGTGCTCGCCGGCAAGGAAGCCGCCTCGACCCATCAGATCGCGACCACGATCGCCGCCGAGGTCGATACCGACCTGCGCCCCTGGCACGCGCCCATGTGGCCGTTCATGGCGGGCGCGGCAGTGATCGAGAAGCTGCTGAAGCCGTTCGGCATCCAGCCGCCCTTGCATCGGCGACGCATGGATTTCTTCCGGAAGAACTTCACCTTCTCGACCCGCAAGGCGGAGACCGAGCTCGGCTTCCGACCGATCGTGGGCCTCAAGGAAGGCATCAAGCGGACCGCGGACTGGTATCGCAGGAGCGGCCAGCTGTAGTCGCGCCGGGGGCCCTCGCCACCACGTCACTGGACGACGTATCCGCCGTCATCCCCGATGTCTCGGTCGATGCGGACCTCATGATCCGCGATCCGCGCCGGGTGCGGCGGCTTGGTCACTGCGCGGTCTGGCCCGCTGCTCGCTCCGACGGCCGCGACCGGGGCGCGGCGCCCGGGTCAGGCCGGCCGGGCCATGTCGGGATCGAGCGGGTAGAGCGGCCGCGGCACCTTGGTCCACCGGAACAGGCCGTAGTCGGAGCTGGTGACGCCGGGGCCCGAGACCAGGAGGACGTGCCTGGCGATCGGCGCGAAGCCCGCGCGGAAGTGCTGGCGCGACTTGATCAGGAGATAGCGCTGCGCGGTCGGCTCGATGCCGGCATGGCGGAACACGCCGAGGTCGAACGGCTCCATCCGCTTCGAGCTGACCAGGATCAGCGCGCGGCCGGCATCGAGCACCGCCGACGGGCCGTGGTCGAGCTCGACCCCGGTCATCATCGGGCAGGTCACGGTGTAGCGGCCGTCGGTGATCCTGCGGACGCGCCCGCTGATCGGGAGCGGCTCGGCGGCGAGGCCGAGCGCCGGCATCGCGGTCTTGCCGCCGAGCTCCAGGGTCAGCGCGGCGCCCTCGCCCGCCTCGATCATCCGCTGCACGCTCGCCGGGTCCCAGATCGGGCCGATCGCGATCTCCTCGAGCTCCTGGCGCAGCGCCTCGGCGACCGTCGCCATGACGTCCTGGGTACCGCCCGAGAACACGTTGTCGCCATGGTCGACGAGCACGATCGGCCCCTCGCCGAGCGCCTTGGCCGCGGCGATCGTCCGCGCGACCGGCTCGACCCGGTAGACGAAGTCCGCCCGCCGCTGCCAGGCCATGTCGAGCAGCTCCTGGACGAGCGCATCGGCCGGCGCGGGATCGCCGTCGGCGAGCGCGATCGCGCTGAACCCGACGTGCGGGATGTCGGCCATCGGGAAGCCGCCGAACAGCGAGCAGGCGAGCACCTCGCCCTGCGCCTCGGCCGCCACCGCCCGGTCCATGATGTCCTTGAGCGGCTGGACGTCGTGGCCCTGCCTGAGGGTATGGGTCAGCAGCGGCAGCTTGCCCATGCGCATCACCGGCGCGACCTCGCCCCTCAGCGCGCGCAGCAGCATCGCGCCCGGCGCGCAGGCCGGTCTCGGCGGTGTCGATGTGCGGGTAGGTGCGGTAGCCGGCGATCACGGTCGCATGGTCGACCATCGCGCGGCTCAGGTTGGTGTGGAAGTCGAGGGCCACCGCGATCGGCACCGCCGGCGCCAGCGCCCGGATGCGGCGGAGCAGCTCGCCCTCGCCATCGTCGTGGCTCTGCGTCGCCATCGCGCCGTGCAGCGCCAGCAGCACCGCATCGCAGCCGTCCGCCACCGCACGGGTGATCGCGCCGGCGAAGGTCTCGAAGGCATCGTCGTCGACCCGGCCGCTCGGCGGCGCGCCGCCTGCGATCGGGATCACGATCTCGGCGCCCGCGTCGCGCGCCACCTCGATCAGCCCGCCGAGCGAGGTGTTGGTGCCCTCGAAGCGCGCGAGCGCCGCGTTGGCGCCGAACACCGGCCCGGGCCGGCCCGTGCCCATCTGGAACGCCTCGAGCGGCGTCGCGATCGGCGAGAAGGTGTTGGTCTCGTGCATCATCTCGGCCAGCACCAGGCGCATCGGCAGCGTCTCCCGTCCCTCGAGGCTCAGCGCCCGGTCCGCCGGATCGCCTGGATGGCGCCGTCGAGCGCGCCGAGGAAGCGCGACCGGTCCTGCCTGGTGAACGGCCGGCCGCCGCCCCGGATCTCGCCCGCCTCGCGCAGCGCGGTCATGAGATTGCGACTCGCCAGGTCGGTCCCGATCGAGTCCGCGCTGAAGACGCGGCCATTGGGCGCGAGCGCGCGCGCCCCGCGCTGGACGCAGCGGGCGGCGAGCGGCACGTCGGCGGTGATCGCGACGTCGCCCGGCCCGATCCGCTCCGCGATCCAGTCGTCGGCGCGGTCCTGCCCCTCGCTCACCGTCACCCGGGTCACCAGCGGGTCCTCGGGGACCCGCAGCCAGTCGTTGGCGACGACCCAGACCTTCAGGCCGTAGCGCCCGGCCACCCGGTAGACCTCGTCCTTGACCGGGCAGCCGTCGGCGTCGACGTAGATCTCGAGCACACCGCCTCCCAACGACCGGGGCCAGATCGCTCCGGCCGGCGTCCCTGTCCCTCATGCCGCGCCCGCGGCCCTTTGACCAGCCCCGCCGACGGCCGCGCCCTCTCATGGCTTCAGAAACCGGCGCGCCGGCCCTAGATTGACGGCAGCGGACCCGCGAACCGGAGGACGGCTGCCATGGCGCCCCTGCAATACGCCGTCGGCATCAAGCTCAACAATCGGACCGATCAGCTCGCGGTCGAGGCGGAAGATGCGCTGATCGCCGCGCTCAAGGCCAAGATCGCCCATCCGGAGGCGACCATCACCTACGTGCGCAAGCGCAACGCGCGGGGCGACCGGCGCCACCCCCATTCCGGCCTGGTCGAGGGGAAGCGGCGTCCTGAGCGGGACGCCGCCGCCGGGCGGACGAGCCTGCGACGCGACCGGCCAGGCCGGCGTCGACCTCTCATCGACGCGGGAAGGGCGAGGCGGGAGGGAACGACCAAGCATCGCGCAGACGTGGGTGGTGGGCCCGGCAGGATTCGAACCTGCGACAACACCGTTATGAGCGGCGCGTTCTGACCACTGAACTACGGGCCCGCGGGCCGCAAGCTTGCGCCCGGCGGCCGTGGCGTCAAGCCGTTCAGCCACCGTTCAGGTTGACCGGCACATGCTGCGCGCCGACTTGGGAGATCCTGGGGAGGCGCGATCAGGGAACGCACGGACGAGGGCGTGCGAGGCGCAGGCGCCGCCGTCGGCAGCGGCCTCGCTCCGCGCGGGGCGAGCGGAGCAGGCGACCGGCTACGGCCGCGGCCCCCTGCTAGCTGTCGAGGAAGGAGCGCAGCTTGCGCGAGCGCGAGGGGTGCTTGAGCTTGCGCAAAGCCTTGGCCTCGATCTGGCGGATGCGCTCGCGCGTCACCGAGAACTGCTGGCCGACCTCCTCGAGCGTGTGGTCGGTGTTCATGCCGATGCCGAAGCGCATGCGCAGCACGCGCTCCTCGCGCGGGGTGAGCGTCGCCAGCACGCGGGTCGTCGCCTCGCGCAGGTTCGAGAGCGTCGCCGCCTCGACCGGCTGGACCGCGTTCTTGTCCTCGATGAAGTCGCCGAGGTGGCTGTCCTCCTCGTCGCCGATCGGGGTCTCGAGCGAGATCGGCTCCTTGGCGATCTTGAGGACCTTCCGGACCTTGTCGAGCGGCATGTTGAGCTTGGTCGCGAGCTCCTCCGGCGTCGGCTCGCGGCCGTACTCGTGCAGCATCTGGCGCGAGGCGCGGACCAGCTTGTTGATGGTCTCGATCATGTGCACCGGGATGCGGATCGTGCGCGCCTGATCGGCGATCGAGCGGGTGATCGCCTGGCGGATCCACCAGGTCGCGTAGGTCGAGAACTTGTAGCCGCGCCGGTACTCGAACTTGTCGACCGCCTTCATCAGGCCGATGTTGCCTTCCTGGATCAGGTCGAGGAACTGCAGGCCGCGGTTGGTGTACTTCTTGGCGATCGAGATCACGAGGCGCAGGTTGGCCTCGACCATCTCCTTCTTGGCGCGGCTGGCCTCGCGCTCGCCCTTCTGCACGAGGCCCGACGATGCGGCGCAGCTCGCCGATGTGCAGCCCGGTGCTGCTGGCGATGCCGGCGATGTCGGTGCGGATCGCGTCGATCTCACTGCCGTGGCGCTCGACGAAGGTCGCCCAGCACGCGTCGCCCTGCCCGGCCATGCGCTCGACCCACTCGGGATCGAGCTCGTTGCCCCGGTAGTGGCGCAGGAACACCTCGCGCTCGGTCCGGCAGCTCTCGGCGAGGCGCAGAAGCTTGCCCTCGAGCGCGTTGAGGCGCCGGTTGACGTTGTACAGCTGCTCGACCAGGCCCTCGACCCGGTTGGGGTTGAGGTGGATCTGGTTGACCAGCTCGACGACCTCGCTGCGGGCCTGCTCGTAGCGCGCGTCGAGCTCGGCATCGAGCGGCTCGTTGCGCTGCAGCGCCGCGAGGCGATGCTCCTGCAGCGCCCGCACCCGGTCGTAGGTGAGCGCGATCTGATCGAAGGTCGCGAGCACGCCGTCGCGGACCGTGGCCTCCATCGCCGACAGCGACAGGGCGCCGTCGTCGAACTCCTCCTCCTCCTCGGTTTCCTCGCCCTGGGCCTCGGCGGCCGCCTCGCCCTCCTCGGGCTTGGTCTCGCTGCTGTCCTCGGGCTGCGGCTCGGCGACATAGGTCGCCTCGAGGTCGATGACGTCGCGCAGCAGGACCTTGCCCTCGCCGATCGCACCGCGCCAGCTGATGATCGCGCGCATGGTCAGCGGGCTTTCGCACAGCGCCTCGAGCACGGTGTTGCGGCCGGCCTCGATCCGCTTGGCGATCTCGATCTCGCCCTCGCGCGAGAGCAGCTCGATCGTGCCCATCTCGCGCAGGTACATGCGCACCGGGTCGTCGGTGCGGCCGAGATCCTCATCGTCGATCGCGGCGGGGCCCTCGCTCTCCTCCTCGCCGCCCTCGAGCTCGGTCTTGGGGCCTGCGCCGTTGGCGCCGTCCTCCTCGCGGCCGACGGTCACGCCCATGTCCTCGAACATCGCGATCAGCTCTTCGACCTGGTCGGGCGAGACCTCCTCCTCAGGCAGGGCGGCGTTGATCTCGTCGACCGTGACCACCCCGCGCTCGCGGGCCTGGACCAGGAGCCGCTTGAGACCCGGCGAGCTGGCGATGAGATCCTGCCCGACAGGGTCCGACCCGCCCTTGCCCGGCACGGGCTTGATCGCCGGGGTCCCGCTCGCGACTGCGCTTTTCGCCATTCGGCCGTTCCTTCTTGACCCAGTGTGACTGCACCCGGCGTGACCCCGCGGGCCCGGCCGCCATGGCGGCCCCAGCCCGTGCTGGCAGCGCGGGCAAGTCGGCGGTGGGCGTCATCGCCCCTGATCCTCCGCCGGGCGCCGCGCCGCGCCGACGCGATCGGGGTTGATCAGACGGTTCACCGCCATGACATGCGCCCCGGTGTCGGCACGCTGCTCCGCCATCGCGGCCGAGACGGCATGCGCGACGGCGCGCCGCTCGGCGAATTGACGATGCCGGGCAACGCACCTCCGCCAGCCGTCGAGCACCGCGCTTTCCGTAACCCCTTCCCGGCCGTACCACCTCGTGCCGGGACCGGAAGCCGCCAGCTGCTTGACCAGGCCGGCAAAACCGATCCCGGACAGGTGGTTGCTCAAACCAGCGGGGTCAAGGTGGCCGGACTCGCCGTACCAGGAAAGAATCGCCTGGTGCAGCGCGTCGAGCTCCGGCGCGCCGAATTCGAGCGCGCCGAACTCCTCCTCGACATGGTGCAGCAGCTCCGGGCGCACCAGGATCGGGCCGAACAGCTGGCGCGCATCGGCGAGCTCGGGCCGGGCCAGCAGCTCGCCCAGGCGCCGTGACCCGACGCCGGCGGCGGCCTGGCCGCGCGGCGCCGCGGCCGGGCCGCGTCCCGGCCGCTCGTGGGGAGCGAACGCCGTGCGCAGCCGCTGCTGGGCCTCCTGGCGGAACCGCCAGCGGAGCTCGCGGTCGACGACGCTCTGCGCGAGCTGGTGCCAGCGCTGGGTCAGCGCCGCGCGGCGCTCGGGCGTGCTCAGGCTGCGACCGGCCAGCTCGCGCCGCCACAGGAACTCGATCAGCGGCAGCGCGTCCGCGAGCCGGCGCTCGAGCGCGCCGCGCCCGGCGCTGCGCAGCAGGCTGTCCGGGTCCTGGCCGGCGGGCAGCAGCGCAAAGCGCAGCGACTTGCCGGGCTTGAGCACCGGGAGCGCGCGCTCGATCAGGCGATGCGCCGCGCGCAGGCCGGCCTCGTCGCCGTCCAGGCAGACCACCGGCTCGTCGGCGAGCTGCCACAGCAGGGCGAGCTGCGCTTCCGTGACCGCCGTGCCGAGCGGCGCCACGGCGTTGGCGAAGCCGGCCTGGGCCAGCGCGATCACGTCCATGTAGCCCTCGGCCACGACCACGCTGCCGCGCTGGCGCACCGCCGGCCGCGCCAGGGCGAGGCCGTAGAGCAGCTCGCCCTTGTGGAACAGCGGCGTATCGGGGCTGTTCAGATACTTGGCCTGGGCCTCGCCCAGCGCCCGGCCGCCGAAGCCGACGACGCGGCCGCGCCGGTCGTGGATCGGGAAGGTCACCCGATGCCGGAAGCGGTCGTAGCTCGGCCCGTCCTCCGGCTGCACGAGCAGGCCCGCCTCGAGCGCCGCCTGCTCGGGATAGCCCTCGGCCTGGAGCGCGCGCTTGAGGCCGGTGCGCTCGGCCGGCGCGTAGCCCAGGCCGAAGCGCAGAATCGTCGCGTGGTCGAGCCCGCGGCCCTGAAGGTAGGCGGCCGCCTCCGCCCCCTGCGCGCTCTCCAGCCGCCCGGCGAACCAGCGCGCCGCCGCCTCGTTGACGGCGTAGAGCGTCCGGTCGACCGGCGCCGCGCCCGCGCCGGCGCGATAGGGCGCCGGCAGCCCGGTCAGCTCGGCCAAGCGGGCGATCGCCGGCGCGAACTCCAGGCCCTCGATCGCCATGATGAAGTCGATCGCGTTGCCGTGCTGGCCGCAGCCGAAGCAGTGGTAGAAGCCCTTGGCCTCGGAGACCGTGAACGAGGGCGTCTTTTCCTGGTGGAACGGACACAGGCCCAGGTGCTCGCGGCCGCGCCGGGTCAGGCGGACGTGCCGCCCGACCAGCTCGACCAGCGGCAGGCGCGCCTTGAACTCGTCGAGCGAGATGGCGCCTTGATCAGCCATCGTTCTGCCGAAGGGCGCCGACCTGCCGATGCTGCACGCGGGTTTCGGCCTTTGGTTGAGCTTGGCGGTCGTTCTTTGTGATCGAGCGGCCGCTGCTCGTCAATGGTCGCGGCTGCGTTGCGGCCGCCGCTGCGAAGTGCCGCTAGCCGAGCCTCTGGCACACCAGACGGCGCGCCTTGGCGAAGTCCATCTGGCCCGGATAGCGGTGCTTCAGCTCCGAGATCACGCGCCCGGTGTCCTTGAGCTTGCACGCGCCGAGGTCGGCGATCACGCGGCTCACCGCCTCCGCGCAGGCGTCCTCGCCGAGCTTCGGCGGCAGGAACCGCCGGATCACCTCGATCTCCTCGGTCTCGCGCTCGGCGAGCTCGAGCTGGCCGCTCTCCTCGTAGCGCCGGATGCTCTCGCTGCGCTGCGCGACCATGGCCTGCAGCAGCTCGATCAGCTCGGCGTCCGACAGGCCCTCGGGCTGACCCTCGGCGCGCGAGGTCTGGTCGCGCTCCTTGAGCGCCGCATGGATCAGCCGCACGATCGCCATCGCGCACCGCTGGTCGTTCTCGGTCGCCGTCCGGAGCGCCTCGTTCAGCTGCTCGCGTAGCACCGGCTCTTTCCTGATCGGCTCATCTGCCATCGACTATCATCGCACCCTACCACCTCGCAAGGAGCCGGCGCCGGGCACGCCGCCGGCCGCTTGACGGCTGTTTCGACCCTGGCGTAAGGTCCCGCCCGCTGGCCCTTCGGGCCGAGCGGCGGTGCTCTACGCCTAACATACGAGCGACTGTTTTCATGACCGTTACCGTGCGCCCTGCGGCCGCCGCGTGCCTCGTGCTCGCCGACGGCACGATCTTCCGCGGCCAGGGGCTGGGAATGCCGGCGGAGGTCGTCGGCGAGCTCGTGTTCAACACCGCGATGACCGGCTACCAGGAGATCCTGACCGATCCATCCTACGCCGGCCAGCTGATCACCTTCACCTTCCCGCACATCGGCAACGTCGGCGCCAACGACGAGGACGTCGAGGCGCTCACCTGCCACGCCCGGGGCGTGGTGCTGCACGCGCCGGTCACGGATGCGTCGAACTACCGCGCCGGCCAGCGCCTCGATCGCTGGCTGGAGCGTCAGGGGCTGGTCGGCATCGCCGGCATCGACACCCGGCGCCTGACCCGCCATCTGCGCGCGGCCGGCGCGCAGACCGCAGCACTCGGCTTCGATCCCGAGCATGGTCCGGATCACGCCCGGCTCGCCCGGCTCGCCGCCGAGTGGCCTGGGCTGGTGGGCATGGATCTCGCCTCGGACGTGTCCTGTCGCCAGCGCTACGCCTGGACCGGCACCGTGTGGCACTACCCCGACGGCCACGGCCAGGCAGAGGACGGACGCCACCATGTGGTCGCGGTCGACTACGGAATCAAGCGCAACATCCTGCGCTCGCTGACCTCGCTTGGTCTGCGGGTCACCGTGGTCCCGGCGACGACGCCGGCCGAGGACGTCCTGGCGCTGGCGCCGGATGGCATCTTCCTGTCCAACGGCCCGGGCGACCCCGCCGCGACCGGCCGCTTCGCGGTGCCCGAGATCCAGAAGCTGCTGGCCAGCGGCAAGCCCCTGTTCGGGATCTGCCTCGGCCATCAGATGCTCGCTCTGGCGCTCGGCGCGAGCACCGAGAAGATGAAGTTCGGCCACCACGGCGCCAACCATCCGGTCAAGGACCTGACCACCGGCAAGGTCGAGATCACGAGCCAGAACCACGGCTTCGCGGTGCGGCCGGAGAGCCTGCCGGAGGGCGTCGAGGCGACCCATGTCTCGCTGTTCGACGGCTCGCTCGAGGGCCTGGCCTGCGCGACCGGCCGGTCTTCTCGGTCCAGTACCATCCCGAAGCGTCCCCCGGCCCCCAGGACAGCGCCTACCTGTTCGACCGCTTCCTCCGGCTGATCGAGCGCGCCGAATGAAGGTTACCGTCGCGCCGGAGTTCCCTTCGAAACTGGGGGGCGATCCGTCGCTCGGGGGAGCTGCCTCGTGCGAAGCCACGGCAGACGCCGGGCACCTCGAAGCCGCAGGCTAGCCGCGCCCTCAGCCCTCGAAGGGCGAGCAGGGCCGGGAGCGGCCTGATGCCCAGGCGCACGGACATCGCGTCGATCCTGGTGATCGGCGCCGGTCCGATCGTGATCGGCCAGGCCTGCGAGTTCGACTACTCCGGCACCCAGGCGATCAAGGCGCTCAAGGCCGAGGGCTACCGGGTGATCCTGGTCAACTCCAACCCGGCCACGATCATGACCGATCCCGATCTGGCGGACGCGACCTACGTCGAGCCGATCACGCCCGAGGTGGTGGCCAAGATCATCGCCAAGGAGCGGCCCGATGCCTGTCTGCCGACCATGGGCGGCCAGACCGCGCTCAACATGGCGCGCGCGCTCGCCGAGGACGGCACCTTCGAGCGCTACGGCGTGGCGTTGATCGGCGCCTCGCGCGAGGCGATCGCCAAGGCCGAGGACCGCGAGCTGTTCCGCGCAGCGATGGCGCGGATCGGCCTCGAGATGCCGCGCAGCCGGGTGGCGCGCACCCTCGCCGAGGCCGGAACGGCGCTCGACGAGGTCGGGCTGCCGGCGATCATCCGGCCGAGCTACACGCTCGGCGGCTGGGGCGGCGGGGTGGCCTACAACCGCGAGGAGTTCGAGCAGGTGGTGGCCGCCGGGCTCGACGCCTCGCCGATCGGCGAGGTCCTGGTCGAGCAGTCGGTCCTCGGCTGGAAAGAGTACGAGATGGAGGTGGTGCGCGACCGCGCCGACAACTGCATCATCGTGTGCTCGATCGAGAACGTCGACCCGATGGGCGTGCATACCGGCGACAGCATCACCGTCGCCCCGGCGCTGACCTTGACCGACAAGGAATACCAGCGGATGCGCAACGCCTCGATCGCGGTCTTGCGCGAGATCGGGGTCGATACCGGCGGCTCGAACGTGCAGTTCGCGGTCAATCCCGACGACGGCCGCATGGTGATCATCGAGATGAACCCGCGGGTCTCGCGCTCCTCCGCGCTCGCCTCCAAGGCGACCGGCTTCCCGATCGCCAAGGTCGCGGCGCGGCTCGCGGTCGGCTACACGCTGGACGAGATCACCAACGACATCACGGGCGTGACGCCGGCCTCGTTCGAGCCGACGATCGACTACGTGGTCACCAAGGTGCCGCGCTTCACCTTCGAGAAGTTCCCCGAGACCGACCCGGTGCTGACCACCGCGATGAAGTCGGTCGGCGAGGTCATGGCGCTCGGCCGGACGTTCGCCGAATCGCTGCAGAAGGCGCTGCGCTCGCTCGAGACCGGCCTCGAGGGTCTGGACGAGGTCGAGATCGAGGGGCTCACCGATCCGGAGCGGCCGAGCGACGCGCTGCGCGCCGCGCTCGGCCGCCCGACCCCGGACCGCCTGCGGGTCATCGCGCAGGCCTTCCGCGCCGGGCTCGGTCTGCCCGAGATCCAGTCCGCCTGCCGCTACGACCCCTGGTTCCTGCGGCAGATCCAGGCGCTGGTGGCGACCGAGGGCCGGGTCCGCGCCGCCGGCCTGCCGGAGGACGCGGCCGGCCTGCGCCAGCTCAAGGCGCTGGGGTTCTCGGATGCCCGCCTCGCCACGCTCGCCGGGCTGAGCGAGGCCGCCGTCGCGGCGCGGCGGCAGGCGCTCGGGGTCCATCCGGTGTTCAAGCGGGTCGACACCTGCGCCGCCGAGTTCGAGGCCCGCACGCCCTACCTCTACAGCTGCTACGAGACCGGCATCGCGGATGGCGAGGGGGACGGGCCGGCCGAATGCGAGGCCTGGCCCAGCGCGCGGCGCAAGGTGATCATCCTCGGCAGCGGGCCGAACCGCATCGGCCAGGGGATCGAGTTCGACTACTGCTGCGTCCACGCCGTGTTCGGGCTCGCCGAGGCCGGCTACGAGACGATCATGGTCAACTGCAACCCGGAGACCGTCTCGACCGACTACGACACCTCGGACCGGCTCTACTTCGAGCCGCTGACCGCCGAGGACGTGCTCGAGATCGTGCGCGTCGAGGCGAGCGTGGGCGAGCTCGTGGGCGTGATCGTCCAGCTCGGCGGCCAGACCCCGCTCAAGCTCGCCCAGCCGCTCGCCGCGGCCGGCGTGCCGATCCTCGGCACCTCGCCCGACGCGATCGACCTCGCCGAGGATCGCGAGCGCTTCCAGAAGCTGCTGCAGCGGCTCGGCCTGCGCCAGCCGGCCAACGCCGTCTGCAGCGACCCGCGGGAGCTGCTGGGCAAGGCCGAGCGCCTCGGCTTCCCGGTCGTGCTGCGGCCGTCCTACGTGCTGGGCGGCCAGTCGATGCGGATCGTGCATAGCGCCGCCGAGGTCGCGCAGTTCATGGCCGAGGCGGGGAAGCTCGCCCGGCTCGGGCCGATCCTGATCGATCGCTATCTGCAGGACGCGATCGAGGTCGACGTCGACGTGGTGGCCGACGGCGAGCGGGTGTTCGTCGCCGGGGTGATGGAGCACATCGAGGAGGCCGGGATCCATTCCGGCGACAGCGCCTGCTCGCTGCCGCCCTACTCGCTGCCGGAGGACGTCCTCGCCGAGATCCGCCACCAGGCCGAGGTTCTGGCGCGGGCGCTCGAGGTGCGCGGCCTGATGAACGTGCAGATGGCGATCAAGGATGGCGAGGTGTTCATCCTCGAGGTCAATCCGCGCGCCTCGCGCACGGTGCCCTTCGTCGCCAAGGCGATCGGCCGTCCGATCGCCAAGATCGCCGCCCGGGTGATGGCCGGCGAGACGCTCGACGGCTTCGATCTGCGCCGAGCGCCCGCCGGCGCACGTCGCGGTCAAGGAGGCGGTGTTCCCCTTCGCGCGCTTTCCCGGGGTCGATCTGCTGCTCGGCCCGGAGATGAAGTCGACCGGCGAGGTGATGGGCCTGGACCGCGACTTCGGCGCGGCCTTCGCCAAGTCCCAGCTCGCCGCCGGCAACCAGCTGCCCGAGCACGGCACGGTGTTCATCTCGGTGCGCGACCGCGACAAGCCGGCGATGGTGGCGCTCGGCCGGGTGCTCCTGGAGCGCGGCTACCAGCTGATCGCGACCCGCGGCACCGCCGAGCACCTGCGCGCCGCGGGCCTCGAGGTCGAAGACGTCAACAAGGTGTTCGAGGGCCGCCCGCACGTCGTCGACCGGATCAAGGACGGCCGGATCGTGATGGTGCTCAACACCACCGAGGGCCAGCGCGCGATCCGCGACAGCTACACGCTGCGCCGCGCCGCCCTGGTCTACAAGGTGCCCTACTACACCACGGTGGCGGGCGCGCGCGCCGTGGTCCAGGCGCTGGTCACGCTGGCCGAGCGCGAACTTGCAGTGGCTCCCCTACAATCCTATTATTCGGGACTCGGCTAATCAGGTCCCCTCCTCGGGCGCAGCGGGACGCGCGCCTGCGCATTGTGATGGTCACCGATGAGCAACAGGATCCCGATGACCTCGGGCGGCTACACGCGGCTCGAGCAAGAGCTCAAGCGTTTGAAGTACGACGAGCGGCCTTCGGTGATCAAGGCGATCGCGGAGGCGCGCGAGCATGGCGATCTGTCGGAGAACGCCGAGTACCATGCCGCGCGCGAGCGTCAGAGCTTCATCGAGGGCCGGATGCTCGAGCTCGAGGACAAGCTCGCCCGCGCCGAGATCATCGACATCAGCCAGCAGGGCGGCTCGACGGTCAAGTTCGGCGCCCAGGTCAAGCTGGTCGACGAGGAGACCGAGGAGGAGGTCGTCTACCAGGTGGTCGGGCCGGAGGAGGCGGAGATCCAGCTTGGCCTGCTGTCGATCAGCGCCCCGCTCGGGCGCGCGCTGATCGGCCGCGAGGCCGGCGACACGGTCGAGGTGCCGACGCCCCGGGGGACCCGCTATTTCGAGATCCTGGAAGTCGCCTACCCCGGCGAGATCGTCTCCAAGTAGCCAGGGCGGCCGGCCGCCGCGCACCTGGGTGCTGGCGGACGACCGGCCGGGCAACGTCAACCAGGCGCTCGCGGTGGCCGAGGCGCTGGCGTGGCCATTCCTCGTCAAGCCGATCCGCTACGGACCCTTCGCCCGGCTCCCGAACCGGCTGCTCGGCGCCTCGCTGATCGGGCTGACCGAAGCGGCCCGCGCCGCGCTGGCGCCGCCCTGGCCCGAGCTGGTGATCGCCGCCGGCCGCCGCACCGCGCCGGTGGCGCGCTGGCTCAAGCGCCGCGCGCCGGACGCCTTTCTGGTCCAGCTGATGTGGCCCGGGTCGGCCCGGGGGCTCGATCTCCTGGCGGTGCCCGCGCACGACGACCTGGCGGCGGAGCGGCCGGAGGTGATCCGCACGGTCGGCGTGCCGCATCGGGTCACGCGCGAGCGCCTCGCCGCGGCGGCGCGGGAGCTGGCGCCGCGGCTTGGCGACCTGCCGCGGCCGCGGATCGCCTGCCTCGTCGGCGGCAGCAACCGGGCGGTGCGGTTCCGCCCGAGCGACGCCTTGCGCCTCGCCCATGAGGCGAGCGCGCTCGCAGGCGCCCGCGGCGGCAGCCTGCTGGTCAGCACCAGCCGGCGCACCGGCGAGGCCTGCACGGCGGCGCTCGCGGCGCGCGATCGACGTGCCGCGGCTGCTGCATCGCTGGTCGCCCGGTACCGACCCGACCGACAATCCCTATCTCGGCCTGCTCGGCGCGGCCGACGCGATCATCGTGACCGCGGAACTCGGCCTCGATGTGCAGCGAGGCCTGCGCGAGCGGCCGGCCGGTGTTCCTGTTCCGCCCCGCGGGCGGCGCCTCCGCCAAGCTCGCCCGCCTGCACGCAGCGCTCGAGGCGGCCGGCCATCTGCGGCCGCTCGGCGCCGCCTGGCCCGAGCGTTGTCCGCCGCCGCTCGACCCGGCCGCGCGTCGTCGCGGACGCGATCCGGGCGCGCCTGGCGAGGCCGATCGGCGCAGGCGACCGCCAAGCGGTGGCATCGGCGGCAGAGACGCCTTAAGTGTTGCCCGCCGAAAGAGCAGGAGAATCGAGCCATGGCGGCGGCACGCCACTGCAAGGTGCTGATCATCGGGTCCGGGCCGGCCGGCTACACCGCGGCGATCTACGCCGCCCGCGCCAATCTGCAGCCGATCCTGATCCAGGGCCTCGGGGTCGGCGGCCAGCTCGCGATCACGACCGACGTCGAGAACTATCCGGGCTTCGCCGAGGTCATCCAGGGGCCGTGGCTGATGGAGCAGATGGCGACCCAGGCAGCCAACTGCGGCGCGGAGCTGGTGTTCGACAGCATCGTCGAGGTCGACCTCGCGCGCCGGCCGTTCGCGTGCCGGGCGGATTCCGGCGACAGCTTCCTGGCCGAGAGCCTGATCCTCGCGACCGGCGCCCAGGCCCGCTGGCTGGGCCTGCCGAGCGAGAAGGCGTTCGCCGGCCACGGCGTCTCGGCCTGCGCGACCTGTGACGGGTTCTTCTTCCGCAACAAGCCGGTGGCCGTGGTCGGCGGCGGCAACACCGCGGTCGAGGAAGCCCTCTACCTCGGCCAGATGGCGAGCTCGGTCACGCTGATCCACCGCCGCGACCAGCTGCGCGCCGAGAAGGTGCTGCAGGACCGGCTGTTCCGCCATCCCAAGGTCGAGGTGCTCTGGAACAAGGTGGTCGAGGAGATCCTGGGCGAGGACCAGCCGCGCGCGGTGCGCGGGGTCCGCCTGCGCGACGTGCGGAGCGGGGCGCTGAGCGAGATCGCGGTCGAGGGCGTGTTCATCGCCATCGGGCACGATCCCGCGACCCAGCTGGTCAAGGGCCAGCTCGAGCTCGATCGGGACGGCTACGTGATCACCGCGCCGGACAGCACGGCCACCGCGATCCCGGGCGTGTTCGCCGCCGGCGACCTGCAGGACAAGATCTACCGCCAGGCGGTGACCGCGGCCGGCAGCGGCTGCATGGCGGCGCTCGAGGCGGAGAAGTTCCTGGCCGGTCTGCCCGCCGAGGCGCCGGCCCTGGCGGCCTACGGGGTCGGGTCCTAGGAGGCGACCATGATGGACTGGGATCGCGTGCGGGTGTTCTGCGGGGTCGCGGAGGCCGGCAGCTTCACCCGCGCGGCGGAGTCCCTGGGCCTCAGCCAGTCCGCGATCAGCCGCCAGATCAGCGCGCTCGAGGAGGACCTGCGGACGCCCTTGTTCCACCGCCACGCACGCGGCCTGGTGCTGACCGAGCAGGGCGAGATCCTGCTCGAGGCGGCGCAGGAGATCGCGTCCCGGATCTCACTGGTCGAGACCCGCCTCGACGAGGCCAAGGACCAGCCCGCCGGCCATCTCAGGATCAACACCACGGTCGGCTTCGGCACCGTGTGGCTCACCGCCCATCTGCGCGACTTCCTCGAGCTCTACCCGGAGATCACGGTCTCGCTGCTGGTCATCGACACCGAGCTCGACCTCAGCATGCGCGAGGCCGACGTCGCGATCCGCCTCAATCCGCCCCGCCAGCCCGACCTGATCCAAAAGCGGCTGATGACGGTGCATACCCACCTCTACGCCGCGCCGGAGTATCTGGAGCATGCGCCGCCGCTCGAGACGCCGGACGACCTCGACCGGCACCGGCTGATCGTCTACGGCAGCGAAGCCATGCCCCCGCCGGTGCCGAGCCTCAACTGGGTCCTGATCGCGGGCCAGGACGGGCTGGAGCGCAGCCCGCCGCGGCGCGCGAGGCTGCTGATCAACAACGTCTACGGGATGTTGCGGGCGGCCGAGCGGGGCCTCGGTGTGGCGTCCCTGCCAGACTATCTGTGCTCGACCTCGCGGCGCCTGGTCCGCGTTCTGCCCCAGCTCGAAGGGCCGACCTTCGATGCCTACTTCGTCTATCCCGAGGAGATGCGCGCCTCGAAGCGCGTGGGCGTGTTTCGCGATTTCCTGCTGCGCAAGCTCGCCGAGCAACCCGTGTGGTAGATAAGCAACAGCGTTGCAATAATGCATGGCAGCCATGCGCTCAGGCTCTGGCCGAGCGGATGCCATCCTACTATATTGTGCGTTGCAGCAAGGACGTGCGTTTTCGCAGGTTCTTGCTGCCGCGGGATCGGGCTCTATCCCTGAAGAGAACGGTTCCGCGTGCTTCGGGCGCGATGCCTGAAGTTTGAGGATCGATGATCCTCACGTCTCCCAGACGTTAAGCCTCCCTGATGAACTCGCCGGACCTTCGGGTCCGGCACTTTTTTCCAGGGCATTGTGGGCGGAAAAATTCTTAGGCGTCAGCTCACGTAGCCGTCAAGAGCACAAATCGAGGAACTCCATTCGCGGTGCTCAACCGATCTGCAAGAAGGCCGCGGCGCGCTGAACGGCGAGGCTCCGCTTTGCCATCCCAGGCGAACATCCGTCTGCAACCGCTTTGTTGTCATAGAACGCCGGTCGCCGGCATAGCCTCGGCTGCCTCGGCGCGCGCCATCGCGTGCTGGCGTTTTGTGCGGTTCTTAACGCGCAGCTGCTAGGGAGAGCCGAGCATTCGGGCGCCCCGCCCGCTCGACAGCGCTGCGGGAATCGGCATGGACCAAGCCTACCTCGACCACTACCGCGAGCTCGGCTTCGCCGTCGTGCGGGGCGTGTTCCGGCCCGACGAGGTGGAGGAGCTCGCCGCGGCCTTCGATCGGGTCTACCGCGAGGGCCTCGCGCCATCGCACGAGCTTCCGGCACGGCAACGTCCTGTTCCGGGTCGCCGAGGACCCGAGCCGCGGACGCGTCGTGCGGATGGTGCAGTGGCCATCCTACTTCGAGCCGGTGCTGGCGCGCTATCGCACCGACCGCCGGCTGCTGGCGATCCTGGCACCTCTGCTCGGCCAGCGATCTCAAGCAGATCATCAACCAGCTGCACTGGAAGCCGCCGGGCGCGCAGGGCGGCGAGTTCGGCTACCACCAGGACATCGCCTTCCGGCGGCCGCGGGAGGCCTATCGGGCGCCGGCCACCTCCTACGTCCAGACCGGCATCGCGGTCGATCCCCACCGCCGCGAGAACGGCGCGATGACCATCCTGCCGGGCAGCCATCGGCTCGGCGAGCTCAGCTTCGCGAGCACCGGCCGGGTGATGGACCGCTCGCTGAGCGACGCCGACCTCGTAGCCCTCGGGCTCGACCCCGCGGCCAGGATCGATCTTTGCCTCGAGCCCGGCGACGTCGCGCTCTGGCATCTCTACACGATCCACGGCTCCGGCCCGAACCGCTCCGCTGGGCGAGCGCCGGTTCTACCTCAACGGCTACGTCCGCGCGGCGAACTGCGACCGGGGCGAATGGGCGTTCCGCGCGGGCGAGCCCTGCGCGCTCGGCGCGCCGGTCCTGGTCCACTACGAGGACCTCCACGCCCGCCCCGAGCCGCACTACCTCGACTGAGCGCGCGCTCGGAGTGCGAACTCAGCCATCGAAGCGGTTGCTTCGTGGGAAGCCGTGTGGCGCCATGCGCCCGGCCTGGCCGCGGCGGCCGAGCCAGGGTGAGAGGTCGGTCACGGTCCGGGTGCCCTTGGCGGTCGGCCAGCTGAGGCCGTCGGCGAGGCGCAGCACGGCCGCATCGGCGAGCTCGCCGCCCTTGTAGCGCTGCAGCAGCACGCCCTTGCCGCGGCCCATGACCGGCAGCTGGTCGAGCGGGAAGATCAGGAGCTTGCGGTTGCTGCCGACGGTCGCGACGTGGTCGCCCTCGGCCGCCACGGCGACCGTCACGCGCTCGCCTTCCTCGAGATTGAACACCTGCTTGCCCGCCCGGGTCTGGGCCGCGATCGCCGGCTCCTCGGCGACGAAGCCGCGCGCCCCGCTCGAGGCCAGCAGGACCTTGCCCTCGGGCCGATGGACCGCGAGCATCACCGGCTCGGCGCCGCGGCCGAGATCGATCTGCAGGCGAAGCGGCTCGCCCTGGCCGCGCCCGGCAGGCAGGCGCTCGACCGGGAGCAGATAGCCACGGCCGTCGCTGCTGATCAGCAGGAGCTTCTCGGTGCTCTCGGCCTTGAGGACGAAGCGCGCGCGCATCGCCCTCCTTGTACTTCAGCTCGCCGCCGTCCTCGACGTGGCCGCGCAGCACACGGATCCAGCCCTGGCGCGAGCAGACGACCGTCACCGGCTGGCGCTCGACCGGCTCTTCCAGCACCTCGCCCTCGAGCGTCGGCACCTCGCCCTGCGTGGTCCGCCGGCGGCCGAGCGGACCGTCGCCGAACCTTTCCGCGGTCTCGTCGAGCTCCTCCTTGAGCCGGGCGCGGCGCCTCACCTCGTCCTTGAGCAGCTCCTTCAGCTCCCGCGCCTCGGCCTTGAGCGCCCGCTGCTCCTTGATCAGCCCCTGCTCCTCGAGGCGGCGCAGGTGGCGCAGCCGCATGTTCAGGATCGCCTCGGCCTGGCGCTCCGAGAGCTCGAAGGCGCGCATCAGCTCGGCCTTGGGCTCGTCCTCCTCGCGGATGATCCGGATCACCTCGTCGAGGTTGAGGTAGGCGATCCGATAGGCCCCCAGGACCTCGAGCCGGTCCTCTGACCTTGGCGAGGCGATGGCGCGAGCGCCGGATCAGCACGACCATCCGGTGCTCGAGGAACGCCCGCAGCGCCTGGCGCAGGCTCATCACCCGCGGCACGCCCTCGGCGTCGAGGACGTTGAGGTTGAGCGACAGCCGGACCTCGAGCTCGGTCTGGCGGAACAGCTGCTCCATCAGCAGCTCGGGCGGCACGGTGCGCGCGCGCGGGATCAGCACGAGGCGCACCTCCTCGGCCGATTCGTCGCGCACGTCGGCGAGCAGCGGCAGCTTGCGCAGCGCGAGCAGCTCGGCGATGCGCTCGATCAGGCGCGACTTGGTGACCTGATAGGGGATCTCGCTCACCACCACCTGGTACTGGCCGTGGCCCAGCTCCTCGCGCTGCCAGCGGGCGCGCAGGCGCAGGCTGCCGCGGCCCGTGCGGTAGGTCTCGACGACGCTCGCCCAGGGCTCGACCAGCACCCCGCCGGTCGGCAGATCGGGCCCCTTGACGTGCTCGAGCAGGGCCTCGCTCGTGGCGTCCGGCTGGTCGAGCAGGTGGCAGAGCGCCCGGCACAGCTCGCCCGCGTTGTGCGGCGGGATGCTGGTCGCCATGCCGACCGCGATGCCGCTGGTGCCGTTGGCGAGCAGGTTGGGGAACGCCGCCGGCAGCACCACCGGCTCCTCGTCGCTGCCGTCGTAGGTCGGCCGGAAGTCGACCGTGTCCTCCTCGATGCCGTCGAGCAGCGCGCGGGCGACCTCGGTCAGGCGCGCCTCGGTGTAGCGCATCGCCGCCGCGTTATCGCCATCGATGTTGCCGAAGTTGCCCTGACCGTCGACCAGCGGGTAGCGCTGGGCGAACTCCTGCGCGAGGCGCACCATCGCGTCGTAGATCGCGGCCTCGCCGTGGGGGTGGTACTTGCCGATCACGTCGCCCACCACCCGGGCGCATTTCTTGTAGCCGCTGTCCGGGTCGAGCCGCAGCTTGAGCATCGCGTAGAGCACCCGGCGCTGGACCGGCTTCAGGCCGTCGCGGACGTCCGGCAGCGAGCGCGCGGTGATGGTCGAGAGCGCATAGGCGAGGTAGCGCCGGCTCAGCGCGTCGGCGAACGGGATCGGCTCGATCGAAGGGGTTGCGGGCAAGCTCGACATGGACCCTCACGCCTGGGCTGGCGGGTCACCGACGCGGCGGGCGAGCTGTCGCAGCAGCCGCTCGCGCGCGCTCGGCATGGCGCGCTCGCTAGCATCGAACAGGTGGCGGCGCAAGAACGCGCCGGTCAGCCGCAGACCGGCCTGGATCTGGGCCGGGTCGGCCGGCGCCGCGCCGAGCAGGAAGCCCGGCAGCGGGAGCAGGCGGTCGGCGTAGGCGCCGGCGCCCTGGCGACTGACGGCACGGCCCGAGCGCGGCGAGACGTAGGCGAGATCCTCGGTCTCTCCGGTCACGGCGCAGGCCTGGAGGTCGAGGCCGAAGCCGAGCTCGGCGAGCAGGGCGAGCTCGAAGCGGACGTAGCGCTCTGGCCAGCCCGCATCATCAAGTAGAGCATCAATCAAGTCCAGCAAGATCTTGTATAGCGAAGGATGGGGGTCGCGCTCCGGCAGGCCCGCCTCGAGCAGCGCGCAGGCCGCGCCGAGCGCCGCCAGGCGGTCGGGATGGTCGAGCAGGCGGGCCGCGACCGTGCGCTGCAGCTCGCAGCTGAAGCTGCCGAGCTGCTCGGGCAGGCGCGCCCGCCAGGTCACCCCGCAGCGCGTTGCCAGGCTCGTAGACCGAGCGCGCCCGGCGGCCGGCGCCGCCGCGCACCAGGCCGGCGTGGCGGCCATGCGCGCGGGTGAACAGGCTGACCACGGCCGAGCTCTCGCCATGGCGGCGCAGCGCCAGCACCACGCCCTCGTCCTGCCACAGCATGGCTCAGCCGGGGAACTCGATCCCGAGCTCCCGATAGCGCTCCGGGTCCGCGGTCCACTTCTCGCGCACCTTGACGAACAGGAACAGATGGACCCGCGCGTCCAGGATCGTCTCGAGCTCCTCGCGCGCGGCCTGGCCCACCGCCTTGATCTGGTGCCCGCCCTTGCCGAGCACGATCGCCTTCTGGGTGGCGCGCTGCACGTAGATCGTCTGGTCGATCCGGATCTCGTGGCCGTCGGCCGAGGCGGCCCAGTTCTCGGTCTCGACGGTCAGGCTGTAGGGCAGCTCCTGGTGCAGCTGCTCGAACAGCTTCTCGCGCGTGATCTCGGCCGCCATGGCGCGCTGCGACAGGTCGGACAGCTGGTCCTCGGGGAACAGCCAGGGGCCCTCGGGCAACACGTCCAGCAAGCGCCTGCAGGAGGTCGTCGCAGCCATCGCCGGTCAGCGCCGAGATGATCAGCACGCGCTCGAACAGGCCGGTCTGATCGAGCTCCCGGATCAACGGCAACGTGGTCGGCGGCGCCACCAGGTCGAGCTTGTTGAGCGCCAGGATCGAATCGCGAAAGCCGCGCTCGCGCATGCCGTCGAGGATCACGCGGGTGTCGCGATCGATGCCCCGGCTTGGCGTCGACCACCAGGAGCCGCCGGTCGGCGTCCTCGACCCCGCGCCACGCCGCCTGGACCATCGCCTGCTCGAGCCGGCGGCCGGGGCGCGGCACGAAGATGCCGGGGGTGTCGACGAACACCAGCTGGGCGGCGCCCTTGACGGTGATGCCGAGGATGCGGCGCCGCGTGGTCTGGACCTTCGAGGTCACGATCGACACCTTGGTGCCGACCAGGCGGTTGAGCAGGGTCGACTTGCCGACGTTGGGCGCGCCCAGGATCGCGACGAAGCCGCAGCGGGTCGCGGCGCCCGCCTCAGCCATCGATCGACTCCAGCGTGGCCAGCAGCTGCTCCGCCGCGGCGCGCTCCGCGGCCCGCTTGGAGCCGGCCACCGCGCGGACCGGGGGCAGCTCGGCGACGCGCACGCTGACCTCGAAGCGCGGCGCGTGGGCGGCGCCCCCGACCTCGACCACCTGGTAGTCGGGCAGCGCGAGGCCGCGGCCCTGGGCCCATTCCTGCAGCGTGGTCTTGGGATCGCGCGGCGGGCTGCGCATCTCCTCGAGCCGCGCCCGCCAGTGGCGGCGGATGAACGCCTGCGCCGGGCCGAGCCCGGCATCGCGGTAGATCGCGCCGATCAGCGCCTCGAGCGCGTCGGCGAGGATCGCGGGATTGGCGCGGCCCGCCGGCGTCCTCCTCGCTCCGCCCCAGCACCAGGGCAGCGCCGAGATCGAGCTCGAGCGCGACCTCGGCCAGCGTCTCGCGGCAGACCAGCCCGGCCTGGCGCTTGGTGAGCGCGCCCTCGCTCTCCTGCGGGAAGCGCGCCATGAGCAGATCCGCGATCGCCAGACCGAGCACCCGGTCGCCGAGGAATTCCAGGCGCTCGTTGCTGGACCCGGCGCGCTGCCCGCGACCGACCGAGCTGCTGTGGGTCAGCGCCTCGCGCAGGAGCGTGCGGTCGGCGAAGCGGTGGCCGAGCCTGGCTTCGAGCTCGGCCGGAGGCGCCGCGGCCGCCGGGGCGCTCACTCGATCGGCCGGAACAGCCGGCGGAAGCGGATCGCGGCGGGCCAGTTCCAGATCTCCCACAGCCGGGCGAGGCCGTTGGTCGAGAAGAAGATGATCTCGGCCCGCCCGATCAGGTTCTCGATCGGGATGAAGCCGACGTTGTCGACCCGGCTGTCGAGCGAGTTGTCGCGGTTGTCGCCCATCGCGAAGACGTGGCCGGCGGGGACCTCGTAGACCCGGGTGTCGTCGAGCGAGCCGTGCGCCATGATGTCGAGCACGGTGTAGCTGGCGCCGTCCGGGCAGGGTCTCACGATAGCGCACCAGCGCGCCGTTGCTGGTGCCGTCGTCGTCGTAGAAGTCCTCGAGGCGGACCCGGCTCGCGGGCTCGCCGTTGATGTAGAGGACGCCGTCGTCGACCTGCAGCTTGTCGCCCGGCAGGCCGACGATCCGCTTGATGTAGTCGGTCCGATTGTCGGACGGCAGCTTGAACACCGCGACGTCGCCGCGCTCGGGCAGCTCCGCGGCGATCCGGCCCTCGAACAGCGGCAGGCTGAACGGCAGCGAGTGCTTGCTGTAGCCGTAGGCGAACTTGGACACGAACAGGTAGTCGCCGACCAAGAGCGTCGGCTTCATCGAGCCCGACGGGATGTTGAACGGCTCGTAGAGGAAGGTGCGCACCGCGAGCGCGATCCCGACGGCGTAGACCAGCGTGCGCGCGGTTTCCCAGAAGCCTTTCGAGCGGCTCCGCGCAATCGCCGCATGTTTCTTCACAGCGGCAACTCTCGCGCCGGAATCGGCATCCGCTCCGGCGCGCAAAGCCTGCGCCGGAAGCACGGTCACGACGTCCCTCGAATGACCAGCGCTCAACCTTGTCCCCTTCGTTCGCGGACACTAACCAACGCGTTCCACCACGTAAAGCGAAGTGCCGGACCGGATCACGCGGCGGCCGGCGGCGCTGCTTCCGGTACGGCGCTGATGATCACCACGGCATGGCCGAACGGCGGCTCGTCGGTCAGGCTGACGTCGATCCGCGCGCGTCATGCCGGCCGGCGTCAGGGCCGCCAGACGCGCCGCCGCGCCGCCGCTGAGGTGGAGCAGCGGCTGGCCGGAGGGCCGGTTGTCGACCGCGATGTCGCGCCAGTACACGCCCTGGCGAAAGCCGGTGCCGAGCGCCTTGGCGCAGGCCTCCTTGGCGGCGTAGCGCTTGGCGTAGGCAGCGGCGCGATCGCTGCGGCGCTCGGCCCTGGCCTGCTCGGCGGTGGTGAACACGCGCGCCACGAAGCGCTCGCCGAACCGCTCGAGGGTGCGCTCGATCCGCCGGATGTCGATCAGGTCGGTCCCGACGCCCAGGATCATCGCCCCCGATCCGAAGGACCGGGCCAGCCGTCCGCCGGCGTGAGCCCACGCCGGCCCACTGCCGCTCGTCGACGAAGGGTCATGAGATCGCGATCCGGAACGCTCTTGTCGGGCGCCAGCTATATAGGCGGAGCGCCGCGTGCTGACCAGAGCGCGCTTACGGGATGCCGGTACCCGGTGAGGCGCTCGGATTGGGCATGCCGAGCCGGTCGCGGCGCTCCGCCTGACGGCGCTCGCGCCGGTGCCGGCGCGCATTCTGGTAGGCCGCGACCATGCGCACGACGGGCAGGTAGATCAGCAGTCCGGCGAGCGCGCCGAGCGGCACCCCGCCGACCGTCATCGGCCAGATCAACGCCGTGAGGTCGTGCCAGCGGCTGGTCAGCTCCGGCTCCTCGAGCGGCGCGATCGCCGAGGGCGCGCTGCCGAGCAGGGCGTGGCCGAGCTGGTAGCTCGTCAGCCAGATCACCGGGAAGGTCCACGGGTTGCCGACCAGGGTGCCGACGACCGCGGCCAGATAGTTGCCGCGCACGAGGAACGACAGGAGCACGCTGAGCAGCGTGTGCAGCCCGATGAACGGGGTGAACGAGATCGCCGCGCCGCAGGCGAAGCCCGCGGCGATGCTGTGCGGCGTCCCGGGCAAGCGGGTGAGGCGCTTGACCAGATAGGTGCCCAGCCGGCGCCAGCCGATTTGCGGCCAGAGCCAGCCGCGCAACCGCCGCCCGAGGGGGATCGGTTGCCGACGGCGAAACATGGCGCCCTAGGTTATGCGCTACGCTGCTTAAGGAGCCATTATAGCGCGCGCCATGGCGGTGTCCGCTCCTTTCGCGGGCGCCGCGCCGGCCCTAGGCCGGCGGCGGCGTGCGGCTGCCGGGCTTGGTCGCGGGCTGCGCCGCGAGCTCGGGCGGCAGGCGATCGGCGGGATAGACCGGCAGCTCGAGCCGGGCGAGGGCGACCAGCGGCACGTCCAGCCCCACGGCCCCGGCGCTGCGGTCGATCAGGCAGGCGGCCGCCACGACCGCGGCGCCGGTGGCGCGCACGCAGGCGATGCATTCGCGCGTCGACAGGCCGGTCGTGACCACGTCCTCGGCGATCAGCACGCGCGACTTCAGGTCCCGAGCACGAAGCCGCGGCGCAGCGCGAACCGGCCCTCGACGCGCTCGACGAACAGCGCGCTCGTCCCGCACTGGCGGGCCAGCTCGTAGCCGAGCACGACGCCGCCGAGCGCCGGCGCGACGATGGCATCGAACGCCGAGGCCCGGCAGGTCCTCCTCGATCCGCGCGCGCAACGCGCCGCAGACCTGCTCCGCCCGCCTGGGGTCCATCAGGAGCCGCGCGCATTGCAGGTAGTAGGGGCTGTGCAGCCCCGAGGAGAGCAGGAAATGGCCCTCCAGGAGGGCGCCGCAGTCGCGAAACAGCTGCACGACCGCGGCCTGGTTGAGCGGCGCGGCCGGCCTCACCCCTGGGTCCGCTCGACCAGGGTCACGACCGGCGTGGCGCGCAGGCTGGCGACGATGCGCTCGAGGTGATCGCGGTCCTCGACCTCGATGTCGAGCACGATCTCGTACAGATCCGGCGAGCGGCTGCCGAAGCGCACGTCGGTGATGTTGCCGCCCTGCTTGCCGACCACCGTGCTGAGCGAGCCGAGGCTGCCGGGCTGGTTGGTGGTCATGATCTGCAGCCGGGCGATCGCCTTGGCCTCCCTGGCGGCCGGGTTCCAGCCCAGATCGAGCCAGCGGTCGGCGTCGTCGGTCTTGCGGGTCAGGGTCGGGCAGTCGCTGCGATGGATCGCGACGCCGCGCCCGGTCCGCACCACGCCGACGATCGTGTCGCCCGGAATCGGATGGCAGCAGCCGGCGAAGTTGAGCGCCATCCCCGGCAACAGGCCGGAGATCAGGCTGTCGCGGGCGTCCTGCGGCGGCGCCGCCCGCGGCCGGCGCAGCGGCACCACCTTGGCGTCCGCGGCCGCCGCCGGAGGGGTGGCCGGCTGCTGACCGCGGCGGAGCGCCTCGATCACCACGCGTGCGCCGAGCGCGCCCTCGCCGATCGCCGCCAGCAGGTCGTCGGCCGACCGCTGGTGCAGGCTCTCGAGCACCGCTTCCAGCCGCTTCTCGCCGACCGCGACGCGCTCCTTCTGTCCGGCGCGCTGCAGCAGCTCGCGGCCGTGGGCGATGAAGTCGTTACGCTGGCGGGTGCGCAGGAAGCGGCGGATGCGCGAGCGCGCCTTGCCGGTGACGACGAACCGCTCCCAGGCCTGCGACGGGCGAGGCGCTCTTGCTGGTGATGACCTCGACCTGATCGCCGTGGTTGAGGCGCGTCCGCAGCGGCACCAGGCGGCCGTTGACCTTGGCGCCGATCGTGCTGTCGCCGACCTCGGAGTGGACCGCGTAGGCGAAGTCGACCGGCGTCGCGCCCTGGGGCAGCGAGATCAGATCGCCGCGCGGGGTGAAGCAGAACACCTGGTCCTGGAACATCTCGAGCTTGGTGTGCTCGAGGAACTCCTCCGGCCCCGACGCCTGCTCGAGGATCTCGAGCAGGCCGCGCACCCAGCGGTACTGGCGGCCGTCGGTCAGCCGCCGCTCCTGCTTGTAGGCCCAGTGCGCGGCCACGCCCATCTCGGCGATCTCGTGCATGTCCCGGGTGCGGAGCTGGACCTCGATGCGGCGGCGCTCGGGGCCGAAGATGGTGGTGTGCAGCGAGCGATAGGCGTTCGGCTTCGGCGTGCTGATGAAGTCCTTGAAGCGCTCCGGCACCATCGCGTAGCGGCCGTGGATCACGCCGAGCGCGGCGTAGCAGTTGGGCACGCTGTCGACGGTGATGCGGAACGCCATGATGTCGGAGAGCTGCTCGAAGCTGATGTTCTTGCGCTTCATCTTGCGCCAGATCGAGAACGGGGTCTTCTCGCGGCCGTAGACCTCGACCTCGAGGCCGGCGTCGTTCAGGGTCTGCCTGAGCTCGCCGACGATGCGCTCGATCAGGTTGCTGTCGTGCTTGCGCAGCTGGCTCAGCCGGTTGTGGACCGATTCGCGCGCATCGGGCCAGAGCGCGGCGAACGCCAGGTCCTCGAGGTCGTCCTTGAGCGCCTGCATGCCGATCCGCTCGGCCAGGGGCGCGTAGATCTCGATCGTCTCGGCGGCGATCCGGCGCCGCTTCTCCGCCTTGGCGATGAAGTGCAGGGTGCGCATGTTGTGCAGCCGGTCGGCGAGCTTGACCAGCAGCACCCGGATGTCCTCCGACATCGCGAGCAGGAGCTTGCGGAAGTTCTCCGCCTGCTCGGTCTGCGAGGACTGCAGCTCGAGCTTGTTGAGCTTGGTGACGCCGTCGACCAGGCGGGCGATCTCGGCGCCGAACAGGCGCTCGATCTCGGCGATCGTGACGCCCGTGTCCTCGACCGTGTCGTGCAGCAGCCCGGTCGCGATCGAGGCGCTGTCGAGCTTCCAGGCGGACAGGATGCCGGCGACCTCGACGGGGTGCGAGAAGTAGGGATCCCCCGAGGCCCGCAGCTGCGGCCCGTGCGCCTTCATCGCGAACACGTAGGCGCGGTCGAGCAGCTCCTCGTCGGCGCCCGGATCGTAGGCCTTGACCCGCTCGACGAGCTCGTACTGGCGCAGGACCGGGCGCCGCGGCGGCGGGCTGCGGGTCGCGGGCTCGGTGACCGGCTCCGTCGCGAGCGGCACCGGTACCGGCTCCACCGTTCCGCTCGACGGGCTCAAGGTGGGCTCTATTCGAACAGCGGCTCCTCGTCGACCGCAGGCTGCGGCGCGCTGCCCGGATCCTCGAAGTCATCGTCCTCGAGCGCGAGCGGCGGGCCCGGCTCGACCAGCGGATGATCCTGGTAGGCCATCATCAGGTCGTCCGGCTGGTCCTCGATCTCGACGTGGCGGCGCAGGCCGTGGATCAGCTCGTAGCGCAGGTGGTCGAGCTCGACCGTGCCCTCGGCGATCTCGCGCAGCGCGACGACCGGGTTCTTGTCGTTGTCGCGCTCGACCGTCAGCGGCGCGCCGGCGGAGACGTCGCGGGCGCGCTGCGCGGCGAGCATGACGAGCTCGAAGCGGTTGGGGATCCTGGTGACGCAGTCTTCGACGGTGATCCGTGCCATAAACTTGAACTCCGGCGCTAATTCGGCAGCATGTCAGTTACTTAGCGCAGAGTCCGCGCGCCCGCAACCGGACCGCTCGCGATTTCCTCCGCCGGTTCCGTCGAGCGCTGCGACAAATTGCCCGGGGGGCAGCGCGGCCAGCATCTCCGCCGCGGTCCGGCCGAGGACCGGGTGACGCCAGGCCGGGGCGATCTCGGCCAAGGGGACCAGGACGAAGGCGCGCTCGTGGAGCCGGGGATGCGGCACGATCGGCGCCACCGGCCGGGCGCTCCAGTTCGCGTGCTCGTGGTAGGCCAGCAGGTCGAGGTCGACGACGCGCGGCGCCCAGCGTTGCGTGCGGGTGCGCCCGAAGCCGCGCTCGACCTCGAGCAGCAGCGCGAGCAGATCGGCAGGCGGCAGCGCGGTCGCGAGTCGCGCGACGCCGTTGACGTAGTGGGGCTGGCCATTGTCCGGCACCGGCGCCGAGCGATACCAGCGCGAGCGCCGGGGCACCCCGACCCCGGCGTCGACCAGAGCGCCGAGCGCCGCCTCGAGGGTCGCGCGCGGGGCACCGAATTGTGCGCTAGGCAGGTTGCCACCGAGGCCAAGAAGGATCATCTTGGAGTCCTCCGCTGAGCGGCGGTTGCGCCGGCTCGACCGGCTGAGGGGCACGGCTCTTACTATGTAGTATGAGCCGATACAAAATGGAGGTTGATCTTATGAATTGCCCGGTGATCGAGGATATTCTGAGCGAAGAGGACCGCTTCGCCTTGATGATCGACGGCGCGAACCTGTACCAGGCGGCGCGGGCACTCGGTTTCGACATCGACTACCGGCTGCTGCTCGACACTTTCTCGCGGGCGGGGCGGCTGGTCCGGGCCTGTTACTACACGGCGCTGCTGGATGATCAGGAGTATTCGCCCATCCGGCCGCTGGTCGACTGGCTCGACTACAACGGCTACACCGTCGTCACCAAGCCCTTGAAGGAGTTCACCGACGCGTCCGGTCGGCGCAAGTTCAAGGGCAACATGGACATGGAGCTGGCGGTCGACGCCATGGAGATGGCGCAGTACATCGACCACCTGGTCCTGTTCTCGGGCGATGGCGACTTCCGCCGCCTGATCGAGGCGCTGCAGCGCCGCGGGCTGCGGGTCACGGTGGTCAGCACCATCCGGACCCAACCGCCGATGATCGCCGACGAGCTGCGCCGCCAGGCCGACACCTTCCTCGAGCTGCACGAGCTGTCGGCCTACATCGCGCGCGAGCATCGCGCCGCGGTCGCGGTCGCCAACGACGAGGACGACGACGAGGACGAGACGCCGCAGCAGCGTCCGGCGCCGCGCTCGGGCCGCTTCTACCAGCCGGCCTGAGCCGAAACCCGCTCGCTCCCCTGGCGGAGCCACCAGGCCAGCTCCGGCCGGCGCCGCCAGGGGATTGCGCCCTCTGTCCGCGCCTGGCGGCGTTCCGCGCCGCCCATCGCGCCGCGTTCCCGGACTGGCACAACGCCCCGGTCGCCTCGTTCGGCGATCCGGCGGCGCGCCTGCTGATCGTCGGGCTCGCCCCCGGCCTGCGCGGCGCCAACCGCACCGGGCGGCCGTTCACCGGCGATCACGCGGGCGTGCTGCTGTACGCGACCCTCTTGCGCTTCGGCTTCGCTCGCGGGCGCTACCTCGCCGCTCCGGACGACGGGCTGGAGCTGATCGACTGCCGGATCACCAATGCGGTCCGCTGCGTCCCGCCGGAGAACCGGCCGCAGGGCGCCGAGGTCAGCGCCTGCCGCCGCTTCCTCCTCGGTGAGCTGAGCGGTCCGGCGGCGCCCGAGGTGGTGCTGCCGCTCGGCGCCATCGCGCACGGCTCGGTGCTGCGCGCGCTCCGCGGCCGCCCGAGCCGCCACCCGTTCGTCCATGGCGCGCTCTACCGGCTCGAGGGCGGCCCGGCGCTGGCGCCGTCCTACCATTGCTCGCGCTACAACCTGAACACCGGGCGCCTCACGCCCGCGATGTTCGAAGCGGTGGTCGCCGAGGTCCGCCGCGCCCTCGGGTAGGAGCGCTCGAAAGGCCAGATCCCGCCGGTTTACCGGTTGAGCAAGATAATCGGGAACCAAAGTACCTTGTGATCCGTTGTCCGGATCATATTAGCCAATCGAACGAAGCAAGATGGCGGTCTCATCCATATCGGTAGTTGATGGTCGACTTCGCTTCGATTTAGCGGCGGAGGCGATGGCGGAAGCTCAACGGAGCAACTGCAGCGCGTCCTTGGCCGTCAGTACTCCTGGAGCGCCCGGAGGTCGCCGATGAGCCTACGCTCGCAACGCAGCGCCGAGCGCCCGCCGCAGGACCCGGCGGCCTGTCGTCCGGCGCCCTGGCCGATCGCGGTGGTCCTGGCGCTCGCGGCCGCCGGCGCGATCTCGCCGCTGATTCCGCTCGCCGGCGCGGCGCTGGCCTACGCCCTCGCGGACGAGGACCAGGCCACGCTGCTGATCGGCGCCAGCATCGTCCACGTCATCATCGCGCTGACCTTCCTCGCCGGCGGGTGAGGCGGGCGCTATCCCGAACTCTCCAGGAGCCGCATCGCCCATCTGGAGAGACCGATGACCCTGTCCTGGAAGCGCGCGCCTGCCCCATGCCCCGCCCCGCCGCTGGATCCGGCGCTCGGCCCGGCGCCCTGGCCGGTGCCGGTGATCGTCGGCCTCGCGCTCGCCGGCCTGCTCTCGCCGCTCATCACCTTCGCCGGCGCCGCCGCGGCCTACGGCCTCGCCGACAAGGACCAGGGCACGCTCTTGACCGGCGCCGGCCTGTTCCACGTCGTGGTGGCGCTGACCTTCATGGCCGGCGCTCTGAGGAGGGGCCGAAGCCCATCCCGCCGGCGGTTCCCCACCTGAGCGGCGCAGCGAGAGAGAATGCCTCACTCCGGCAGCGGGATGAACTCGAGGTCGCCCGGGACCGGCGTGAAGCGGCCGGCCTGCCAGTCGGCCTTGGCCTGGTCGATGCGGTCCTTCGAGCTCGAGACGAAGTTCCACCAGATGTGGCGCGGCCCGTCCATCGGCTCGCCGCCGAGCAGCATCAGGCGTGCGGCCGTGCGCGCGGTCACCGTGATCGGATCGCCCGGCCGGAACACCAGGAGCTGCGCCTCCTCGAACCGCTCGCCCGCGACCTCGATCGTGCCGCTGACGATGTAGATGCCGCGCTCCTCGTGGCTGGCATCGAGCGGCAGGCGCGCGCCGGCCGCGAGCGCGGCGTCCGCATAGAACATCTCGGAGAAGGTCCGGACCGGCGAGGTGCGCCCGTAGAGCCTGCCCAGGATCAGGCGCACGCTCGTGCCATGGTCCTCGACCAGCGGCAGGTCGCCCGTGCCGTGGTGGGCGAAGTCGGGCGCGGTCTCCTCGGCCTGCTTGGGCAGCGCGACCCAGGTCTGGATGCCGAACAGCTTCGCGCCGCCAACCCTCGCCTCGGGGGCGGTGCGCTCGGAATGGGCGATGCCGCGGCCGGCGGTCATCCAGTTGACCTCGCCCGGCCGGATCGCCTGCAGCGTGCCGAGGCTGTCGCGATGGATGATCTCGCCGTCGATCAGATAGGTCACGGTCGCGAGCCCGATGTGCGGGTGCGGGCGCACGTCGATGCCGGCCCCGAGCAGGAACTCGGCCGGCCCCATCTGGTCGAAGAAGATGAACGGCCCGACCATCTGCCGGCGCGACGACGGCAGCGCGCGCCTGACCTCGAACCCCCCGAGATCGCGCGCCCGCGGCACGATCACGGTCTCGATCGCGCTGGTCTCCTCGGCCAGCTCCTCGCACTTCGGCTCAATCTGCCGCCTGCCAGCTCAACTTCCTTCTCCACTTTAAGTTCGGGACCTTAGCGCTTGGCCGCCTGCCATTTCCCTAGGTTGTCCGGGCGCGCGCCGGGTTGAGCAGGTCGTGCTCGGCGGCTGCGCCAGTGCTTTTCCTCAGAGGTCCGCCACCACGTACTGCAGCTCGTCGCCCACGAAGTACGGCCGGTAGTAGTAGCCACCTAGCTTCAGATACTTCACCCCCTCATGCTCCTCCTCGGTGTAGCCCTCGGGCAGATAAGGCACCGCCACGCCGACGGGAGGTTCGGCGACGACGTACTGATCGATGGTGTCGTTGTGGGAGAAGAACGCGCCCTGGAAGTAGCAATAGCCGATTTCGTCGGGCGGCGGACCATAGACGATCGTGCAGTCGAGGGGCGGCGCATCGACGACCGCTCCGACGGGAGCTGGGGCGGTGACGTAGCCCTCGCCCTGCGGCGCAGGCTCGTAGAAAGCTCCGCCGTAGTACTGGTAGGGCTGGGCGGCGCCAGCCACGGGAACGCTCACCGCGGCTTCCGGCGGGGCATTCACGGCGGAGCCGATGGCGTAGCCGGCCACGCCCCCGGCGAGGCCGCCGACAATGCCCCACAGCCACTCGTCGCCATCGTCGTCGTCGTCGTCGTCATCGTCCCAATAGTCGCGATCGTCGTACACTTCCTCCCACAGCTCCTCCCGTTCGTCGGCCAGATCCTCGATGGATTCCTGCCGATCCTCCTGCAGCGCCTCGAGCGAGTCCCGACGGTTCTCCTGGAGGTCCTGCAACGCCTCTGACCGTTGGTCGCGCCCCTCCTCGAGCCCGGCGGCGCGGTCCCCGCGGCGCCCTTCCGCCTCGGCGCGGCGTGCCTCGGCTCGCTCGGACCGCTCGTCGCGGCGCCCCTCGGTGCCGGCCGTGCGCTCATCCTGGCGCTCGCCCCGCCCCGCGGAGCGCTCCTCACGGCGCGCGTCGGTGCCGGCCGTGCGCTCATCCTGGCGCTCGCCCCGCGGCGCCCGCTCGCTTTCGCGTACCGCCGTGCGCTCGGCGGGGCGTTGCCGCTCTGGTGCCGCGGTCGCGGGGCGCCTCTCGGCGCGGGCGACGTCCCGGCGCTCGGAGAGCTGGGGCTGGCCGCCGCCCCGATTGGCCTGGCGCACCGATCCTGTGGCGGCGCTCGCGGAGCGTGGCGCGCGCTCGATCGCGCTTCTGGACTTGCCGGCCCGGGCGCCCCGCGCGCCGCCTCCCCCGCGGTCGCGAGCGAGCGCGGTGTCGTCCGCGCCCCAGAGGAGTGGCAGCGGTCCCGGGGCGACGACCAACGTCACGGCCAGGACGACGTGGGCGGCGGTTGTCGGGGCTTGGCGCTTGCGCGAACGAAGGCTCATCGTACCCTGCCTTCCCTGGAGGGAGCGGCCGCAAAGATGTCAACCTTATGGGCCCCGGCGGGCGGGGTGAAGACGAAGTCGGCTGGGGTGGGCGCCGGCGCCGGGTCCCAATCTCGCAAAATCGCCATGAACTGAGGCTCGCCCAACTCTTCGCCATAGGTAATGACGACCTTGCGAATCAGCGGCGTCTCGTCGTCCTCCACCCAGAGCTGAACGTCCACCGCATCGGTCGCCAGGAGCACATGGTGGTAAAAGCCTCCGTCGACATAGTTCAGCCCAACGTAATATCCGCTTTGCACGTGCTCACCCAAGCCGGCGCATGGCTCGCTGTAGAGCAGGTCGTCGAGGGGCATCACGATGCCCCGGTCGGCGATCAGGTCGAGGGTCGCGTCGATCGTATCCGGGGCCTCGAAGGTCGCGAAGACGCTCAGATCCTCGTCGTAGATCGTCAGCGACTTGCCGTCGTACCAGACCGTGCGATAGCCCTTGTCGCTCTCGCTGTCGAAACGGAAACGGTCCGGGCGCTCCACCAGAAGCCGCCCGGCGCGGCTATACTGCAGCTTGTAGCCGGCGGCGAGCACCTCGTCGTAGCTGATCTCGGCGGCGACCGAGAAGCGGTCAAGCGACCTGAGATACTCGCATGCGCGGCGCACGACCTCGCGGGCGGCAGGCTCGACCGCGGCGGCGCTCCTGGCCTCTTCTTGCGCGATGGCGGCGCCGTACGGCGCGGCGCCGAGCAACAGCGCCGACGCTAGGACAGCGCACTCTGGCTTCATCGACCGACCTCCCTTGGCGTCCCGAAGGCCGTCCGCCTGCCTTCGACCCCCGCCGCCTCGCCCGGTCCCGGCGACCGAACCACGCCGCGTGGCGCAGCGCACGGGCCCGGCAGCGCAAGATGGCTGATTTCCTCGGTTCCGTTGATCAACGCCGGACATCAAGCGTACCATCGAGTGATGGCAATGCCGCGGAGCGCAGGGTCGACCCGCCGCAGCGGTCTTGTCAAGCAGGAGGACGAGACCGGAGCGGGAGCCCCGAGAGGCGGAGGTGCGGACACGGGAGACGCCCTCGCGGTCCACAGCGAACAGCACCGAAAGGGCACACGGCCCGAATCGTGCGCCGCGATCACGCCGCCGATCCGCAGCTGCGGAACTTGCCGATGAGGAGCGCTCTCAATTCTCCCCCTCGCGCCAGCGGTGCGGCAGGTCGTTGTCGATCTCGAGGAGGTCGAGGACGCGGCCGATCGCGTGGTCGACCAGGGCATCGACCGATTTGGGCTTGATGTAGAAGGCCGGGACCGGGGGGGCGATGATCGCGCCCAGGCGGGCGAGCCGCAGCAGGTTCTCGAGGTGGCCGGCGTGGAGGGGCGTCTCGCGCAGCATCAGGATCAGCTTGCGCTGCTCCTTGAGGACCACGTCGGCGGCGCGGGTGAGCGCGGAGGACGTGGTGCCGGTCGCGATCTCGGCCATGGTGCGGATCGAGCAGGGGGCGATCACCATGCCGCGGGTCTTGAACGAGCCCGAGGCGATCGCAGCACCAATGTCGGCGGGCGCGTAGGCCTTATGCGCGAGCGCCCGGACCTCGGCGCTCTTGATCTCGAGCTCGTAGGAGAGCGTGAGCTCGGCGGCCTTGCTCATGCACAAGTGGGTCTCGAGGCCGAGCTCGCGGCAGGCCTGCAGCAGGCGCACGCCGTAGATCGTGCCGGAGGCCCCGGTGATGCCGATGATCAGACGCTTGCGCCAGTCCTGGCTGCTCATCCGCGGCGACACCTGGCGGTCGCGATGGCACCGCTGGCGGCGCGGGTCAAGGACGCGCGTAGCGCGCCGGCTGCGCCGGTCGACAGATCCTTGACCCGCGCCGCCAGCGCTGCAGAGGATCTGGCATGGCCTGCGAAGGCAGATCCTGCCTTCGCAGGCCTGTAAGCAAATTCTCAGAGCACGACCGTCCATGGCTACGCAGCGCCACCGCCTGCGAGGTCGTAGTCGTCGAGCGAGACCTCCTTGTAGGCGGCGCGGTCGTAGTCGGCGGTGTAGGGGAACGGCCGCGTGCAGTCGAAGCCGATCTTGGTGCCCTTGTAGTCCGGAAAGCTCGGGTTGAGGCCGTGGCCGAAGCATTCGGGGACGGTGATCACCCCGGTCAAGGGGTCGAGGCGCGTGGTCATCGCCCACTCCACGTCCATGGGGCTCCGGATGTCGACGTCGTCGTCGACCACGGTCACCATCTTGAGCGGCGGGAAGGCAGCGAAGGTCGCCATGATCGCCTGCTTCGACCAGCCCGGCGCGCACCGGCCGCAGCGCGACGATGCAGTGGTAGAAGCCGCAGCCGCCGTGGCTGAAGAACACGTCCCTGACCCCCGGCACCTGGCGCTGGAGGAGCGCCATCACGTTCGCCTCGCCAAGGAGGCCGACCGAGTTCCAGACCTCGACGCCCGAGAGGATGGTCTGGAAGACCGGCTGCCTTGCGGTGGTGGATCGCCTTGACGTGGACCACCGGGCGCGGCGCGCGCCTGGCGTAGTAGCCGGTGACCTCGGCGAACGGCCCCTCCTCGTCGACCTCGCCCGGGACCATCTCGCATTCGAGCGCGTACATCGCCTGCGCGATCATCTCGACGTCCGACTGGGTGCTCGGCACCAGCTCCAGCGCGCTGCCCTGGAACACGCTCGCGATGCCGAGCTCGTCGGTGTCGATCGGCGCTGCTTCCGAGGGCGTCGCCGCCGCGAAATGCACCCCGGGCCCGACCCCGACGTTGAGCGTGAACGGCAGCGCCTCGCCCTTGCGCCCGGCCTTCTCGAGGTAGGTCTCGAGGTGGCGCCCGGCGTCGATGTTGATGTTCATCCGGTCCCTGGCCACCACCATGAAGCGCTGGATCGAGGCGTTGCGCACGCCGGTCTCCGGGTCCTTGGCGATCACCACCGCGGCATCGAAGTAGGGCCCGCCGTCCTTCAGCGCATGGGTCGGGATCGGCAGCTTGGAAAGATCGACCGCATTCTGCGTGACCTCGACCACCGGCCCGTCGTCGACCACGACCGGCGGCACAGGATTCCGCTGCCATTCCTTGATGCAGCCCGAGACGTAGCCCGGCAGCTCCTTCTCCGGCTTCTCCAGCAGATCCGCCAGCAGCGCCCGCGACCAGTAGAGCCCGGTGAAGACCGGCGCCTCGTGGCCCTTGACGCGCTCGAACAGGACCGCCGCCCCGCGCCCCTCCAGCCTCGCCGCGACGCCCGCCAGATCGTGCACCGGGTCGACCTCGGAGCTGACCCGCACCAGCCGCCCGCGCTCCTCGAGGCGCTCGATGATCCGGCCCAGATCGCCCAGCTCCTCCCGCGCCATCCCCCGCCTCCCGCCGCTCGTCAGCCGCCGCCCGTCAGGTCAGGTTATCGCGCGCGCCGGGTAAGGGAAAGCTTCGCCAACTCTCAGGGTTAGCTCAGCTCGTCGAGCAGCGCCTTGGCGTCCTTCAGGTCGGCGGTATCGAGAGGCGCCGTCCTGAGAAGCGCCCTGGTCCGGCACGCCGTCAATTGCCCGGCACGCCGCCCTCCTCCTTGCGCCGGGCGACGAAGGCCGCGATCTCCTCGGCGACCGCCTCGTCCAGCGGCGGCGGCTCGTAGGCGGCGAGCAGCTCCTTCCATAGGCGGTTGGCGCGCCGGGTGGCGTCGAGCGCGCCATCCTCCTGCCAGGTCTCGAAGTTGCGCCAGTCGGAGAGCAAGGGCGCGTAGAAGGCGCTCTCGTAGCGCGCCATGGTGTGGGCCGCCTGGAAGAAGTGGCTGCCGGGGCCGACCTCGCGGATCGCATCGAGGGCGAGCGCGTCCGCGTCGGTCTCGAGCGGGTCGAGGAACGCCGCGATCATCTGCAGCATCTCGGCGTCCAGGATGACCTTCTCGTAGGACGTGCAGAGCCCGCCCTCGATCCAGCCGAGCGCATGCTTGACGATGTTGCAGTGCGCCAGCACGCAGGGCCAGATCGACATCTCGGACTCGTAGGCCGACTGCGCGTCGGGCGCGTTCGAGGCATTCGCGTTGGAGGCCCGGTAGGGCAGCCGGTAGCGGCGCGCGAGCTGGCCGCTGGCGAGGGTCGCCTTGGCGTATTCGGGCGTGCCGAAGGCCGGGCGCGCCGCTGCGCATGTCGACGTTGGAGGTGAAGCTGCCGTAGACCACCGGGCAGCCCGGGCTGATGCACTGGGCGAGCGCGATGCCGGCCAGCGCCTCGGCGTTCTGCTGGACCAGAGCGCCCGCGATCGTGATCGGCGCCATCGCGCCGGCGAGCGTGAACGGCGTGAAGATCACCGGCTGATTGTGGCGCGCCATCTCGATCACGCCCTCCAGCATCGGCCCGTCGTACTGCAAGCGGCGAGTTGGCGTTGACCACCGTGGTCATCGAGGGCTCGCGCAGCAGCTGCTCGTGGCTCGCCTGGCGCGCGATCCGGGTGATCTCGAGCGAGTCGCGGATCCTGACCGCGCCGAGCGCGTAGCCGTAGAGCGTGCGGTCGCCGAGCGTCGCCATGGCGGCGACCGCGTCGAGGTGGCGGGTCGAAGGCGGCAGGTCGACCGGCTCGACCGGGTAGCCCGCGATCATGTGGCAGATGTTGAGGCTGTGGGCGAGCTTGGTGAGGTTGCAGAAGTCCGCGAAGTTGCCGGTGATCCGGCCGCGCTCGAGGTCGGAGACGTGCGGCGTGCTCGCGACCATGCAGAAGTTGATCACGTTCTCGCCGATCCGGACGCTGCGCGCCGGATTGCGCGCGTGCAGCGTGAAGGCGGCGGGCGCGGTCCGGATCCGCTCCTCGACGAAGGCCGGATCGAAGCGCACCCGGGTGCCGGCGGCCTCGACCGCGCAGCCGGCCTCCTTCAGGATCGCCCGCGCCTCGTCGAGCAGGAAGTTCATGCCGACCTCGGCCAGCACCTCGAGCGAGGCGTGGTGGATCGCCTCGACCTGATCGGCCGACAGGATCTCGAACGGCGGGTAGGGGTTGCGCAGCTGCCGCGACGGCGCCTGGCGCAGGCCGGCCCCCGCCCTGTCGCGCCGCGGTCGCCGCCCCTCTCGCGCCATCTCGTCCTCGCCCGCTGCTGCCCGCTCGGCGCGTTGCCGCCCCGGCGATCCTTAAGGCTTCCGGCGGCTCTCGGGAAGATCAAACGGAGGCGCGGCGCCCGCGCCATGGACAGGGCCGCGATTTCGCGGCACATCTGGTTCAGCAAAGCGCATCACCAGGGAGAGCATCATGAGCGCGAAATACTGGCTCGGCGGCGCCGTGGCCGCCCTGCTCGCGAGCACCGCCGCGAGCGCCCAGGACAAGGTCGCGATCCGCTTCGGCACCACCAACCCGCCGGGCGGCATGCAGTATCTCTCGGGCGACGAATGGGTCAAGCGGGTCAACGAGAAGGCCGGCGATCTGGTGCAGGCCGACATCTACGGCTCGAGCCAGCTCGGCGACGACACCGAGATGCTGCAGAAGGTCCGCCTCGGCACCCTCGAGGTCAGCCAGCCCTCGACCATCATGTCGACCGTCCTGCCCGAGTTCGGCCTGTTCGACATGCCCTACCTGGTCAAGGACCGGGCGCACATGGGCTGCATCGCCAAGGAGATCGTGTGGCCCTTGCTCGCGCCCAAGCTCGAGGAGAAGGGCTATAAGCTGGTCGGCGTGTGGGAGAACGGCTTCCGCCAGATCACCAACAACGTGCGCGCGATCAACACGCCCGAGGACCTCGACGGGATCAAGCTGCGCACGCCGTCGGGCGTGTGGCGGGTCAAGATGTTCCAGGCCTACGGCGCCAACCCGACCCCGCTCGAGTTCTCCGAGCTGTTCGTGGCGCTGCAGACCGGCGTGGTCGACGGCCAGGAGAACCCCTACGCCAACATCTACGCCGCCAAGTTCAACGAGGTGCAGAAGTACCTCTCGGAGACCAACCACGTCTACACGCCGTCCTTCCCGACCGCGAGCAAGCGGCTGTTCGACGGCTGGCCGGAGGAGGTCCAGAACGCGGTGCTCGAGGCCGGCGAGGAGGTCCAGGGCTGGACCTACGAGACCGCGGCCAAGCTCGACACCGACCTCAAGCAGAAGCTGATCGATGCCGGGATGGAGTTCAACGAGGCCGACCGCGAGGCGTTCGTCGCCGCGTCGAAGCCGGTCTACGACCAGTTCGCGGCCGAGGTCGAGGGCGGCGCCGAGCTGATCGAGCAGGCGCTGGCGCTCGCCGACGGCTGCTGATCGCGCAGGCGGGCCGGGCTTCGACTCCCGGCCCGCGCCCGCGAGCTCGTCGGCACCGAGGGTGGCGCCGAACGGCGGCCTCCTAGGTTCGACCGGTACCGTTGCGGCTGAGAGGCGGGCCGCTTGCAGGCGCAGCGGAGCAGGCATGAACGGCGAGAGGAGGTTCGAGAGGCGGCTGCTCGGGCTCAACCTGGTGCTGCTGGCGCTGCTCGCCGGTTTCCTTTTGTGGACGTTCTGGACCCTGGTGCCGAAGCCCTGGCGCGATCTCGACCCGGCGGCGGCCCCGCGGGCGGTGACCGCGCGCGGCGCGCTGGCCGAGATCGAGGAGACCACGACCGAGATCTTCCGCATGGTCTCGCCCTCGGTCGTCCACATCACGACCCTGGTGACCGCCGCCGGGCCGTTCAATCTCAACGTCGAGGAGATCCCGGAGGGCACCGGCTCCGGCTTCGTCTGGGACCGGGACGGCCACATCGTCACCAACTTCCACGTCATCCGCGACGCCAGCGCGGCGGTGATCCTGTTCGCCGACGGCTCCAGCTGGCGCGGCCGGCTGGTCGGGGCCTACCCGGCCAAGGACCTGGCCGTGCTGGCGATCGACGCGCCGGCGAGCCGGCTCCAGCCGATCGCGCTCGGCAGCGCCACCGACCTCCAGGTCGGCCAGATGGCGCTCGCGATCGGCAATCCCTTCGGCCTCGATCAGACGCTCACGACCGGCGTGGTGAGCGCGCTCGACCGCGAGATGGCCTCGGTCCCGGGCCGCGTGATCCGCAACATGATTCAGACCGACGCCGCGATCAACCCCGGCAACTCCGGCGGGCCGCTGCTCGACAGCGCCGGCCGGCTGATCGGGGTCAACTCCTCGATCCTCAGCCCGTCGGGCGCGTTCGCCGGGATCGGCTTCGCGATCCCGGTCGACGAGGTCAACCGGATCGTGACCCAGCTGATCCGCCACGGCACGATCGTCCGGCCCAGTCTCGGCGTGGCGCTCGCGCCGGATCAGCTGACCCGGCGGCTCGGCATCGACGGCGTCCTGGTCATGCGGGTCGAGCCGGGCGGGCCGGCGGCCGAGGTCGGCCTGCGCCCGACCCAACGCAGCCTCACGGGCGACATCCGCCTGGGCGACGTGATCGTCGCGATCGGGGACCAGCCGACCGCGAGCATCGAGGACTTCTTCGCGGCGCTGGAGGAGCACGCGCCGGGCGACCAGGTGACGCTCACCATCCTGCGCGACCGGCAGCGCCGCTCGGTCGCGCTCACCCTGGGGGAAGAGGTCTGAGCCGGGAGCGCGCGGCGCCGTCGCAGCGCCGTGACGGCGCTCCCGGCGCGACGCCGGGGATGGCCGCTCCGCCTGGTCGGCAGCCTGTTCGGGCTTGGCGCCTGCGCGATCGGCCTGTTCGCCCTGCTCGGCGCCGGCGGGCAGCCGGACCTCGAGCAGCGAGCGCGCGCTGGGCTTCGGGCTCGCGGCGCTGGTGGTCGGCGCGGTCGCCCTGGTCGGCTCGCTCGGCGGTGCGCGACGCGCACGCGCTCTGGTACTGCTCGCCGCGCCGCTGGGCGCCGTTCAAGGCCGACGTGCTGGGCGAGGACGACGACCGGATCCGCGCCGCTGCGCCTCAGGTCAACGGATGACGCCAGCGCAGGCCCTTGAAGCGGGCGAAGTCGCGATCGGTGGTGATCCACTCGCAGCCGGCCTCGATGGCGAGCGCAGCGAAGTAGGCGTCGGGCACCAGTGGGCCGCGCGCCCCGCTTTCCCGGCACAGGCGCGCGAAAATTCCCCAGTGGCGGCGGCCCGGGACGTACCGGGACGCAATTGGGCTGCGCGAGCAGCTGCTCGCAGAACGTGAACGCCGCCTCGATACTGCTCGGCGGTCGAAAGATACGCGCGGTTGGTCACGATCCGGACGAAGCCCGACAGCACCAGCTCCGACATCGCGAAGGCCTCTTCGGCGCTCACCACGTCCTCGAGCAACCACGCGCGGTAGCGCCGGTGATCGCGGGCATCCCGGCGATGGGCGTAGATCACGACGTTGACGTCCGGCAGGATCACTCAAGCCCGTCCATCAGGTCCCAGAGCGCGGCGCTGTTGTCGAGATCGACTACCGGGCTGCAGACCGCTCGCCCCCGACGGTCGGAGCCGGATGCGCCGACGCGGCGGTCTGTTGCCTGACGTCGGGCGAGGGCTTCGCGCAGCGCATCCTCGATCAGGCGAGTGAGCGTGCGGTCGGTCGCTGCGGCGTAGGCTTTGGCTTCCCGCAGGAGATCGTCATCGAGTCGGATCGTCGTCCGCATGCGCCGCAATATAGGGGTGAGGCATCAATATGTCTATTGACGCGCTGAGCGCCGCGCCGCCAGAGTGGGCGTGCGGGCAACGGCTGGGCAGGAAGAGGTGAGCGTCGTCCGGAATCTGCGTCAAGTCCTCGAGCGCCTGCTCGAAGGCGTCTGCATGCTGTTGATGGTCGGGCTCGCGGTCGTCGTGATGCTGGCCGTGGCCTACCGCTATGGCGGCGCGTCGCTCGTCTGGTACGACGAGGTCGCGGCGATCATGCTGGTCTGGCTCACCTACTACGGCGCCGCGCTCGCCGCGCTTCGACGCGCCCACCTCGGCTTCCCGGGGATCGTCAGCAGCTCTGCCGCGCGGCCCTGCGCCTCGCGGCGCTGATCCTGTCCGAGGCGGTCGTGATCGGCTTCTTCCTGGTGATCGCCTGGTACGGCTGGGAGGTGATCGTGATCCTCGCCGAGTGACCGGCTGACCAGCCTGCCCTGGGTGCCGGTCTGGCTCACGCAGTCCGTGATCCCGATCGGCAGCGTGCTGATCGCGCTCGCCGAGGCCCTCACCATTCCCGAGCGCTGGCGCGAGGCCGAGGCCGGCGATCGCGGCGCAGGAGCACGAGGAGAGCCCGGCGTGACCGTGCTGGCTGATGCTCCTCGGCCTCCTCGCGCTGGTCGTGATCAACGTGCCGATCGCGGTCGCGCTGGGCGTCGTCGCGGCCGTGGCGATGGTCGCCTCATCCGGCATGGAGAGCCTGCTCAGCGCCGCCGTGACCCTGTACGACGGGGCCAAGAGCTTCCCGCTGATCGCCATCCCGCTGTTCATCCTGGCGGGCGCGATCATGAACACCTCCGGCATCAGCCGGCGGCTGATCGCGTTCGCCTCCTCGCTGCTCGGCTTCATCCGCGGCGGCCTCGCGATGGTCGACGTCGGCACCTCGGTGTTCTTCGCCGAGATCTCGGGCTCGGCGGTGGCCGACGTCGCAGCGCTCGGCAGCATCCTGATCCCGGCGATGCGGAAGAAGGGCTACCCCAAGGCCTTCGCCGCCGCGGTCACGTCGTCCTCGGCCTCGCTCGCGATCATCATCCCGCCGTCGATCCCGATGATCCTCTATGCCGTGATGGCCGACACCTCGGTGGTCCAGCTGTTCGTCGCCGGCATCATCCCCGGCCTGCTCGGCGCCGGCGGGCTGATGCTGATGGCCTACTGGTTCGCGGTGCGCTACGACCTGCCGGTCGAGGAGGTCTTCCGCCTCCGCCAGGTGTGGGCGACCTTCAAGGACGCGGCCTGGGCCTTCCTGCTGCCGGTCATCATCCTCGGCGGGATCTTCGGCGGCGTCGTGACCGCGACCGAGGGCGCCGGGCTTGCCGTCGTCGCCGCGCTGTTCGTCGGCGGCGTCATCTACCGCGAGCTCGACCTGCGTCTGCTCTATCGCACCCTGATCGACGGCGCCGTGCAGACCGCCGTCGTCATGCTGCTGGTCGCGACCTCCGCGCTTGCTCGGCCTCTATCTCACCGAGTCGCGGCGTACCGCAGCTGCTCGCGCAGAGCATCACCGAGCTGACCGAGAACCGCTACGCCGTCCTTGCGCTGCTCAACGTGCTGTTCCTGGTGCTCGGCTGCTTCCTGCACAGCGCCGCGGCGATCATCCTGGTGGTCCCGATCGTGATGCCGATCGTGCATCTCGTGGGTATCGACCCGGTGCACTTCGGCCTGGTGCTGACCCTCAACATGGCGATCGGCCAGCAGACGCCGCCGGTGGCGAGCGTCCTGATCACCACCTGCTCGATCGCCAAGGCCGACGTCTGGGAGGTGACCAAGGTCAACGTCTACTTCATCGGCGTCCTGTTCCTGGTCCTGATGCTGGTCACCTACGTGCCGATCGTCCCGCTCGCCCTGGTCGAGTACTTCTATCGCTGATCGCGATCGGCGGGCGTCATGTCGGTGCGGCCGAAGTCCTCGCCCTTGAACAGCAGCGGCTCGCCGGTGGCCCTGGCCAGGGCATAGGCGAAGCAATCGCCGAAGTTCAGCCCGGCGGCGTCGTAGCCCTTGCCGTACCGTCGAAAGGCGCGGCGCGCGATCAGAACCTGATCCCTATCCACCGGCACCGGCGCCGGCTCCAGGCTGGCGCGGCGGACGAACAGGTCAGTGCCGAGCTGTCGATCACCATCAGCGCGGCAGTCCGTGCTCGTCATAGCTGATGATCTCATCCGGTGTTCGCGTGTCGTGATCCGGCAGCTCCGCACACCGCAGCGCAATCTCGTTGAGCTCATCGGCGAGAGACGACTGTTATCCAGCCGCTCGCGCAGCGCCTCGGTCACGGCCTCGGTCAAGCTCTCTCCCGTGGCCACGGCGAGCGCACGCGCCAGCCGGTCCGCCTCTGGATCCTTGATGCTCAGGGCCACGGGCTTCCGTCCTTCGATAATTTCGTAGACCATTCTAGAATAACGCGCGATTCTGTCGGCCTAAGATTCGGTGGTTTCCAGGAAGGACTGCCAACCGCGACGAGGCAAGGAGGTTCTCATGGAATGGGCCGGCGGGTGCCTGTGCGGGGCGGTGCGTTATGCCGCGCGCGCCGCGCCGCTGCGGGTGGTGAGCTGCCACTGCGCCATGTGCCGGCGCGCCTCCGGCGCCGCGTTCCTGACCTTCGTCCATTTTCCGGCGGGCGCGTTCGCGTGGACCCGCGGCGAGCCCGCGCGCTACCGCTCCTCGGCCGCGGCCGAGCGCGGCTTCTGCCCGGTCTGCGGCAGCACGCTCTCGATGCACGAGGCAGTCCTCGCCGACCGCGTCCAGGTCAGCCTCGGCAGCCTCGACCGGCCGGACCTGGTGCGGCCCGACGACCACGTCTGGACCTCGAGCCAGCTCCCTTGGCTCAAGGTCGTCGACGACCGCCCGCGCTTCGCGACGGCGAGCGATGCGGTGCCCTCGCGCGCCCTGGACGGCGACGACGGCTGATCCCGGCCGGCGCGCGGCTCGCTCGAGGGACGCCTGCAAGAGGTGGAGGAGGCGGCCGGCGCCGGGTGACGCCGCCCGCAGTGGTATCAGGCGCCGGCGAGCGGCGCCGGGTCGCTGGGGGCGTTCAGCTGCCGCAGGATCTCGGTCGCGACCCGCCGGTTGTGCTCGCGCACCATCTCCGGCATGCGGACCAGATCGATCAGCCACCAGATCCAGCCCACGGTCGCGGCGATGAACAGCGAGAGGAACAGGATGCCGGTCATCGCCCAGCGGCCGAGCAGGCCGTAGTGGCAGTAGATCAGCGAGGTCAGATAGGCCAGCAGCAGGCTGCGCGACCGGACCTGGTAGGCCCTGACGAACTCGTCCCGCTTGGCCGCCGGCAGGAGCGCGAGCTCGGCGCGCACCGCGGCCGGCAGCGCCGCGCCGATCTTGGCCGCAAAGACCGGTTCCGGCGCGACCGGCACCAGCTGGCCGAGACTTGGTCGGAGATCATGCATCGTAAGGCCCTCCACAACCCGCTGGTTATGGTCCGAGTTGCCCGACCCTAGCTGATCCTGCTTAAGGCGCGGTTGCCGACCGGCGCTTTTCTTGGACGGCGCCACGCGGGCGGCGGTTGGCAGCGGGTGCGGGTGCTCTACAATGGCTCGGGCAATGCACCGGTCCCGGGAGAAGGCAGCGATGCAACAGGCGATCCTGGTCGAGCGCCAAGGTGCCGTCGTCACGGTGACGCTCGACCAGCCGGCCAGGCTGAACGCGATCAACAACGCCATGTGGGACCGGCTGGGCGCGGCCTTCGCCGAGCTCGACGCCGACCTGACGCTGCGCTGCGTGGTGCTCCAGGGGGCCGGCGAGAAGGCGTTCAGCGTCGGCGCCGACATCAGCGAGTTCGAGGAGAACCGCAGCACGGTCGAGAAGGCCAGGGCCTATGCCGGGCGCACCCATGGCGCCATGGCGCGGATCGTCGCCTGCCGCCATCCCGTGGTCGCGCGGATCCATGGCCTGTGCGTCGGCGGCGGGCTCGAGCTGGCGCTCGCCTGCGATCTGCGGATCGCCGCGGCCAGCGCGCGCTTCGGGATCCCGGTCAAGCGCCTCGGCCTCGTGGTCGCCTATGCCGAGCTCGAGCCCCTGGTGCAGCTGGTGGGCCCCGCGAACGCGATGGAGATCCTGCTCGAGGGGCGGATCTTCGGCGCCGACGAGGCGCTGCGCATGGGCCTGGTCAACCGGGTCGTGGCGGACGGCGAGCTGGATGCCGAGGTCGCGGCGACGGCCGCGCGCATCGCCGAGGGCGCGCCCCTGGTCGCGCGCTGGCACAAGAAGTTCACCCGGCGCCTGCTGCAGCCGGCACCCTTGAGCCCCGAGGAGCTCGACGAGAGCTACCACTGCTTCGGCACCGAGGATTTCCGCACCGGCTACCAGGCGTTCCTGGCCAAGACCAGGCCCGAGTTCCGGGGCCGGTGAGCGCCGGTCCGGGCGGTTCATGCTCAGCAGATCGGAGAGACGGTCATGGCGATCGAGCAGCGCGTCGCCGAGCACTACACCCGGAGCGACCTGGCGTCGACGATCCTCGGCGCGCTGCGGGCCGCCGGCAAGGACGTCGACCGGCTGAGCCTCGAGGATCTGGCGCCGGTCGACGAGTTCCACGTCCGCGGCCGCCCGGCGACCGTGGAGCTCGCGGGTCGCGCTCGGGCTCGCTCCCGGCATGCGCGTCCTCGACGTCGGCAGCGGCATCGGCGGCCCCTCGCGCTACGTCGCCGCGACCTACGACTGTCGAGGTCGTGGGCATCGACCTGACCGAGGAGTACTGCCGCGTGGCGGCGCTGCTGGCGGAACGGGTAGGCCTCGGCGAGCGGGTCGAGTACCACCCGGGCAACGCGCTCGCCATGCCGTTCGCGGATGCGGGCTTCGAGGTCGCCTACACCCAGCACGTGGCGATGAACATCGAGGACAAGGCGCGGCTCTATGCGCGAGGTGTGGCGGGTCCTGAAGCCGGGCGGCCGGTTCGGCATCTACGACCTGCTGCAGGGCGCGGGCGGCGAGGTGGTCTACCCGGTGCCCTGGGCGCGCGACGCCTCGACCAGCTTCCTCGTGCCGCCGCCCGAGCTCAGGAGGCTGCTCGAGGGCGCCGGCTTCGAGGTCCTGAGCTGGCGTGAGACCGCCGCCGAGGCCCGCCAGTGGATCGATCAGATGAAGGCGCGGATGGCCGAGCCCGACCCGCCGCCCTCGGCGCTCCGTCTGCTCCTCGGCGAGGGCGCCCGAACCATGGTCCCGAACGTCTTCCGCAACCTTGCTGGAGGACCGCGTCCGGCCGACCGAGGTGATCTGCCGCAAGCCCGCCTGAAGGAGGCGCCGATGGGCCCGCTCGCAGGCTTGAAGGTGGTCGATCTGACCCACGTCATGGCGGGGCCGACCTGCACGCTGATGCTCGCCGACATGGGCGCCGAGGTGATCAAGGTCGAGAAGGTCCCGGGCGGCGACGACACGCGGCGCTCGGTGCCGCCCTCGATCGGCGGCGAGGCCGCGGCCTTCATGATGATGAACCGCAACAAGCGCGGCGTGGCGCTCGACCTCAAGACCGCGGGCGGCCGGCGGGTGCTGGCGCGCCTGCTCGAAGACGCCGACGTCGTGGTCGAGAACTACCGCCCCGGCACGATGGCCAAGCTCGGCTTCGACTACGAGCAGCTGCGCGCGCAGCAATCCCGGCCTGATCTACTGCGCGCTGTCCGGCTTCGGCCGCACCGGGCCGTATGGCCATCGCGGCGGCTTCGACCTGGTCGCGCAGGCGATGAGCGGCATCATGAGCATCACGGGCGAAGGGCCGGGCCGGCCGCCGGTCAAGTGCGGGGCACCGCTCACCGACATCACCTGCGGCATCCTCGCCGCGATGGGCATCCTCGCGGCCTACGCGCACCGGCTCAGGACCGGCCAGGGCCAGATGGTCGAGACCTCGCTGCTCGAGGCCGGCATCGTCCAGACCTACTGGCAGTCGGCGATCGCGCTCGCGACCGGCGTGGCGCCAGGGCCGATGGGCTCGGCGCATCCCTTGAACGCGCCCTACCAGGCGTTCAGGGCCGCCGACGGCTGGATCGTGATCGGCGGCTCCAACCAGAAGAACTGGCTGCGCACGCTGGACGCGCTCGAGGCGCCGCACCTCGCGGACGACCCGCGCTTTCGCGAGAACAGCGATCGGATGGCGCATCTGAAGGAGCTGGAAGAGGCGCTGGCGCCCTACTTCGCAGAGCGCAGCTCGCAGGACTGGCTCGAGCGCTTCGAGGCGCTGGGCGTCCCCGCCGGGCCGGTCTACGACGTCCTCGAGATGCAGGCCGACCCGCAGGTTCAGGCGCGCGAGATGGTGGTCGAGGTCGAGCACGCCACGCTCGGCCCGGTCAAGACGCTGGGCCTCCCGGTCAAGTTCTCCGACACCCCCGGCGCGGTCCTGACCGGCGCCCCGGTCTACGGCCAGCACACCCGTGAGGTGCTGCGCGAGCATGGCTTCGCCGCCGCCGAGATCGAGGATCTCCTCGCCGAGGGCGCGATCGCGGTCGCCGACGCCTGAGCCCGCGCGCATGCCGTCCGCCGGCTTCGATCGCCTGCGCCGGAAGACGCTCGAGCGGCTGCGCTACGAGACCGTGACGTCCAATGCCTGGTCCGTCCTGCGGAGGTCGCTCGCGCCGCTCGCGCGGCTCGATCTCTGGGTGATCTGCAGGTGCGACCTGACCAAGCCGCTGCCGCCGGGCCACGCGCGGGTTCCGATCGAGGTCAAGCCCGCTTCGGGCGCGGAGCTGGAACAGGCGGCCCGCCTCGACGGCGGCGGCGAGAGCTACGCGGGCTGGCTGCGCTCGTGGGTGCGGGCCGGCAACGCGTGCTTCGTCGCGAAGGTCGGGTCGGAGGTGGTCGGGCGCGGCCTGCTCGGCACCGGCAACCTGCACTTCGAAGACTACTGCATCGTCCTTGGCGATGGTGAGGTCTACCTCACGGGCGGCTACACGGCGGAAGCCTGGCGCGGTCGGCGGATCCACCTCGAGCTCGAGTACCGGCGCATGCTGGCGGCCCAGCAGGCAGGCGCCAGGGCCGCCTACACGCTGGTGAGCGTTGACAACACGCGCTCGATGAGAAACAGCTTCCGCACCGGCTACGAGGCCGCCGGCCTCGTGCTCGGCAGCAAGGCGAGACGGTCCGGGTCGCCTCGGGTGTGGCGCCTTCGCGGCTCGCTGCATCCCCTCCGCCTCGCGGGTCAAACGCCGATGGACCAGTTGCTGGCCGACAACGACGTGTTCGAGTTCGAGGGCTGCCTGCTGGTGGTGCCGCGCCGCGAGCCGCGGCTGTTCCTGTTGAATGCGACCGCCCGGATGATGTGGCAGGAGCTCGCCCGCGGCGTCCCGCCGGACGATGTGGCCGACACGCTCGCTGCCCGCTTCGACGTGCCGCCGGCGCAGGTGCGCGCCGACATGACGGCGATCCTCGCCGAGTGGTCGGCGCACAACCTGCTGACCAGCGCGCCGCCGCCGGACGGTGCCGCCCCGAGCGCCGGCCCGGTCACCGCCGCCGACCCGAGCCCGGTGCGCGGGAGCCTGCATGCCGAGCGCGTCTATCGGCTCTGCGGCCGGCCGATCCGCGTGCGCTGCGACGCCCCGGAGATCGAGCAGGCGATTCATCCTCCGCTCGCGCACGCCGCCGACCCGTCGAGCGACCCGACCGACACGGTCGAGGTCGTGCGCGACGGCGCCGGCTACCTGGTCGTGTGCAACGGCTCGGACATCGAGCGGGCGGCGACCGACGAGGAGGCGCTGGGCCAGGTGTTCGGCCGGATCCTCGAGCTCAGCTACCCCGAGGCCAAGTGGCTGGCGATGATGCACGCCGGCGCGGTCGGCGACGAGCGCGGCGCCGTGGTCATGCCGGCCGACAGCGGCAGCGGCAAGAGCACGCTGACGGCGGCCCTGGTCCACGCCGGGCTGCGCTACTTCAGCGACGACGTCGTGCCGCTCGACCACGGCCTGCGCATCCGACCGATGCCGCTCGGCATCAGCCTGAAGGAGGGCAGCTGGCCGGTTCTCGCCGCGCGCTACCCCGAGCTCGAGACTCTGCCGGTCTACCCCGGCCGGCGGCGCCGCTATTTGCCGATCGCGGCGCCACGCCACGGCCCGCGCGCGGGGCTGCCAGTACAATCTTTGGTTTTTCCTCGCTATAGGCCAGATCAACCCATGACTTTGCGTCGCCTGCCGGCGCTGGACGTGCTCGGAAAATTGGCGTCCGCCCGGTCGTGGATCGCGCTTGACGGTCGGCGATTTGGCATTACTCTGCGGTGGATTGAGGAGACGCCTGGCTACGACCTGGGCTACGCGTCGCTCGAGGAAGCGGTGCTCGCCATCGAAGGCTTGCTCAATGGCGAGCGCGGCGCAAACCGACCGTAATGGCGGGATAACGAGGGGAAACACAGATGGCTGACCGTAAGGACGACGAGACAACCGAGGACCGCCCGGAGCTCGACGAGACCCGGCGCGAGGCGCTGGCCAAGATGGGCCGCTTCGCCGGCTACACGGCACCGGTGATGCTGGGCCTGCTCGGCGCGACCAAAGCGAGGGCGCAGGTCAAAGGCAGCCCGGCATCCATTCTACTCGTGAGCGTCAGGGGAAACGGATGACTGACCGCAAGGACAGGAAGAACGAGACGATCGAGGACCGCCCGGAGCCCGACGAGGCCCGGCGCGCGGCGCTGGCCAAGATGGGCCGCTTCGCCGGCTACACGGCACCAGTGATGCTCGGCCTGCTCGGCGCGACCAGAGCAAGGGCGGAGGTGAGGTCCAGCCCGGCGCCCTGTCCCTCGTCGGATCGCGCCGAGCCGCCGTTCTGTGCGTTGAACCGCACGCAATCAGCGACTAAAGACGTCGCGCTGGTGATTGCAAAGCTGTGGCGTCGCGATCCAATCGCACGCGGGTCACGGCACAAGGACAGACCGGTGATTTTGAGTAGTTTACCTGATGTCATACGATGTGGGGCCAGGACGAATGCTGATCGACGTGGTGCGGCAGTTGGGCGCCGAGATCGACGAGCGTTGGGCCCGAGAGGACTACGCGCTCGATGCTTTTGCCTCCATCGCGGCGGACGCGATCGAGCGTTTCTCCGCTTCACGACCTGTTCGACCTCGCTGAGTTTGCTGACTGGCTGACCGAGACCGAGGATCTGCCAGAACAGCTCCATGCAAAGAACAAGTTCGGCGATCCGCGAATTACCGTGTGGCGGTCTTCCCGATTCTTTGTCGACATGTACTTCTGGACGACGCCGGAGACCACGCTCCATGATCATGGCTTTGCCGGCGCATTCACCAACCTGTTAGGCGAGAGCCTCCATTGCGTCTATCGGCTGGGGTCGGTCGACGAACCCGAACCTGGGGTTCTGGTCACCGATCTCGACCTGCAAGCGGTCGAGATGCTCGACAAGGGATCGATACGACCGATCCTCAATGGCCGCCAGTTCGTCCATCGCGTCACCCATCTCAGCCGGCCGACCGTCACCCTGGTTGTCCGAACCACCGGAGCCAGGTCGGCCTTACAATATACCTATTCCTACCCGAGCATTGGTATCGAACAGCGACGCCAAGCGGATGAGCAGGACCAGTTGCTGCAAAAGCGCCGAGGGTTTCTTTCGTTCCTGGCCATGACCGGTAATCCACATCTGGAAGTTTATGTCAAGCAACTCGTCGATCAATCCGATGCACGAGAGGCTCTTGAATATGTGTTGAGGTTGAATACTGACGCCGAAATGGACCCCCTTGAGCACTTCAGCTTGCTCAATCGCTTCCTTGAACATCTCGAAGCAAGGTATGGTCCATGGATTGATAAGTTCGGCTCGGCTTTGTTGTATCAGATCAAAGAAAGTCGAGTAAACTGGCACAGAATCGAGGAGGTAGACCATAAATTCGTCGCTGCGATGCTTCTCGCGCTTCCAAGCCGAACGGAAATTATTGAGACAATAAGCAAATACCGCGACCCGACCAGTCCGGTGGGCTGGCTCATCGAGCGGTTGCAAGACATGATCGAGGCCAAGGGATTGGCGGTCGTTATCAACGACTTCCAGTTTTCCATCCTGCGAGACCTGATCCTGGGGCGCCCCGAGGCGGAGGTGGTCGAGGCGGCCCTGGCGGGGGAGGGGCATGGGCAGAGCGCCAGCGATCTCCGGGGCCTGTGCGCCGCCCTCAGACAGATCGACATCTTCCAGCCTTTGTTTGCCGCCGACTGACGGCATGCGGCGGTCTTAGCTGGTCTTGCAGTTGACGTAGGTCGGGCGGCACTGATCCGGCCGGCGCGTCACGTAGTACTCGGCAGGGCGGCCTACTGGAGCAGCAGTGGCCTTACGGCTTTATCGCGATCCCACTGATCTCCTGCTGCAATCTCTGGTGTTTCCCCGCTATAGGCCAGATCAACCCACGACTCTACGTCGCCTGGCGGCGCTGGACGTGCTCGGAAAATTGGCGTCCGCCCGGTCGTGGATCGCGCTTGACGGTCGGCGATTTGGCATTACTCTGCGGTGGATTGAGGAGACGCCTGGCTACGACCTGGGCTACGCGTCGCTCGAGGAAGCGGTGCTCGCCATCGAAGGCTTGCTCAACGGCGAGCGCCGCGCAAACCGGCCGTAATGGCACGGATCACAAGGGGAAACACAGATGGCTGACCGTAGGGACGACGACACGCGCGAGGACCGCCCGGAGCTCGATGAGACCCGGCGCGAGGCGCTGGTCAAGATGGGCCGGCTCGCCGGCTACACCGCCCCGGTGATGCTGGGCCTGCTCGGCGCCACCAAGGCGCGGGCGAGGTCAAGGGCAGCCCGAGTAAGAATAGCAACAGCTAGGATCGATCATGCCGGCTCGTTAGGCCAGTTCGACGGTCGGCCTGGAACGCGCCGTGCCACCGGCGGACGGGGTTTTGCTGGACCGGAAACGGGTAGGATCACGAGGAGACAACGGATGGCTGAGCGTAGGGACGACGAGACGCATCGCGGACCGCCCGGAGCTCGATGAGACCCGGCGCGAGGCGCTGGCTCAAGATGGGCCGGCTCGCGGGCTACACCGCCCCGGTGATGCTGGGCCTGCTCGGCGCCACCAAGGCGCGGGCGCGTGCCAAGGGCAGTCCCGAAGAAGCCCATCTGAAGGTCGAAGCCGACCGCGGGTCGCATCCGTTCCGCCGGCTGCCACTCAGTCGGGGCTCGAAGAGCAGCGCGCCCGGTCGGAACTGGTCCGGCCAGCGGGTGGCGTAGTACTCGAGCAGCGCCGCGTACTGCAGCAGCAGCCGCTTCACGGCCTCGTCGCGCTCCCAGTGGTCGTGACGGACCAGCGGTGACTCGACCACCGTGAGCCAGCTGCGGTCCGGGTCGCGTCCGGTGAACACCGGCAACAGCGGCGCGCCGGTCTGGATCGCCAGGCTCGGCGCGCCGCCCGCCATCTGGACCGATCCGCTGAGGAACGGAATGCGATAGAGCTGATGCGCCGCGCCGATCGCGCTGATCGAGACCACCCGGTTGGCCCGCAGGCGCCGCGCCAGCTGGCGTAGTGGGGCGACCGCGCCCTCGCGCCCGATCACCAGCCGTTCGGCCAGGTAGCGGCGCTCGACCCGGGTGCGGATCGGGTTCAGCACCTGCTCGCCGAAACGGCTGCCGGAGAAGCCGTGGGTGAAACGGCTGAGGTGAGCGACCTCGAAGCCCCCGCCGTGGAGCGCGACCTTGGTGAGCAGGTCGCTGAACGCGAACGGGCCGACCCAGAGGATGGCGCCCTTGCCACCCAGGAGCGCTGCCTCGAGGTGCTCGGGGCCCTCGAGGCGGACGCGCGGGCGGCGCCCGGCGGGACCGTAGCAGGCCAGCAGCTCCAGCCGCTCACGGTAGACGTTCGACCGATGGGCGCGCGCGCAGCGGGCGGGCGTCAGCCCGGCGGGCCGCGGCCGCAGCGCTTCCACGTAGCGGTAGGCTCGGCTCCTTGTCCCTCGCCAGCGCCAGGGCTGCGCTCGGGCGAGGCCGGAACAGAAGCCGTCCCAATAGCGCTCCGGCAGGCACCACGCGACCAGCGCCAGGCTCGGCAGCGAGCCCAGCAGGGCGAGATCCTTGGGCAGCGCCTTGAGCTCGGCCGCCCAGGCGCGCAGGGCTGGCGGGGTGGCGGTTGGTGGCTTCGGCTCGGCCATGGTGCGCGCTGGAGCTGCCTGTCCCGGTGCTCAAGATCCCGGAGGCGGGGCTCGCGGTCAATCGAGAGCCGCCGTCTCGACCCCGTGGCCCCGCGCGGCGTTGCGCAGGAAGGGCCTTTGCGGCCATCCTGGTTCACGTGATGAGGCGCTACGACGCTTTCCGATTCGTCGCCCGCGCGCTCGGTGCGGCCGGGCGCGACGGTCGAACCGGCAGCGGTCCGGGCGACGAGCTCAGTTGCGGCGCGATCGGCTGGGAGGCGGTCGTCGAGCTCGCGAGCCGGCAGCTCGTGACCCCGACCCTCGACCAGGCGCTACGCGACCAGGGTCGGGTGTCCGAGGTGCCGGCCGAGGTGCGGGACTATCTCGAGGCGGTGCACGGGCTCAACGGGGAGCGCAACCGCGGGATCGCCGATCAGGTGGTCGAGATCACCGCCGCGCTCAACGCGATCGGGACCGAGCCGGTTCTGCTCAAGGGCGTCGCCTATCTGGTCGAGGGCCTGTACGGCGATCCCGCCGCGCGCGTCATCGGCGACATCGACCTCCTGGTGAGCGCGGAGCGGATCGAGGACGCGGTCGGTGCCTTGCTGGCGATCGGCTATCGCGAGGCCGGCCTCGACGACGTCTCGTTCGCGGCGCACCACCATCGCACGCCGCTCGCGCGCGGCGACGCGGTGGCGGCGGTCGAGCTGCACACGGAGCCGGTCCCGCAGGCGTTCTCGACGCTGCTGCCGGCGGAGCGGGTCAGGCGCAACGCGCGGCCGGTGGCGGTCGGGGGCCATCGGGCCTGGCTGCCGGCGCCGCGCGACCTCGTGGTCCACAACATCGTCCACGGCCAGCTCGCCGACCGGCACTACTGGTCCGGTCGGGTCGCGCTGCGGCCGCTGTGCGATCTGGTCCGGCTGCGGCTCGCCCACGAGGCCGCGATCGACTGGCCGGAGGTCCTCGCGACCTTCGATCGCGCCGGCTACGGCGGCGCCTGCCGGGCCTGGCTGATGGCCGCCCAGCGCCTCCTCGGCCAGGCGCCGCCAGCCGGCTTCGAGCCGACCTTCGGCGCGCGGCTCGCCTGCTGGCGGAGCGGCGCGCAGATCCGGTCGCCGCGGCTGATGGCGCTCGGCGAGGCCTACGGCTATCATCGCGCGATGCTCGAGCGGCTGCGCGCCGGACCGGGCTCGCGCCAGCAGCTCCTCGACCGGCTGCTGCACCCGAGAGGCTACCGGCGCTACCTGCGCTCCTTCAAGGCGCACCGCGGCCGGATCGATTGAGCTCCGCGGGGACCGCTCGCCAATCGTGTCGATTTGGTCTGGGTGTCACGCCGCCGGCCTGGACCTTGAAGATCGGGATCAGCCGACGGCGTCCGGCGCAGCCGCGGCTCGCGCGTGCCGGCCTGACAAGGCGGGCGGCGCCGTGTACAGCTCGATGACAGCCGCCCTTCGAAACCGCCGGAACGCCGCCATGCCCGAGCCCGCGCGCGCCAGCCTGAGCATCCCCAACCTCACCATCGAGGCCGCCTATCGCGAGCGGACGCCGGGCTCGGCCGCGCTCGCGGCGCGGGCAGCCGGCCTGTTCCCGAGCGGCGTGACCCACGACGGCCGCTACCTCGAGCCCTATGGCATCTACGCCTTGCGGGCGGCGGGCCCGTACAAGTGGGACGTCGATGGCAACCGCTACGTCGACTACTACGGCGGCCACGGGGCGTTGCTGCTCGGCCACAACCACCCGGCGGTCGGCGCCGCGGTCGCGGACGCGCTCGGGCAGGGCACGCACTTCGGCGCGAGCCATCCGCTCGAGGTGCGCTGGGCCGAGGCGATCCCGCGCCTGATGCCGTCCGCCGAGCGGGTCCGCTTCACCGCGTCCGGCACCGAGGCGACGCTGATGGCGGTGCGGCTCGCGCGCGCGTTCACCGGAAGGCGCAAGATCGTCCGCTTCAAGACCCACTTCCACGGCTGGCACGACCACATGACCTCGGGCTTCACGCGCCCATTTCGACGGCTCGCCGACGCCCTGGCGTCTTGCCCGAGGTCGCCGCCAACGTGGTGCTGCTCGAGCCCGACGACGCGGACGCGCTGCGCGACCTGCTGGCGGCCGACGACGACGTCGCGGCGGCGCTGATCGAGCCGACCGGCGGCTCGTTCGGCATGACGCCCCTGGCGCCCGGGTTCCTCGCGGCGCTGCGCGAGCTGACCCTGGCCAAGGGCGTGCTCCTGGTCTTCGACGAGGTGATCACCGGCTTTCGGGTGGCGCCGGGCGGCGCCCAGGAGCACTTCGGCATCACCCCGGACCTCACCACGCTCGCCAAGATCGTGGCCGGCGGCCTGCCCGGCGGGGCCGTGGTCGGCCGCGCCGAGGTGCTCGAGCGGCTCGACTTCGCGGCGGCGGCGGCGCGCGGCCTCGAGAAGATCCAGCACCCCGGGACCTTCAACGCCAACCCGCTCTCGGCCGCGGCCGGCACAGCCGCGCTCGAGGTGATCCGGACGAGCGATGCCTGCGCGCGCGCCAACGCCGCCGGCGCGATGCTGCGCGGGCGCCTGAACGAGGTGCTCGAGGCGGAGGACGTGGCCTGGGCCGCCTACGGCACGTTCTCCGGCCTGCACCTGTTCACCAACCCCAAGGGGCGCGCCATCCGGCCCTCCGAGTTCGACCCGTTAGCGGTCCCCTACGCCGAGCTCAAGACCAAGCAGGGCAACATCACCCATCGCCTGCGGCTCGCCATGCTGGTCCAGGGCGTCGACCTCAACAACTGGCCGGGCGCGCTGCTCTCCGCTGCCCATGGCGAGAGCGAGCTCAGCGACACGGTCGACGCCTTCCGCGAGGCGCTGCGCATGCTGAAGCGCGAGGGCGATCTCGATCGCTGAGCGCGGATGCTTCAGGCCTCGTCCGCCCGCAGGTCGCGCCGGTAGCGCTGCCAGTTGCCGACGTAGTGCTCGGCGGCCTCGCGGATTCGGGCGACGTGCCTGTCCTCGAGCCGGCGCACCACCTTGGCGGGCGCGCCCATGACCAGCGAGTTGGCGGGGATCTCCTTGCCTTCGGGCACCAGCGCCTTGGCGCCGATCAGGCAGTTCTCGCCGATCACCGCGCCGTTCAGGATCACGGCGCCGATGCCGATCAGCGAGTTGTCGCCGATCGTGCAGCCGTGCAGCATCGCGAGGTGGCCGACGGTCACGTCCTTGCCGATGGTGAGCGGGAAGCCGGGGTCGGCGTGGAGCACGCAGCCGTCCTGGACGTTGGAGTTCTCGCCGAGCGTGATCGGATCGTTGTCGCCGCGCAGCACGGCACCCCACCAGACGCTGGCGTTTTTGCCGAGCTTGACCTTTCCTATGACCACGGCGGTCGGCGCGATCCAGAACGCGTCGCCATCGCTCGTCAGACGGTCGTCTCCCAGGGCGTAGCGCATGCAGCTCCTCCTTGCGGCCGAGGGCGCATCTTAGTGGCGGTGGCCGATCGCGATAGGGGGCGGGCGGGCGGGTTCGCGCGCGCCTGCGGGCTCGCGCGCTCGCTCCTGATCTACCATGGCCTGCCCTGGCGGCGGCGCGCGCTGCGCCGGCTGTACGGGCAGTTCCTCGGGCGCGGGCGATCTCGCGTTCGACGTCGGCGCGCATGTCGGCGACCGCACGCGCTGCTTTGCGCGACCTCGGCGCCCGGGTGGTCGCGATCGAGCCCCAGCCCGATCTGGCCGCCCGGCTGCGCCGGCAGTTCGCGGGCGAGCCCAAGGTCGCCGTGATCGAGAGCGCGCTCGGCGCCCGCGCCGGGCCGCGCGACGCTATTCCTCAGCCGCCGGACCCCGACCGTCACCACGCTGTCCGCGCGCCTGGATCGAGCAGGTGCGGCGACACCGCGGGCTTCGAGCGGGTCGCCTGGGAGGACCGGCACGAGGTCGCGGTCACGACGCTCGATGAGCTGATCGCGCGCCACGGCCGGCCGCGCTTTTGCAAGATCGACGTCGAGGGCTTCGAGGCCGAGGTCCTGCGCGGCCTGTCGCAACCGCTTCCGGCGCTCTCGTTCGAGTATCTGCCGGCGGCGATCGAGGTTGCGCTCGCGGCGATCGCGCGGCTGCTCGAGCTCGGCGCCTACCGCTTCAACCTGCGCCGAGGGCGAGCGGCTGCGCTGGCTGTGGCCGGAGTGGCGCGGCCGGCGCGAGGTCGAGGGCTGGCTCGCGCTGCGCCGGCCGGGCGAGCTCTCGGGCGACGTCTATGCCCGGCTGGAGAACTCGGCGCTGAGGGCAGGGGCCGCCGCCGCTCACGGCGCGGCCGCAGGCCGCGTGGCGCGGGCGCGCGGCCTGGCTGCTGGCCGCGTTCGCCTGGCTGTGCCTGGTCTGGAACCTGCCGCTCGAGACCGTCCGGCCTGGCTCCGCGCCGGGCTCGGGGTCGCCTTCGAGGTCGTGCTGCTGTTCGCCCTGCTCGCGCTCGCGGCGCCGCTCCGCCGGGGCCGGACCGGACTGGCCGTGGCCTGCGCGTCGCGGCCTCGCGACGGCGCTGGTCCTGGTCCTGCAGCTCGCCGATCTCGCGATCCGCACGAGCCTCGCCCGGCCGCTCAACCCGCTGCTCGACCTCCATCTCGCGCCGTCCCTGGTCCACCTGCTGACCGGCACGCTCGGCGGCGCGCTCGGCTGGCTCGCGCTCGCCGGCCTCGCCGCGCTCCCGCTCGCTCGCCTTCGGCCTGATCACGTCGCGGCGGTCCGGATGGCCCAGCGCGCGCTCGAGGATCGCGGCGCGCGGCGCGCGGTGCTCGGCGGCCGCGGCGGCGCGGCCGCGCTGCTGCTCGCGGCGCAGCTTACGCCCGCGGCCTTCGAGGCCTGGCGCCCGGTGTCGCTGCGCGCCAGCGCGAGCTGGTCGAGCAATGGCGGCGGGGCGAGGAGATGCTGGCCGAGCGCGCCGCGTTCGAGCGCCAGGCGAGCGACGACCGCTTCCGGGAGCTGCCGGCAGGCGCCCTGCTCGGCGGGCTGGGTGGCGCCGACGTGCTGCTGATGTACATCGAGTCCTACGGCCGCAGCGCGCTCGAGCAGGAGCGCTATGCCGCGACCCTGGTGCCCGACGCTCGAGGGCTTCGAGCGGCGGCTCGCCGGAGCCGGGCTCGTGGCCGCGTCCGGCTGGCTCACCTCGCCGACCGTCGGCGGCCAGTCGTGGCTCGCCCACGGCACGCTCGAGAGCGGGCTCTGGATCAGCGACCAGCGCCGCTACGACCTGCTGGTGATCGACGACCGCCTGACGCTCACCAAGGCGTTCGCCAAGGCCGGCTACCGCACGATCGCGGTCAAGCCGGCGATCACCATGCCCTGGCCGGAGGGCGCAGAGCCTGGGCTTCGAGCGGGTCTACGCCGCCGCCGATCTCGGCTACGCGGGCCTGCCCTACAACTGGGTGACCATGCCCGACCAGTACACGCTGAGCGTGCTCGAGCGGCGCGAGCGCAACGGCCACGCCCGGCCGCTGTTCGCCGAGGTGTCGCTGATCAGCAGCCACGCGCCCTGGACGCCGATCCCGCCGGTGCTCGACGACTGGTCGGCGATCGGCGATGGGGCGGTGTTCTCGCGCTGGGCCGAGATCGGCGATCCGCCGGAGGTGGTCTGGCGCGATCCCGAGCGGGTGCGCCACCAGTACGCGCTGGCGCTCGACTATGTGCTGGGCGTGCTCGCGTCCTACGCCGCGCGCTTCGTCGACGACCGTACGCTCTTGATCCTGGTCGGCGACCATCAGCCGGCGCCGCTGATCACCGGCGAGGGCGCATCGGCCGCGACGTGCCGATGCACGTGATCAGCGGGAGCCCGGAATTGCTCGAGCCGTTCCTGGCCTGGGGCTTCACGCCGGGCATGCAGCCGGCGGACGCGCCGGCCCGGCGCATGGACCTGTTCCGCGACTGGTTCCTCGACGCGTTCAGCGAGCGCGGCGAACCGGGGTCCTGAGCATGCTCGTGAAGGTGGAGTGCTACGCCGGCCATCGCGGGGAGGAGACGCCGCGGCGGGTCTGGTTCGACGGCCGCGACGGTGGCAGCTGGTCGAGCTGCTCGACTGCTGGCTCGCGCCCGACCACCGCTACTTCAAGATGCGGGCCGAGGATGGCGCCACCTACATCCTGCGCCACGACGAGGCGAGCGGCCGCTGGGAGCTCACGCTCTACCAGGCGCCGCCGCGGCCGACGGCCGAGCCCGGGGGCGCAGGGTGACGGCGCCGCGGATCCTGACCACCGTGGTCGGCTCCTATCCGGTGCCGGACTGGCTCGCCGCCCATCCCACCGAGCAGGCGCTGATCGATGCCACCCGGGTCGTGCTGCACACCCAGGAGCGCGCCGGGATCGACCTGGTCTGCGACGGCGAGCTCTACCGCTTCGACGTCGACCATCCCGACGACCAACGGCATGATCGACTACTTCGTGCAGGCCCCTCGCCGGCATGCGTACCGCGCTCGGCTTCGAGGAGCTGCAGAGCTATCGCCAGCAGGCCGGCATGCAGTTCCGGGCGCGACCGCCAGCGGTCTGCGACGGCCCGGTCGGGCACGGCACGCTCGACCTCGTCAGCCCTTGCGCGCGGGCGAGGGCGCTGGCGGGCAGGCCGCTCAAGTTCACCCTCACCGGGCCGCACATGCTGGCGAAGACGGTGATCGATCGCCACTACCGCGACCCGGCCGCGCTCGCCGATGCGCTCGCCTCGGTGCTGGCGGAGCAGGTGGCCCTGCTCGAGGCCGAGGTCATCCAGGTCGACGAGGCCAATCTGCCGGGCCATCCCGAGGAGTGGCCGTGGGCGGCGCGCGCCCTCAACCGCGTGCTCGACGCGGTCAGGACCACGCCGGCGGTGCACCTCTGCTTCGGCAACTACGGCGGGCAGGTGGTGCAGCAGGGCACCTGGGCCCGGCTGATCGACTACCTGAACGCGCTGCACGTCGACCACGTGGTGCTGGAATGCGCCCACCGCCCGGCAGGACGAGCTCGCCGTCCTCAAGGAGCTCCGGCCCGAGATCGGCCTCGGCCTCGGCGTGGTCGACATCAAGCGCACCGAGGTCGAGAGCGCCGACGAGGTCGCCCGTGCGCTCGAGCGCGCCGAGCGCCTGCTCGGCCCCGGCCGGGTGCGCTACGTCCACCCGGACTGCGGCTTCTGGATGCTCAAGCGCGCGATCGCCGACGCCAAGATGCGCGCCCTCGTCGCCGGCCGCGATCTGTACGAGGGGCGATCCGAGCGCGACCGCTGACTGCGCGGTCCTGCGGCGCGGGCAAGTCAGGCCAGGCAGCGCGCCACGGCCGCCAGGATGTCGGCGTCGGTGTAGGGCTTCTTGACGATCGCGCAGGCCAGGTCCGGTACGCCTTCGGCCTGGATGATCGCGTCGGGAAAGCCGGTCGTGATCAGGATCTTCAGGGCGTGCTGCTGGGCGAGCGCGGTCGCGGTGTGGATGCCGTCGACGTCGAGCTCGAGCATCATGTCGACGATCGCCAGAGCCGGGCGATGCGTAGCCGCGAGCTGCATCGCGCCGGCGGTGCGGCCGGCGATGCCGACGACGTTGTAGCCCGCGTGCGCGAGCATCAGCCGCAGGCGCTCCGCCTCGATGAAATCGTCCTGGACGATCAGAATCCCGCCTTGCGCCATGGTCGGTGCGTCTCCTTCCCGATGCTTGCAGTCGCCGAGCCTTCGGCAGCGTCAGCGCAGCGGCACCCGGATCACGCAGCGGACGCCGTCGCGCTCGAACTCCAGGCTCGCGCTTCGCCGTCGAGCTCGTGGGCGATGCTGCGCTCGATCATCACGCTGCCGAAGCCGCGGCGGTCGGGCGGCATGACCTCCGGCCCGCCCGGTCTCGGTCCAGCTGAGCACAAGAGTGCGGCCCGCGGGCGTGCGTCTCGATCGCGGAAACAATCGCGACGCGCCCCTCCGGGCGACCGACAATGCGCCATACTTCGCCGCGTTGGTGGTCAGCTCGTGCAGCGCCAGGCTCAGCGTCTGCGCCGCCCGCGGGCGCAGCAGCACGTCCTCGCCGGCGATCTCGACCGCCATCGCTGTCAGCGCCGACATAGGCGGCGAACTCGTCCCTGATCAGGTCGTGCAGAGCCTGGCGCCGCTGCCATTTGTCGCGCGCCAGAAGGTCGTGGGCGCGGGCCATCGCGTGCAGACGGCCGATCAGCGTGTCGGCATAGTCGTCGACCGAGCGGGCGCTGGACTTGGTCAGCAGGACCATCGCCTGGATCGCGGCGAGCAGGTTCTTGGCGCGGTGGTCGATCTCGGCCATCAGCAGCACCTGGTGCTCCTCCCAGCGCTTGCGGTCGGTGATGTCGCGCAGGATGCCGGTGAAGTACCGCTCGCCGTTCAGCTGAACTCGCCGATCGACAGGAACAAGAGGAATCGCCGAGCCGTCCTTGCGCCGGCCCGTCACCTCGCGACCGATGCCGATGATCTTCGCCACCCCGGTGCGCAGATAGCGGGCCAGATACTCGTCGTGGTGCGCGCGATCGGGCTCGGTCATCAGCGACTTGACGTTGCTGCCCGATCAGCTCGTCGCGCGGATAGCCGAACAGGCGCTCCGCCTCGGAGTTGACGAACTCGACGATGCCGTGCTGGTTGATCGTGATGATGCCGTCGGCGGCGGTCTCCACCACCGCCCGGAACCGGGCTTCGCTGGCCTCGAGCGCGGCCTGGCGGCGCTCGAGCGTGCCGGCCATGTCATTGAAGTCGGCGGCAAGCTCGCGCAGCTCCGGGCTGCTGCCGCGGCCGGTCCGCGCACGGACCGACAGACTCGCCGCGCTTCATCCTGCCGACCGCGTCCTGCAACCCCGCGATCGGCCGGCGGATCCAGACGTCGGCGCTGTACAGGGCGACGATGCGCGGCGAGCGCGAACGCGAGCGCGGTGAACAGCGTCTCGCGCCAGAACAGGCCGATCGGCCTGCCGATACGCCTCCGCCACGGCAGCCCGACCACCGCGAACAGATCGGCGGAGGCGAACAGCGGCGCAAAGCCGTGCATGCGCTGCACCCATCGATGCCGGTCGCCCTCCATCACGCCTTCGCGCCGGGCCAGCATCGCCTGGGTGAAGTCGCCTCGCGGCACCCGTTCCCCGATCAGGTCGGGCGCCGGCGGCGCGCGGGCGAGCAGGACGCCATCGCCGTCGACCAGGCTCATGGTCGCGCCGCTCGGCAGCGGCGTCAGCGAGCAGGGTTGCCGACAGCTGGCCGAGCGAGAACGCGAGGACCACGACCGCCCTGACCTCGCCGGCGCCATCGACGGCGGGATACGCGAAGTTGAGGTGGGGCTGGCCGCTCAGGCGGCCGATGATGTAGCCGCTGATCGCCGAGCGACTTGCTCTGCAGAGCCGCTGAAAATAGGGGCGGTCGGCGAGGCTCGACGCCCGTGGGCTTCCCGGAGCTCGAGCAGAACTGGACGCCGTCGCGGCCGACCGCGCCGAGCCGGCGACCGTCGGAAACTGCTCGAGCAGCTCGGCATCCGCATGCTGCAGGCCGGCCCGTCGAGGCTCTGCACCTCCGGCATCTGGCCGCCGCCGCGAGCAGGTAGCGCGCGCTTTCGATGAACTGGTCCTGCTGCGCCGCGGCCAGACGGGCGAGGTCGAGCGCCTGCTCGGCGATCGCCGCCTTGCGCTGCTCGCGGTCGCCAGCAGCTCATGCACCTGCATGCGCAAGGATCGGCAGCGCCGCGATCAGCACCAGGAGCAGCAGGCGGACGCTGAGCTTCATCGGCGCACCGTGGCCGCGCCACGAGCGCAGCGCCCGGCCGGCTGGCCTGCCCACCGGATTCATCGTGAGGTCCGAAACCGCGAGAAACTGCTCGCCGCGGCTTCCGTCGATCCCGCGAGGGTGCTCGGAATGAAGTCCAGCCATCCGTCCGCTTCAGCGTCTTGGCATCCCGGCCCTTCATAGCCGCCCACGGCCCGCCGATCCAGGTGCAGATCGCCGGAACCGCGCCGTCTCATCCGGCAGTCGATGGATGCCGCGCTAAAGCTTGCCTGACCGGTCGCCGGCGGCGAGCGACTGGCGTCCCGCAACGGGGTCGTGCCGGCGGTTTGCTCTGAAACAACTGAAACCCGATCGCGGGCGGCCCGACATCGGCCTGAAACCCTTGCCCGGCTAGGGTGCGATCGGGTCGCCGCTGCGGACACTTCCGTCCCGGCGGCTGGCCCCGGGAGCGGTTGCCATGACACCGGAACAGATCCTGCTGGTGCGGAGCAGCTTCGCCAAGGTCGCCGCGCTCGGCGATCGGGCGGCCGCGTCTTGTTCTACGATCGCCTGTTCGAGCTCGACCCGAGCCTCAAGCCGTTGTTCCGAAGCGACCCTGCGCAGCAGCGCGCGAAGCTGATGGCGGCGCTGCGCACCGTGGTCGGCGCGCTCGACCGGCTGCGAGCAGGTCCTCCCGTGCTGCGCGATCTCGGGCGCCGCCACGCGCGCTACGGCGTCGAGCCGGAGCACTACGCGACCGTCGGAGCGGCCCTGATCTGGACGCTCGAGCAGGGTCTCGGCGCGGACTTCACTGCGGCGACCCGGCGCGCCTGGATGGACGCCTACAGCCTGCTCGCCTGGACCATGATCGCCGCGGCCGAGGCCGAGGTGCGCGAGCAGCTGGCGGCGTGACGGGCGCCGGTGGCGGCGCCGCCACGGCTCAACGCCCGAGCGCCCGTTGCAGCTCGGCCTTGCTCATCCTCGAGCGCCCGCGGAGGTTGCGGCGCCGCGCCTCCTCGTAGAGCTCGGCCCGGGTCGGCTGGTCGCGACCACCGCCCGAGCGGTGGCGCGCGGTCTTCTTCGCGATCTCGTCCGGCTGGCGCGAGAACTGCTTGCCGCGGCGCGTATCGGCGCGCTTCTTGGCGGTCGTCGCGCGATACTCCTCGTCGGAGAGCGCCTGCCGCGCGCGCTTCGGCAGGTAGCGCTCGCCGGTCTCGGTGCTGTTGCGTCCCGAGGCGGTACCCCAGTCCTCCTCGCTCCACTGCTTGAGGCTGTTGTCCTCGCGTCGCTTGCCTTCGTAGCCGCCGCCCCGCTCCTGGTATTCCCTTGTGGCGAGCTGCGCCTTGCGCGCCGACCACTGCCCGGGGCGCCCGCCCTTGTCGCCCTCGGTCACCTCCGCCTTGACCTTCTGCCAGAGCTTCGGGTCGGTCTTCCTCGCGGTCGACCTGCTCATTCGATCGTTCCCCGCTGTTCCTGCGCGTCCTAGCAACGCGCCCGCCGAGGGTCGGTTCCGCCGCATGAAGCGCCGCTGGGCCGCCTCCTATTCGGCCTGCGGCAGGTCGCGTGCGGTCTCGGCGATGTGCTGCCAGGCGCGCGCGACGTGGGCGCGGGTGGTGGAGAGCTGGCCGATCGCGAAGCGGATGACGTAGCGGCCGCGCACCCGGGTCGGGGTGAGATAGAGCCGGCCGCCGTCGTTGAGCGCGTGCAGCAGGCGCTCGTTGAGGCGGTCGAGCTCCGCCTCGTCCTCGATCGCCGGCGGGCGGTAGCGGAAGGTGAGCAGCGAGAGACTCGGCGGCGAGGTCAGCTCGAAATCCGGCGCGGCCGCGATCCACCCGGCGAGCTCCGCGGTCCAGGCGATGTGGTCGCGCAGCATGGCCTGCAGGCGCGTCCACGCCGTAGCTGCGCAGCACGAACCACAGCTTGAGCGCGCGGAAGCGCCGGCCGAGCGGCACCCCCCAGTCGCGGTAGTCGATCACCGCGCCGGCCTCGCGCGAGCTGAGGTAGGCCGGCAGCACGGTCAGCGTGCGCACCAGGTCCGTCCGGGTCGCGCACGAAGTGGGCCGAGCAGTCGAAGTTGGTCAGCAGCCACTTGTGCGGGTTGAAGACCAGGCTGTCGACGCGCTCGGCGCCCTCGATCATCCAGCGCTGCTCCTCGAGCAGCAAGGCGCTGCCGGCCCAGGCGGCGTCGACGTGGAGGTAGAGGCCGTGCGCGCGGCAGAGCTCCCCGATCGGGCGCAACGGGTCGATCGCGCCGACCCCGGTCGTGCCCAGCGTCGCGACCACGCCCGCCGGCCGCAGCCCGCGCGCGCGGTCCTCGCGCACCGCCGCCTCGAGCAAGTCCGGGCGCAGCGCGAACGCGTCGTCGGTTTCGATCAGGCGCAGGTTGCGGCGCCCGAGCCCGGCGATCCGCACCGCCTTCTCGACCGAGGAGTGGGCCTCGGCCGAGGCGTAGAACACGAGCGGCGGACCGGCGCGCGCGCCGTCCTCGTTGGCCGCCCAGCCGGTCGCCCGCTCGCGCGCGACCAGGACCGCGCACAGCGTGGCCGAGGACGCGCTGTCCTGGATCACGCCCATGAAGCCCGCGGGCAGGCCGATCGCCTGGCGCAGCCAGTCGAGGACGCGGGTCTCCATCTCGGTCGCCGCGGGCGAGGTCTGCCACAGCATGCACTGCGCGCCGAGCGTGGCCGTGAGCATCTCGGCGAGCACCGAGGGCGGGCTCGAGTTGGCGGGGAAGTAGGCGAAGAAGCTCGGGTGCTGCCAATGGGTGATGCCGGGCAGGACGTCGCGCTCGAAGTCGGCGAGGATCCGCTCCAGCGGCTCGCCGTCGCGCGGGCGGCCGGCGGGCAGCTTCGCCGCGATCTCGCCCGGGCGGACCTGCGCCCGCACCGGATGGCGCTCGACGCTCGCCAGGTAGTCGGCCATCCAGTCGACCAGCCGGTGACCGTGGCGGCGAAACTCGTCGAGCTCCATGGTGCGCGCCTCCCGCTCCCCGCAGCCGCCCCTGGGGCCTCCTGACGAAGAGGCCCTGCGCCGCTTTTGGGACGAGCTGCTCATAGCATGGAACCGGCGCTGCGGCTCGGCAGCGATCAGGCGCTGCGGTCGCCCGCAGCGGCGCGGGGCGGGCGGCGTTCCAGAAAGGCCCGACCCGTGGCGCCGGCGGACCGGCGCGGAGGTGTGCTAGGCGGCCGGCGGCAGCTCGGGATCGGGATCCGGGGCGGGGGAGCGGCCGGCGCCGTTCATCAGGCGGTCGAGCTCGGCGCGCAGGCGGGTTGCGGTGCGCTCGTCGCCGCAGCGGATCGCGCTCGCGAAGCGGCGCTTGAGGAAGTCGACGACGGGTCGGCTTGCGATGGCACCGTCCATGGCTGCTCTCCATCCATGGCTGCCGTGATGGCGATCCTGGCCGATCGCCGTGGCCCGCGGGCGGGACCGTCGCCTGTCCGATCAGGCGAGGAGCTGCCCGGCGGAGATCGATGTTCAGGCGAAACCGTTAACAACGCGCTAACGGTACGCTCGGATCGCCTGCCTCGATCGCGCTGCCCGGCCGCGTGCTCCGGGCCCTTGTTCGAGTCTGGCCAAGCCCGCGCCCGGGCGCCATGCTGGCGCACCGGCGGGGCCGAGGAGGGCGGAGCATGGCGGAGCGGCGGATCGGCATCATCATGCACGGCGTGACCGGGCGGATGGGCATGAACCAGCACCTGATCCGCTCGGTGCTGGCGATCCGCGACCAGGGCGGGGTCGCGCTCGCCGACGGCACCCGGCTGATGCCGGACCCGCTGCTGGTCGGCCGCAGCTCCTCGAAGCTCGAGGCGCTCGCCGCCGCCCACGGCCTCGCGCGCTGGACGCTCGACCTCGACGCCGCGCTCGCCGACCCGCAATACGAGCTGTTCTTCGATGCCGCCTCGACCCGGCTGCGCGCCGGGCTGCTGCAGCGGGCGATCGCCGCCGGCAAGCACGTCTACTGCGAGAAGCCGACGGCCGACCGGCTCGCGGACGCGCTCGCCCTCTGGCGCGCCGCCAAGGCCGCCGGCATCCGCCACGGCGTGGTCCAGGACAAGCTCTGGCTGCCCGGGCTGCAGAAGCTCAGGATGCTGGTCGAGGCGGGCTTCTTCGGCCGCATCCTCAGCGTCAAGGGCGACTTCGGCTACTGGGTGTTCGAGGGCGACTGGCAGCCCGCCCAGCGGCCGTCCTGGAACTACCGGAAGGCCGAGTGCGGCGGCATCATCCTCGACATGCTATGCCACTGGCGCTACGTGCTCGACAACCTGTTCGGCGCCGTGAAGGCCGTGTTCTGCCTCGGCGCCAACCACATCGGGGAGCGCGTCGACGAGCGCGGCCAGCGCTACGCCGCGGACGCGGACGATGCGGCCTACGCGATCTTCGAGCTCGAGGGCGGGATCGTCGCCCAGATCGCCAGCTCCTGGTGCACGCGGGTGCGCAAGGACGACCTCGTGGTCTTCCAGGTCGACGGCACCCACGGCTCGGCGCTCGCCGGCCTGACCCGGTGCTGGGTCCAGCCGCGGGTCGCGACGCCGCGCCCGGTCTGGAACCCGGACGCCGGGATCACGCCCGACTACCACAGCCAGTGGCAGGAGGTGCCGGACAACCAGGCCTACGCCAACGCCTTCAAGGCCGAGTGGGAGCTGTTCCTGCGCCACCTCGCGGGCGACCTGCCTGAGTTCCGCTGGAACCTGCTCGAGGGCGCCAAGGGCGTGCAGCTCGCCGAGCTCGGCTACCAGAGCTGGGCCGAGCGGCGCATGCTGGAGGTGCCCCCGCTCAAGTCCTAGGGAGGCCGAACGCATGCTCGGTGAAATCGTGCTAGCCTGCAGCTGCTGAGCGCGCGCATGGGATGATCAGCCGCATCGAATCAGGCAGGCGGGTGAAGCCGTGCGCCTCGTAGAAGCGGACGGCGCGTTCGTCGATCGCATCGACCACCACCATCGACGAGCCCACGACGTCGGCGTTCTCATAAGCCTTGCGCAGGGCCCGCGCGAGCAGCATCCCGCCGACACCTTGGCCCTGCCGTTCCCTGGCGACCGCGAGCCGCCCGATCAACGTGGCGCTGACCAGTGGATAGCGGGGGAGGTGCGGCGGGCTGCCTCTGGCACGTCGCTTTGCGCCAGCGCCATCGCGCATAGAGTGAAGTAGCCGGCAATCCGGTTGAGCATCGGCCGCGCACCATGACGAACACGGCGTTCGCCTTCCGGCGCATGTCCTGCGCAGCCTGCGTTCTGAGATAGCGATCGAGAGCCTCGACCCCGCAGACGAACGCCGCTCGGTCATGACGCTTGCCGTCCAGCGGCTCGATTCGAAAGCCGGGCGCGGCGGCTGACGCCATTCACGGTTCGACGTGCAGGCGCTCAGCCTCGAACGCCCGGCGCAGTCGCGGGTTGATCTCGGGGGGATTGACTAGAGTATCGAAGAACACCTCGCGGTCGCGCTCCGACAGCACCAGCGTCTCATGGCGCGAGATCGTCTCACGCGCCGCATCGACGAGCGCGGCCAGACAGAAATCGGTGACATTGCGCCGCTCGAGCTCCGCCGCGCGCTCCACCAGGTCTTGGTCTCGTCGTCGACGCGGAAGCCGAGCCGCGCCCGCCGCGCGCGCCGTGCTTCGCTGGGTTTGGTTGCTTCGCATTCGCGCCATCCTTCAAGCTCCCGGTTGAGCTTGCGGCGATGCCGATAAGATGTATGTCCGTTGGACGCACAGTTCAACACCGTTGCTAACTGGGAGGCGGCGACGTGCCCACGATCAAGCTGCCGACCGCGGTCGGCCATCTCGCCGAGTACCGGCTGCGAGAGCCGAAGGATTTCCCGGCGAAGGCCGCCGGCCCCTTCAACCGGGTCGCCTATGCCGCGGCGCATGTGGTCGCCGACCCGCTGGCCGACGTCGACCCCTGGCTCGAGGTCGCGATCGACTGGGAGCGGACGATCGCCTACCGCGAGCATCTCTGGGACCTCGGGCTCGGCGTCGCCGAGGCGATGGACACCGCGCAGCGCGGCATGGGGCTGGACTGGAGCGCCTCGCTCGAGCTGATCCGCCGGAGCCTCGCCGCCAGCAAGGCGCGCGCCTGGCGCGCTGCTCGCCTGCGGCGCCGGCACCGATCACCTGACGCCCGCGCCCGGTCTCACCGTCGACGACGTGATCCGCGCCTACGAGGAGCAGATCGAGGCGATCGAGGCGCTGGGCGGGCGGATCATCCTGATGGCGAGCCGGGCGCTCGCCGCCTGCGCGCGCTCGCCGGACGACTACGCCAAGGTCTACGACCGGATCCTCTCGCAGCTGCGCGAGCCCTGCATCATCCACTGGCTCGGCGAGATGTTCGACCCGGCGCTCGCAAGGCTACTTCGGCCACGCCGACCACCTGGCGGCGATGGACGTCTGCGTCGACATCATCCGCGGCCAATGCCGCCAAGGTCGACGGCATCAAGCTCTCGCTGCTCGACAAGGACAAGGAGATCCGGCTGCGCGCCCGGCTGCCGCAGGGCGTGCGCATGTATACCGGCGACGACTTCAACTACGCCGAGCTGATCGCCGGCGACGGCGAGCGCCACTCAGCGACGCGCTGCTCGGCATCTTCGACCCGATCGCGCCGGCGGCCTCCGCCGCGCTCTCCGCCCTCGCCGAAGGGCCGCACCGCGGCGTTCCACGAGATCCTGGCGCCGACCGTGCCGCTCTCGCGCCACATCTTCAAAGCGCCGACCCGCTTCTACAAGACCGGCGTCGTGCTCATGGCCTACCTCAACGGCCACCAGGACCACTTCACGATGGTCGGCGGCCAGGAGAGCGCGCGCTCGACGCTGCACCTGGCCGAGCTTTTCCGCCTCGCCGACGCCGCCGGCCTGCTGCGCGACCCGGAGCTGGCGGTCGCGCGCATGCGGCAGGTCCTGGCGGTGCGCGGGGTCGAGGGGTAGCCCTAGTTCGTCGGCGCCGGCTGGTCGATCGGCAGGCCGGCCTTGCGCGCGCCGTCGAGGAACAGCGCCTCCGAGCTGCCGCCGGGCTCCATGATGTCGTTGGCGATCCAGCCCCGGGCCGTGAAGTCGGGCTTTTCCTTGAGGATCGCCTCGACCTCGCGCGCCGCATCGGCCTTGCGCCCGAGCTGGGCATAGGTGAGCGCCTTGAAGACCTTGAGCTCGAGACTGGCGGCCCCGCTCGCCTCCAGCGCCTCGATCGCCTGCTCGTACTGGCCCGCGAAGTAGGAGGCGTAGCCCAGAGCTGTCGAGTCATCCAAGCCGGCATGAGCGGGTTGAGCCGCCGCGCCCGCTTGATCATCTCCACCGCCTTCCGCCGCCCGCTCCGTCCCCATCGCGTAGGCCATATTGCTGCCGAGGTCCCGGAGGACGCTGGGGTCGTTGGGCGCCAGCGCCAGCGCGCGCTCCCACGCCTCCTTGCCGCGCGCCCGCTCGCCGCGCTTGAAGTAAGACATGCCGGCGATGAACTGCGCGTCAGGATCCATCGGGTCGAGCGCCACCATCTTCTCGGCCGCGGCGTGGAACTGCTCGAGCGAGCGGGCCGGGTCGTCGCTGTAGCCGTTCAGCGCCTCGTTGAAGTGCGCCCAGGCGAGCTGCAGGTAGGCGGCGGGGTAGCTCGGGTCGAGCGCGATCGCCTTCCCGAGCAGCGCCCGGACCTCGGCCAAACTCTCCTTGTCGGGCCGGTAGGCCGCGCGGGCGAGCCGGACGTAGTCGTAGGCGTCGAGGTTCTGCGGCGGCTTCCTGCGGGCGCGCTCGATCGAGTCGCTCATGACCGGGCCGCCATATCCCAGGAGCGTGCCCGCGATCTGCTGGACCAGCTCGTCGCGCACCGCGAACACATCTCGCCAGCGGCCGGTCCCAGCGCTCGGACCAGACCTGCGCCCCCGTGCCGGCGTCGATCAGCTGCACCGCGACCCGCACCCGCTCGGGGTCGGTCTCGAGGCCGCCCTCGAGCACGTAGCGCACGCCGAGCTCGCGCCCGACCTGGCGGACGTCCACGGCCTTGCCCTTGTAGGTAAAGCTCGAGCTCTTGGCGATCACCGCGATGTTGCGGTAGCGGCCGAGCTCGGCGATCAGGTCCTCGGCAATGCCATCGGCGAGGCGCTCCTGCCGGGCGTCGCCGCCCGGGCTCGCGAGCGGCAGCACGGCGAGCGAGACCTTGCCCGCGGGCAGCGGCTCCAGGGGCTGCGCCGCCTCGGGCGCGGGCGGCGCCACGACGCTCCGGCCCCAGTACCACCAGGCGCCGCCTGCACCGAGCGCAGCCAGGAGCACGGCCGCGCAACGGCGATCGCGACCGTCGGCGCGGTTCCAGCGCATGGTCGCGCCGCGCCGTGGTTTCGGCGAGCCCGCGGAGATCGATCCTGTAGGCCCGCACCGACCGCTCGATGTTCTTGACCCGCTGCTCGCCGAAGGTCCTGGAAGCCGCAGCGGAGCTTGCCCTGGAGCTGGTCGTAGGCGGTGCCGGAGATGACGATGCCGCCGGGCTCCGCCAGCCGCTCCAGGCGGGCGGCGACGTTCACGCCGTCGCCGTAGATATCGCCCTCCTCGAGAGACCACGTCGCCGAGATTGATGCCGATGCGGAAGCGGATGCGCTGGTCCTCCGGGACCTGCCGCCTCGCGCTCCGCCATGCCGCGCTGGATGGCACGGCGCACTGCGACGGCGTCGACGACGCTGCCGAACTCGCACCAGCGCGCCATCGCCCATGAGCTTGACGATGCGGCCTTGGTGCTCCGCGATCAGCGGTTCGATGAAGGTCTTGCGGTGTTCCTTGAGGCGCTCGAGCGTTCCCGCCTCGTCGCGCTCGATCAAGCGCGAATAGCCGACGACGTCGGCCGCGAGAATGGCGGCGAGGCGTCGGTCGGCTCGGGTGGCGGCCATAATGTGGCCTCCGAACGGTTCACGTCTGCGATTTGTAGGCTTAGGGCTTCGAGCGGGGCAAGCTTGACGCGCATCGGCAGTGTGCGTGATCAATTCCCAGGCTGGCGCGGCACGACCGGAGCTTCGGGGGAATCATGCGCGACCTTTCCGGCGGGCTTGAGCATCTGTCGCTGAACTGGGCGACGGTGCGCGAGAGGTGGGACCTCGGCCAGGCCATCGAGGGCTGCGCCCGGCACGGGTTCGCCGGCATCGCGCCCTGGCGCGAGGCGGTGCGGGCGCTGGGCGTGGAGGAGGCGGGGCGGCGGATCCGGGACGCCGGGCTGCGCGTGTCGGGCTACTGCCGCGCGGGCCTGTTTCCGGCCGCGGATGAGGCGGGGCTGCGGGCCGCGATCGACGACACCGGCGCGCGATCGACGAGGCGGCGGCGCTCGGCGCCGAGTGCCTGGTGATCCTGGGCGGCGGCATGCCGGCGGGCTCCAGGGACCTGCCGCTCGCCCGCCGCCAGGCGCGGGACGGTCTCGCGGCGATCCTGCCCTATGCCCGCGAGCGCGCGGGTGCCGCTCGCGATCGAGCCGCTGCACCCGATGTATGCCGCCGATCGCTGCTGCATCAGCACGCTGAAGCAGGCCAATGACTTGTGCGACGAGCTTGACCCGCAAGGGCAAGGCGGCGTCGGCGTCGCGATCGACGTCTACCACGTCTTCTGGGACCCCGAGCTCGAGCGCGAGGTGCGGCGCGCGGGCGCCGCCCGCCGGATCCTCGCGTTCCACGTCTGCGACTGGCTGGTGCCGACCCGGGACCTGCTGCTCGATCGCGGCATGATGGGCGATGGCGTGATCGACATCCGGCGGATCCGCGGGATGGTCGAGGCCGCGGGCTACGACGGCCTGATCGAGGTCGAGATCTTCTCCAAGGACGACTGGTGGCGGCGCGACCCGGACGAGGTGCTCGCGGTCATCGCCGAGCGCTGTCGCACCGTGGTCTGAGACGCCGGCCGCCGATACACCCCGCCCCCAGTTCTCCGAGGCGCAGCCCGCTGATGGGCTCGAACGCGCGGATTGCAGCATCAGAGCGGCTCATGCTGCTCGGGCGGTGGCTGTTCGCGCCCGCTCAGGAAGTCGTCGGTCGCACGCGGGCCGTGTAGGAACAGATCGTCCCAGCGCTTGCCAGCCGGGCTGATCAGGCGGCTATGGCCGATCTTGATGATCTCGACCTGACGCACCTCCGCCGAAAAGGCGACCGCCTTGGGGAGACGCACCGCTTGGCTGCGATCGATGGTGAAGACGGTGGATCGGGTCATGTCGCGCCCCTCGGTAAGTCCCAACAGGATTCAGATGGGCGGAAGAAGCGTCGTATGAACCAGGGCGCGGGGGAAGCGGCGAGATTTGACACGCCCTTGCCCAAAGCGGGCCGGTCCGGGAATATGGCGGCTGGAGTCACGGGGACGCCGCGGCCGGAACCGGCCCGCGGCCGCGTGAGGGAGGCGACCATGCATCTCGCAAGAGCAGGGCTCGATGGGCTCGCGCTGGCTCTCGCCGCGACGGCGCCGGCGGCGGCCGAGACCGTCAAGGTCGGCGTGGTGATGACCTATTCCGGCGGCGGCGCCGAGTTCGCCCAGCAGATCGAGCGCGCGATGAACCTCTATCTGGAGCGCGAGGGCAACGCCAAGCTCGGCGAGCACCGCATCGAGCTGGTCAAGCGCGACGCCAAGAACCCGGGCGGCGACGCCGCCAAGACCGCGGTGCAGGAGCTGATCGTGCGCGAGGACGTCGACCTGCTCACCGGCTTCATCTTCTCGCCCAACATCATCGCGAGCGCGCCCTTGATCGACCAGGCCAAGCTGCCGACCCTGGTCCTCAACGCCGCCACGGCCTGGATCCCGAGCCTCTCGCCCTATATCGCCCGCGTCTCCATGACGATGTGGCAGACGGGTTATCCGATGGGCGGGTACGCCGTCGAGGAGCTCGATTGCCAGACCGCCGCAGTCGGCTACACCGACTATCCGCCAGGCAAGGACTCGCTCGCCGCGTTCCAGCTGGGCTTCGAGCAGGCGGGCGGTGAGCTGGTGGATGCGATCCCGATGGGCGGCCCGGCCGAGGTCCCCGACTTCACGCCGTTCATGCAGCGGGTCAAGGACAAAGCACCCGACTGCTTCTTCGTCTTCGTGCCGTCGGGCAACCACGTCGCCGCGGTGTTCAAGACCTACACCGACCTCGGCATGCGCGCCGCCGGGGTGCGCCTGATCGGCCCGGGCGACCTCACCCAGGACACCGAGCTGCAGGGGCTGGGCCAAGATGCGGTGGGCGTGGTCACGCTCGGGCAGTACCAGGCCGACCTCGACGTCGGCTCGAACCTCGAGTTCGTCGCGGCCTGGCGCGAGGCGTACGGCGAGGACTCGACGCCCGACTTCATGGCCGCTGCCGGCTACGACGGCATGGCGGCGATCGTCGACGCGGTGGTCGAGCAGGACGGCGCGATCGACCCCGAGCGTACCATGGAGATCTGGGCCGGCTGGACCCATGACGGCCCGCGCGGCAAGGTCACGATCGACCCGGAGACCCGCGACATCGTGCAGGACATGAAGGTCAACGAGGTCTACGCCGAGGACGGCCGGCTCCGGATGCGCACCATCGACGTGATCCCGCAGGTCAAGGACCCGTGCAAGGAGCAGAAGGTCGGCCGCTGCGCCGAGTGAGCTGAGCCCCGCGCGCCGATGCCGGTCGGCGCGGAGCGCCGCCGCCGAGGCCGTCGATGCAGGTCGTGATCAGCATCGTCTTCGACGGCCTCGCCTACGGCATGATGCTGTTCGTGATCGCGGTCGGCCTGTCGGTCACCATGGGGCTGATGGGCTTCGTCAACCTCGCGCATGGCGCGTTCGCGATGCTCGGCGGCTACGTCACGGTCACAGGCATGAGCGCGCTCGGCCTGCCGTTCCTGCTCGCGCTCGCGCTCGCGTTCGTGACCGTGGCCGCCGCCAGCGTCGTGCTCGAGCGGATGCTCTACGCGCGCCTCTACGACGCGCCCGAGCTCGACCAGGTGATGCTGACGATCGGGCTCGTGTTCATGGCGACCGCGGCGGTGACCTTCGTCTACGGCCCGGCGCCGGTGCCGGTGCAGCTGCCGGCCTGGCTCAAGGGGCAGATCGACCTCGGCTTTCGCGCCTTCCCGACCTATCGCGCGTTCCTGATCATGGTGGGCCTCCTGTTCATGGCGGTGCTGTGGCTCGTGTTCGAGCGCACGCTCCTCGGCGCCCAGATCCGCGCCGCGGTCGACAACCGGCGCATGGCCCAGTCGGTCGGCATCAACGTCGACCGCCTGTTCACGCTGACCTTCGCCTTCGGCAGCGGCATGGCGGCGCTCGGCGGCGGGCTCGCGATCGACGTCGTCGGCCTCTCGCCGACCTTCGCGATCCAGTACCTCGTGCTGTTCCTGATCGTGGTCGCGGTCGGCGGCATGGGCAGCCTCAAGGGCGCCTTCCTCGCGGCGCTGATCCTGGGCTTTCTGGACAATGCCGGGAAGTATCTCTGGCCCGATGGCGGCGGCTTCTTCATCTACGTCGTGACCGTCCTCCTGCTGCTCTCCAGGCCCGAGGGGCTGTTGGCGCGCAGCCGCCGCGCCTGAGCCGGATGGCGGACCCTGCCGCCCGGGCGCGGGTCGCGCTCCGCCACCGTTTCCGGGCGATCGAGGCGCTGCCCTGGGCGCTCGCGGTAGCAGGCTTCGTCCTGTTCCCGGACTACGCCTACCTCGGGACCCAGGTCCTGATCCTGATCCTGTTCGCGCTGTCGCTCGACCTGGTCCTCGGCTATGCCGGCATCGTCACGCTCGGCCACGCCGCCTATTTCGGGCTCGGCGCCTACGTCGCCGGCATGCTCTCGGCGCACCTCGGCTGGCACGAGCCGATCAGCGGCCTGCTCGCCGCGGCGGCGGCGGCTGCCCTGTTCGGCTGGCTCTCCGGCATGATCCTGTTGCGCTACCACGGCCTGACGCTCTTGATGCTGACGCTCGCGCTGGGCTTCATGCTGATGGAGGCGGCGAACGCGCTCGAAGAGCTCACCGGCGGCTTCGACGGCCTCTACGGCATCACGCCGGCACCGCTGTTCGGCCGCTTCGAGAACGACCTGTATGGCCATACCTACTATTGGTACGCGCTTGCGGTCCTGTTCCTCGCCTTCCTGCTCTGCCGGCGCATCGTGCACTCGCCGTTCGGCCTCTCGCTCCTGGGCTTGCGCGAGAACGAGCGCCGGATGCGCGCGATCGGCTGCGACGTGCTGCGCCGCAAGGTCACGATCTTCACGATCGCGGCCGGGCTCGCCGGCCTCGCGGGCGGGCTGTTCGCCCAGGCCAACGCCTTCGTGAGCCTGGACGTGTTCAGCTTCTGCCGCTCGGGCACGGTGCTGATCGTCCTGGTCCTGGGTGGCGCCGGCCGGCTCTACGGCGCCTTCCTCGGCGGCACCGTGCTCTATCTGCTGGAGGACCAGCTCGCGCAAGCTCAGCCCCGAGTTCTGGCAGTTCGGCGTCGGCCTCCTCCTGGTGCTGGTGGTGCTGTTCTGGCGCGGCGGCCTGCTCGGGCTCCTGGATCTGGCGCTGCGCCGCCTGCGACCGGGCTCGTCCCGGACCCTGCCGTGAGCGCTGCAGCGGCGAGCGCTCCACCCGCGCTCGAGACAAGGGCGCTGCACAAGAGCTTCGGCGGCCTCGCCGTCGCCGCCGGCATCGACCTGCGGCTCGAGCGCGGCAGCCGCCAGGCGCTGATCGGGCCGAACGGCGCCGGCAAGACCACGCTCATCAACCTGATCAGCGGCGCGCTCGCCCCGGACGCAGGGGAGGTCCATCTCGACGGGCGCGACGTGACCCGCCTGCCGCAGCACGCCCGGGCACGGCTCGGCCTCGCGCGCACCTTCCAGATCAACCAGCTGTTCCCGGGGCTCGCGGTCGTCGACCACGTGGCGCTCGCGCTGGGCGAGCGGCAGGGCTCGAGCCGGCGCTTCTGGCGGCCGCTCGGCGCCGACCGGGCGCTGCTCGACGAGGCCTTCGCGCTGCTCGAGGAGCTCGGGCTCGGCGACCATGCGCTGGCGCCGGTTGGCACCCTGCCCTACGGCCGCCAGCGGCTGGTCGAGATCGCCCTCGCGCTGGCGGCCCGGCCCAAGGTCCTGCTGCTCGACGAGCCGGCGGCCGGCGTGCCCGCGGCCGAGAGCCACCTGATCCTGGATGCGATCGCGGCGCTGCCCGCCGAGATCGCGGTCCTGATCGTCGAGCACGACATGGACGTCGTGTTCCGCTTCGCGCGCCGGATCACGGTGATGGCCGGCGGCATGGTCCTGACCGAGGGCACGCCCGCGGCGATCGCGGCCGACGAGCGGGTGCGCACGGTCTACCTCGGCCGGCGGCGCGATGGCTGAGCAGGACCCGGCGCTCGAGCTCGCCGCGGTCACCGCGGGCCATGGCGACACGGTGGTGCTCGAAGGGGTCGATCTCGCCCTCGGCCAAGGCGAGCGCCTGAGCGTGCTCGGCCGCAACGGCGTCGGCAAGACCACGTTGATCCTGACCATCATGGGCCACACGCGCCTGCGCGGCGGCAGGATCCGCCTCGCCGGCCGCGACATCGCGCGCTGGCCGCCCTGGCGGCGCGCCCGGGCCGGTCTCGGCCTCGTGCCGCAGGAACGCGAGATCTTCCCCTCGCTCAGCGTGCACGAGCACCTGCGGATCGCCGCCCGGCCCGGGCACTGGACGATCGAGCGCGCCTATCAGACCTTCCCGGGCCTCGCCCCGCGCCGCCCCCACCATGGCGATCAGCTCTCCGGCGGCGAGCAGCAGATGCTGGCAATCGCCCGCGCGCTGGTCGGCAACCCCAAGGTGCTGCTGATGGACGAGCCGACCGAGGGCCTCGCCCCGATCGTGGTCGAGCAGCTGGTCGCCGTGATCGCGGACCTCGGCGCCGACGCGGCGATGGCCATGCTGCTGGTCGAGCAGCACGCCGAGCTCGCGCTCGAGCTCGCCCCGCGCTGCCTCGTGATGGATCGCGGCCGGATCGTGCACGACGGGCCGAGCGCGGAGCTGGCGCGCGACCGGGAGCGGCTGCAGAACCTGGTCGGCGTGGCGCGCTGAGGCTGCGTACAACCCGCGCGATGGCTTCAGTTTCAATTCCTGCGCCATTTGCTAGAATGTCGCTGAATTGCTCCAGGCAAAAGTCGTGGATATCGCGACGTGGCTGCGCGAGTTGGGGCTGGAGCGCTACGAAGCAGCGTTCGGCGACAATGACGTCGACGCCGATATCCTGACCAAAGTGACCGCTGAGGATCTGCTCGCGATCGGGGTCACCTCGGTCGGCCACCGGCGCGGGTTGCTCGACATCCCTGCGGCGTCGGGCCCGAGCTGGTCGCGGCGCTCTTGGCGAGCCCCGCCCTCGACCCCGCGGTCGCGACCGTGGTGATCGGCGAGCCGCGGATCCTGGCCCGCTCGCGCCCGCGGTCGAGCGCGCCCGGGCCGAGCAGATCGCCACTTCCGGCCCCTACCCTTCGGATACCGTGTTCCTGCGAGCCCGCGACGGGGCGTTCGACGCGGTGGTCACGATGTACCACGACCAGGGCCAGATCGCGATGAAGCTCCTGGGCTTCGAGCGCGGCGTCACGATCCACGCCGGCCTGCCGATCCCGATCACCACGCCGGCGGGGTGGCGAAGGCACGCCCAAAGGCTCACATCACAGGTCTGCAGCCCATCAGCCATGAGGTGACCGCGATGCCGGAAAAGCTGACCCCGACCGAAGCCCGCCAGGGCGAGAAGCAGCCGATCGTGAGCCACGTGCTCGTGGTGTCCACGATCCTCGCCGTGCTGGCGCTGCTGGCCGTCTGGTTCTTCGTGGTCTGAGCGCGGCGCGAGGGCGTCCCGAGCATGGGCACGGCCCCGGAGCGCGCTGGCCTGCTTTGGCCTCCACGGCTCAGGGCCAGGCGAGCTTGGAGGCGGGCGAGGAGCGCAGCCGCGCGGCCCGGCGCGCGCGCTCGAGCGCAGTCCGGAGGCCGCGCCAGCCGAAGGTCGCCGCGAGCGCGCGCCCGGCCCGATCGGCGTAGGAGCCGGCCAGGGCCCGCGCTCCCCGGCGCCGATGGAGCTGCAGGTTCACCGCGCTGCCGATCAGCGCCAGGTGGGTGAACGCCTGGGGGAAGTTGCCGAGGAACGCGCCGCTGTGCGGATCGATCCCCTCGGCGTACAGGCCGACGTCGTTGGCGCATCGCACCAGCCGACCGAGCAGCGCGCTCGCCTCGTCGGCGCGGCCGGCCGCGAGCTTGGCGTCGACCAGCCAGAAGCTGCACGCCAGGAACGCGCCCTCCTCCCCGCCCAAGCCGTCGGGTCCCTCGTAGCGGCGCAGGAAGTCGCCCCGCGCGAGGGCATGCTCCACGCTGTCGATGGTCTGGTCGAGGACCTCGCCCCCGGCCGGGAAGCCCAGCATCGGCGCGAGCAGCACCGCGGCGTCGACCCCGCCATCGAAGCCCTGCGCCAGGTGGCGCCGCTCGCGGTCGACGGCGCGCAGGGCGATCTCGGCCCGGATCCGCGCGGCGAGCGCCGCCCAGTCGCGGCCGTCGTCGAACAGCTGGCGCGCGCGGTCCATCGCGACCCAGCTCATCAGCTTGCCGTGGACGTGGTGGCGCGGCGGCCCGCGCATCGCCCACAGCCCCTGGTCGGGCTCCTGCCAGTGCGCCGCGACGAACTCGGCAAAGGTCGCGAGCAGGCGGCGGTACTGCTCGTCGAGCTCGCCGCCCAAGCTGCGGTAGAGCAGGGCGAGGTCGAGGATCTGGCCGTAGACGTCGATCTGGCGCTGGCGGTGCGCGCCGTTGCCGACGCGCACCGGCCGGCTGCCGCCATGGCCATCGAGGTGGTCGAGCGCGCGCTCGGTGAGCTCGCGCTCGCGCCCGATGCCGTAGACGGTCTGGAGGCGGGGCAGGCTCTCGCGGATCGAGCGGGCGAGGTAGTCGTGGAAGCGGCGCGCCTCGGCGCCGTAGCCGAGCACCGCGAACCCATAGAAGGCGAAGCAGGCGTCGCGCAGCCAGCAGAAGCGGTGGTCCCAGTTGCGCTCGCCGCCGAGCTCCTGCGGCAGGGAGGTGGTGAGCGCCGCCACCAGCGCGCCCGACGGCGCGTAGGTCATCAGCTTGAGCGCGAGCACGCTGCGCCGTACCGCGTCGCGATACGGGCCCTCGTAGCGGCAACAGGCGATCCACTCCTCCCAGAACGCGCGGGTGATGCGGAAGAACTCGGAGACCCGCTCGGTCGGCGGCTGGCCCGGGACGGTGCTGGCGGCGAGCACCAGGTCGCGGTAGCCGCCGGCGTGCAGCGTGACCTTAGCGCTCGCGGCATCGCCTTCGGCCGTGAACTCGAGATCGGTGAACAAGGACGGCACGCCCTCGCCGTGGATCACGCCCTCCTCGAGCGCGAGCTCGGTCGGGTGGCGGGCGAAGGCGCGCGATGGCCGGTAGCGCACCAGGAGCTCGACCGCGCCCTTCAGGCCTTCGATCCGGCGCACCAGCCAGTAGGGCGCGTTGAGCGAGACGTAGTCCTGCGGACCGGCATCGAGGCGCCGCCCGACCGGCATGAAGTCGGTCACGGCGACCTCGCCGCCTGCGGTCGAGAACACCGTCCGCAGGATGTTGCTGCCCTCCAGATAGCTGCGTTCGGCGCGGTACTCGCCCACCGGCCGGATCGACCAGAAGCCGCCGCGCTCGGCGTCGAGGATGCGGCAGAACACCGGGTCGGCATCGAAGCGCCGGAGCGTGCACCAGTCGATGCTGCCGTCGCGGCTGACGAGCGCCGCGCCGTGGCAGTCGCCGATCGCGGCATAGTCGCGGATCGGCCGGTAGCGGGGCTCGGCCACGCGCTCGCGCACGCGGCCGCCGCAGGGCATGGGCGTCGCCTGGTCCATCGACAGCTTCTAGCGCGCGGCCCCGCTCCTGAGAACCGGCCCGCGGCGCCGGGCCGCGCTGGTGGTCGAAATCCGACGAATGCTGCCCGGCCCGCATCCCCCGCTGCCGGATAGAGGAGCGGCCGGCCGGTGTTGACCTAAAGCCGACTTTGGTCCGAGCCACGTGCCCTCGCCTGATCGCAACTCGTCATGGCGGCTCGGGTTCAGCGAAGAGCCAGCCGGCAAGCGTGGTAATCAGCACCACCAGCATGGCGCCCGTCGGGATGGCGTTGGCAAGCAGGGCGAGCGCCATATTGTCGCCGGCCAGGCGCTCGGCCATGATGCCCGAGCCGAGGGCGGTCGCCAGCAGAAACCCTGTGCCCAGCGCCTCCAAGAAAGCGGCGGGGCGTGTCGAACCCTTCTTCGCTCACTTCACCAGCGCTTCGGCCCGGGCGCGGCCGATGTCGTCCAGGCGTTTCCGCAGGGTCAGCTGTCGAGCGCCGCGATCGGCAGGTTGGTGAAGATCTGGATGCGCCGCTCGAGCTCGACGTAGATGCCTCGAGAGAAGCGCAGCTTGCTGGCGTCGGATCCCGCGCACGCCGCTGGATCTCCTTCCGTCATGGGCGGCCTCAGGTCTCTTCGGGTTCGGGAAGCGCGGCGATGGGTGCCAGGTCGCCGCAGATCTCGGGATGACCTTGACAGCAGTCGCGGGTCAGGAAGGTGAGCAGCGCGCGCGTGCCGGCATAGTCGGCGGCGTAGAAGACCTGCCGCTGCCGACGCCAGGAGCGCAGCAGCCGCGCCCGATCAAGCTCCTTGACGTGGAAGGAGAGGGTCGATCCCGGCACGCCCACCCGCTCGGCGATCTCCCCTGCCGGCAGGCCGTTCGGGCCCGCCTCCACGAGCAGCCGGAACACCGCGAGCCGGGTCTCGTGCGCGAGCGCCGCGAGCGCCGCAAGAGCTTCCTTCTGTTCCATCCTGATCCCGGGCGGATATCACCGATCCGAAGATCGCCCGATTCCTTCGATATTTCCAGTCCATTCGCAACGATGGGGTGGCGGCCGAGAGCGTCACCGCGCTCCGCTCGAGAAAACGATCCTTCCAAAATTCGAAAGTCCTCGTATGATCGCGATCAATGGGCGGGGGAGTGGGGCCGCCGCCTTCACAAATCTGGACGATACAGGGGGGCGCACCATGACCGGGACCGTTCCGACCTCCAGCGATCAGAGCTTGTGGCGCAAGGCTTCCGCGGCGGGGCTCGACCGTAAAGCATTCCTTCGACTGATGGCGGTGGGAGGCTCGGCCGCCGCGGGCGCAGCCCTGGCCGCACTCCCCCGCAGCTCTGCCGCCCAGGCGCCGTTACGGCTGTTCTTCAAGGCCGACTACCCTGAGTACTTCCACAAGCCATGGGCGACGGAGCTCGGCGCCCGCTGGTTCGACTTCACGAGCTACATAACGCCGATCGAGCGCTTCTTCGTGCGCAACCGTTATGCCTCGCCGGCCGTCAACCTCGCCACCTGGACTCTGAAGGTGCACGGTGACGCCGTCGAGAACCCGATGGAGTTCACCTACGACGACCTCCTGCAGCTGCCGCGGCGGCAGGCGATCCGGTATTTCGAGTGCTTCGGCAACGGCCGGACGCTCAACTGGGAGCAGCTCGGTTACGACGTGCAGGGCGGCAACTGGGGCTTCGGCGATGTCAGCCAGGGCGAGTGGGAGTACATCCCGATCGCCGAGATCCTCGACCGGGTCAAACCGAGGGCCGAAGCGAGGCAGCTCTTGTTCTGGAGCGGGCTCGACGGTCCCGATACCGGCCGGCCGATGCCGATGGCGGACGTGCTCGCCCGGCCGGAGGTGATCGGGCTCGCGGTCGGACTGAACGGGCTGCCGCTCCATCCCGATCATGGCTTCCCGGTCCGCGCCCTCGTCCCCGGCTGGGGAGGTGCTGCGAGCGTCAAGTGGCTGACCGAGATCAGGATCTCGACCAAACGCTTCTGGACCCGGATGCACACCAAGGAGGAGGCCTACATCGGCCCCGACTACCCGGCCGAGGAGCACGGTCCGGACGACGTCTATCTCGGCGTCACCGAGCGCGACGTCCGCGGGGTGACCGGAACCTGGCTGAAGACGAAGAGCTTCCTCACGCTGCCGCTGGTCATGACCAAGTCCGAGCCGCCGCTGCACTACGTGCTGGAGAAGGGCGAGGTGCCGACGCGCGCGGCTGGTCAGCAGACGATGCGCGGCTACGCGGTGTCTCCCGATGGCATCCAGAAGGTCGAGTACAGCGTCGACGGCGGCCAAAGGTGGCAGCCCGCGACGCTCGTGCCGCCGACCGACCTCGAATATGCGTGGGTGCGCTTCGAGTTTCCCTGGGATGCCCAGCCCGGCAAGCACGTGCTGATGACGCGGGCGACCGACAGGAAGGGCGAGGTGCAACCCGAGACCATCCCCTTCAACGAGCTCGGCATCAACTGCAACGTCATCCCGCGCTTCGAGGTCGAGGTCCTCTAAGCTCGAGCGACATGAGGCAGCTGAGCACCGCATTCTGCGTCGCGGTCGGGTTGGGTTCGGGCCTGTGGTCAGGTCCGATCGTGGCCCAGGGCGCCGACCGGCAGGTGGCCCAGGGTCAGGCTATCTACGCCCGCCGCTGCGCCAGGTGCCACGGTGCGGGCGGCGAGGGCAAGATGGGGCCGAGCCTGATCGGCGCCAAGCACCATCTGAGCGGCTACGGCACCGCGGACGTCCTGTTCGACTACACGCGGCAGGTGATGCCCGCCGACCGGCCGGGGCGGATGCTCGAGGTCGAGTACTGGGCGGTGCTGGCTTACATTCTCCACGAGAACGGGCTGCTGCCGCCAGGCGCGATCTTGGAAGGCGGGACCGCCCCGCAGATCCCGCTCGATCGGTGAGA
>CAVWCE010000064.1:0-214667 GCA_963753275.1 uncultured Alphaproteobacteria bacterium | reverse complement strand
GGTCGGCATCGCACGCGTTGCCGGCGCCGTCGCCATCGGCGTCCGCCTGATTCGGGTTCGGATCAAGCGGGAGTTGTCGCCCCCATCCGCTACAGTGTCGTTGTCGTCATCGGCGTCACACGCATCGCCCTCGCCGTCCTCGTCCGTGTCGAGCTGGTTGGCGTTGGCATCGTCCGGGCAGTTGTCCTCGTCATCAGCGATCCCGTCGCCGTCGGTGTCGAGGCACGCCGGAGAATTTGGCGACGAAGATGTCGTTGATGCCGGCGCGGTGAGCGTGGTCTCGTTGGCCTCGCCGGCGCCGAACGTCGCGGTGCCGCCGAAGAACCCCGTCACGTAGCTGTTGCCGGCGCTGTCCGTCGCGATGCCAGAGCCTCTCGTGCATGGTGCCGCCCGCACGCTTCGCCCAGACCAGCGCGCCGCTCGAATCGTACTTGGCGACGAAGATATCGTCGCTTCCAGCGGCGGTGAGCGTGGTCTCGTTGGCCTCGCCGGCGCCGAACGTCGCCGTGCCCTCGAAGAACCCGGTGACGTAGCTGTTGCCGGCGCCGTCCGTCGCGATGGCGCGGCCCTCGTCTCTCGCCGGTTCCACCCGCACGTTTGGCCCAGACCAGCGCGCCGTTCGGATCGTACCTGGCGACGAAGATGTCCGAGTGCCCGCGGGGCGAGTGTGGTCTCGTTGGCCTCGCCGGCGCCGAACGTCGCCGTGCCCGAAGCAGCCCGGTGACGTAGCTGTTGCCGGCGCCGTCGGCCGCGATGCCCAAGCCTGTCGTCGCTGCGGTTCCACCCGCACGTTTGGCCCAGACCAGCGCGCCGCTCGGATCGTACTTGGCGACGAAGATGTCCGGCTGCCCGGGAAGTGAGCGTGGTCTGGTTGGCCTCGCCGGCACCGAACGTCGCCGTGCCCTGGAAAAGCCCGGTGACGTAGCTGTTGCCGGCGCCGTCCGTCGCGATGCCGACGGCCCTCGATCGTTGCCGGCTGCCGCCCGCGCGTCTGGCCCAGACCAGCGCGCCGTTGATCGTACTTGGCGACGAAGATGTCGTCGCTGCCCGCGGCGGTGAGCGTGGTCTCGTCGGCCTCGCCGGCACCGAACGTCGCCGTGCCGGCGAAAAACCCGGTGACGTAGCTGTTGCCGGCGCCGTCCGTCGCGATGCCAAGGCCTTCGTCGCTGCTGGGGCCGCCCGCGCGTCTTGGCCCAGACCAGCGCGCCGCTCGGATCGTACTTGGCGACGAAGATGTCGAGCTGCCTGCAGCGACTGGTGAGCGTGGTCTCGTTGGCCTCGCCAGGCGCCGAACGTCGCCGTGCCGGAGAAGAACCCGGTGACGTAGCTGTTGCCGGCGCCGTCCGTCGCGATGCCGACCTTTTCGGCCGGTCCCGCCCGCGCGCTTAGCCCAGACTAGCGCGCCGCTCGAAGTCATGCCTCGCGACGAAGATGTCCGAAGCGCGGCGGAGGTGAGCGTCGTCTCGTTAGCCTCGCCCGCGCCGAACGTCGCCGTGCGCCGAAGAACCCCGTCACGTAGCTGTTGCCGGCGCCGTCCGTCGCGATCCCCTCGCCTCCATGAAGCTGCCGCCACCCGCGCGTTTGGCCCAGTCGAGCTCCTGGGCTGCCAAGTCGCCACTGGAGCAGACCATCAGCGCTGCGCAGCGCCAGCGCGGTGCGAAACCAAGTTGTCCTGCAGGTCGCCATTGGCGCTGGTTCCCGAATGTCTGCGCCCACCGGGACTGCCTCAGTCTTGACAGACCGGAGCAGCCCGCCGGATCGCCGATGAATTTCTGCACCGACCGTATGGCACAAGCCCGTCATAGTCCATAAGTGATTCGATAAATTATAAGCTGAGTGACAGAGACAGTGCTCGCGTTACAGTTTCGAAACCGGCGAGACAAGCCGCTCAAGGAACGCGCCGTCCCTGCGACGTCAGCATCCCCCTCACGCCGCCGGCGCCTCCTGCTGGCGGGCCCACATCTTCGCGTAGGCGCCGCGGCGGGCGAGCAGCTGGTGGTGGCGGCCGTGCTCGATCACCGCGCCCTGCTCCAGCACCAGGATCTCGTCGGCGTCGACCACGGTCGAGAGCCGGTGCGCGATGATCAGCGTGGTGCGCCCGGCGGAGACCCGCCGCAGCGCGGTCTGGATCAGGCGCTCGGTATGGGAATCGAGCGCCGAGGTCGCCTCGTCGAACACCAGGATCGGCGGGTCCTTGAGCACCATGCGCGCGATCGCGACGCGCTGCTTCTCGCCCCCCGACAATTTCAGGCCGCGCTCGCCGACCAGGGTCTCGTAGCGATCGGGCAGGCTCATGATGAAGTCGTGGATCTGGGCCGCGCGCGCCGCCGCCTCGATCGCGTCCTCCGAGGCGCCGGGGCGGCCATAGGCGATATTCGCGCCGATCGTGTCGTTGAACAGCACGGTATCCTGCGGCACGAGGCCGATCGCGGCGCGCAAGCTGTCCTGGGTGAGCGCGCGCAGGTCCTGGCCGTCGATCAGGATCCGGCCCCGGTCCACGTCGTAGAAGCGGAACAGGAGGCGCACGAGCGTCGACTTGCCGGCGCCCGAGCTGCCGACCACGGCCAGCGTCTGCCCGGCCGGGATCGCGAACGAGAGGTCGGAAAGGATCGGCCGCCTGGCGTCGTAGCCGAAGGCCACCTCCTCGAAGCGCACCTGCGCGCCGGCCAGCGCCAGCGGGCGCGCGTCCGCGCCGGTCCAGGACCTCCGGCTGGAGGTCGAGCAGGCCCATCAGGCTCTCGAGGTCGGTCAGCGACTGCCGGACCTGCCGGTAGACCACGCCCAGGAAGTTGAGCGGCTGGTAGAGCTGCAGCAGGAAGCCGTTGAGCAGCACGATGTCGCCCACGGTGAGCGTGCCCGCGACCACGCCGCTGCGCGGCCAGCACCATGAGCACCGTGACCCCGATCGCGATGATCGCGGCCTGGCCGAAGTTGAGCGCGGCGAGCGAGGTCTCGGAGCGGATCGCGGCGCGCTCGTAGAGGGCGAGCGTGCGGTCGAGGCGCGCGCCCTCGAGACTCTCGTTGGTGAAGGCCTTGACCGTCTCGTAGTTGAGCAGGCTGTCGACGGTCTGGCCGCTGACCTCGTTGTCGCGCGCGTTCATCTCGCGCCGGATCGCGATCCGCCACTCCGAGGCTACGAAGGTGAACCCGGCGTAGGTCACGATGGTGAGGAAGGTGATCAGCGCGAAGTACCAGGGGTACTGGTGGAGCAGGATGCCGATGACGAGGGCGAACTCGAGCAGCGTCGGGCCGACGTTGAACAGGATCACCCCGAGCAGGAAGCGGATCGCCTGCACGCCGCGCTCGGTGATCCGCGCGAGCTCGCCGGTGCGGCGCTCCAGGTGGTAGCGCAGCGACAGCTGGAACAGGTGCTGGAAGACCTTGAGCGAGACGCGCCGCGCGGCGCGCTCGGCGACCTTGGCGAACACCGCGTCGCGCAGCTCACCGAAGCCCGCGGCGGCGAGACGCGCGAGGCCGTAGGCGAGGAGCGCTGCGAGCGGCAGGACGAGCAGCGCGTCCTCGGGCCCGCTCAGCCGGTCGACCACCGCCTTGAAGAAGAACGGCACCTGGACGGTGATGATCTTGGCCAGCACCAGGAGCGCGAACGCGACCACCACGCGCAGGCGCAGCTGGGCGCTCTCGCGCGGCCACAGGAACGGCAGGATGACGGCCTTGAGGCGCTGCCAGTCGACCCCGCGGCCCGGCGCGGCGGCCTTCGGCGCACCGACCGGGCCGGGGACGGGGCCGAAGGTCATGGAAGCGCGGTATCCCGATGAGGTGGCGGCACCCGGCTCATATGGGGACTGCCCTGGACGCCTGCCAAGCCCGCGCTCGCACCCGGCGCCGTGGGCAGGCTCCTTCGCGGCATGGGCGAGGAACTTTGTTTGGGACCCGCGCGTTTGGCAGAGCGGCCGGGCTCATCCTGCCCGGCCCGGGAGACGGGCGATGCCGCAGATTCGCTTAAGGTCCGGCGAGGCGAAGGGGATCCTGATCGGCGCCGGCATGCTGCTGGGGCTCGCGGCCTGCGCGAGCGGTCCGGCGCCGGACGCGGAGATGGCGGCGGCCGAGCTCGCGCTCGACCAGGCCGAGGACGCCGATGCGGCGGCTCGCGCGCCGGCGCCCTACGCGCTCGCGCGCGACAAGCTCGAGCGCGCCCGCGCCGCCATGGCGGACGGCGAGAACGTCGAAGCCCGCCGGCTGGCCGAGCAGGCCCTGGCCGACGCCCAGCTGGCGCAGGCCGCCGCGCGCTCCGAGGTCGCCCGGCAGAACGCGACGGAGCTGCGCCAGAGCATCGAGACGCTGCGCGAGGAGCTCGCGCGGCGCGACCCCTCGACCTCCTGAGGAGGCACTCAGATGAGCCGTGCAGATCGGAGTTGCCGCGTCCTGGCGAGCGTTGCCGTGCTGGGCTCGGCGGTGGCGCTGGCGGGCTGCGCCGGGCGCTCGAGCGAGTCGCTCGACGAGGCGCGCGCGAGGGTCGAAGGCGCGCGGGCGGACCCGGAAATCGTGGCCCATGCCCCCGACCAACTCGAGGAGGCCGAGCAGACCCTGGCACGGGCGCAGAGCTCGTTCCGGGCGCGCGCGCCGCAGGTCGTGGTCGACCATCTCGCCTATCTCACGGAGCAGCGGGTCGCGATCGCCGATGCCATGGCGGACGAGCGCGCCGCGCTGGCGGAGATCGACGAGCTCGGGCGGGAGCGCGAGCGGCTGACGGTCGACAGCCGCGACCAGGAGATCGAATTGCTGCAGTCCCAGCTGGCGGAGCTCCAGGCGCAGCAGACCGACCGCGGCCTGCTCGTCACGCTCGGCGACATCCTGTTCGACCTCGACCGGGCGGAGCTCAACCCCGGCGGCGAGCTGCAGGTCGCGCGCCTCGCCGATGCGCTGCGCCAGATGCCCGACCGCAACCTGCTGATCGAGGGCCACACCGACAGCTCGGGCTCGGACGCCTACAACGACGACCTCTCGCGGCGCCGCGCCGAGGCGGTCGAGGGCCAGCTCCTCCTCCAGGGGGTCGACCCCACGCGGGTCGTCACGCGTGGCTACGGCGAGCGCTACCCCGTCGCGACCAACGACAGCGCGGCGGGCCGGCAGCAGAACCGCCGGGTCGAGATCGTGATCCTCAATCCCGGCGAGGTCGACGCGCCGCGCGCCGCTCTCCAGTAGCCGGGCGGCCGCGCGGCCTCGAATCGTCGCTCGCGCGCCGCGGTCAGCGGTTCGCGCCCGGCACCCACAGCACGTCGCCGGCACCCTTGTCGTTGAGGTAGCGGGCGAGCACGAACAGGTGGTCCGACAGCCGGTTGAGATAGCGGACCGCCTCGGGATTGACCGGTGCCCCGGTCGCGAGCTCGGTCGTCAGGCGCTCGGCCCGGCGCACCACCGTGCGCGCCTGGTGGAGGAAGGCGGCAGCGGGGGTGCCGCCCGGCAGGACGAAGGAGTTGAGCGGCTTCAGCGCGACGTTGAGCGCGTCGATCTCGTCCTCGAGCCGGGTCACCTGGCGCGCCTGGATGCGCAGCGCCCGCGCGTCCTCGGCGTCGGCGCCGGGCCGGCACAGATCGGCGCCCAGGTCGAACAGATCGTTCTGGATGCGCGCCAGCATCGCATCGCCCACCGCTCCCGTGTGGAGCCGGGCGAGCCCGATCGTGGCGTTGGCCTCGTCGACCGTGCCGTAGGCCGCCACCCGCAGGTCGTGCTTGGCGACCCGGCTGCCGTCGCCGAGCGAGGTCTGGCCGCGGTCGCCGCCCTTGGTGTAGATCTTGGTCAAGGTCACCATCGCCTGCCCTCGTCAGCCGTGGGTGACCAGCAGGAGCAGGAGGATCACCACCGCGACCGCCTGCAGGGCGACCCGCGCCTGCATCAGGCGGTTGCCGTACTTGCGATTGAACTCGCCGCCGTGGAAGAAGCCCGCCAAGCCGACCACGAGCGCGCCGAGCGTGGCGAGCATGGCGATCAGCAGCAGCGTGGTGAGGATGTCCATGAGGGATTCGGCCTTTCGTGCCCCTGCGCAGCCCATGTTCCGACGCGCGCCGCGGCTCCAGCGCTCGCGGCGGCCGGAGCGCTCCGCACGCGACGGCAGTTTCGTTATAGGGCGGCGGGGTGGGGTTGCCCAGCCGGTGGACGGTGAGAGACCGAGGAAAGGCGGAGGCCCTGACCGAGCTCGATGGACGCGCTGGCTAGCTGTCGTTTCCGGGGAACGTTGTTCAGGTGAACGAGCATCGGGGCTCCCTCCTGTTGGAGCGTGACCGGTCCGGCGGGTCGGCGCAAGGACGCTGCGCGCCGGCTGGCGCCGGTCGCCTGCGGCGCTCCTGGCGCTGCCCCGGCGGACCGGTCGTGGCTGCCGGCAGGTCGGGACGGAGGAACGGTGCCCTCGGTCGAACCGAGGAACGGCGGTTGGCCGAGCCGCGTGGCGGGCGGCTGGTGGGCGAGGGCTGTGTGCGGCCGGGCGGTGTTGTAATGGGCGAGCCAGGGGGCGAGCGCAGCGGCGCGCTCGTGCGAGGTCGCAAAGTGTACGCTCGGGTGCGTAGGTGACGCAGCGCGAGCCCGCCGCAGGCGTGGCGCCAGTCGTGGCTCCGGTACGCCGAGCCGTTGTCGGTCATGACCCGCTCGATGGTCACGCCCTGGCGCGCGAACCAGGCGATCGCGCGCTCCAGGAACAGGACCGCGCTGGTCTTGCGCTCGTCCGGCAGCACCTCGCTGTAAGCCAGGCGCGAGGCATCGTCGATGCAGACGTGCACGGCCTCCCAGCCGGCGCCCGGTCTGCTGTCCCGGCGGTTGCCGGTGATCCGATGGCCGATCGCCTCGATCCGCCCGAGCTTCTTGGTGTCGATGTGGAGCAGCTCGCCCGGCCGCTCACGCTGGTAGCGCACGACCGGCGGCTTCGGCTCGAGCGCCGCCAGCTTGCCGAGCCCGAGGCGGCGCAGACGGCCGCCGACCGTCGAGACCGGCATCGAGAGCTGGCGCGCGATCGCCGGGCCGCTCAGGCGCTGCCGCCGCCAGCGCTCGATCTCGGCCACGCGCGCGGCCGGCACCTCGTGTCGACAGTGCTTGGGCGCCGAGCTCCGGTCCACCAGCGCCGCCAGCCCGCCGGCGCGATAGCGCGCGAGCCAGCGGTAAGCCTGGCGTTCGGAGAGCCCCGCAGCGCCAGCGGCCGACCCCACCGTCCAACCCTGGTCCGTGATCCGCTGCACCAGCAGGAGTTGACCTTGGGGCGTCAAACGCGCATTCTTGTGCATGTTCATCCGGGCGCTCTCCCGCTCAAGACTGCGACTGTGGCAAAGCCGCAGCCTGACGGGACACGTCCGGATGAACAACCTTCACAGCAACCACACCTAGCCGATCAAGGGGGGCCCAATGGGCCAGCCGCCGTCACCTCCCTCCCCCTTGATGGGGGAGCGACTGTGTTGTCAAGCGGCGGCGGGCTGCCATGGCTGTCGGGTCCGGACGATGGCGTTGAGCAGGGTGAGCAGCTTGCGCATGCAGGCCGTCAGCGCGACCTTGGCGGGCTTGCCGGCAGCGACGCAGCCGGCCTGGTAGCAGCGGCGGATCACCGGGTTGCAGCGCACGGCCGCCACCGTCGCCATGTACAGCACGGCGCGCACGTCCGCCCGCCCGCCCTGGACGCAGCGTCGGCCGCGCCACGCGCCGCTGTCGCGGTTGAGCGGCGCCACGCCGACCAGCGCCGCGATCCGGCGGCGGTCGAGCTGGCCGAGCTCGGGCAGCTTGGCGAGCAGCACGGCGCGGGTCACCGGGCCGACCCCCGGCACCGCGGCGAGCAGGTCGTCCTCGACCCGCCACAGCGGGCTGCCGCGACGGCGCTGCCGAGGTCGCGGTCGAGCTCGGCGATCGCCTGGTCGAGCCAGGCGAGTGGTCGTCGAGCCGCGGCCGCAGCGCCGCGGCGAGCTGGCTGCGGCGGATCTTCTCGGCCGCCCGCATCTCGACCAGCTGACGCCGGCGGGCGACGAGGTCGATCAGCGTCTGGCGCGCGGCGTCGGGCAGCGGCCGCGGCGCCGGCCGGACGGCGGCGGCGAAGCGCGCGATCACCTCGGCGTCGAGGCGGTCGGTCTTGGCGAGGCGGCCGGTGGCGCGGGCGAAATCGCGGACCTGGCGCGGGTTGACGACCGCGACGGCGCAGCCGGCGGCGCCGAGCATCGCGGCGGCGCGCTCCTGCAGGCCGCCGGTGGCCTCGAGCACGACGAGGCACGGCGGTGCGGTCGCCGAGACGCCCGATGAGGATCGTTCTGAGGCCGGGCTCGTCGTTGGCGCAAGCGAAGCTCGTGCCGGCCGGCAGGAGGTGGCCGTCGAGCCGCGTCTTGCTGACGTCGATGCCGACGAAAGTGGTGATCTCTGCATGCGCCGCGCCCACCCTTGCTGGTTCGGGCTCGCTGTGCGGCCCTGGCGACTGTGCGGGCTGGCACCGCTCCCGGATGGGCCCCATGACTCCCCCACGGTCTTGCCGACCAAGGGCTGGAACGGGGTCCCATCCGGGTTCCTGCGAGCCAAACCATCTCGGCTCAAACCATCCCTACACACAAGGGTTGGGGTGGGGGCAGCGAGCAGGACCGGTTCGCTCGCCCTCCCCGCTACAGCGGCTTCTCCATGAAGACGCTGAGCGGGTCGTCGCGGTAGCTGCCGAACGGGCCGCGGCGGCGAAAGCCGGCGCTCTCGTAGAGCCGGATCGCCGGCTCCTGCTTGATCCCGGTCTCGAGCCGGAGCATCGTCACCCGGCCGCGCAGCGCGTCCTCGATCGCCACGAGGATCGCCCGCCCGATACCGCGGCCGCGCGCCTCGGGCCGCACGAACATGCTCTTGACCTCGGCGCTGCCGTCGCTCTGGAGCCGATAGGCGCCGCAGCCGACGACGGCGCCCGCCTCGCGCGCCACGAACAGCGTGACCTCGGGATGCTCGTAGGCGGCCATGTCGAGGCCGTGGCGGCTCGCCGGCGGGTAGAGGTCCTCAGCCCACGCCCGCACCGTCAGCAGCAGCGCGCGCACGTCCGCCCGCTCGGCGCGCTCCACGGCGATCGACAGAACGTCGCTCATCGGTGCCTCACCCGCCATGCAGACCGACCAGCGAGCATAGCAGAACCGGTCGCTCCGCGATGCTGACGCTGGAGCAGGTCGCGGCCGGCTACGGCACCTTCCAGGCGCTGTTCGACGTCTCGCTCGAGGTGCTGCCGGGCGAGGCGGTCGCGGTGATCGGGCCGAACGGCGCCGGCAAGACCACGCTGCTGCGCGTGATCTCCAAGCTCATCGAGGTCAGCCGCGGCGAGGTCCGGATGGACGGCCAGCGCCTGAACGAGGTGCCGGCGCACCAGGTGATCGAGCTCGGCATCGCGCATGTGCCGGAGAACCGCCGGCTGTTCCCCAGGCTCACCGTCGAGGAGAACCTCCAGATCGGCGCCTTCCCGGCGGCCGCGCGCGCCCGCTTCGCCGAGCGCCTGGCGTTCGTCTACGAGCTGTTCCCGAGGCTGAAGGAGCGCCGCGGCAGCTCGCCGGCACGCTCTCCGGCGGCGAGCAGCAGATGTGCGCGATCGGCCGCGGCCTGATGTCGGGGCCCAAGCTGCTCCTGCTCGACGAGCCCTCGGCGGGCCTGGCACCGGTCGTCGTGCAGCAGCTCTTCGAGCTGGTGCGCCGGCTGCGTGCCGAGGGCTTCACGGTCCTGATCGTCGAGCAGAACGTCCAGCAGGTCCTGAAGGTGGTCGACCGCGCCTACCTGCTCGAGACCGGCCAGATCAGGTCGTCGGGCCCCGCCGCCGAGCTGCTCGCGAGCGATGCCATCCGCCGCGCCTACATCGGGCTGTGATCGACGGCCGGGTACCGGGCGGCGCGCAAACCGCGCCATGCCCCTTTGCGCCGGCGAGCGGCGCCCTTAAGTTACAGGAAGCCAAAACAGCTGCGCCGCCGGGTGGCATCGGAGAGGCTCGGGCGCGCGCGGCGGACGAACACCGGGGAGGTGAAGGTGGTCCGAACGAGGCACGTCGCGGCAGGTTTCGCAGCGCTCGTCCTCGCGCTGGCGTCCGCGCTGGCGAGCGCCCAGGATCTCGGCACGGTCAAGGTCGGCGTGCTCGAGTTCGGGACGGTCAACTGGGAGCTCGACGTCATCACGCACCACGGGTTGGACGCCAAGCACGGCTTCGACCTCGAGGTGCAACCGTTCGGCAGCGGACAGGCCACCAACGTGGCACTCCAGGGCGGGGCCGTGGACATGGTGGTCGACGACTATCTCTGGGTGTCGCGCCAGCGCGCCGATGGCGAGCTGCTGAGCTTCCTGCCCTATTCGAGCACCGTCGGCACGCTGATGGTGCCGCCGGACTCCGGAATCGCCAGCCTCACCGACCTCAAGGGCAAGAAGCTCGGCGTCGCCGGCGGTCCGATCGACAAGAGCTGGCTCCTGATCCAGGGCCTGGCCGCCAAGCGCCACGGCATCGAGCTCGCGGCCGAGGTCGAGCCGGTCTACGGCGCGCCGCCGCTGCTCAACGAGAAGGTCCAGGACGGCGAGCTCGACGCGGTGCTCAACTACTGGCACTTCGCCGCCCGCCTCGAGGGCAAGGGCTACAGGGAGCTGGTCGGCGTCGAGGAAGCGATCGCCGAGCTCGGCGTCGGGAGCGTGCCGCCGCAGCTCGGCTACGTCTTCGCGGAGAGCTTCGGGACCCAGCACCCCGGCCTCGTCGAGGCGTTCGCCGCGGCCTCGCGCGAGGCCAAGGAGCTGCTCAAGGGCGACCAGGAGTGGGAGCGCATCCGGCCGCTCACCAAGGCCGAGGACGACGCGACCTTCGAGGCGCTGAAACGGCGCTACCGCGAGGGCATCATCGAGCATTGGGGCCATGCGGAGCAGGCTGATGCCGCCGAGCTCTACGCGATCCTGGCCGATCTCGGGGGCGAGAAGCTGGTCGGCGACGTGACCGAGCTGGCGCCGGGCACGTTCTGGCCCGACGTGACGTACTGAGGCGGCATCCTTGGCGACCACGGGCGAGGCCCGGACCCTCGAGCGGCAGGCTGCGGCGGGGGCGCCGCATGGCGCGGCGCCGGGGCTGATCGAGCGCCTGCGGCCGGCCGTGCTGCCGGCCGTCTCGCTGCTCGCTCTGGTGCTCGCGTGGCACTTCGCGGCATGGCTCGCCGACAGCCCGCGCCGCCTGCCGTCCCCGGCGGCCGTGCTGGTCGCGATGACCCAGCTGACCCTGAGCGGCGAGCTGCTCTACCACCTCGGAGTCACGCTCTGGCGGGTCGCGGCGAGCTTCGTGATCGCGATGCTGATCGGCACCGCGCTCGGCATCGCCATGGGTCGCGCGCCGCTGTTCGACCGGCTGGCCCATCCTTGGCTCGTGTTCTTCCTCAACATCCCGGCCCTGGTCACGATCGTGCTCGCCTACATCTGGATCGGCCTGGTCGAGACCGCGGTGATCGTCGCGGTCGCGGCCAACAAGATCCCGAACGTGATGGTGACCCTGCGCGAGGGCGCCCGGGCGCTCGACCGCAATCTGCTCGAGATGGCCTCGGTGTTCCGCATCGGCCGGCGGCGCACCCTGCAGCACGTGGTCCTGCCGCAGCTCTACCCGTACATCGCCGCGGCCGCCCGCTCCGGGCTCGCGCTGATCTGGAAGATCGTGCTGGTGACCGAGCTGCTCGGCCGCTCCAACGGGGTCGGATTCGAGATCGGCCTCTACTTCCAGCTGTTCGACGTCACCGGCATCCTCGCCTATACGGTCGCGTTCGTGATCGTGATCCAGATGATCGAATGGACCTTGCTGCTGCCGCTCGAGCGTCATGTCGGGCGCTGGCGCCGCTAGATCTCGGACGGTGACCGCGGGCAAGGGCTCGGGCGCGCCGCTGCGGGTCCGGATCCGCCGCAAGCGCTTCCCGGCGGTCGCCGAGGCGCCGCCCAAGCTCGTGATCCAGGACCTGTCGCTCGAGTTCCGGCCGCAGGGTTTCATCGCCCTGTTCGGCCCGTCGGGCTGCGGCAAGACCACCTTGCTCAACCTGATCGCCGGGCTCGACACCGACTTCGAGGGCGAGGTCGCCCTGCCGGAGCCGGCGCGCATCGGCTACATGTTCCAGGAGCCGCGCCTGCTGCCCTGGCTGACGGTCGAGGACAATCTCAAGCTCGTGCTGGCGGACGAGCCGGAGAGTGCTGTGAGGATCGATGGCTGGCTCGCCGAGATGGGGCTTGCCGACGTCCGCGCGGTGTTCCCGACCCGGCTCTCGCTCGGCATGGCGCGCCGGGTGGCGCTCGCGCGCGCCTTCATCATCCAGCCGACCCTGCTGCTGATGGACGAGCCCTTCGTCTCCCTCGACGAGCCGACCGCGGAGCGCCTGCGCCGCCTGCTGCTCGACACCCTGCGCGCCCACCCGGCGACCGTGGTGTTCGTCACCCACAACCTGCGCGAGGCGATCATGCTCGCCGACCAGATCGCGCTGCTCACCCCGGCGCCGGCCCGCGTCCAGGGCATCGTGGACGTGCCGCTGCGGCCGGCGGAGCGCGCCGACCCGGCGGCGGTCGAGCGCGCCCGCGCCGAGCTCCTCGGCCGCGATCTGCCGGGGCTGCGCCTGACCGGCTGACGCGATCCCGCAGCGGTCAGTCGGCCGGGAGCCGCCGGTCGTACTCCGCCTCCAGGCGGGCGAAGGTCGACCAGAAGGGTTGGGGCTCGCGGCCCGCGAGATCGTCGACGAGGATGCCGAGGTGGGTATGCCAGCCGCCGCTGACGCTCAGCATCTGAGACCGGTCGCGCAGGCGGCGGTGGGTCAGCACGAGCAGCACGTCCGCGCCCTCGGGCGTCAGCTCGAACGTCACCTCCGACGGCTCGCCGCCGTTCCCGCCCCAGGTGTAGCTCAAAAGGCGGGGCGGATCGCAACGCGTGATGCGGCCGCGGATCGTCACGCCGCCCTCGGCCTGCCGGTACTTCTCCGGCGTCGGCTCGGGCGGCGCGCAGAGATCGGCGTGGCGGAAGTTCAGCTCCACCCGGCCGCCGACCCGGAGCTCCATCGGGCCGGTGGCGAGCCAGCGGCCCCGCTTCTCCGATTCGGTGAGGTAGGCCCAGACCCGCTCGACCGGTCCCGGCAGCACGCGCCGGATGCACAGCGTGCGCGGTGCCGTGACCACCCCGAACTCGCTCATCGCCTGCTCCGTCTCCTCGACCATCGCCGAAAGATCCGGCTGCGCGCGGGCACGGTCCTCAGTCATCCTATCCTCCACGTTCCAGCTGTTCATCGGGCTTGCTCAGCTCGCGCTCGAGGGCGTCCAGCCGCGCGCTCCAGAAGGCGCGCTGCGCCTCGATCCACGCCGCGGCCTCGTCCAGCGGTTCCGGATCGAAGGACAGGAGGTGCTCGCGGCCGGCGCGGCGGCGGCGCACCAGCCGCGCGCGCTCGAGCATGCGGATGTGCTTCGAGACCGAGTTGAGCGACATGGCGAACGGCCGCGCGACCTCGGTGACCCGGGCCTCGCCCTGAGAAAGGCGCCGCAGGATCGCCCGCCGCGTCGGATCCGCGAGCGCCATCAACGTCTGGTCCAGGTTCGTCGGGGTCGCCATCTCGCGCCTTCATTCACCCTTGCGGGTGAATATCTAGCGCCGCCGGGACGCCGGGTCAAGCGGCGCCGGGATGGATCAGCAGTCCAGGGTCTGCTCGCGCTCCCAGGGCGAGATCGCGGCGCTGTAGGCGTCCCACTGGCGCAGCTTGAGCTTGGCGTAGCTGTCGACGAACTCGTCGCCCAGCGCCGCGCGCAGGAGCTGGCTCTTCTGGGTCTCGCGGATCGCGTCGAGGAGGTTGAGCGGCAGCTTCCTGACGCCGCGCGCGCGCTCGCCGTCGGTGTACATGTTGATGTCGAGGCGCTTGCCCGGGTCGCGCTTGGCCTGGATGCCGTCGAGCCCGGCGGCGAGCAGGCCTGCCTGCATCAGATAGGGGTTGGCGGCGCCGTCCATCAGCCGGAACTCGAAGCGGCCGGGGTCGGGGATGCGCACCATGTGGGTGCGGTTGTTGCCGGCGTAGCTGATCGCGTTGGGCGCCCAGGTCGCGCCCGAGAGCGTGGTCTGGGCGTTGAGGCGCTTGTAGCTGTTGACGGTCGGATTGAAGATCGCGCACAGCGCCTCGGCCGAGTGCAGCACGCCGCCGAGGAAGCTGTAGGCGAGCTGCGAGAGGCCGAGCTCGCCCTTGGCGTCGTAGAACAGGTTCTTGACCCCGTCCTTGTCCCAGAACGAGGCGTGGACGTGGCAGCCGTTGCCGGTCAGATGGCGCGAAGGGCTTGGGCATGAAGGTCGCGCGCAGGCCGTGGCGCTCGGCGATGGTCTTGACCATGAACTTGAAGAAGGCGTGGCGGTCGGCGGTGACCAGCGCGTCGTCGTAGGCCCAGTTCATCTCGAACTGGCCATTCGCGTCCTCGTGGTCGTTCTGGTACGGCCCCCAGCCGAGCTCCTGCATGGCGTCGCAGATCGCGCTGATCACCTCGTAGCGGCGCATCAGCGCGGACTGGTCGTAGCAGGGCTTGTCCTGGCTGTCGCGCGCGTCCGAGATCGCCGAGCCGTCGGGCAGGATGATGAAGTACTCGCACTCGACCCCGGTCTTCATCCGGTAGCCCTGCTTGGCGGCGGCCGCGATCTGGCGCTTGAGCACGACCCGGGGCGAGCTCGCGACCTCCTCGCCGTTCATCTGGAGATCGGCCGCGAGCCAGGCGACCTCGGGCTGCCAGGGCAGACGGGTCAGGCTGTCGGGGTCGGGGATCGCGAACATGTCGGGATCGGCGGGCGTCATGTCGAGCCAGGTGGCGAAGCCCGCGAAGCCGGCGCCGGCCTTCGCCATGTCGCCGATCGCCGCGGCCGGGACCAGCTTCGCGCGCAGCACGCCGAACAGGTCGACGAAGCTGATCAGGAAGTACCTGATGCCCTCCTTCTTCGCGACCGCCGCGAGATCCTTGGCCATCCGTGCCGTCCTCCCCCTCAGCTTCGGATCGTAGGTCTTCTTGCCGGGTATCCAGTCGGTGCCGGCGAGCGGCACGCCCGCCATCGCCGCGGCCTCGACGGTGAGCGCTGCGAGGTCCTCGGGCTCGAGGTTCAAGAGGTGCGACTTGCCGCAGGCGCGCGCCAAGGTCTGCGCCTCGAGCACCATGGTGGTGAGGTAGTTGCGCACCCGGCGCGCCGCCTGCTCGACGTCGAGGCGCTGCTCCAGCTCCGGGTCCTGGGTCGTGATGCCGACCGGGCAGCGCCCGGTGTGGCAGTGGTGGCAGAAGCCGGGCCGGGTGCCGAGGGCGGCGTAGTCCTCCTCGTAGAGCGGCGCGTTGCAGTTCAGCGCGATCAGCGCCGCGGTGCCGATCGAGACCGCGTCCGCGCCGATGGCGCCATCGCCTTGGCGACGTCGGCGCCGCTTCGGATGCCGCCCGAGACGATCAGCTGCACCTTGCGGTGCATGTCCAGCTCCTGCAGCGCCTCGACCGCCTGGCGGACCGCGGGCAGGGTCGGGATGCCGACGTGCTCGATGAACACGTCCTGGGTCGCGCCGGTGCCGCCCTGCATGCCGTCGAGCACGATCGCATCGGCGCCGGCCTTGACCGCGAGCGCGACGTCGAAGCTGGTCCGGGTCGCGCCGATCTTGACGTAGATCGGCTTTTGCCAGTCGGTGATCTCGCGCAGCTCGGCGATCTTGATCGTGAGGTCGTCCGGGCCGGTCCAGTCGGGATGGCGGCAGGCGCTGCGCTGGTCGATGCCCTGGGGCAGCGTGCGCATGGCGGCGACCCGCTCGGTGATCTTGAGGCCGAGCAGCATGCCGCCGCCGCCGGGCTTGGCGCCCTGGCCGACCACGACCTCGATCGCGTCGGCGCGGCGCAGGTCGTCCGGATTGAGGCCGTAGCGCGACGGCAGCACCTGGTAGACCAGGGTCTTGGAGGCGGCGCGCTCCTCGTCGGTCATGCCGCCGTCGCCGGTCGTGGTGCTGGTGCCCATGGCGGTGGCGGCGCGGCCGAGCGCCTCCTTGGCGTGCGCGCCGAGCGCGCCGAAGCTCATCCCGGCGATGGTGATCGGGATCGCGAGCTCGATCGGCTTCTGCGGCGAAGCGGGTGCCGATCGTGACGTTGGTCGCGCACTTCTCGCGGTAGCCCTCGAGCGGATAGCGCGAGACCGAGGCGCCGAGGAAGACGAGGTCGTCGAAGGTCGGCAGCTGCCGCTTGGCGCCGAAGCCGCGGATCTCGTACAGGCCTTCGCGCGCGGCGCGCTGGATCTCCGCGATCACGCTCTGCGGGAAAGCTCGCGGACGGCCGCAAGGAACGCGGATCGATCGCCATGCCGGTACCCCTGACCGCCGGCCACCTCGAGGCATCGCCATCACGAAGCCTCTGTGGATGCGACGGGCCGAGGTCTCTGCAGTCGATCCGCGACGTCGCTTGGCCTGTCCGCGCCGTGGACCTGCGTCCGTTCGCGCCCGCGCCTTCGCGCCCGGTCCGGACCCGAGCCGCAACGGTCGACTTCCGAGCGCTCTGCTCGATCTGGCCGGTCCACTGCGATCCTGGGAATCTGTCGCGCCCGCACGGAACGCGGACGCGGCGCGGACGTCCCACGGAACGCATGGAACGTCCGAAAGGTTAACGCTTCGCTTCGGCAGGTCCATGCGACCGTGGGGTGCTCCGCCGCCGCGGTCCCTTCGGTCGGCGCATGCGGACTCCGACAGGGTCGCAGTCGGAGCAGCGAGACCTCGGGCACGGTCAGGGGTCGGAGCGTTGACGAACCGGGCTTAACCCGCGCTGAAGCATCGGCCTGGGCCCGAGCGAGCAGGCGGGGCGGCGCCCGGTCGAGCGCGCCGGCGGCAAGGCGGGTCGCCGCGTCATGCCCGGCGCTGACCAGCCGGTCGCGCGGCGCGGCGATCCTGGCCTCAGTAGCTGCCGGCATGGTCGATGTGGAAATTGTAGAGCTGGCGCGCCGAGCCGTAGCGGCGGAAGCCGGCAGGCGTCGAGCTCGAAGCCGGCGCGCTCCAGGAGGTCCTCGAGCTTCGCGCGGTGCGGCCTCGGTCATCGGCTTCTCGATGCAGTCGGAGCCGAGGCTCGCGACCTTGCCGCGCACGTAGAGCACCGCCTCGTAGATCGAATTGCCGAGATCCGGGCCGGCGTCGCCGCACACCACGAGGTGGCCCGCCTGCGCCATGAACGCGCTCATGTGGCCGACCGAGCCGCGGACCACGATGTCGACGCCCTTCATCGAGATGCCGCAGCGCGAGCTGGCGTCGCCCTCGATCACCACCAGGCCGCCGTGGCCCGAGGCGCCCGCCGCCTGCGAGGCGTTGCCGGTGAGCCGCACCACGCCCGACATGATGTTCTCGGCCAGCCCCTGGCTGGCGTGGCCGTGGATGGTGACGCTCGCCGCCTGGTTCATGCCGGCGCAGTAGTAGCCGACGTGGCCCTCGATCGTGACCTCGATCGGCTGGGTGAGGCCGGCCGCGACCGCGTGCGCGCCGCGCGGATTGACCACCCGCCAGGCGCGCTCGTTGGTGTCGGCGGGCAGCGCATGGAGCGTGCGGTTGAGCTCGCGGACCGAGGTCTTCGTGCAGGTCGACCGTGATCACGGGCGTCAGTGCCGCGCCCAGCTGTAGACGGTCGCCGGCGCCGGCTCCCAGATCTTCGCGTCCTCGGCGCCGGGCAGATGCGCGATCGAGCGGTATTCCGAGGCCATCGCGACCCAGTCGTCGGTCTCGGCGAGCACCGCGGGCTTGCAGGCGAAGCGGTCGCGCAGCACGGCGAAGCCGTCCTTGCGTGCCGACCGCGAAGGTGTAGAAGCCGTCGAGATCGTCGAGCGCGCCTCGAGCGCCTGATCGAGCGAGGCGCCCTGCGCGCAGCCGCCAGGTCAGATAGCCGGCCGCGACCTCGCTGTCGTTGTCGGTCTGGAACTCGATGCCGTGGCGGCGCAGCCAGAGCCGCAGCCGGTTGTGGTTGGACAGCGAGCCGTTGTGCACGAGGCAGAGGTCGAGGCCGGTCGAGAACGGGTGCGAATGCTCGGTCGTGACCGCGCTCTCGGTCGCCATGCGGGTGTGGCCGATGGCGTGCGAGCCGTGGAACTCGGCCAGGCGAAAGCGCGCCGCCACGTCCTCGGGCCGGCCCTTCTCCTTGTAGATCTCGATGGTCTCGCCGATGCCCATGAGGCGGACGTCGGGGTGGCGCTCGGCCAGCGCCTCGCGCAGCGCGTCCTCGGGCGCATCGCTCATCAGCACGCAATGGCTCGCCCGCACCTCGGCCTCGACCCGCGCGCCGAGGGTCGTTGCCGAGGTCGTCCGCGAGGCGCTGCCAGGGATAGCGCTCGTCCGGGTGGTGGAGCGTGACCTTGACCGTGCAGCCCGCGGCCGGCGGCGCGATAGACGGCAAAGCCCGCGCTGTCGGGGCCGCGCTCGCCCATGCCGGTCAGCATCGGCGCGAGCCAGGCGCCGAGCTTCGCCTCGAGCTCGGGCTTCTTCAGGAACAGGCCGACGATGCCGCACATGGACGACCCCTGCGCTCAGAGAGCCGGCAGCGCTCGCGAGCTCGGTCGAACGGCGCACGCCGGACACGCGCCAGGAACAGTAGCGCGCGTCGCTCCGCGGCGCAATTTGCCATGGCGCGAGCGGTCATTTCGGGCCAGGTCTCGGCCGGCCAGTCGCGTGCGCCCTTGGATCACGCGCACGACAGCGAGTGACCTCGTCGCCAGCCGACGTCGTCGAAGGGCGTAGCGATGATGTAGGGCAGCCGGGAACGGGTTCTCGTAGGTCCCGGACACCCGAGCACGACGGTCGAGCCGTGAGCATGGCGCCAAGATCAGAGCCCGAGGTGGACAGATAGAGCCCGAAGGCGGACAAGGCAGAGCTCTCGGAACGACGAGCCAAGGACGACAGAATTGAGCCGCGCGGCGACGAACCGTTCTAAGCGTTCCCGCTGAGGCGTCACCCGGCGCCTGGGTGTGCACTGGCCGGCGCGCGGATCGTCCAGGCCTTCTGGACGTCCACGATCACCGCATATCTCGTCCGTGCGACCGTGGCGATGCCCTGCCCGCGAGATCGATTTGGTCCGTCGGGTGCTCCGCGAGCAGTTCAACCGATCCTGCCTCGCGTGCGGTCGAGGTTGGCGGCGTGCACCTGGTGGGGTTTGGCGCCGCAAGCTCGCCGGTCGCTGCTCGGCCAGGGGCGGACCGGCGCGCGCTACTACGGCAGGCGCTGGTCGCGCATGGCGCGCTCGATCTTGTCCGGGCTGTTCAGGCGCCGCAGCTCCTGCCTCGTAGGTGCGGCTCTCGAAGCGCAGCTGCCAGATGTGCCAGCCGATCCAGAAGGCGAGGCCGATGACCACAGCACGACCTCGCTGCCGACCCAGGGATAGATCGGGCCGATCGTCGCGAGATCGACCGCCCAGCTCTCGACCATCGTCGTCGCCATGGCCTCACTCCCCCGCGCGCAGGTTGGCGGATCATGCCGAGCGGCCTGCGGCCTCCTTGAGCTCGGCCTGGCGCACGTCGTCCTCGTCGAGATAGCGGCCGTGGTAGTCCGCGATGTCGAGCCCGACCAGCTCGATCTCGCGCGGGATGCGCAGCACGCCCGCCGCCTTGAAGATCCCGCACAGGACCCAGGCCGGCAGGAAGCCCAGCACCCAGAACATGATCACCGCGCCGATCGAGCTGGCCGAGCGGGTTGATCGCGGCGTAGCCCTCGAAGCCCGAGGACGGCGTGCCCCAGAGCACGAAGCCCGCGACCACCACGCCGTAGAACCCGGCGTAGCCGTGGACCGCGACCGCGCCGACCGCGTCGTCGATCTTGAAGGTGCGCTCGACCCAGAAGTGCAGCTTGTAGATGATGATCACCCCGATCGAGGCGATGATCAGGGCCTGGAGCGGATGGTACAGGTCGTTGCCGGCCGAGGCCGCGATGATCCCGGCGAGACCCGCAGGAATAGGTCCAGAAGGCGTCGCCCTTCGAGATGATGTAGCCGGTCAGCAGACCGCCCGAGAGCGACATCAGGAAGTTGACCGTGATCGCCGGAGAGCGTGGTCGGGGTCAGGTAGATCGTGGTCGCCGTGAAGGCAGCGCCCTGGGCGCCGATGGCGCCGGCGGCGATGATCGGCACGTTGCAGGCGACGTAGAAGCCCCAGAAGCCGGTGTAGATCAGGAACAGGCCGATGGTCACGAGCCACGGGTTGTGCGGCACGATGTTGCGCGGCGTGCCGTCGGCGCGGAACTTGCCGATGCGCGGGCCCGAGATGGACCAGCACGCCGAGCGCGGTGCCGCCGGCGATCGCGTGGATCACGCCCGAGGCGTAGGCGTCGTGGTAGCCGAGCAGCTTGACCATCCAGCCGTCGTAGTGCCAGCCCCAGGCGGCGTCGATGATCCAGGTGACCGAGCCGATCAGCACCGCGACCGCCCAGAAGGCGAAGGAGCGGATGCGCTCGATCACCGCGCCCGAGACGATCGAGGCGGCGGTCCAGGAGAACAGCAGGAAGGCCGCCCAGAACACGCCGTTGATCCGCGCCCAAAGCGCGGTGTCCTCGGCGGTCAGCGCCGCGCTCGCCGGCGGGCCGCCGAGATGCGGCCCCATCAGCTCGCTCCAGGGCACCGCGTGGGGCGCGGCGATCAGCCCCTGGCCCTGGTAGATGAACGGGCCGTTCGGGAAGGCGAAGTAGATCCACCAGCCGAAGAAGAAGAACGTGATGGTCACCAGCGGGATCAGCATCGTGTTCTTCATCAGGGTATGCATCATGTTCTTGGTGCGCGAGGCGCCGACCTCGTACATGCAGAACCCGATATGAATGAAGAACATGATGACGACGGTCATCCAGTAGTAGAACTCGGTAAAGATGATGGTCAACGCGCCGATGTCGCTGTCCATGGCTGATCCCCGGGCGGGCTCGCTCCGTATCGACCTGGCGGGCGACTGGCCGTCGGAGCTTGTTCGACGATGGCGTTGAAGTTCCGCAGGCGATCCATGCAGCGAAACTACACCTCGGCTCTGGGGTCGGCAACGGCTTTCGTGCGCGCGCTGATCCGGTGGCGCGACCGCCGGCGACCTCGCGCGCGCCGGCTCAGCGCTCGGCCTGGTAGATCGTCCGGCCGTCGACCAGGGTGCGCAATACCTTGCCCTGGACCAGGCGGCCCTCGAAGGCGGTGTTCTTGGACAGGCTCTTCAGGCTGTCCTCGCGGATCCGGGCCGGCGCCTCGAGGTCGAACAGCACCAGATCGGCGGGCGCACCCTGGCGCAGGCGGCCGGCGTCGAGCCCGAGCAGCTCGGCCGGCGCCAGGGTCAGCTTGCCGAGCAGCTCGAGCAGGCCGAGCTCGCCGTCGTGGACCAGCTGGAGCGCTACCGGCAGCAGCGTCTCGAGGCCGACCGCGCCGAACTCGGCCTGGGCGAACGGCAGCCGCTTGCTGTCCTGATCCTGGGGCCAGTGGTCGCTCGCGATCACGTCGATGGTGCCGTCCGCGAGACCCGCGACCACGGCCTGCCGGTCGGCCTCGGCGCGCAGCGGCGGCGAGACCTTGGCGATAGGTGCGATAGCCCTCGACCTCGAGCTCGTTGAGGGCGAAATGGTGCGGTGCGGCCTCGGCGGTCACCGGCAGGCCGCGGGCCTTGGCCCGGCGCACGGCCTCGATCGCCGCGGCGGTCGAGACGTGGGCCGCGTGGTAGGGCGTGCCGGTCAGCTCGACCAGGCGCAGGTCGCGCTCGACCATGATCACCTCGGCGACCGCCGGGATGCCGGCGAGGCCGAGGCGGGTCGCGACCTCGCCCTCGTTCATCACCCCGCCGCTGGCCAGCGCCGGGTCCTCGGGATGCTGGATCAGGCGGCCGCCGAGCACGCCGATGTAGTCGAGCGCGCGGCGCATCACCAGGCTGTCGGCGAGCGCCCGGTGGCCGTCGGTGAAGCCGACCGCGCCGGCCTCCATCAGCAGGCCCATCTCGGCCAGCTGCTGGCCCTCGCAGCTCTTGGTGATCGCGCCGTAGGGATAGACCTTGGTCCGCTTCAGCCGCCGCGCCCGGCGGGCGACGAACTCGACCATCGCCGGGTCGTCGATCGCCGGATCGGTGTTGGGCAGGCAGGCGAGGCTGGTGACGCCGCCGGCGGCGGCCGCGGCGGTGCCGCTGGCGAAGGTCTCCTTGTGCTCGGCGCCGGGCTCGCCGAGCTGGACCCGCATGTCGACCAGCCCGGGCGCCAGGCACATGCCGTGCGCGTCGATCACGAGCGGCGTCCTCGGGCGCGCCGCCCGCGAACAGCGACGGCCCGAGATCGGCGATCCGCTCGCCCTCGATCAGGAGGCCGCCCGGCGCGTCGAGCCCGCTCGCCGGGTCGAGCAGCCGGGCGCCCAAGATCGCGGTGCGCCCGGTCATGCCGCGGCGCAGAGCTCCCGGGTCAGGACCTCGAGGCAGGCCATGCGCACCGCGACGCCGAGCTCGACCTGATCCAGGATCGCGCTGCGATTGATGTCGTCGGCGACCGTGCCGTCGATCTCGACCCCGCGGTTCATCGGTCCCGGATGCATGATCAGGGCATCGGCGCGGGCGTTCTTGAGCTTGTCGTAGGTCAGGCCGAACAGATGGAAGTACTCGCGCACCGAGGGCACGAAGCTGCCCTGCATGCGCTCGGTCTGGAGGCGGAGCATCATCACGATGTCGGCGCCGTCGAGGCCGCGGCCCATGTCGTGGAACACCTCGACGCCGTAGCGCTCGACCGCCGCCGGCAGCAGCGTGCGGGGGGCCACGAGGCGGACCCTGGCACCCATCGCGGTCAGCAGCAGGATGTTGGAGCGCGCGACCCGCGAGTGCAGGATGTCGCCGCAGATCGCGACCAGCAGGCCCTCGATCCGGCCCTTGCGGCGGCGGATGGTGAGCGCGTCGAGCAGCGCCTGGGTCGGGTGCTCGTGGCTGCCGTCGCCGGCGTTGATCACCGCGCAACTGACGTGGCGCGCGAGCAGCGCGACGGCACCGCTGTCGGAATGGCGCGCGACCAGCACGTCCGGATGCATCGCGTTCAGCGTCATCGCGGTGTCGATCAGGGTCTCGCCCTTCTTGATCGAGGACGAGCCGACCGACATGTTGACGACGTCGGCGCCGAGCCGCTTGCCGGCGAGCTCGAACGAGGTCCGGGTGCGGGTCGAGCTCTCGTAGAACAGGTTGATCTGGGTCAGGCCGCGCATCAGACCGAGCTTCTTGTCGGCCTGGCGGCCGTGGGCGACATAGGCGTCGGCGCGGTCGAGCAGGTGCTGGATCTCCCACGGCGCCAGCCCCTCGATGCCGAGCAGATGGCGCTGGCTGAAGGTCCGGGGTAGCTCGCTGAGGGCGACCATGGCGGCGCAACTATGCGGCGCTCGCGCAGCGCTGGCAAGCGCCCCGCGCGCGACGTCGGCCGCGGCTGGCGGCTTGCTCGGTGACCGATTTCGGCAAGCTTGCGTCGCATCCGGTGATAGACAGGGCGGGCCGCGGCGACCACAGTCGGCCGTGTCAGACAGGGAGCAGGAGAGATGGCGGACGGCGAGGCGGGAAGCGCGGGGACAGGGGCTGCTCGAGCGGCTGGAGCAGGGGCCGGTGATCTGCGCCGAGGGCTATCTGTTCGAGCTCGAGCGGCGCGGCTATCTCCAGGCCGGGCCCTACGTGCCGGAGGTGGTCCTCGACCATCCCGAGGCCGTGCGCCAGCTGCACCGCGAGTTCGTGCGCGCGGGCTCCGACGTGGTGGAGGCCTTCACCTACTACGGCCACCGCGAGAAGCTGAAGGTGATCGGCAAGGAGGAGATCCTCGAGCCGCTCAACCGCCAGGCGCTGCAGATCGCGAAGGAGGTCGCCGACGAGAGCGGCAGCCTGCTCGCGGGCGATCTCTCCAACACCAACGTCTACGATCCGGACGACGCGGAAGCGCTCCGCTTCGTGCGCACCGCGTTCGAGGAGCAGGTCGGCTGGGCGGTCGACGCGGGGGTCGACTTCATCATCGGCGAGACCTTCAGCTGGCTCGGCGAGGCGGAGCTCGCGCTCGAGATCATCCGGGCGTCGGGCAAGCCCGCGGTGATCACGCTCGCGATGCACCAGGAGGGCGTCGTGCGCGAGGGCCCGCCGGTGGACGAGGCGTGCCGGCGCCTCGCGGATGCCGGCGCCGACGTGGTCGGGCTGAACTGCTCGCGCGGGCCCGCGACCATGCTGCCGGCGATCGCGCGGATCCGGCAGGCGGTCACCTGCCACGTCGCGGCGCTGCCGGTGCCCTATCGCACGACCCCGGAGCAGCCGACCTTCCAGTCGCTGAAGGACCCCGCCTGCGCCTGCCTGCCGGAGGGGCGGCCGTTCCCGGTGGCGCTCGACCCGTTCACCTGCAACCGCTACGAGATGGCCGAGTTCGCCAAGGCCGCGCAGGCCCTGGACGTGCGCTATCTCGGGATCTGCTGCGGGGCGGGGCCGCATCACATCCGGGCGCTCGCCGAGGCGCTCGGCCGCCAGCCGCCGGCGAGCCGCTACTCGCCCGACATGTCGCGCCACTCCTTTTTCGGCACCGACCCGAAGCTCAAGGCGGCCAACCGCGAGTACGCGGCGCGGCTGTAGGCGCCGGGCAGATCGGCGGCAAGCGGCCGGGGCTGCGCGCGCCGGCGACGGTCAGCGCAGCGGGCGCGGGGTCGCCTCGTTGCGCACGGTACTCGATCTCCGAGCCGCGGCGCTCGAACTCGACCTTGGCGACGTGGCCCTCGGGATCGAACCAGAGCTCGCGCTCCTCGTCGCCGACCATCCGATAGTGGTCGACCTGCATGCGCTGGCCGTCGACCTTCATGACCTCCTTGCCGAGGTACTCGAAGTCGAGCTTGCAGCGTCTTGTCCTCGACGACCGAGAAGAAGGAATGGTGCTCGAGCAGGTCCGGCCGCCAGAAGGTCAGGATCTCGGTCGAATCGTCGAATTTGTCGACCCGGCCGTTGACGGTGCGGATGTAGCCGTCGCCATTCGGGCCTGACGGTGATGTCGAGCCGCTCGCCGTTGTTGTTGGTGCTGGCGATCGGATCGAGAGCGCCCGCCCGTCCTGCCAGATCTCACGGCGCTCGTGCTCGAACTCGTACACCGGGAACATGGCGAGGCGGACCTCGATGTCGGTCTCCTCCTCGATCTCGATCCGGCTGCCGTCGCGGTCGAAGGCGAAGCGATGCTCGCCGACCGGAGCGCCGTCCTTGAGCACGGTGAAGGTGTACACGCCGGCGTCGGCGGCGAGGACCGCCTGGGCGGTCAGCGCCAGCGCGAGCGCCGCGCCCAGCCCGAGTCCTCTCATCGACACCCCTCCGGTCGTCTGCATGGCCTGAGACTGCGCGTTGAGAAGCGCGGGCGCAAGGGGGCGGCTGCGCTCGAGAGCGCGCACGGTGGCCCGCTTGTGGCGGCGCTGGCCGGGCTCTACAAGCAGGCGCAGTCCGGCTGCGGCCGGCCGGCCGAGACCGGCCCGGCGGCACGGGGCCGGCGCAGGAGGTAGTCACGATGGACTGGCTGGTCAGCCTGAGCCAGGCCAAGGCGGCGCCGATCCCCGCGGGCGCCCGCTCGGCGCTGCTGATGAAGCACGGCACGATGACGCTCCGCTACTACGCGCCCAAGGGCCACGACCCGCAAGTCCCGCACGAGCAGGACGAGATCTACATCGTCGCCGCCGGCCGCGGCACCTTCGCGCTCGGCCGCGACGAAGGAAGCGCTCGAGCGCAAGCCCTTCGGCCCGGGCGATGCGATCTTCGCGCCCGCCGGCTGGGTCCACCGCTTCGAGGACTTCTCCGCCGACTTCGCGACCTGGGTCGTGTTCTGGGGCCCCAAGGGCGGCGAGGCCGACGTCCACCTATAGGGACGGGGATTGGAACAGGTCGGCGCATACCCGCTGCGAATAGCCCGGAATGACCCCTGATGGTACCTTTGGAATCTGGGCATCGCGCATACACAACTCGACAATACCAGGACGCTGTTGCCGCGCTCGAGGCCTTCCACGAACACAATGTTCCGAGCCCGCTCTTTTGGCAGCCAGCTACGCTCAGCTGGGCCGGCTCGCCGAGGCCAAGGCACGGCTCTCGGAAGCTTTGGAATTCGAGCTCGACTATACGCTCCAGCGTGCTGCGGAAACGGAAATGTACAAGGACCCGGCGGATTGGAGCACCACCTCGACGGGTTGCGCAAGACGGGCCTGACCGGTCAGCGGCCAAGCAAAAAAGGGCAGGTGCGTAGCTCAGGGCCCGCGCCGCAGCACGACGCGCGCTCCCGTGCCGAGGGCGGGCGCGGCTCGGCAGCGCGAACAATCCCTGCTGCGAGTCTCCGTCGGTCTCAGGGCTAATCTGGACCAGGCCGTGGCGCTTCGCACCGGCGCCAGGAAATCGCCTCCCCGGGGCAATCGACGGTTGCGTCCTGGCGTTCGATGCCTCAGACTGCCCGCGTCTGAAAAATCCAAACAGTTCGAGTCGGGGCGCGCAGGGGAGCGGATCGGGAGGCGTCGATGCGAAACCGGACTGTGCGCGACATCATGAGCTGCGTCGGGATCTGCCAGCAGCCGCCTTCGGCGAGCGTGCGCGAGGCCTGCCGCCTGATGGCCGAGCACCGGTGCGGCAGCGTGCTCGTGGTCGATCGCGGGCGGCTGCTCGGCATCTTCACCGAGGGCGACGCGATGGAGCGCGTGGTCGCCTGCGGCCGCGATCCCGACCGGACCACGCTCGCCGAGGTCATGACCGGCGAGCCGGACACGATCGGCCCGAACGCGCCGGTCGACGACGTGATCCGCCGGATGGACGAGTTCGGCTACCGCCATCTGCCGGTGGTCGACGGCCGCGAGGTGATCGGCGTGCTGTCGATCCGCGACCTCTCGATCGAGGACCTGGCCGCGATGCACGCGGAGCTGGAATCGCGCCGCACGATCGCCGAGCGGGCTTGGTGAGCGCCTGACCCGGCGCAGGGCGGGAGGTCTGCTCCCCAGGGCCTGGTCGCTGTTGATGTGCTGAGGGGAGCGGCGGTGCGCTGACCGAGCGCTGTTGCGGGCCGCTCAGATCACTTCGCGGCGCCGCGCCGGCGCTTCGTCGAGGGTGCGCGCGAGCACGCTCAGCGCCCGTGCCAGGCGCTCGCGGCTGGCGGCGGCGCTGAGCGACACCCGGACCGCGTGCGGCGCGGTGGCGGGATCGACCGCGAAGCTCGAGCCGGGATCGATCGCCACCCCGCGCTCGCGCACGAGAGCGGTGAACTCGGCAGTGCGCCAGGGCGGCGGCAGCGGCAGCCAGAGGTGGTAGCTGGTCGGCTGGGCCTGGTAGCGGTGAGCCCCCAGCAGGTCGCGCGCGAGCGCCTGGCGGGCGGCGGCCTCGAGCCGCTGCTGCTTGGCCAGCCGGTCCGCCACGCCGCTCGCGAGCCAGTGCCGGAAGAGCTCGGCCATCAGCGGCGGGCAGGTCAGGAACAGGTCGTGCTGGGCCTCGGCGATCCGTTGCTGGAGCGCCGCCGGGCTCGCCAGAATGCCGAGCCGCAGGCCGGGTGCAACGCTCTTCGACGCGCTGCTGATGTGGACCGTGCGCTCCGGCGCCAGCGCGGCGAGCGGCGGCGGGCGCTCGTCGGGCAGCTGGCCGTAGACGTCGTCCTCGATCAGGATCAGGTCGTGCCGGCGGGCGAGCGCGACGATCGCCTCGCGGCGGCCCTGCGACATGGTCGCGGTGGTCGGGTTGTGCGCCGTCGGGTTGACGAACAGCAGGCGCGCCCGGCCGCTCTGCGCCGCCTCCTCCAGCGCGTCGGGCCGCAGACCCTCCTCATCGATCGCCAGGCCCTGCAGGCGCAGGCCCAGGCGCTCGGCGATGTGGCACACCCCGGCGTAGGTCAGGGACTCGACCAGGATGGAATCCCCCGGGCGGGCGAGTGCTGCGAAGGCGGCGACGATCGCCTGGTGGGCGCCCCCGGTGATGACGATCTGCTCGGGGGCCACGGCGAGCCCGACCCGGCCGATCCAGGCGGCCGCGGCGGCCCGGTGGTCGGCGAAGCCGCGCTTGGGGGTGTACGACAGCAGCTCGTCGAGCGCGCCGGCGCGCGCGCCGATCTCGCCGAGACCCTGCCCGAGCAGCGCGCGGTAGCTCGGGTCGGGCGGCGCGTTGACCGTAAGGGTGATCAGCGCGTCGTGGCCGTCGCCGAGCCGATCGGTCCGGCCCGAAGGCGCGGAACGCTGACGCACGTAGGTCCCGCGCCCGACCTCGCCGCTGACCAGCCCGCGCTGGGCGGCGATCGCGTAGGCGCGGCCGATCGTGCCGACCGTCACGCCCAGCCGGTAGGCCAGATCGCGCTGCGGGGGCAGCCGGACGCCGGCCGGCAAGGTACCGGCGGCGATGTCCTGCGCGATCGCATCCGCGAGGGCGGCATAGCGCGGCCCGGGCCAGGGCGCGAGGTCCGGCAGCCAAGTTGTCATGGTTGCAATATAGCAATTGACACCGTGAGAGTGTCAAGATTGGATCATTCGGTGCTTGACCGGTAGGGGGTGCGGAGGATGTCTTCGACTGATTGTACCGATACAATCCGCGTTTCGGCGCAACGCTCGCTTGCGGTTCAGGCGGTGGCGCTGGTCTGGTTCGTCGGCTCCCGGCTCGCCTGGTGGGTCGGCCAGGGCTGCGAGGCGGCGCTGAGCTCGGCCGAGCGCGCACGCCAGCGCCGCCAGCTCGCCGAGCTCAGCGACGCCATGCTGCGCGACATCGGTCTGACCCGGTCCGACGTCGACGCCGAGACCCGCAAGCCGTTCTGGCGACCCTAGCAGCCCGACGCGGGCCGCGGCCACCTGGAGGGGCAAGGGATGCGCTGTCGCTTCGTCACCGCCGACGTGTTCACCGACCGGATCTTCGGCGGCAACCCGCTCGCCGTGCTGCCCGACGCCGCCGGTCTCGCCGGCGAGCAGATGCAGGCGATCGCGCGCGAGTTCAACCTGTCCGAGACGGTCTTCGTCCTGCCGCCGGACGAGCCGGTCCACACCCGCAGGCTTAGGATCTTCACGCCGGCGCAGGAGGTGCCGTTCGCCGGCCATCCGACCGTCGGCAGCGCGCTGGTGCTGGCCACGCTCGGCGCGCTCCACCTCGCCGGCGAGACCACCGGCATCACCTTCGAGGAGCCCGCCGGCCCGGTGCCGGTGACGATCCGCGCCGCCTCCGGCCGGCCCGTCTTCGCCCAGCTCACCGCACCGCAGCCGCCAGAGGTGCGCCCCGCGCCGGACGACGCGGCGCTGGCGGCAATGCTCGCGCTCACGCCCGCGGACCTGCGCACGGAAGCCGGCCTGCCGGCGTTCGTCTCCTGCGGCTTCCCGTTCCTGATCGTCGAGCTGCGCGACGCGGCGGCGCTCGGCCGCGCCCGACTCGACCATGCACGCTGGCGGGACCTGCTGGCGGACGCCTGGAGCCGCGAGGTCTACCTGATCACCCGCGATGCGGCCGGCCTCGAGGTCGATTTCCGGGTGCGCATGTTCGCGCCGGGCGCCGGCATCGAGGAGGACCCGGCGACCGGCGGCGCGGCCGCGGCCTGGGGCGGCTGGCTCGCCCTGCACGAGAGCCCGACCGACGGCCGGCAGCGCCACGTCGTCGCCCAGGGGATCGAGATCGGCCGCCCGAGCCGGCTCGAGGTCGAGGTCGAGAAGCGCGCCGGCCGGGTCGCCGCGGTCCGGGTCGGCGGCGGCGCCGTCCTGGTCAGCGAAGGCACGATCGAGGTCCCGGCAGGCGCCTGACCGGCGGGCTCCCTCGCGGGCAGGACCGGCGCTAGGCTCTGAACGCCTCGCGCCGGCCGCCCGTGCGGGAGCTACTGGTTGGTCGTCGCCGGCGGGGGCACCTGTTGCTGCTGCATCTGCTGCTGCGCTTCGGCGGCCGCCTGCTCCGCCTCGACCACGTCGCGGGTGACGAAGTCGGGCGCGTTCTTCAGCTGCTCCTCGGTGACCGCGACCAGCAGGCGCGCCGGCTGCTCGTCGGTCGGGAAGTCGATCTGGTCGACCGGGATCGCGACCCACTTGTCGCCAATCCCGAGGAAGCCACCCACCGACAGCACCACGCCGACCAGCTTCTGCTCCTGGTCCATGACCAGATCGGCAATCGTGCCGACCTCCTCATCCATGACGTTGACGACCTCCTTGCCGATCACCTCCTCGTCGGCCAGGAACTGCGCGGTATCCTGCACCTCGATGAACGTCATATCCGGCGGCGGGGTCGCCTCCTCCTCCTCGGCGAGGTCCTGCTCCGCCTCCTCGACCGGCTCCTCCTCAGCCGTCTCTTCGACCGGCTCATCGGCGGCGGCCGGCGGCTGCTCGCCCTCCGCCGTCATGCCCGGCTGCTCCGGCACGGTCGTCTGCGGCGCAGGCTGGTCTTGGGTTGCGGCCGGCATCGCCGCCTCGTCGGCCTCTCCGGCCTGCTCGTTCTCGAGGGTCTTCTGCGTCTGCTCGAGCTTCGGTGCCACCGTGTCGTCTGGCTTGGCCTGGTCTTCTGCCGCCGCAGGCACCGCCAGAGCAAGCACGGCCACCGTCGCCATCAAGATGCGCCTAGACATCGTACGCACTCCCTCTAGATCGCATTGCCTGCCCAGCTAACAGCCGACTTCACGGTTTGTTCCCCGATGACGACAACCGAGGGGAGCGACTTGGCCATCCAGTCCGGCTAGTAGCAGAGTACCTGAACCCGTCGGGGCCGGAGCGTGCGGAGCGGCTCGAGCGGCACCTTCACGGTCGTCGCCGGAAGCGCTGATCTCGCCTCGGGCGATCAGGCTTTTGAAGTCGGCTGCGGGAACGAGGGTGCGGCCGGCATGATCTCGATGTTGCCACCAGTGCCAGTGAGCGCGTCGGCCTGAATCCGTGGATCATTACGCCGCCCACGATGGAGAAGTCCTGGCCGGCGGGCACCTCGATCGTACCGCGATCTACGGTGATGTTTCCCGGCTCCGAGCCGAGGGAGCCGAACGCCTCGGGCGCGGCGATGGACAAGGAGCTGGAAGACGAGTTGGTGGCGCTGAACTTGGCGCCGTCGGCAAGGCGCAGCTCTCCGGCGCTCGAGACGTGGAACGAGCCCAGGAGAGCGAGCGCGGCGGCCGGAACGAGCAGAACGCCGGCGCTGCGACCGCAATGGCACGCCGAACCCGGATTCTGTGGTCCCAAGCTACGCTTCAGGCTAGCCTGCACCGGCGGCTGTGGGGGCGGCCGCAAGGCGCGCCCGGGCCGGGGCCGGGGCGCCGACCCGGTGGCGGCGGTCGGTGAGCGAGAGCGCGCCGGCGGCCCCCATCATGAGCACGCCCGCCCAGATCCACATCACCAGCGGGTTGTGGTAGATGCGCACCGTGTGGCCGCCGTCGGCGCCGGCGGGATCGCCCAGCACGACGTAGAGATCGCGCAGCCAGCCGGCATCGATGCCGGCCTCGGAGGTCGGCTGGCGCTCGACCGGGTAGAAGCGCTTCTCGGGGCGCAGCGTCGCGACCGGGCGGCCGTCGCGGCTGACCTCGAAGGTCGCGCGCCGCGCGACGTAGTTCGGACCGTCGCGCTCGGCGATGCCGGCGAGCGTGAACCGGTAGCCCGCGAGCCGCGGCGCTGTCGCCCGGCCGCATCACCAGGATCGCCTCGCTCTGCCAGGCGCTCGACGCGGTGATGCCGGCGACCAGCACGCCCAGGCCGAGGTGGGCGAGGCTCATGCCGTAGCTCGAGCGCGGCAGCCCCAGCGCCCGCTGCCAGCTGCGCGCGAGCGAGGTCCGGAACAGCTGCACGCGGGTCGCGAGCTCCACCAGCGAGCCGGCGATCACCCAGGTCGCGAGCGCCATCCCGCCCGCGGCGAGGACGCTGCTGCCGCGGGTCAGGACGAGCTGCGCCAGCACCACCGCGGCGGTGATCGCGAGCGCCGCCTTGAGCCGCCCGAGCACGCCGGCGAGATCGCCGCGCTTCCAGGCGAGCAGGGCGCCGACCGGCAGCGCCGCCAGCAGCGGCACCATGAGCGGCGCGAAGGTCGCGTTGAAGTAGGGCGGCCCGACCGAGATCTTGGGCCCGCCCAACGCCTCGAGCAGGAGCGGGTAGAGCGTGCCGAGCAGCACCGTCGCGCAGGCGGTCGAGAGGAGCAGGTTGTTGAGCAGCAGGCCGCCCTCGCGCGAGACCGGCGCGAACAGACCGCCGCCCTGGAGCTGCGGCGCGCGCCAGGCGTAGAGCGCGAGCGAGCCGCCGACCGCGATGCCGAGCAGCGCCAGCACGAACACGCCGCGCGCCGGATCGACCGCGAAGGCGTGGACCGAGGTCAGCACGCCCGAGCGCACCAGGAAGGTGCCGAGCAGCGAGAGCGAGAAGGCGAGGATCGCGAGCAGGATGGTCCAGCTCCTGAGGCTGCCGCGCTTCTCGACCACGATCGCCGAATGGAGCAGCGCGGTGCCGGCGAGCCACGGCATGAACGACGCGTTCTCGACCGGGTCCCAGAACCACCAGCCGCCCCAGCCGAGCTCGTAGTAGGCCCAGTAGCTGCCGAGCGCGATGCCGAGGCTGAGCGCGCACCAGGCGGCGAGCGTCCAGGGCCGCACCCAGCGCGCCCAGCTGGCGTCGACCCGGCCCTCGATCAGCGCGGCGATGGCGAAGGCGTAGGCCATCGAGAAGCCGACGTAGCCCGCGTAGAGCATCGGCGGATGGGCGGCGAGCGCCGGGTCCTGCAGGATCGGATTGAAGCCCTGGCCGTCGAGCGGCGCCGGATCGACGCGCAGGAACGGGTTCGAGGTGAACAGCATGAAGGCAAGGAAGCCCACGCCGATCAGCCCCTGGACCGCCGAGCACCCGGGCCCGGAAGCGGCGCCGGCAGATTGCGGCCGAACAGCGCGACGCCGGAGCCGTAGAGCGCCAGGATCCAGACCCACAGCACCAGCGAGCCCTCGTGGCTGCCCCAGGCGGCCGACGATCTTGTAGATCAGGGGCTTGGAGGAGTGCGAGTTGGCGGCGACGTTGACGACCGAGAAGTCGGAGACCGCGAACGCCTGGATCAGGGCGCCGAAGGCGACCGTCAGGAACAGGAACTGGCCGATGGCCGTGGTCCGCGCCAGCCCCATCAGCCCGGCATCGCCGCGCGCCGCACCCCAGAACGGCAGCGTGCCCTGGACCAGCGCGAGGCCGAAGGCCAGGACCAGCGCGTAGTGCCCGATCTCGGCGATCATGGCGCCGCTCCCCCGCCGCCCGCCTCGCCGTGGCGCCAGACGCCCGCCTGCTTGAGGGCGTCGGCGACCTCGGGCGGCATGTAGTTCTCGTCGTGCTTGGCCAGCACCTCGCTGGCCACGAACACGCCATCGCCGGCCAGATGGCCCTGCGCCACGATGCCCTGGCCCTCGCGGAACAGGTCCGGCAGCAGGCCCCGGTAGCGCACCTGGACCTGGCTGACCTGGTCGGTCAGCGCGAAGCCGACCGTGCCGTCGTCGGCCGAGCGCTCGACGCTGCCGGGCACGACCAGCCCGCCGAGCCGGAAACGCCGGTCGACCTCGACCCGCTTGGCCGCGATGTCGGTCGGCGTGACGAAGAACGCGATGCTGTCGGAGAGCGCCAGCATGACGAGCCCGGTGGCACCGCCCAGCAGGACCAGGGCGACCACCACCAGCAGCAGGCGCTGGCGCCTACGCAGACGCATCGCGGCCCACCGCCGTCGGGTCGATCTCGGACGTTCTCCTGGCGCCGTCGCGCGCGACCGGGTGCAGGCGCGGCCGGCTCGGCGCGCCCGGCCGGACCAGCCGGCGGAGCTGCGCGAGCTCCGCCTCGCGGCGACGTGCCGCCCGCCAGCTCTGCCACCACAGCCCGAGCAGGGCCGCGCCGGCGAAGCCGAACGCCGGCCAAACGTAGGCCGCATAGCCACCCATCGCGAAGAACTCGCTCACCGCGCGCCGCCTCCTTCGAAAGTGAGATAGCGAGATTCGGCCGCGAGGTCACGCGGCGCGCGGCAAATCACCACGCGGGTCGCCAGCAGGCTGCCCGACAATCGACTGGCCGGGCCACGGCGGTTGCGCGTATGAAGAGCGGCGACCGCACGCGCCCGCCCTGGCCGGCGCCGGAGACGGACACCGCATGACCCTGGCGGTCCAGATCGTTCAGCCGAGGTCGATGGCGCACCCCGCGGCGCGCCTCGAGCCGGCCGCGCTTGCCGCCGAGATCGAGGCGCTGCTGCCGGCCCAGGAGATCGGCGATCAGGCCGTGCTGTTGCGCCGCCTCAAGGGCTGGCTGGAGCAGCACCACACCGGCCTGCGGCGCCAGTTCGAGATCGACAACGACGCCGAAGCGGTGGTCTTCGGGCGCTGCCGCGTGATCGACGCGCTGATCTACGGCCTGCTCGATCTCGCGCAGCGGCGGGTGTTCCGGATGGCCAATCCGACCGCGGGCGAGCGGCTGGCGGTGGCGGCGGTCGGCGGCTACGGCCGCGCCGAGCTGGCACCCTATTCCGACGTCGACCTGCTGTTCCTGCATCCCTACAAGCGCACCGCGCACACCGAGCAGATGATCGAGTTCCTGCTCTACCGACTCTGGGACCTCGGGCTCAAGGTCGGTCAGGCGACCCGCTCGATCGACGACTGCGTGCGCCTCGCCCGGAACGATCTGCAGGTCTGCACGAGCCTGCTCGAAGCGCGCTTCCTGTGGGGCGAGCGCGCGGTCTTCGACGAGTTCGAGGCGCGCTTCGCGGGCGAGGTGGTGGCCGGCCGCAGCCGGGTCTTCGTCGAGGCCGAAGCTCGCCGAGCGCGACGCCCGGCACCAGCGCGCCGGCGACAGCCGCTATCTGCTCGAGCCCAACGTCAAGGAGGGCAAGGGTGGCCTGCGCGACCTGCAGACGCTGTTCTGGCTCGGCCGCTTCCTCTACCGGATCGAGGATCCCTCCGAGCTGGTCGCGCACGGCGTGCTCAACCAGGCGACGCTGCGGCAGTTCGGCAAGGCGCGCCGTTTTCTATGGGCCGTGCGCTGTCATCTGCACTACCTCGACGGGCCGGCCGGAAGAGCGCCTGACCTTCGACCTGCAGCCCGAGGTCGCGCGCCGTATGGGCTATCGCGACCGCAAGGCGTCGAGCAGCGTCGAGCGCTTCATGAAGCACTACTACCTGGTCGCCAAGGAGGTCGGCGCGCTGACCCGGATCTTCTGCGCCGCGCTCGAGGAGCAGCAGCGCCGCCGGCCGCGCCTCGGCCTCGCCCGGTTCGGCCTCGGCCGCCGGCGGATCGGCGGCATGGTCGTCCAGGGCGGGCGGATCGCGCCGGCGACCCCCGATCTGTTCGAGCGCGAGCCGATCGCCATGCTGGAGCTGTTCCAGCTCGCCCAGGAGCGCGACCTCGACATCCATCCCGGAGGCCCTGCGGGCGGTCACCCAGAGCCTGCGGCGGGTCGATGCCGAGCTGCGCGAGGACCCCGCGGCCAACGCGCTGTTCCTCAAGATGCTGACCGCGCGCAAGGACCCGGCGACGACGCTTGCGGCGGATGAACGAGGCCGGCCTGCTCGGCCGCTTCCTGCCCGAGTTCGGCCGCGTGGTCGCGCAGATGGAGCACAGCCTCTACCACGTCTACACGATCGACGAGCACACCATCCGCGCGCTCGGCGTGCTGCACCAGATCGAGACCGGCCAGCTCGAGCACGAGCTGCCGCTGGCGACCGGCCTGATGCCCAAGGTGCTCTCGCGCACCGAGCTGTACGTGGCGCTCCTGTTCCACGACCTCGGCAAGGCGCGCGGCGGCGACCACTCCGAGATCGGCGCGCAGATGGTGCGGCGCGCCGGGCCGCGGCTCGGCCTCAGCGACGAGCAGATCGAGACCGTCGCGTGGCTGGTGCGCCACCACCTGCTGCTCAGCCGCGTGGCGTTCAAGCGCGACATCGAGGATCCGAAGACGGTCAGCGACTTGGTCGAGATCGTCCAGTCGCCCGAGCGCCTGCGCCTGCTGCTGGTGCTGACCGCGGCCGACATCCGGGCGGTCGGGCCCAACGTCTGGAACGGCTGGAAGGGCCAGCTGCTGCGCGACCTCTACCACGAGGCCGACGCCGCGATCGCCGGCGGCGACGCCAGCGGGCGGCGCCGCGACCGGATCGAGGCCGCCAAGCACGCGCTCGCGGAGACGCTCGGCGACTGGCCGGCCGGCGAGCGTCGAGCGCTTCCTCGCCCGCCACGACCCGCGCTACTGGATCGGCTTCGACCTCGCGACCCACCGGCGCCACGCCGCAGCTGGTGCGCGAGGCCGAAGCCGCGGCCCGCCCGCTGACCCTCGACTTCCGCAGCGACCGGTTCCGGGCGCGCACCGAGGTCGTGCTGTTCGCGCCGGACCATCCGGGCCTGTTCATGAAGGTCGCCGGCGCGCTCGCGCTGAGCGGCGCCAGCATCGTCGATGCGCGGATCTTCACCACCACCGACGGCATGGCGCTCGACAGCTTCGGCATCCAGGACGTCGAGGAGCGCGGCGCGATCGACGATCCGGCGCGGCTCGAGCGCATCCGACAGAACGTCGAGCGGGCGCTCGCCGGCGAGATCTGGCTCGATCGCGCGCTCGCCGGGCGCCGCTCCCTGCCCCAGCGCGCCGACGTGTTCGAGGTCGAGCCGCGGGTCCTGATCGACAATGGCGCGAGCCGCACCCATACCGTGCTCGAGATCAACGGCCGCGACCGGCCGGGCCTGCTCTACGAGCTCGCCAAGACGCTCAAGGACCTCGGCATGGTGATCTCGAGCGCCCACATCAGCACCTATGGCGAGCGCGTGGTCGACGTGTTCTACGTCAAGGACGTGTTCGGGCTGAAGATCACCCAGCCCGGCAAGATGCGCCAGATCCAGCGCCGGCTGAGCGCGGCGCTCGCGGCCGGCGCGCCGGGCGCGCCGGCCGTGCAGGAGCCGCCGGCCGAGCACCGCCGTCCGTGGCCGACTGAGCCGGCCCCGGCGCGGCCGCGCCGCCGCGCGCCGCCGGCCTGGTCGCGCTCGGTCGCGACGGTCGGGTCGATGACCCTGATCTCGCGCGGCCTCGGCTTCGTGCGCGACGTGCTGATCGCCGACGTGCTCGGCGCCGGGCCGCTGGCGGACGCGTTCTTCGTCGCCTTCAAGCTGCCCAACTTCCTCCGCCGGCTGTTCGCCGAAGGCGCCTTCAACGCCGGCTTCGTGCCGATGTTCGCGCGCACGCTCGAGGCCGAGGGCCCGGCGGTCGCCAAGGCCTTCGCCGAGCAGGCCCAGGCCGTGCTGGTCGGCATCCTGGTGCCGCTGGTGCTGCTGGCGATCCCGGCGATGCCCTGGCTGATCACGATCTTCGCGCCGGGCTTCGAGCCGCCGGACCCGCGCTACGACGCCGCGGTCGAGCTGTCGCGGATCACCTTCTGCTACATCCTGTTCATCTCGCTGGTGGCGCTGCAGGGCGGCGTGCTCAACTCGATGAACCTGTTCGGCGCGGCGGCGGCGAGCCCGGTCGTGCTCAATCTCACCATGATCACGGCGCTCGGGCTGTCGGCGCTGTGGCTCGGCGCGCCGGCGCACGCGCTCGCCTGGAGCGTCGCCGCCGCGGGGCTGCTGCAGTTCCTCTGGCTGCGCTTCTCGCTGCATCGCGCCGGCATGGCGCTGGCCTTCCGCCGGCCGCGCCTCAGCCCCGAGATCCGCCGCCTGTTCGGGCTGATCGTGCCGGGCGCGATCGGCGCCAGCGCCGCCCAGATCAGCGCGCTCGCCGACGTCTTCTTCGCCTCGCTGCTGCCGTCCGGCGCGGTCTCCTACCTCTACTACGCCGACCGGCTGAGCCAGCTGCCGCTCGGCGTGATCGGCGTCGCGGTCGGCACCGCGCTGCTGCCGCTGCTCGCCCGCCAGCTCCGCGCCGGCGACAGCGCCGGCGCGCTGCGCAGCCAGAACCTCGCGATCGAGATCGCGCTGCTGCTGACCCTGCCGGCGGCGCTCGCGCTGATCGTGCTGGCCTGGCCGATCATCCACGTGCTGTTCGAGCACGGCGCCTTCGGCCCCGACGACACGCTCAAGACCAGCCGGGCGCTCGCCGCCTACGCCGCGGGCCTGCCCGCCTACGTCCTGATCAAGGTGCTGGCGCCGGGCTTCTTCGCCCGCGAGGACACCAGCACGCCGGTCAAGGTCGCGCTCGGCTGCCTGGCCGCCAACCTGGTGCTCGTGCTGATCCTGATGTGGCCGCTCGCCCATGTCGGCATCGCGCTCGCCACGGCGCTCTCGGCCTGGCTGAACGCCGGCCTGCTGGCCTGGCTCCTGCACCGCGACGGGCTGCTCGCAGCCGGATCGCCGCCTTAAGCGGCGCCTGCCGCGCATCCTCGGCGCCGCGCTGGCGATGGCGGCGGGCCTGTGGCTCGCGCAGGACTGGCTCGTCGCCGCTGCCGCCGCTCCTGGCGCTGGCGGCTCCTGGTCGCGGCCGGCGGCGGCGGCTTCCTGGTGCTGGCGCAGCTCGCCGGCGCGCTCGATCTCGGCGAGCTGCGCGACCGCGCTGCGCCGGCGCCGCGCTTGACGGCGGGCCGGCCATCCCGATAACTCCCCGACGACATCGAGCAGCGGCGAGGAAGGCCCAGCACCGGCATGCCAGCACCAGCCATGAAGGGGCGGATCTTTTCCGGCGTCCAGCCGAGCGGCAACCTGCACCTCGGCAACTATCTCGGCGCGATCCGCAACTGGGTCCGCCTGCAGGGCGAGTACGAGGCGATCTACTGCATCGTCGACCTGCACGCGATCACCGTGCCGCAGGAGCCGGCCAGCCTGCGCGCCAAGACGCATCGAGGTCGCGGCGGGCTTCCTCGCCGCCGGGCTCGACCCCGGCCAGATCACGATCTTCGCCCAGAGCCACGTGCCGGCGCACACCCAGCTCGCCTGGGTGTTCAACTGCATCACCCCGCTCGGCTGGCTCAACCGGATGACCCAGTTCAAGGACAAGGCCGGCAAGAACCGCGAGCAGGCGCTGACCGGGCTCTACGTCTATCCGGTGCTGATGGCGGCCGACATCCTGGCCTACCGCGCGACCCACGTGCCGGTCGGCGAGGACCAGAAGCAGCACCTGGAGCTGTCGCGCGACATCGCCGGCGCCTTCAACCGCCGCTACGAGACCGAGTTCTTCCCGCTGCCGGAGCCCTTGATCTTCGGCGAGGCGACCCGGGTGATGAGCCTGCGCGACGGCCAGAAGAAGATGAGCAGCTCGGACGCCAGCGATCAGTCGCGGATCAACCTCACCGACGACGCCGACACCATCGCGCAGAAGATCCGCCGCGCCAAGTCGGACAGCCTGATGGGGCTCGCCTACGACCCCGAGAGCCGGCCCGAGGCGGCGAACCTCCTGACCATCTACGCGGCGCTCGCCGATGCGCCGCGGGCCGAGGTCGAGGCGCGCTTCGCGACAGCTCGTTCGCCGCCTTCAAGGCCGAGCTGGCCGACCTGGCGGTCGCCAAGCTCGCGCCGGTGACCGCCGAGATGCGGCGCCTGATGGCCGCGCCCGACCACATCGATCGGGTGCTGCGCGAGGGCGCCGGCGCGCGCCGAGGCGATCGCGACCGACAATCTCGCCCGGATCTACGACCTGGTGGGTTTCCTGCCGCGCTAGCCGGCTCGCCCGCGAGGCCGTCCGGCGCCGCGGCCGAGTGCCCGATTGAATGCGCGCGCCGACCACCAACATGGTGCAGGAAGCCGATTCTTCTGTCTGAGGGCGCGGAGCCGAGATGGTCGAGGACACGCTAGCACGGAGCGAGGTCGGCACGGCCGGCCGGAGCTGGCGCGCGCTCAAGGTGGGCGGGGTCGTCCTGCTCGGGCTGCTGGTGGTCTACTATCTCGGCGGCATGATCTGGCTGCACGAGATCGACGACGATCCGGATTTCGCGCTCGCGAGCTCGGCGCCGGAGGGCGGCTCGGCGACCGTGGCGGTGGCCGCCGACCTGATCGACCGCGAGATCAACACCCATCGCTGGGTCGCCAACGACCCGTTCTTCATGCCGGGCAGCCTGCTCGACAACACGCCGAACTTCCAGCAGGGCATCGTCGCGGCGCTCTCGCGCTTCGCGGTCGAGCTCGCCGACCAGATCGCCCGCACCCGGGGCTCGAGCCAGATCGACCGCGACCTGGATACCGCCTCCGGCCTCCTGAGGTACCCCGGCACGGTCTGGATCTTCGATCTCGCGGTCTCGTTCGCGCCCACCGCGAGCTCGGAGTCGCAGTATCGCCGGGCGCTGCGGGCCCTGCGCGACTACAATCAACGGCTCAGCCAGGGCCAGGCGACCTTCGAGACCCGGGCGCGACAACCTGCAGGCGACCCTCGAGCGGATCGCCGCCGACGTCGGCTCGTCCTCCGCGGCGATCGACCGGCAGCTCGGCGAGGGCGGCGGCTTCGGCCTCGACTTCGGCGCCGACGACCTGTTCTACCTGAACAAGGGGCGCCTCTACGCCTACTATCTGCTGCTGCGCGCGATGGCGATCGACTTCGACAAGGTCATCGTCGAGCGCGACCTGAGCGCCGCCTGGACCCAGCTGCTGGACAGCTTCCGCGCCGCCGCGACGCTCCAGCCCTGGGTGGTCGTCAACGGCGACCCGGCGAGCCAGGTGCAGCCCAGCCACCTGGCGGCGCAGGGCTTTTTCTTGCTGCGTGCCCGCACCCAGCTTAAGGAGATCAGCAACATCCTGCTGAAGTGAGCTTGCCCGGGCGTCACCCGCTGCCGGCCGTGGCGGTACGGCTTGAACGGCGGCGCGCCTTGGGTCATGCTGCGGGGTCGCCCAGACCGAAGTCCCGTCCGGCCGGTGCTCGAGCGGGACCGGTAGCGGCCCCGCGCCAACGAGGAGTCGTGCGATGTTCATCCAGACCGAGCAGACCCCGAACCCAGCGACCCTGAAGTTCCTGCCGGGGCGCGAGGTCCTGCCGGGCGGCGTGCTCGATTTCACCGATCCGGAGCGGGCCGAGGGCTCGCCGCTGGCGCGCCGCCTGTTCGCCGTCGAGGGCGTCACGGGCGTGTTCCTGGGCGCGGACTTCATCACCGTGACCAAGGCCGAGGGCCAGGACTGGTACGTCCTCAAGCCCGCGGTGCTCGGCGCGGTCATGGAGCACTACCTGTCGGGCGATCCGATCGTGGCACCCGACTCCGAGCTCGCCGACGAGGACGCCGCGCCGGGCGACGAGGACGACGCGCTGGTCCGCCAGATCCGCGAGCTGATCGATACCCGGGTGCGGCCGGCGGTCGCCCAGGACGGCGGCGACATCACCTTCCGCGGCTTCGAGCGGGGGGTGGTCTATCTGCACATGCGGGGCGCCTGCGCCGGCTGCCCGAGCTCCACGATCACGCTCAAGAACGGGATCGAGAACCTGCTGCGCTACTACGTTCCGGAGGTGGTCGAGGTCCGTCAGGTCGCCTAGGCTCTCGTCCGACTTTCCGTCCGCTGTACCGTGCTCCTGCTCGCCCTCGACAGCGCGGAAGCGGCATGCTCGGTAGCGCTCTGGGACAGTTCGCGCCCGGAGCCCGCAGCGTTGCAGGGCCACCGGCGCCTCAGCGCCCCCCGCAGCCAGGCCGACCGGCTGGTCGAGCTGGTCGATGACCTGATGCGGGCAGCGCAGCTCGACTACCGGGCGCTCGGCGTGATCGCCGTCGATCATGGGCCCGGCAGCTTCACCGGCCTGCGCGGCGCCGTCGCCGCGGCGCGCGGACTGGCGCTCGCGGCCGACCTGCCGGTGCTCGGGGTCAGCAGCCTCGAGAGCCTCGCGGCGGCGCTGCCCGAAGGCGGCGCGGGGACGCTGGTCGCGGCTCTCGACGCACGGCGCGGCCAAGTCTACTGCCAGGTCTTCGATCATCGCCACGAGCCGCGCACCGCGCCATCGGTGACGACCCCGGATCGGCTCGCCGCCGGGCTCGCGGCCGGGCCGCTCCGCCTGGTCGGCAGCGGTGCCGCGCTGGTCCGGGCGGCGCTGCCCGAGGGCCGGCCGGTGGTGATGGAAAGCGCCGAGCTGGATGCGCGCTGGGTCGCGAGGCGCGCCGCGCGCCGCCTTGCCAACGGCGAGGTGCCGCAGACCGGCAGCAGCCTGCGCCCCCTCTATCTGCGGCCGCCCGATGCGCGTCCGCACGCGCCTCTGGTCGCGCCGGCGCGTGCCCAGGCCGTCGAGGCCTGACCCATGCTCGCGCTCAAACGAAGCAATAGCCTGAGCATCAAGACCGTCGGCCCGTTCGACCTGGGGCGCCTCGCGCGGCTGCACCAGAGCTGCTTCGACGATCCCTGGAGCCGCGCCGATCTCGCCCACCTGCTGGCGCTGCCCGGCGGCTTCGGCCTGCTGGCGCGGCTGTTCGAGCGCAATCTCGCCGGGCTCGACGGGATGCGCGGGGTCGGGTTCGCGCTCTGCCGCGTGATGCGCGACGAGGGCGAGCTGCTCTCGATCGGCGTCGGCCCGATCTATCGCCGGCGCGCGATCGGCGCGGCGCTGCTGCGCGAGAGCATGGAGCGCTGCCGGCGCGCCGGTGCGGTCACCATGTTCCTCGAGGTCGCGACCGACAACCGGTCGGCGCAGATGCTCTACCGTTCGTTCGGCTTCGCCGAGGTCGGGGAGCGCGAGGGCTACTACCAGCGGCCGGACGGCACCCGGGTGAGCGCCTACACCATGCGGTGCGATCTGGCGCCGCCCGGCAGCAGGCCGTCGGGGGCGCGCCACTGGCTCTGATCGGGCAAAGCAGGACGTCAGCCCCGCGCCGGCCCCTTGCGCACCAGCAGCCGATAGATCGTCGCGGCGCCCGTCTCGGGCCGAAGGTCAAGCACACTATGGCCCCGGTCGCGCAAGGTACGCGGCAGCGTGTCGAGCGGCTCCCCCGCGCTGAGCCGAATGCAGGCCACCTCGCCCGCCGCCATGTTCTCCAGCAACAGCTTGGCCTTCACCAAGGTCAACGGACAGGTCTCGGCCGAGATATCCAAGCTGTACTGGGCGTCGGTCACGGTTTCTTACCTCTTCTACTGACGACAGCAAAAAGTGCTTGCACCAGTGCCGACTTGAAATATATTCCCGGATGAGAACTAACCAAGCCAGCTCGCAGAGGGCGCAGAACGTATGACCGAGAAGTTGAGCCAAAACGAGCTCCTTGCGCTGACCACCGAGATTGTGGCGTCGCACGTCTCGAACAACACCGTCGCGGTATCCGACCTCCCCGAGCTGATTCGGCAGGTCTACGGGAGCCTGACCAACCTCTCGCCGACCCCTGCGCCCGAGCAGCCGGAGAAACCGATGCCGGCCGTCGCGATCAAGAAGTCGGTCACGCCGGAATACATCATCTGTCTCGAAGACGGCAAGAAGCTCAAGATGCTGAAGCGGCATCTCAAGACCCGCTACGACATGTCGCCCGAGGAATACCGCAAACGCTGGGGCCTGCCCGAGGACTACCCGATGGTGGCGCCGAGCTATGCGCAGCAGCGCAGCGCGCTCGCCAAGAAGATCGGGCTCGGCACCAAGCCGCGCGCGCGGCAGCGGCGCGGCGCAGCCTGATCGCGTGGTGGCGCCCGCAGGATGAGCGGCGCCACCGTGCAAGTTCTGGCGCGGCACGACCCTTCGAGGTCGTGCCGCGCGTGTCCTTTTTTCAAGAGGCGCTGGTTCGCTCGACGGTTGTAGGCGGGAGCTGGAGCCCTGCCCGATCGAAGGAAGAGCCGCTCGGGCCGCCGCGCCCGCCGCTGGGGCGCCGGGATGCACTTCGGTATCCATCATGCGCCGGCGCGCTTGACGAAGCCCGGTCGGCTACCCATAAAATTGTCACGCTACGACGCTAGAGGGACATTTCTGCGAGGCGCGGAACAAGCTGACCAACTTGCTGGACCAACCTGACTCGACCTGCGGCGGCCGCTGAGGCGTGGCTAAGAAGCTCTTCATCAAGACCTACGGCTGCCAGATGAATGTCTACGACTCCGGTCGCATGGCGGACGCGTTGGCGCCTCATGGCTACGCCGTGACCGAGCGTCCGGACGACGCCGATCTGGTCATCCTCAACACCTGCCACATCCGCGAGAAGGCCGCCGAGAAGGTCTATTCGGAGCTCGGCCGCCTGCAGCAGCTGCGGCGCCGCAGGCAGGCAGCCGGCGGCGACCTGCTGATCGGGGTCGCCGGCTGCGTCGCGCAGGCCGAGGGCGGCGTCCTGCTCGAGCGCGCGCCACAGGTCGACCTCGTGGTCGGGCCGCAGACCTACCACCGCCTGCCCGAGCTGCTCCACCGCCGTGCTCGCGGCGGCGGCGTCGTGCTCGACACCGAGTTCCCGCCCGAGAGCAAGTTCGACCGCCTGCCCGAGGAGCTGGCGACGCCGCCCGGCATCGCGGCCTTCCTCACCGTGCAGGAGGGCTGCGACAAGTTCTGCACCTTCTGCGTCGTCCCCTACACCCGGGGCGTCGAAGCGTCGCGCCCGGCGGCGGCGATCCTGGCCGAGGCGCGGCGCCTGGTCGCGGCCGGCGCGCGCGAGATCACGCTGCTCGGCCAGAACGTCAACGCCTATCGCGGCGCCGGCCCTGCGGGCGAGGCCTGGGATCTCGCGCGCCTGATCCGGGCGCTCGCCGAGGTCGACGGCCTCTACCGCCTTCGCTACACCACCTCGCATCCGCGCGATCTCGGCGCAGCGCTGATCGCGGCGCACCGCGAGGTGGCGAAGCTGATGCCGTTCCTGCATCTCCCGGTGCAGTCAGGGTCGGACGCCGTCCTGCGCGCGATGAACCGGCGCCACAGCGCCGACGACTACCGCCGCACCGTCGAACGCCTGCGCCGCGCGCGGCCCGATATCGCGCTCTCGTCCGACTTCATCGTCGGCTTTCCGGGCGAGAGCGAGCGCGATTTCCGGGCGACGCTCGCGCTGGTCGAGGAGATCGGTTTCGCCCAGGCGTTCTCGTTCAAGTACAGCCCGCGGCCGGGCACCCCGGCGGCCCACATGCGCGGCCAGGTCAAGGACCAGGTGAAGAGCGCGCGTCTGGCCGATCTGCAGGCCCTGCTCGCGCGCCAGAGCGCGGCTTTCCAGGACGCGACCGTCGGCCGGACCCTGCCGGTGCTGCTGGAGCGGCCCGGCCGGCATGCGGGCCAGCTGGTCGGCCGGACGCCCTATCTGCAGGCGGTCCACGTCGCGGCGCCCGAGGCCGCTCCCGGCGACCTGATCGAGGTGCTGATCACCGCAAGCCACGCCCACAGCCTCGCGGCCGCGCCGGTCGCCGGCGCCGCGGTCGTGCCACGGGAACCACCACAGGGCAGAGCGGCATGCGCCTGAAACCGGTGCCCGCGCTGGCGGGCAACCTCGAGTCCCGCACCTTGCGCTTCGACGACAACGGGCTCTGTGCCCTGTTGTTCGGCCGCCATCACGAGCACCTGGCCCTGATCGAGCAGCAGATCCCGGCGACGCTCGCGGCGCGCGGCAACCTGATCACGATCAACGGCGAGCCGGGCTCGGTCGAGGCGGCGAGCGTGGTCCTGCAGGACCTCTACCGCCGGCTCGAATGCGGCCTCGACCTGGACCGCAACGAGGTCGAGGCGGCGGCGCGCATGGTCGGCCGCGGCGCGCCCGGCGCGCTCGGCTTCCCCGGCGACGAGGTGATGATCCGCACCGACAAGCGCCGGATCAGCCCACGCTCGCCGAACCAGGCGGCGTTCCTGCGCGCCATGCAGCGCCACGACCTGGTGTTCGGCGTCGGTCCGGCCGGCACCGGCAAGACCTATCTCGCGGTCGCGGCCGGCCTGGCGCTGCTCAAGCAGCAGGTGGTCGAGCGCCTGATCCTGTCGCGTCCTGCGGTCGAAGCCGGCGAGCGCCTCGGCTTCCTGCCGGGCGACATGAAGGACAAGGTCGACCCCTACCTCAGGCCGCTCTACGACGCCTTGCAGGACATGCTGCCGGAGGGCAAGCTCGGCGCGAAGCTGGAGAGCGCCCAGATCGAGATCGCGCCGCTCGCGTTCATGCGCGGCCGGACGTTGGCCAACGCCTTCGTGATCCTCGACGAGGGGCAGAACACCACGCCGAGCCAGATGAAGATGTTCTTGACCCGACTGGGCGAGAATTCCCGTATGGTGGTGACCGGCGATCCGAGCCAGGACGACCTGCCGCCGGGCACGCCCTCGGGGTTGAACGATGCGGTCGCCCGGCTCGATCGGGTCGGCCGGATCGCCGTGGTCCGCTTCACCGAGCAGGACATCGTGCGCCACCCGCTGGTCGAGACGATCCTTCACGCCTACCGCGCCGAGAGCGATCCCGGCGGCGCTTCGAGCCGCGAACCCAGCCATGGCTGACCAGCCACTTACCCGCTGCGGCCGCTTAGGGGGCGGCATCCCTGCCGGAACGGCAGGGATCTGCCCAGACACATGGACAGTGACGGACCAAGTACGGTCTCCTTGACCATCGACGGGGCGGCCTGGCAGGCTGTCCTGGCCGATCCCGAGCCGCTCTGTCGGCAGGCGATTTGGGCGACCCTGCGCCGGGTGGCGCCGGCCGCTTGGCTGACCAGCGCCGAGGTCAGCATCCTGCTGTGCGACGACGCCGCGCATGCGCGAGCTCAATCGGAGCTATCGCGGGCAGGATCGGGCGACCAACGTCCTGTCCTTCCCGGCGTACGAGCTCGACCCGGAGCGCGCCCCGCCGGCCCCGCGGCAGGGCCCGGCGCTGCTCGGCGACATCGCGCTTGCCGCCGAGAGGGTGAGCGGCGAGGCCGCCGCCGAGGGCAAGCGCACCGCCGATCACCTCTGCCATCTACTGGTCCACGGCTGCCTGCATCTCCTGGGCCACGATCACCAGACGACCGCCGGCGCGCGCCGCATGGAGCGGCTGGAGCGCCTGGTCCTCGCCGACCTCGGGATCACCGACCCGTACGGCGAGGCCGGCCCGGCCGCTCGCGCCAGCGCCTGCATGGGGCCGGAAGCATGAAGGAACTGCCCGCAGGGCGGGACAGCCAGGTCTCGCTGCTGCAAGGCCTGCTCGCCCGGCTGAGGCTCCTCGCCGGGCGCCGCAATGGCGATGGCCATTCGCTGCGCGAGACCCTCGAGGAGCTGATCGAGGAGCACGAGGAGGAGGGCACCGAGGACCGCGCCGAGTTCACCGAGGACGAGCGCGAGCTGCTGCTCAACGCGCTGAGCTTCGGCGAGCTCCAGGTATGGGACGTCATGGTGCCGCGCTCCGACATCAAGGCGATCGGCGTGTCCGCGACGCTCGCCGAGGTCCTCGGCACGATGCGCGACGGCATGCACACCCGTCTGCCGGTATTCCGCGAGAACCTCGACGAGGTGATCGGCATGGTCCACATCAAGGACCTGCTGCCCTATTGGGGCGACGGCGCCGACTTCGCGCTCGAGCGGATCATCCGCGAGGTGCTGTTCGTGCCGCCGTCGATGCGCGTGCTCGATCTTTTGCTGCAGATGCGCGACACCGGCGTCCACATGGCGATCGTCGTCGACGAGTACGGCGGCACCGACGGCTTGGCCACGATCGAGGACCTGGTCGAGGAGATCGTCGGCGAGATCCAGGACGAGCACGACAAGATCCTGCCGCCGCGCATCACCGAGCTGGCCGACGGCGTGCTCGAGGCCGATGCCGAGAGTCGAGGTCGAGGAGCTCGAGGCGCGGCTCGAGGTGCAGCTGCTCGAGCCCGAGCGGCGCGAGGACGTCGACACCCTGGGCGGGCTGATCTTCACCCTGCTCGACCGGGTGCCGGCGCGCGGCGAGGTGGTGCGCCACCCCGCCGGGATCGAGTTCGAGGTGCTCGACGCCGATCCGCGCCGGATCAAGCGTCTGCGCATCCTGAGAGCGCAACCGGCGGCGATCGCGGAATCGGGCGCCTGAGCGGCTTGCCGGACAGCGTCGACGGCCTGCCCGCCGGCAGGGACCCGCGGAGCGCCGGGACCGGTCGCGTCGACCGCGGGGTCGACCGCGCGCAGAGCTTCCCCCGGACGAGCGCCTTCGGCATGGGCGCGCTGGTCGCGCTGGCGCTGCCGCCATTCAATTTCTGGCCCTGCCTGATCGGCTTTGCGGGCCTGCTGCATCTGCTGCGCGCCGCCGGCCCCCGCCGCGCGCTCGTGCTCGGCTGGTGCTTCGGATTCGGCCACCTCCTGCTCGGCCTGTACTGGATCGCGATCGCCTTCTTCACCGACGCGGAGCGCTTCGGCCTGCTCGCCGTGCCGGCGGTGCTGCTGCTGTGCGCCGGGCTCGCCGCCTACCCGGCCCTCGCCGCCCTGCCGGTCGGGCTCCGCCGCTGGCGCAGCCCCAGCGCCGCCGCGCTCGCCCTCGCGACCGCCTGGACGCTCGCCGAGATGCTGCGCGGCAGCCTGTTCGGCGGCTTCCCCTGGAACCTGATCGGCTACGCCTTCGCCGGCTCCGATGCGATCAGCCAGCTCGCCGCCCTCACCGGGATCTGGGGCCTGAGCTTCGTCGCCGTGCTGGTCGGAGCCCTGCCGGCGGCGCTGCTCGAGCCCGGCGGGCGCGGCAACTGGCGGCCCGCGGTTGCGGCCGGCCTCATCGTCGCGCTGCTCTGGCTCGGCGGCACGCTGCGCCTCGCGGAGGCGACGGCACCGCCGGTCCAGGGCGCGACGCTCCGGCTGGTGCAGGGCAACGTCGCCCAGCATCACAAGTGGCAGCCCGAGCTGCGCGCGCGCTGGTTCGAACGCCACCTCGACCTCTCGGCGCAACCCGGCGAGGCCTCGGGCTCGCGCGGCGTGGCGCAGGGCAGCGTGACCCACGTGATCTGGCCGGAGTCCGCGGTGCCCTACCCGCTCGAGCAGGACGCCGAGGCCCGGCGGCTGATCGGACTCGTGGTGCCCCCGGGCGGCCTGCTGCTGACCGGCGGCGAGCGTTTCGACCTGGCGAGCGATCCACCGCGCGCCTGGAACAGCCTGTTCGTCCTCGATCGCGCCGGCACCATCGTGGCGCGCTACGACAAGCACGACCTGGTGCCGTTCGGCGAGTTCCTGCCGTTTCGCGACCTGCTCGGCCGCGTCGGCCTGCAGTCGCTGACGCGCGGCAGCCTGGACTTCCAGCCCGGCCCCGCGCGCCAGACCCTGGCCCTTCCGGGCCTGCCGCCGTTCAGCCCCTTGATCTGCTACGAGGCGATCTTCCCTGGCGCGGCCGTCGACCCGGGCGCGCGCCCGGCCTGGCTGCTGAACGTCACCAACGATGCCTGGTTCGGGCGCAGCTCCGGCCCCTACCAGCACCTCGCGATGGCGCGCTTCCGGGCGATCGAGGAGGGCCTGCCGCTGGTCCGCAGCGCCAATACCGGCATCTCCGCCGTGGTCGACCCCTGGGGCCGGATCGAGGCCAGCCTCCCCCTCGGCGCGACCGGCGTGCTCGATGTCGACCTGCCGGCAGCGCTGTCCGCGCCGCCGCCGTTCGCCCGTTTCGGCCTCTGGCCGTTCCTCGCGCTGCTGGGCCTGGGGGGGATCGTCGCGGTCCTGATCGAGATCCGGGCCCGGCCGGCCGCCTTCAGAGGTTAACAAATCCTCAAAAACCGCTACAACGTGGGCTGAGCCCGCCGGAGGCGACCGCCGATCGATCGGCCGCCAGCGCCAGCCGGCACCGACCTCCGACCAAAGCTGGACGCCTGCGCCGAATGGCGAGCAAGCCCAACCCGATCGATGTGCATGTCGGCAAACGGCTGCGCCTCCGGCGCACCCTCCTCGGCATGAGCCAGGAACGGCTCGGCGAGCTGCTCGGGCTGACCTTCCAGCAGGTGCAGAAGTACGAGCGCGGCGTCAACCGGATCGGCTCCTCGCGCCTGTTCGAGCTCGGGCACATCCTGGACGTCCCGGTGTCGTTCTTCTTCGACGACCTGCCGGAGGCGGTCTTCGGCGCGCTCGCCGGCGCGCCCGGCGGCCTCGCCGGCCCAGGGCTGGCCGAGGAGCGGGCCGGCTTCGAGCACGACGACGAGACCCTGCCGCTCGACAAGCGCGAGACCTTGGAGCTGGTGCGGGCCTACTACCGGATCGGCGATCCCGCGGTTCGCAAACGCCTGTTCGAGCTCGCCAAGGCGCTCGCCAACCTGAACTCCTCGGGGAGCAAGCGCGAGCCTTGAGCCGGGCTGCCCAATGGTGCGCCCGACCGGACTTGACCCGGGTTGAGGATCTCCGGCACAAACAAGGCCTCTTTCCAGGTCACGCCGTTGACGAGCGCCGTCGCGGGTCGCTGGGCCGTGCCGGCCGGGCGCACCTGCCCGAACGAAGCGGCGCCGGGCGGGGACCGCGCGGCAGAGGGAGTCCGTATGCGGCAAGCCGATTTCGTGTTCACCAGCGAATCCGTCGCGGAGGGCCATCCCGACAAGGTGTGCGACCGCATCTCGGACGGCATCGTCGACGCCTATCTGGCCGCCGACCCGGCGTCCCGGGTCGCGGCCGAGACGCTTGCGACCACCAATCGCATCGTGATCGCCGGCGAGGTGCGCGGGCCGGCCAGCATCACGCCAGCGTGCATCGAGCAGCTGGCGCGCGAGGCGGTGCGGGAGATCGGCTACGAGCAGGACGGCTTCCACTGGGCCAAGGCCCAGGTCGAGATCCTCCTCCACGCCCAGTCGCCGGACATCGCGCAAGGCGTCGATGCCGCCGGCAACAAGGACGAGGGCGCCGGCGACCAGGGCATCATGTTCGGCTTCGCCTGCAGCGAGACGCCGGAGCTGATGCCGGCGCCGATCCAGCTCTCGCACACCATCCTGCGCAGCATGGCGGCCGCCCGCCATGCCGGCGAGGCGCCATACTTCGGCCCCGACGCCAAGAGCCAGGTCAGCCTGCGCTACTGCGGCGGCAAGCCGGTCTGCGCGACCTCGGTGGTGGTCTCGACCCAGCACGCGCCCGAGCTGTCCCAGGACGAGGTGCGCGAGCTGGTCCGCCCGTTCGTGCTGGAGACCCTGCCGAGGGCTGGATGTGCCCCGAGGACGACTTCTACGTCAATCCGACCGGCAAGTTCGTGATCGGCGGCCCGGACGGCGATGCCGGCCTGACCGGACGCAAGATCATCGTCGACACCTATGGCGGCGCGGCGCCGCACGGCGGCGGCGCCTTCTCGGGCAAGGACCCGACCAAGGTCGACCGCTCGGCCGCCTACGCCGCCCGCTACCTGGCCAAGAACGTGGTCGCGGCCGGGCTCGCCGAGCGCTGCCTGATCCAGCTCTCCTACGCGATCGGCATCTCCAAGCCGCTCTCGGTCTACGTCGACACCCAGGGCACCGGCGAGGTCGACCCGATCCGCCTGAGCGCGGTGCTGCAGGAGCTGATGAACCTGTCGCCGCGCGGCATCCGCGAGCATCTCGAGCTGTCGCGGCCGATCTACGCCCGCACCGCGGCCTATGGCCATTTCGGCCGCGAGCCCGAGCCGGCCGGCGGCTTCTCCTGGGAGCGGACCGATCTGGTCGACGAGCTGCGCGCCGCGTTCGCCTGAGCCGCCCGCCGGCGCGCCGCCAGCGCGCGTGCAACGCCAGATCTACGGCCGCCGCCAGGGCCATCGCCTGCGACCCGAGCGCCGGCGGCTGCTGGCGGAGCGCCTGCCGGAGCTGCAGCTGGAGCTGCCGGCGAGCGGCCGGCTCGATCCGGCCACGCTGTTCCCCGATCGGCGCCAGCGCCTCTGGCTCGAGATCGGCTTCGGCGCGCGGCGAGCATCTCGCCGCCCAGGCCGCCGCCCATCCCGAGGTCGGCCTGATCGGCTGCGAGCCCTACCTCGCCGGCGTCGCCCGCCTGCTCGCCGCCGCCGAGCGCGCGCGGCTCGACAACCTCCGCGTGGTGGTCGACGACGCCCGCCTGCTGCTGCACGCCCTGCCCGATGCCTGCCTCGAGCGCATCTTCGTCCTGTTCCCCGACCCCTGGCCCAAGACCCGCCACCACAAGCGGCGGATCGTCAACCCCGCGACCGCGGCCGAGTTCGCCCGCCTGCTGGCGCCGGGCGGCGAGCTGCGCCTCGCGACCGACGACATGGGCTACGCGCGCGCGATGCTGCTGGCGCTCGCCGCCCGGCCCGAGCTGGTCTGGCTGGCCGAGCGGCCGGCCGACTGGCGGCAGCGGACCGGCCGACTGGCCGGCGACGCCGCTACGAGCAGAAGGCCGCTGCCGCGGGCCGCGCCGCGGTCTATCTGCGCTACCGCCGGCAAGCCCCGGCCCGAGTAGGCCCCGGCAGCGGGCGAGAAAAGGCCTTGAAGCGCGGCGCTCGAAGGGCGCATATAGGGGCCAAGTAATTCGCCTGAACCGCAAGCGGATGGTGGGCCTCGGCCCACTTTTTTATTGGCGTGGATGCGATCCAGCAGATCACGGAGCTGATCGAACCGACGGTGCGCGATCTGGGCTTCGAGGTCGTGCGCGTTCTGTTGACCGGCGGCCAGCGGCCGACCCTCCAGGTGATGGTGGAGCCGGTCGAGCGCGGGCCGCTGACCGTCGATCACTGCGCCGCAGATCAGCCACGCCGTCTCGGCGCTGCTGGACGTCGCCGACCCGATCGGCGGCACCTACCGGCTGGAGGTGAGCTCGCCCGGGATCGACCGTCCGCTGGTCCGGCGGGCCGATTTCGAGCGCTTTGCCGGGTTCGAGGCGCGGCTCGAGACGGTGACGCCGATCGAGGGCCGGCGCCGCTTCCGCGGCCGGCTGGTCGGGCATGGACGGCGACGACGTGTGCCTGCGGTTGCCGGAGGGCGAGCAGACGGATCCCGTACGGCGCGTCAAGAAGGCCAAGCTGGTGCTGACCGACGATCTGCTCGCGGCGGCCCGGGCGGAGCGAAGGAGCTGAGCCGTTGGTAGACCATGGCATCGACACGGCGCCCGGGCTGGGCCGGCTGGAGCTGATCCGGATCGCCGAGAGCGTCGCCCACGAGAAGGGCATCGGCATCGACGACGTGATCGTCGCCATGGAGCAGGCCATCCAGACCGCGGCGCGGCGCAAATACGGCCAGGAGCACCAGATCGTCGCCGAGCTCGATCGCAAGACCGGCGAGATCGGCCTCTACCGCGAGCTCGAGGTCAGCGAGGAGATCGAGGATCCGGCGACCCAGATCGCGCTCAGCGAGGCGCGCGAGCGCAACCCGGCGGCGCGGATCGGCGACCACATCCTGGAGCCGCTGCCGCCGATCGACCTCGGCCGGATCGCGGCGCAGAGCGCCAAGCAGGTGATCGTGCAGAAGGTGCGCGAGGCCGAGCGCGAGCGCCAGTACAGCGAGTACAAGGACCGCATCGGCGAGATCGTGGTCGGCGAGGTCAAGCGGACCGAGTACGGCAACGTCCTGGTCGATCTCGGCCGCGCCGAGGCGATCCTGCGGCGCGACGACATGCAGCCGCGCGAGACCTTCCGCAACAAGGACCGGGTGCGCGCCTACGTCTACGACGTGCGCCCCGAGGCGCGCGGCCCGCAGATCTTCCTGTCGCGCACCCATCCGCAGTTCATGGCCAAGCTGTTCGCGCAGGAGGTGCCGGAGATCTACGACGGCATCATCGAGATCAAGGCGGTCGCGCGCGACCCCGGGTCGCGCGCCAAGATCGCGGTGGTCTCCAAGGACAGCAGCATCGACCCGGTCGGCGCCTGCGTCGGCATGCGCGGCTCGCGCGTCCAGGCGGTGGTCAACGAGCTGTCGGGCGAGAAGATCGACATCATCCCCTGGTCGCCGGACCCGGCGACCTTCGTCGTCAACGCGCTGGCGCCCGGCCGAGGTCAGCAAGGTCGTGCTCGACGAGGACAGCCGGCGGATCGAGGTGATCGTGCCCGACGCCCAGCTGTCGCTCGCGATCGGCCGGCGCGGCCAGAACGTGCGCCTGGCCTCGCAGCTGACCGGCTGGGACATCGACATCGTCACCGAGAGCGAGGACGCCGAGCGGCGCTCGCGCGAGTTCAAGGCGCTGACCGAGTACTTCGTCGAGGCGCTCAACGTCGAGGAGGTGATCGCCCAGCTGCTGGTCACCGAGGGCTTCAGCCGGGTCGACGAGCTGGTCTACGTCGAGCTCGACGAGCTGGCCTCGATCCAGGGCTTCGACGAGAGCATCGCCGAGGCGCTGCGCGAGCGCGCCGAGACCTATCTGGCCGAGCAGGAGCGGGCGCTGCGCCAGGAGGCCGCGGAGCTCGGGCTCGGCGAGGACCTGCTCGAGTTCGAGGCGCTCACGCCTCGAGACCATCGTCGCGCTCGGCCGCAAGGGCATCAAGTCGCTGGACGATCTGGCCGATCTGGCGGCCGACGAGCTGATCGAGCTGCTGCCCGACGGCGGGCTGACCGAGGCGGACGCCGGCGAGCTGATCATGGCCGCGCGCGCCCACTGGTTCGCGACCGAGGGCGAGCGACGGCCGCGGCCGAGGCGACGGCTGAGCGCAGGCCGACGCTGAGGCCGATGCCGGCGACGCGGCCGATGCCAAGCCGAGGCGGAGGCGGCCGATGGCGGCCAGTCGCCGAGGCAGGCGGCGAGGCCGAGCGGCTGCCTGAGAGCGGGCGCGATGCTGGCGGAGCCGCGCGATGGCCGAACGGACCGAGGACGCGATGCGCCGCTGCCTGGTGACCCGGGAGGTCCGGCGCCGCGAGCGGCTGCTGCGCTTCGTCCTCGACCCCGAGGGCCGGGTGCGGCCCGATCTCGACGCGCGCCTGCCGGGGCGCGGTATGTGGTTGAGCGCGGACCGGAATGTGGTAAACAAGGCCGTCGCCAGAAACCTCTTCGCGCAGGCGGCGCGAGCGCCGGCGCGCGTGGCGGCGGATCTCGTCGAGCAGGTCGAGGGCTTGTTGGCGCGGCGGGCGCTCGCCACCTTGGGGTTGGCGCGGCGCGCCGGGCAGGTCGCGCTGGGCTTCGAGCAGGTCGCGTGCCGCGCTGCGCTCGGGGTCCGCGGCGGTGCTGGTGGCGGCGAGCGACGGCGCGGCGGACGGGCGGCGGAAGCTGCGCCGGCTGGCGCCGGACCTGCCGTTGATCGTGGCCTTCTCGAGCACCGAGCTGGGCGCGGCTCTGGGTCGCGAGAGTTTGGTGCATGTCGCCGTCGCGCCGGGTGGGCTGGCGCGGCGGCTGCTGCAGGACGTGGAGCGGCTGGCGGGCTTCCGCGGCGGCGGTGATCTGGTGCCGCCGGCAGCCGCCGGCCGCGAGCTGAGTCGAGCGAGACTGAAGGAAACGACCGGACCACGATGACCGATACCAAAGAGCAGGATCGCAATCCGCGCATTGCGCTGTCGCGGCCGGGCGGGCGGCTCGAGCTGAAGAAGACCGTCGACAGCGGCGTGGTCCGGCAGAGCTTCTCGCACGGCCGGAGCAAGGCGGTTGCGGTCGAGGTCAAGCGCAAGCGCAACCTCAAGCCCGGCACGGCAGCGGTGGCGTCGCGCGGCCGAGCGAGGGCGCGGCGAAGGCCGCCCGGGCCGCCCGCGAGGCGCCGGCGGTCGTGCGGCCGGCCGGTCGAGGCCGGGCGCGCGCAGACCCGGCGGCCCGGTGGTGCTGAAGCCGCTGACCGACGAGGAGAAGACCGCGCGCGTGCGCGCGCTGGTCGACTCCAAGAAGGCCGAGGAGGAGGCGCGCCAGCGGGCCGAGGACAATGCGCGGCGCCTGGCCGCCGACGAGGCCCGCCGGCGCTCCGAGGAGGAGGCCGCGGTCAAGCGGCAGGCCGAGGAGGAGGCGCGCAAGAAGGCCGAGGAGGAGGCGCGCCGCAAGGCCGAGGACGCCGCCGCCCGCATGCTCGCCAAGGAGGATGAGGAGCGCCATCGGCGCGAGCCCGGCGACCGGCGCCGCCGCGGCGCGCGCCGGCCGCGGAGGCCAGGGCTGCGGCGCCGGCGCCGGCCGGCGCGCCAAGCCCGCCGAGCCGGCGCGCCCGGCCGGTCAAGGGCAAGCCGAAGCCGACCAAGGGCGAGGACCGCACCGACAAGGGCGAGGCCCGGCGCGCGGCGATCCGGCGCGAGACCGCGCGCGGCCGGCTGGTGCTCGACAGCGACAGCGAGGTGGTCGAGCGCCGCGGGCCCGTCGCTCGCCGCGCTGCGAGCGCCACCGCGAGCGCGAGAAGCGCCAGCAGCAGCTGCTAGGACGCCGGCCCGTTCGTGCGCGAGGTGGTGCTGCCCGAGACGATCACCGTGTCCGAGCTCGCCAACCGCATGGCGGTGCGCGGCGCCGACGTGATCAAGCAGCTGATGAAGATGGGCGTCATGGCGACCATCAACCAGGCGCTCGACCCCGACACCGCCGAGCTGCTGGTCGGCGAGTTCGGCCATCAGGCCAAGCGGGTCAGCGAGGCCGACGTCGAGATCGGCCTCGAGGGCATCGAGGACCGCGCCCGAGGATCTGCGGCCGCGGGCGCCGGTGGTCACCGTCATGGGCCACGTCGACCACGGCAAGACCTCGCTGCTCGACGCGCTGCGCGATTCCGACGTCGCGGCGCACGAGGCCGGCGGCATCACCCAGCACATCGGCGCCTACCAGGTCGACCTCGGCACCGGCCAGCCGGTCACCTTCATCGACACGCCGGGCCACGCCGCGTTCACCGAGATGCGCGCGCGCGGCGCCAAGGTCACCGACATCGTGGTCCTGGTGGTCGCGGCCGACGACGGCGTGATGCCGCAGACGGTCGAGGCGATCGCGCATGCGCGCGCGGCCGGGGTGCCGATCGTGGTCGCGATCAACAAGATCGACCGGCCCGGACGCCAATCCCGAGCGGGTCAAGCAGGAGCTGCTCAACCACGAGCTGGTGACCGAGCAGTACGGCGGCGACGTGCTGAGCGTCGAGGTCAGCGCCACTGCAGCGGACCAACCTCGACAAGCTGATCGAGGCCATCCAGCTGCAGGCCGAGATCCTCGAGCTGCGCGCCAACCCCGAACCGTCCGGCGCAGGGCACGGTGATCGAGGCCAAGCTCGACCGCGGCCGCGGCGTGGTCGCCACGGTGCTGATCGAGCGCGGCACGCTCAAGGTCGGCGACATCATCGTCTGCGGCGGCCAGTGGGGCCGGGTGCGGGCGCTGGTCGACGATCGCGGCCAGAACGTCGAGGCGGCCGGCCCGGCGGTGCCGGTCGAGACCCTCGGGCCTCGACGGCGTGCCCGACGCCGGCGATCCGCTGGTGGTGGTCGACAACGAGCGCCGCGCCCGCGAGATCACCGAGTACCGGCAGCGCAAGAGGCGCGACGCAGACCAGCGCGACCACGCCGCGCAGCTCGGTCGAGGAGATGTTCAGCCAGCTCGCGAGCGGCGAGGCCAAGGAGCTGCCGGTCGTGATCAAGTCCGACGTCCACGGCTCGATGGAGGCGATCGTGGCCGGGCTGCAGAAGCTCGGCACCGAGGAGGTGTCGGTGCGCGTGCTGCACGCCGGCGTCGGCGCGATCACCGAGTCCGACATCACGCTCGCGCTCGCCTCCAAGGCCTGGGTGCTGGGCTTCAACGTCCGCGCCAACGCCCAGGCGCGCGAGCTCGGCCAAGCGCGACGGCGTCGACATCCGCTACCACTCGATCATCTACGAGCTGCTCGACGAGGCCAAGGCGGCGCTCTCCGGCATGCTGTCGCCGACCGCGCGCGAGACCACGCTCGGCCATGCCGAGATCCGCGAGGTGTTCGCGATCTCCAAGATCGGCAAGATCGCCGGCTGCCGGGTGACCGACGGCCTGATCCGGCGCAGCGCGCGGGTCCGCCTGCTGCGCGACGACATCGTGATCCACGACGGCGCGCTGGGCTCGCTCAAGCGCTTCAAGGACGATGTGCGCGAGGTCCGCGAGGGCTTCGAGTGCGGCATCGGCATCGAGGGCTACAACGACATCCGCGAGGGCGACGTGATCGAGGCGTACGAGATTGAGCAGGTCGCCCGCACGCTCTGAGCAGGCGCCCTCGCCGCAGCGCGGCGGCGGGCCGTCTGGCGTGCTCGTCGACGGCAGGAGGAGCGCGATGGCGCGCCGCCGGGCCATCGGCCGGCGCCGGCCAGAGCCAGCGCCAGCTGCGCGTGGGCGAAGGGCTGCGCCACGTGCTGGCCGAGCTGCTGCTGCGCGGCGAGGTCCACGATCCGCTGCTCGCCGAGGCCCATCTCACGGTCGCCGAGGTGCGGGTGACGCCGGATCTGCGCCATGCGGTCGTGTTCGTCACCGAGCTCGGCGGCGAGCTGCGCGCCGAGCTGCAGCCAGGCGCTGGCGCGCGCGGCGCCGCGGCTGCGCGGCGAGGTGGCGCGGCGCATGCGCCTCAAATACGCGCCCGAGCTGAGCTTCCAGGCCGATCCGTCGTTCCGCGAGGCGGCGCGGATCGAGACCCTGCTGGCCGAGGAGCGCAGCACGCTCGCCCGCCAGCGCGAGGACGACGATGGCTCGGGCTAGGCGCAAGGGCCGGCCGATCCACGGCTGGCTATGCCTCGACAAGCCCGCGGGCATGACCTCGACCGAGGCGGTCGCCCGCGTGCGGCGCGCGACCCAGGCGCGCAAGGTCGGCCATGGCGGCACGCTCGATCCGCTCGCGACCGGCGTGCTGCCGATCGCGCTCGGCGAGGCGACCAAGACCGTGGCCTACGTCATGGCGGGCCCGAAGCGCTACCGCTTTACGGCGCGCTGGGGCGAGGCGCGCACCACCGACGATGCCGAGGGCGAGGTCGTCGCGACCAGCAGCGCCGGCCCGAGCGCGGCCGCGATCGAGGCGGCGCTCGCCCGATTCGTCGGCACGCTCGAGCAGGTGCCGCCGCGCTTCGCCGCGGTCAAGGTCGAGGGCGAGCGGGCCTATGATCTGGCGCGCCGCGGCGAGGCGGTCGAGCTCGCCCCGCGCCCGGTCGAGGTCGAGCGCTTCGTCCTGGTCGAGCAGCCCGACCGCGATCATGCGACCTTCGAGCTGGTGTGCGGCCGCGGCACCTATGTGCGGGCGCTGATCCGCGACCTCGGCGCAGCAGCTCGGCTGTCTCGGCCACGTGGTCGCGTTGCGCCGGCTGCAGGCGGGCCCGTTCCGGGCCGAGGCGGCGCTCTCGCTCTGCGGCGCTCGAGCAGCTGGTGGCCGAGGACGCCCTGCCGCAGGCGCTCCTGCCGGTGAGCGCGGCGCTCGGCGATCTGCCGGCGCTGGCGCTGACCGAGCCCCAGGCCGATCGGCTGCGCGCCGGCCAGACCATCCGGGTCGCCCCGGGCCTGGTGATCGGCGAGGTGAGCGACGACTCCACGGTGCGCGCCATGGCCGCCGGCCAGATGGTCGCGCTCGCGCGCCTGCAGGGCGGCGAGCTCAGCCCGGTGCGTGTGTTCAATCTTTAGTTCGAGCGACGAGGCTGGTAGACCAAGATGTCGATCACGCAGGAGCGTAAGCAGGACCTGATCAGCGAGTACGCCACCGGCAGCGGCGATACGGGCTCGCCGGAGGTGCAGGTGGCGGTGCTGACGCGAGCGGATCACCAATCTGACCGAGCACCTCAAGGCGCACAAGAAGGACTTCGCGTCGCGGCGCGGCCTGCTGATGATGGTCGGCCAGCGCCGCCGGCTGCTCGACTATCTGCGCCGCAAGGAAGAGGCCCGCTACCAGACCCTGATCGAGCGGCTCGGCTTGCGCAGATAGCGTTCAGGAACTCTTCGCGGCGGCCCGGACGCAGCGACGCCCGGCCGCCATCGCGCGGGTCCGGCGCCAATCCGGACAGGCCGGCTGCCCTTCGGCCCCGGCCTAGGCTGTTGCAAAGGCACGAAGATCAATGTTCGAGATCAACCGCAAAGAGATCGTCTGGGGCGGTCGCCCACTGGTTCTGGAGACCGGCCGCATGGCCCGGCAGGCCGACGGCGCGGTGCTCGCCAGCTATGGCGAGACCACCGTGCTGTGCACCGCGGTCGCGGCGCGCCAGGTCAGGCCCGGGCAGGACTTCTTCCCGCTCACCGTCAACTACCAGGAGAAGACGTTCGCCGCCGGCAAGATCCCGGGCGGCTTCTTCAAGCGCGAGGGCCGGCCGGCGGAGAAGGAGACCCTGACCTCGCGCCTGATCGACCGGCCGATCCGGCCGCTGTTCCCGGATGGCTTCCGCAACGAGACCCAGGTGATCTGCACGGTCCTGGCGCACGACCAGGAGAACGACCCCGACGTCGTCGCGATGATCGGGGCGAGCGCCGCGCTGACGCTCTCGGGGATCCCCTTCCTCGGGCCGATCGCGGGTGCCCGCGTCGGCTACCGGAACGGCGAGTTCCTGCTCAACCCGACCGTCCAGGAGCTGACCGGCAGCGAGCTCGACCTGGTCGTCGCCGGCACGCGCGATGCGGTGATGATGGTCGAATCCGAGGCCAAGGAGCTGCCGGAGGAGACCATGCTCCAGGCGGTGCTGTTCGGCCAGCAGCAGTTCCAGCCGGTGATCGACCTGATCATCGCGCTCGCCGAGACCTGCGCCAAGGAGCCCTGGGAGCTCGAGATCGACGACCATAGCGAGCTGTTCGCGAGGCTGCGGTCGGACTTCGAGGCGCCGCTCCGGGCGGCCTACGCCGAGCCCTCGAAGCAGGCCCGGCACGAGCTGATCGAGGCGGTCCGGCAGCAGGCGCTGGACGCGCTCGGCGGCGAGGACGCGGCGCTCGCGCCGGCGGTGCTCGGCCAGTTCAAGAAGCTCGAGAAGGCGATCGTGCGCAACGCGATCCTCGACACCGGCGAGCGCATCGACGGCCGCGACACCACCACGGTGCGGCCGATCGTGGCCGAGGTCAGCGTGCTGCCCCGGGTCCACGGCAGCGCCCTGTTCACCCGCGGCGAGACCCAGGCGCTGGTGGTGGCGACGCTCGGCACCGGCCAGGACGAGCAGATGATCGACGCGCTCGAGGGCGACTACCGCGAGCACTTCATGCTGCACTACAACTTCCCGCCCTACTCGGTCGGCGAGGCGAGCTTCATGCGCTCGCCCGGCCGGCGCGAGATCGGCCACGGCAAGCTCGCCTGGCGCGCGGTCCGGCCGCTGCTGCCGTCGCGCGAGAGCTTTCCCTACACGATCCGGCTGGTCTCGGAGATCACCGAGTCCAACGGCTCCAGCTCGATGGCGACGGTCTGCGGCAGCTCGCTCGCGCTGATGGACGCCGGCGTCCCGATCGCCCGGCCGGTCGCCGGGATCGCGATGGGCCTGATCAAGGAAGGCGAGCGCTTCGCGGTGCTGTCCGACATCCTGGGCGACGAGGACCACCTCGGCGACATGGACTTCAAGGTCGCCGGCAGCGAGCAGGGCGTCACCTCGCTGCAGATGGACATCAAGATCGCCGGCATCACCCAGGAGATCATGCAGACCGCGCTCAACCAGGCCCGCGCCGGGCGGCTCCACATCCTGGAGGAGATGGCCAAGGGGATCAGCGGGGCGCGCGGGGAGATGCGCGAGACCGTGCCGCGGATCAGCGTGATCCACATCCCGCAGGACAAGATCGGCGCGGTGATCGGCCCGGGCGGCAAGATGATCCGCGAGATCTGCGAGACCACCAAGACCAAGATCGACATCGAGGACGACGGCACGGTCAAGGTCGCGTCGAGCGACGCGACCGCGAGCCAGCAGGCGATCGACTGGATCCGCGGCCTGACCAGCGAGCCCGAGATCGGCGTGGTCTACACCGGCAAGGTGGTCCGCGTGGTCGACTTCGGCGCGTTCGTCAACTTCCTCGGCTCGCAGGACGGGCTGTGCCACATCTCCGAGCTCAAGAACGAGCGCGTCGGCAAGGTGACCGACGTGGTCAACGAGGGCGACACGGTCAAGGTGAAGGTCCTGAGCATCGACGACCGCGGCAAGGTCAAGCTCAGCATGCGCGGGATCGACCAGGAGACCGGCGAGGAGACCCCGGTCGAGCCGCGCCCGCCGCGGCCGCCGCGGCCGTTCAGCGAGGGCGAGGGCGAGCGGCCGCGCCGCGATCGGGGGCCGCGCCGGCACCACCGCGCGGGCTGATGCAGGCGGTGGCGCGCCGGCGCGCCACCGCGATCTGCCGTGATGCGTCCCGGCGAGGCGAGGAAATCGGCCCGGCACCTTGTGCTGGCCGGAACCGACGCATACATCTGCGCGTAGGTTGACCGTGCGTCGTGACGCGGCGGGCCCGTGCTTGGGCTTGGCGCGCCACGACGAGCGAAGGACGGCGTGCGCCAGGGACGGCCCGCCGCGGGAGAGTTTACGTGATTGGCCTGAAGCCCCTGGTCCTTTCCGGTCGCGAGGTCTGGCCACTGGTCGAAGGCGGCAAGGGCATCTCGATCTCGAATGGGCTGAGCAGCGGCGCCTGGGCCGCGACCGGCGGCATCGGCACCTTCTCGGGCGTCAACGGCGACTACATCGACGAGCGCGGCCGGCTCGTGCCGCTGGTCTACCGCGGCCGGACCCGGCTCGAGCGCCACGAGGAGCTGATCAGCTACTCGATCCAGGCGGCGATCAGCCAGGCCCGCATCGCCCATGACGTGCGCGGCGGCGACGGCCGGCTGCACATGAACGTGCTGTGGGAGATGGCGTCCTGCGAGCGCGTGCTGAACGGCGTGCTCGACGGCGCCAGGGGTCTGGTCCACGGCATCACCTGCGGCGCCGGCATGCCCTATCGGCTGGCCGAGATCGCGGCGAAGTACAACGTCTACTACTATCCGATCGTGTCCTCGGCGCGCGCCTTCCGGGCGCTCTGGAAGCGCGCCTATCACCGGGTGTCGGACTGGCTGGGCGGCGTGGTCTACGAGGACCCGTGGCGCGCCGGCGGCCACAACGGGCTGTCCAACTCCGAGGACCCCGAGGCGCCGGAGGCGCCCTATCCGCGGGTCCGCCAGCTGCGCGGCACGATGCGCGACGTCGGGCTCGACGACACCGCGATCATCATGGCGGGCGGCGTCTGGCATCTGCGCGACTGGCAGGACTGGCTGGACAACCCCGAGCTCGGCCCGGTCGGCTTCCAGTTCGGCACGCGGCCGCTCCTGACCCGCGAGAGCCCGATCTCCGACGCCTGGAAGCGGCGCCTGCTCGACCTCGAGGAGGGCGACGTCCTGCTCCATCGCTTCAGCCCGACCGGGTTCTACTCCTCGGCGGTCAGCAACGACTTCCTGCGCGAGCTGGAGGGCCGCTCGAACCGGCAGATCGCGTTCGCGACCGCGCCCGATGCCGAGCGCGGGCCTGACCGAGCCGCTGGCCTTCGGCACCCGCGGCCGCTCGGTCTACGTCCGCCCGGACGACCTGCGCACGGGTCGAGGCCTGGACCGCCGAGGGCTACAGCCAGGCGATGAAGACCCCGGACGACACCCTGATCTACGTCGCCCCGGCGACCGCGATCGAGATCCGCCGCGACCAGACCAACTGCATGGGCTGCCTGTCGGCCTGCAAGTTCAGCAACTGGTCGTGCAACGAGGAGCACACCACGGGCAAGCCGCCCGACCCGCGCTCGTTCTGCATCCAGAAGACGCTGCACGAGATCGCGCACGGCGCCGACATCCGCACGCAGCTGATGTTCGCCGGCCACAACGTCTACAAGTTCCGCGACGATCCGTTCTACTCCAACGGCTTCATCCCGACGGTTCGCCAGCTCGTCGAGCGGATCGCGACCGGCGACTGAGCGGCTGGCTTGACAAGACGGGCGAAACGGGACCATTTAGGTACGGATTGGGAGCGCCGCGCGGCGGCGCGCGTCGGCTTGCGGGCCGCGTTCCGGCAGCTAGAGAGGGTGGCAGGGCAGTGCAGACGACGAGAACCTACTCCCGGGCGCTGGAGCAGCTGAAGGGGGCCGGGCTGCGGCCGACCCGCCAGCGCCTGGCGCTCGCCAAGCTGCTGCTCGAGAGCGGCCCGCGCCACGTCACCGCGGAGGAGCTGTTCCACGAGGCCCGCAGCGCCGGCATCCCGGTCTCGCTCGCGACGGTCTACAACACGCTGCACCAGTTCACCTCGGTCGGCCTGCTGCGCGAGGTCGTGGTCGACATGGGGCAGAGCTACTTCGACACCAACGTCACGCACCACCACCACTTCTTCGACGAGGCGACCGGCGAGCTCACCGACATCGCCGAGCAGGAGATCGAGATCAACCGGCTGCCCAGCCCGCCGCAGGGCGCCGAGATCGATCGGGTCGAGGTGATCGTGCGCCTGCGCCGGCACGCCTGAGGGCGCCGGCCGGCCGTCCTTTCGCTGCCCGTCTAGCGTACGATCTCGCCCGGCCGGGTGCCCCAGAACTCGCTGCGCTGCAGCCAGCCGCGCCGGCCCTCGATCTCGATCCGGCACCAGTTCTCCTCACAGTCGAACAGCTGCCCGATCACGCCCGGCTCGGCGCGCAGCACCACGCGCGCGTCGAGCCCGGGCGTCCGCCGCAGGTCGCGCAGGTCGCCCGTGACCATGATCGTGCGCCTGCTCGACAGCAGGCTCGAGTGGATCCAGCCCTCCTCGCCTTCGTAGTCGCGGATCTTGCGCCAGGTGTCGAACTCGGCGATGATCTCGACCGGCAGGCCCTTGCGGGCGAACACCCAGTTGATCGGATACTGCTTGCCGGGGCCGAAGCGGACGTTGACCCGGTCGGCGGCGAGCGAGACGAAGCGCGGCAGCGGCAGGCCGGTGCTGCGCCCGGCCTGCGCCGCCGGCGGGCTGGCCGTCCAGCACCAGAGCACGACCAGCGCGAGCACGCCGGCGACGCCGTCGCCAGCCGGGTCCTCGTGCCGCCATCGATCCAGATCCTTCCGTGCCGTGAGCCCGGCACACGGTTAGCGCGTCCCGAGGCACCTCCGCAAGTCGCTTCGCCGCCCGGCTCGCTTGACGCTTCAGGTGACCGGCCAGTTCTGCTAGGCATGGCAGCGGCATTCGGCGCCGGGCCCGGCGCGCAGGCGGAGGCAGCTCGATGGTGCGCAGAAAGCCGCTGGTCATCGTCACCCGGAAGCTCCCCGAGGTGATCGAGACCCGCATGATGGAGCTGTTCGACACCCGGCTCAACGAGAGCGACGCGCCCTGGACCAAGGCGCTGCTGATCGAGGCGGTCAAGGCCGCCGAGGTGCTGGTGCCGACCGTGACCGACCGGATCACCAGCAGCGTGCTCGCCCACGCCAACCCGAATCTGCGCCTGATCGCCAACTATGGCACCGGCGTCGATCACATCGACGTCGAGGCCGCCTATGCGCGCGGCATCACCGTCACCAACACGCCGGGCGTGCTGACCGAGGACACCGCCGACATGTCGATGGCGCTGATCCTCGCGGTCGCGCGCCGGCTGGTCGAGGGCGAGCGCCTCGCCCGCTCGGGCGACTGGAGCGGCTGGAGCCCGACCTCGATGCTCGGCCACCGGATCACCGGCAAGCGCCTCGGCATCCTCGGCATGGGCCGGATCGGCAGCGCGGTGGCGCGCCGCGCGCGCGGCTTCGGCCTCGCGATCCACTACCACAACCGGCGCCGGGCGCCGGACGAGCTCGAGAACGAGCTCGAGGCGACCTACTGGGAGAGCCTCGACCAGATGGTCGCGCGGATGGACGTCATCAGCGTCAACTGCCCGCACACGCCGGCGACCTTCCATCTGCTCTCGGCGCGCCGCCTCAAGCTGCTGCGGCCCGAAGCGATCGTCGTCAACACCTCGCGCGGCGAGGTCATCGACGAGGCGGCGCTGACCCGGATGCTGCGCAACAAGGAGATCGCCGGCGCCGGCCTCGACGTGTTCGAGCACGAGCCCGCGATCAACCCCAAGCTGCGCGAGCTCGACAACGTCGTGCTCCTGCCGCACATGGGCTCGGCCACGATCGAGGGCCGGATCGACATGGGCGAGAAGGTGGTGATCAACATCAAGACCTTCGTCGACGGCCACCGGCCGCCCGACCGGGTGCTGCCGAGCCAGCTCTAGCTACACCGCGCCGGGCCCATCGTCGAGGGCAGCCGCGATCCAGGCTGGCAACAGCTCGCGAAGGCGAGCCCTCCGGCCGGGCCCCTGTCAGGCGGCGGCGCGCTCCGCGAGATCGGCGATGCGGTCCTGCGTCGCTCTGAGAACCCCCAGCCTGCGCGCCACCACCGTCTTGGCCGCAGGGTCGAGCGGCTCGGCGAGCGCGCCCTCGAAGGCCTGCACCACCGCCTCCTCGGTATCCTGCAGCTCGGGCAGCAGCGCGACCTCGGGGTCCGCCGCGAACGTCGCCTTGAGCCCGCCTTTGAACTGGCGAAGCTTGCCGGCGAGCGTGCCGCCTTCGGCCGGCGGGACGCCCGCGCCGCTCACGTGGGGCCGCAGCGCGTCCCCGATCTCGCGATGCAGGCCGGCGGCCGCGTGCAGCAGCGGCTGCAACTGCGACCCGTCGGCCTTGCGGGCGGCATAGCCATAGAGCTCTTCGGCGTCACGACAGACGGCAATCAGCTGATTGAGCATGCCTGGGATCCTGTCGGCAGCCATGATCCAGCTCCCTGGTGTTTCCAACTCAGGCATCTGAACGTGGCAGGGGGAGCGGAGTTCCCGGCCGCTTCTACTCGGCGGGTTGCGGCACGAGTCGCCCGGCCGGCCCGCGGCGAGGCGCGCCCGGACCGCGCCCGGCGCGCCGCCCCCCGGCTCGACGTCCGTGCGCCGAGCAGCAGCAGGCGGGCGTCAGCACCAGGGTGATCAGCGTCGCAAAGGTCAGGCCGCCGGCGACCGCCGTGGACAGCTCGACCCACCAGTCGGCCGAGGCCCGCCGTGGGTGACCGCGCGAGTTGACGAAGTCGATGTTGAGCTTGAGCACCAGCGGCACGAGGCCGAGGACCGTCGTGATCGTGGTGAGGAACACCGGCCGCAGCCGCTGCGCGCCGGTGCGCAGGATCGCCTCGAACGGCTCGAGGCCGCGCGCGCGCAGCTCGTTGTAGGTGTCGATCAGGATGATGTTGTTGCTGACCACGATGCCGGCGAGCGAGATCACGCCGACGCCGCTCATGACGATGCCGAAGGGCTGCCCCATGATCAGCAGGCCCAGAAGCACGCCCACGGTCGAGAACAGGACCGCCGAGAGGATCAGGAGCGACTGGTAGAAGCTGTTGAACTGCAGCACCAGGATGATCGCGATCAGGCACAACGCGGCGCCGAACGCGGTGAGCAGGAAGGCCTCCGCCTCCCGCTGCTCCTCGTCCTCGCCGCGAGAAGGTGAACTCGACCTGCGGATCGAACGCCGCGCTGCTCGAGCCAGCCGCGGATCTCCTGCACCTTCTCGTCGGGCAGCACGCCCGGCTCGACGTCGGCCGACACCGACAGCACGCGCTTGCCGTCGGTGCGCTCGATGTCGCCGGTGCGCGGCAACGGCTCCAGCGCGACGAAATTGGCGATCGGCACGGTGCCGGACGGCGTGTTGACGCGCAGCTGGTCGAGCTGCCCGAGGTTCCGTTCGTCGACGCTGTAGCGCACGCGGATGTCGATCTCCTCGTCGCTGTCGTCCGGCCGGTAGTCGCCGACCAGCACGCCGTTGGTCACGCAGCTGGACCTGCGTGCCGACCGACGTGATGTCGGCGCCGAAGCGGCCGGCCTGCTCGCGGTCGACCACGACGCGCCATTCGATGCCGGGCACGGGCCGGCTGTCGCTCACGTCCTTGAGGCCGGGCAGCCCGCCAAAGAAGCCCCGGACCTCGTCGACCGACGGCGCTCGAGCTGCTGCGGGTCGCGCGGCGGCGATCTCGAGCTGCACCGCCTTGCCGACCGGCGGCCCGGCTTCGGCCTCCCGCTCCTCGACCCAGATGCCGGCGAGGTCGCGGTGCGCTCGCGGATCTCGGCCAGGATCTGCGCCGCCGGCCGGCGCGCGCGCCAGTCGGTGAACTCCAGCAGGATGATGCCGATCACATCCTCGTCGATGTCCTCGCCACGGAAGTGGACGCCGCTGCGGGCGTAGACCGTCTTCGAGCCCGTCGACCGGCAGAATCCGCTGCTCGACCTCGGCCACGAGACGGTCGCGCTCGACCGCGGACAGATCGCCCCGGGCGTGGATCTGGATCTGCGCCTGCTCGGGCTCGACCTCGGGGAAGAAGCGCACGCCGGGGCCGACGAGGCCATAGGCCGCGACCGTGGCCATCGCGACGATCACCGAGGCGAGGACGACCTTGCCGGGATGGCGCAGCAGCCGCCGCACAGGCGGACATAGAGCCCGGTGAGCCCGCGCAGCTCGTTGAGGTCGCCGCCTTCGGCGGCGGACAGCAACCGCATGGTCTCGGGATCGCTCGCCTCGGGCTTGCCGATCAGCGCGCCGATCGACGGCAGGAAGACCAGCGCCATCAGCAGCGAGGCCAGCAGCGTCGCGACCAGGGTGATCGGCAGATACTTCATGAACTCGCCGACCACCCCCGGCCAGAACAGGAGCGGCAGGAAGGCGGCGAGCGTCGTCGCGATCGAGGCCGCGACCGGCCAGGCCATGCGCTTGGCGGCGCGCAGATAGGCGTCGCGCCGGTGCATGCCCTCGGCCATCTTGCGGTCGGCGTACTCGACGATCACCGTGGCGCCGTCGACCAGCATGCCGACCGCGAAGATCAGCCCGAACAGGACCACGATGTTGACGGTGAGGCCCAGCATGCCGAGCACCAGCAGCCCGGCCAGGAACGAGCCGGGCACCGCCAGGCCGATCAGCAGCGCCGAGCGCATCCCCAAGGCGGCGACGGTCACGATCATGACCAGCGCCACCGCGCTCACGACGTTGTTCTCGAGGTCGGCGAGCATCGAGCGGATCGTGTCGGACTTGTCCTGGGCGTAGCCGACCTCGACCGTGGGCGGCCATGCCTGGCGCTGCTGCTCGACCACGCTGCGGACCTGCTCGATCGTCTCGACGATGTTCGTGCCGACGCGCTTCTTGACCTCGAGCGCCAGCGCCGGTCGGCCGTCCACGCGGGCGAAGCCTTCCGGATCCTTGAACGTCCGCCGCACGGTCGCCGATGTCGCCCAGCCGGACGACCCGGTCGCCCTCGGCCTTGACCGGCAGGTCCAGCACGTCCTGGGCGGTCTCGAACACGCCGGGCACCTTGACCGCGAAACGGCCCTGGCCGGTGTCGAGCGCGCCCGCCGCGACCAGCCGGTTGTTGCGCTCGACCACCGCCAGCAGATCCTCGTGCCGGAGGCCGTAGCTCTCGATCAGCAGCGGATCGACGATGACCTCGAGCAGCTCCTCGCGATCCCCGGCGATGTCGACCTCGAGGACGTTGGACAGGCCCTCGATCTGGTCCTTCAGGTCGCGGGCGAGCCGCAGGAGCGTGCGTTCGGGCACGTCGCCGGCGAGCGTGACCACCAGCACCGGGAACAGCGCGAGATTGACCTCCTCGACCTCGGCTCCTCGGTGTCCTGCGGCAGCTCGGCCTTCGCGAGGTCGACCTTCTCGCGCACGTCGGCGAGCGCCTCGTCGATGTCGATGCCGGCCTCGAACTCGAGGGTCACCGCGCCCTGGCCCTCGCTGGCGTAGGAGCGCATCTGCTTGACGCCCTCGATCGAGCGCAGCTCGGTCTCCATCGGCCGCACCAACAGGCGCTCGGCGTCCTCGGGCGAGATGCCGTCGTGCGGCATCGACACGTAGACGATCGGCAGCTGGATGTCCGGGTCGGCCTCCTTCGGAATGTCGCGGTAGACCAGCCAGCCGCTCAAGAGGATCAGCGCGAGCGCGAGCAGGACCGCCCGCGGGCGTGCGAAGCTGGCTTCGATCAGCGTCTTCAAGAACGGCTCTCCGCGCCGTCCTCGGCGCCGGCGCACACCTCGGGCACGGCGGTCACGGTCTCGCCCGGGTTGACGAAGCCCTGGCCCACGGTGATCAGCCGGAGCCGCTCGGGCAGGCCGCCGAGCCAGATCGAATCGGCGTCGGCGCGCAGCACCTCCGCCGGGTGGAAGACCACCCGCCCTGCTCGTCGACCGCCTTGAACGCCGAGCACGCCGGCATCGTCCAGAGACGAGAGCGACGCCGGAGACGCGATGGGCGAGCGTGCGCTCGAGACCGATGCGCAGCTCGGCGCTGACCCCGGCGGCGAAGCGTCCGCCCGGATTGGGCACCTCGAGCTCGACCGTGAACGTCCGGGTCGCGGGGTCCGACTGCGCGGCGATATAGCGGACCCGCCCCTCGACCCTCTGGCCGGTCACCAGCCGCGCGCTGCCCGGCATGCCGACCGCAAGGCGCCCGACCTCGCTCTCCGCGACCTCGCCGATGACCAGGAACGGATCCTGCTCGATCACCGTCGCGACCGCGTCGCCGATGTCGAGGAAGTCGCCGATCTCGACCGGCCGCTTTTCCAGCACGCCGGCGAAGGGCGCCCGGATCTCGGTGTGGTCGAGCTCGAGCTGCGCGCGCTCCAGCGCCGCCTGCGCGCCTCTCGAGATTGGCCTGGCCTCGGCGACCTTGGTCTCGGCCTGAAAGCCCTTGGCGCCGAGCTTCTGCGCCGCCGGCGTGCTCGATCTCGCGCATCTTGAGCGTCGGCCTCGGCCTGCTCGACCATCGCCCGCCGCTCGCGCGGGTCGAGGCGCATCAGGAGCTCGCCCGCGCGACCGCGGCGCCGCGGCGGGCCGCCGAGCTCGATCACCCGGCCCGTCGGTCTCGGCGCGCAGCTCGACGCGCGCGCCGGCGCGGTCTTGCCGTTGATCACGATCTCACGCTGGATCGGCGCGGCCACCATCTCGCGCACCCGCACGCTCGGCAGGCGGCGGCATCGCGTGCCGCGGCCGGCGCCGGCCGGCTCCGGCGCGGTCTTCCGGCGTCGAGCTGGCCGGACGCAGCCAGCCGGTCAGATCGCGAGCGCGAGCCCTGCGGCGATCAGATAGGAGGTCTTGAGCCGCATGGCTCATTCGCCTGCCAGGGCCATCGGCTCCGCCGGGCGCTCGCCGGCCTCGGCGACATCACGGACCAGCTCGTCCTTGTGCTCGCGCACATAGGCCAGCGCGGCGCCGAGCACGGCGCGGCCGTAGCCGGCGGCAAAGCGCATGCCCGGCGTCGGCGCCGTCGCGCGATCGCGCGCGCAGCCTCGAGCTCGGCCACCAGCGGCTCCCAATGGGCGACCATCTGGTCGATGATCGCGGCCACCCGCTCCGGCGGCAGGAGGTGCGCGAAGTACATCAGCACCAGGAACTCCGAGCGCACCTTGTGGCGCGGCGGCGTGGTCATCAGCTCCTCGATCAGCGACCCGCTGCCCGGCGGCGGTCAGGCTGTAGACCTTCTTGTCCGGCCGCTTGTCCTGCTCGACGCTCCGGCAGGTCACCAGCCCCTGGCGGCTGAGCTCCGCCAGCGCCGGATAGATCGAGCCGAAGCTCGCGCCGAAGAAATGGCTGAACGCCTCCTCGAAGCGCCGCTTGATCTCGTAGCCGGTCTGGTCGCCCTCGGTCAGCACGCCGAGGCAGAGGGTCTTGACGTCCATGTGCGCGCTGAGCGCTCCCGAGGTCTCTGCTCAGACCGATACGTATCGGACAGATATATATCACTTCGCTATGGACGTGCATCGGCCAGGATGTCGCAGTCACCAGATGCCGGAACGGCCGCCGAAGCCGGGAACGACGGACAGGCCTGACCTGCCCGAGCGCGGATTGCGCGTTCTATGGAGCGCTGCCTGGCCCAGGGCTTTACCATCCACCGATCGGAGACGGGGAGCGCCACTCGCGGGCTGCAGAACGGTACGCGCCGGTGAGCTGATCCGGCCGGGCCGGCGGCAGCCGGGCTACGCGCCGCCGGGTGCGAGCAGGGCGATCAGGTGGGCTGCGTGCCGGACGGGCTCGGCCTGCGCCTTTGCCGCCTCGATCAGCGTCCACTCGACCATTCGCCTGAGCGCCTTGCCCAAGCGCCTCGTCGAACGCGCTGACGATCGCCGGCAGCGAAGGATCGGCGGCGCGCACCACGAACTCCTCCGAGGTCGAGGCGAGCGAGTTGCGCCGCGGCAGGCGCACCAGGCGGGCCTGGAGGCGGACGCGGACCGCCGGCGCGCGCTGGTCGTCGTACTCGGCCTGGAACTCCCGCACGTGGGTCAGCAGGGCGTAGTCCGCGCGGACCCCAACCACCCCGCGGTCGAGCACGTCGATCGTGCCGGCGTTGTCCAGGAACTCGAGGAGCAGGTTCTGCATCATGACCGGCACCACGTCGATCCAGCTCGCCCGGGCGTAGTACTCGAGGGTGGTCGGCGTCGGCCGCAGGGCGATCCGGGCGTTGTTCAGCCCCGCGGTCGCGGTCGGGACCTCCACCGCGAGGCGCGCGTCGACCGCGGGCAGGTTCTCGGCGAAGGTGCTCTTCGGCGTCAGCTCGTAGAGACGGGGCGGCGCGCCGCTGGCCAGCTCCAGGGCCGCGGCGCAGCCGCCGAGCGCCAGGCACGCGGCCATGGCCAAGGCACGACCGCCTCCGGACGACGACAGGATCATTCCGCTTCGTACCCTCTGCTGCTGCGGCCGATCAGAAAGCCCGCCGGATCGCGCTCGAATTCCTTGGTGACCCGACTGAGCGCCGCGATCAGCTGGCGGGTCTCGCCGATCAATTGGGTGAAATCGTAGAGCCCGGTGCTGGCGAAATCGTCCAGCGGCTCGTGCAGGCTCGCCGACCAGGAGCTCGAGCTGATCCGCCGCGCCGCCGAGCGTGGAGGCCGCGCCGCGCAGCTCGCCGAGCGTCGCCCTCGCCTCGCCGCCGACCGCGCCGACCTGCTCGTCGACCTGCGTGGTCAGGCGGCGCAGCTCGCCGATCAGCTCCCTGAGCTCGGCCGAGGCGGCCTCGACCTGCCGCGCGGCGGCGCCTGCGCCGACCAGCACCGCATCGACCTGGTCGGAGCGCTGCGCCAAGGTGCCCGTGAAGGTCTCGAGGTTGCGCAGCGTGCCGGCCACCGCCGCCAGATTGTCGTCCTCGAGCAGCCGCGTCAGTCGCTCGGCGAGCGCGAGCGCGCGCCCGAGCAGCTCGGGGGTGGATTCGAACACCCGCTCCAGTGCCGAGCTCCGCGAGGCGATCTGCGCCGGTGGCTTCGCGTCCGGATCGAGCCGCGCGCTCGCCTGGGTGCCGCCCCGCAGCTGCACGTAGGCGATGCCGGTGATGCCCTGCATCTCCAGGGTCGCGACGGTCTCGGCCGTGATCGGCGTGCCGCGCTCGATCTCGACCGTGACCAGGACGTTCTCGACGTTCGCCGGATCGATCCGGATGTCGGCCACCCGGCCGACCGGAATGCCGCGGTAGAGGACCTGGCTGCCCTCCTGGAGGCCGCTCACCGTGCCCGCGAAGGCGATCTCGTAGCGCGCCACCTGGCGATCGACGTCCGCCTTGACCAGCCAGACGCTGAACGCCGCGAGCCCGGCGATCAAGGTCAGGACCACGGCCCCGACGAGCAGGTAGCTCGCGCGAATCTCCATCTAGCGTCCCGGAATCCCCAGCGCCGCGGCGGCCCGTCCCCGTGGACCGTGGAAATACGCCCGCAGCCAGGGATGATCAAGGTTGCGCAACTCGTCCAAGGTACCAACCAATGCGCGGCGGTCGACGAGCGCCGCCACCCGGTCGCCGATCGCCGTCAGCGAGTCCAGGTCGTGGGTGACCATCACGACGGTCAGACCGAGGCTGCGCTGCAGGCGGCCGATCAGGCGGTCGAACTCGGCGGCGGCGATCGGGTCGAGGCCGGCGGTCGGCTCGTCGAGGAACAGGATCTCCGGATCCAGAGCCAGGGCGCGCGCCAGCCCGGCCCGCTTGCGCATGCCGCCGGACAGCTCCGAGGGGTACTTGTGGCAGGCGTCGCGCGCGAGCCCGACCAGCGCGAGCTTGAGCCCGGCGAGCTGGTCGAGCAGCGCCGGCGGCAGTGCCAGCCGCTCGCGCAGGGGGGCCTGGATGTTCTGCCCGACCGTGAGCGAGCTGAACAGGGCGCCGTCCTGGAACAGCACGCCCTGGCGCGCCTGCAGCGCCCGGCGCTCGGCGTCCCCAAGGCGCGCGAGGTCGCGGCCGAGCACCTCGATCCGGCCGCGCTCCGGCCGCGTCAGCCCGAGGATCTCGTGCAGCAGGACCGACTTGCCGGCGCCCGAGCCGCCGACGATGGCGAACACCTCGCCGCGCCGGACCTCGAGCCCGAGATCGTCGTGCAGCACCTGCGCGCCGAACCGGGTGCGCAGCCCCTCGACCCGGATCACCGGCGGCTCGCTCACGGCCGGTCACACGCCGAGATAGGAGAACAGGATCGAGAACAGCGCATCGAAGACGATCACCAGGAAGATCCCGACCACCACGGCGCGGGTGGTCATCCGGCCGACGCTCTCCGCGCTGCCGCCGACGCTCAGGCCCTCGTAGCAGCCGACCATCGCGATCAGGAAGGCGAACACCGGCGCCTTGACGAGGCCGACCAGGAAGGTCTCGACGTCGATCGCCCGCTCGAGCTGGTTGAGGAACTGGCCGGGCGAGATGTCGAGCGCGAAGGCGCACATCAGGCCGCCGCCGAACAGGCCCAGGATGTCGGCGAAGAACGCCAGCAACGGCAGCGCGATCATCAGCGCCAGCAGGCGCGGAACGACCAGGACCTCGATCGGATCGAGGCCGAGGGTGCGCAGCGCATCGATCTCCTGGTTGACCTTCATCGTGCCGATCTGCGCGGTGAACGCGCTGCCCGAGCGCCCCGCGACCACGATCGCCGTCAGCAGGATGCCGATCTCGCGCAGGATCGAGATCCCGAGCAGATCGACGGTGAAGATCTCGGCGCCGAAGCGCCGCAGCTGGTCGGCGCCCTGGTACGCCATGACCACCCCGATCAGAAAGGCGATCAGGCCGACGATCGGCAGGGCGTTGACGCAGGTCTGCTCGAGGTGGTGGGCGAGCGGGGTCAGCCGCAGCCGGGTCGGTCGCAGGCAGACCCGGACCAGGGTGAGCACCGTCTGGCCGTAGAACGACAGCAGGCGCGCCGCCTCGTCGCCGACCGCAAGCGTGCTGCGGCCGAGCTCGGCGAGCAGGCGCACCAACGGGTTGACCTCCGCAGCCGGGGCCGGCGGCTGCGGGTCGAGTCGCCGGATCTCGGCCAGGAGCGCCGCCCGATCGGCGCTGAGGCCGGCGAGCTCGACCTGCCAGCCGAGACCGGCAAGCCGACGCTCGAGCTGGTGCAGCAGCAAGGCGCCCGCCGTGTCGAGGGCCTCGAGCGCCCCGAGGTCGATGCGCGCGCGGGCGCCGTCGGCCGCGGCCGCCACGAGCAGCGGCCGGCGCAGGGCCTCGAGCCGCGCCAGCTCGTCCAGGGTCCAGGCGCCGCCCGCCGCGATCAGCAGCCGGTCACCGTCGCGCGCGCCAGTCAGCCAGCCCGCGGCCATCGCCAGGCCCCCCTGCGCCGCGGCGCGCTCGCGCACCTCTTCGACGGCCGCGAGGGGTACCCGCCTTCCACCGCGCCCATCGCCTCGGCGAGCCGCCGGGACCTCAGGTCGGGCGCCCACCGAGCTCGCGGCGGAGCTGCTCGATGCGCTCCTTGGTCGAGTCGAGGTGAGGGTTGATCGCAAGCGCCGCCTCGAAGCTACGCAGCGCCGCTGCCGGTCGCTCGATGGCATCGTAGATCAGGCCGAGGCCCGAGAGCGCGCCGAAATGGCGCGGCTCCAGCTCGAGCGTACGCTGGATGTCGCCGACCGAGGCCTGGTAGTTGCCCATCAGGAAGTGGACCGTGGCGCGCTTGTTCCAGCCCTCGGCGAAGTCCGGCGCCTGCTCGACCATGCGATCGAACCGCTCGAGCGCCGCGCCGAGGCGCCCCTGCGCCATGGCGACCACGCCCTCCTGCATCAGCGCGGCGAGGTCCGGCGTCGCCGGCCTCGCTCCAGATCAGCCAGATGCGCTGCTCGATCGCCTGCGCTTCCTGGTCGCTCGGCGTGCTCTGGAGCCGCGCGAACAGCGGGTCGAGCCGTGCGTCCCGCTGGTCCGAGCGAACCGCGCCGGGCATCATGCCGGCGATCGCCAGCACGACCGTCGCAGCCCATCCAAGCAACCTCGGTGGCATCGGCCGCCCTCATCGATCGCCGCCGCCGCAACTATGCGCCAAAGCCGGAACGAGGCCAACCCAAACGGGAGCGCAGCGCCGAGCGCGCGGGCAGGTGCCCGCTCCGCGCTCGCGCGCGGCGGACCTCGCCCAGACGCTCGTGGAGCCCACGCCGCCGTTCTCATCCCGGCCCGCGAGCGACCTTGGCCAGCTCGACGGCGGCCCTGAGCTCGATCTCGTCGAGCACGGCAGCAAGTTCCGGATCCGCGCTCGCCGGGCGCAGCCGCTCGAGGAGGCCGGCAAGGCGCCGCAGCGCCCCCTCCTGCACCCAGCCTTCGATCAGGCCGATCTGCAGCGCCTGCAGCTCGTCCAGCACGCTATGGCCGTGGCGCGTGGCGCGACGGCGCTCCGCGGTCGGGTCCGGCACCTCCTGGACCGCGAGCACGCCGCCCAGCGCCGCGAGCGGCATGGCCGGCGTCAAACCAGAGCTCAGTCGCGGGCCTGGCGCCGACCTGCTCCGCGAAAGCGCCCTCGGAGGTGTCGCCGCGGCCGGCGATCCTGCGCCTCTGGCCCGGTCCGGCGGTCGGCCCGGAACTCGTGATCTTCATCATCGCCTCGCGCCGCCTGGATCGATCACCGCCGCGATGCGAGCCGTGCCCGCATCACCTTGCAACGTCCGCGCAACCGGCCGACCGAAACCGCCGGACGGCGGGCGGACGGCCTGGGAAACGGACCACGCCCGAGACTGCGCGGTCGTGGTTAACGCCCGGTAAACGGAGTCCCTGCATCTACCCTCCGCGCGAAGCGCCAATCGCAATCCCGCGGCGCGGCAAGATCTGCAGCCCTGCTGGCAAGCTTTGCCGGAGCGGCGCTGCCGGCGCACCGCCGCCTTCGGCGCGAATCCGGGACGAACCGGCGCGTCCGGCCGCTTGGCACGTTGCGCGCAAGGGGCAGCGCAGCAGCCCTGTCGTCGGAGAGTGGAGCTTGCGCCCACGCCGCCCCATCGCCATTGCCGCCGGTCGAGCGATGCTCGCCGCGCTCGCGCTCGCCTTGGCCGCGGCGATGGCGTCGCCGGCCGCCGCCGCCTCGCGCATCAAGGACATCACCGACTTCGAGGGCGTGCGCGACAATCCGCTGGTCGGCTACGGGCTCGTGGTCGGCCTGAATGGCACCGGCAATTCCCTGCGCAACTCGGCGTTCACCGCCGAAAGCCTGCAGGCGATGCTGGAGCGCCTCGGCGTCAGCACCCGCGGTCAGGACCTCAAGACCAAGAACGTCGCCGCGGTCATGGTGACCGCCACCCTGCCGCCGTTCGCGCGCCAGGGCTCGCGGCTCGACGTGTCGGTGAGCGCGCTGGGCGATGCCAAGTCGCTCGCGGGCGGGACCCTGCTGGTCACGCCGCTCTACGGCGCCGACGGCGAGATCTATGCGGTCAGCCAGGGGCAGCTCGCGGTCGGCGGCTTCGTCGCCGAGGGCGCCGCCGAGAGCGTGACCCAGGGCGTGCCGACCGCGGCGCGGATCCCCGCCGGCGGGATCATCGAGCGCGAGGTCGAATTCGAGCTCGACCAGCTGGAGCGGGTCCGGATCGCGCTGCGCAACCCGGACTTCACCACTGCCGAACGGATCGCGCTCGCGATCAACCGCCACTTCGCCGCCCCGGTCGCGCGCGTCACCGATCCCACGACCGTGACGCTGGCCGTGCCGGCGGACTATCGCGGCCGGACCGCGGCGCTGCTGACCGACATCGAGCAGCTCACGATCCAGCCCGACCAGCCGGCCCGGGTGCTGGTCGACGAGCGCTCAGGCATCATCGTGATGGGCGACAACGTGCGGATCAGCCGGGTCGCGATCGCCCAGGGCAATCTCACGGTGCGGATCACCGAGCTGCCGCAGGTCTCGCAGCCCAACCCGCTGGCCGAGGGCGACACCGTGGTGGTGCCGCGCACCCGGGTCGAGGTCGACGACGGCGGCGGCCGCAACATGGTGATCCTGCAGGAGGGGGTCAGCCTGCAGGACCTGGTCGCCGGCCTCAACGCGCTCGGCGTCCCGCCGCGCGACCTGATCGGGATCCTCCAGGCGATCAAGGCGGCCGGCGCGCTGCAGGCCGACATCGTGGTGATGTGATGGGCGACGCGATCCAGGTCCAGGCGCTCGCGCCGGCCGCCAGGTCGGCAGGTCCCGGCAAGCCCGGCGACGTCGAGGCTTTCCGGCAGGCGGCGCAGGAGTTCGAGGCGGTCTTCCTGGCCCAGGTGCTGGCGAAGCTCAACCCGGGGCTCGACGGCGACGAGCGCAGCCCCTTTCACGACATGTTCAATGATGAGGTGGCAAAGTTGATCAGCCGCAGCGGCGGCGTCGGCGTCGCCGACGCGGTGCTGAAGGAAATGCTGAAGTCGCAGGAGGTGGCGTGATGGAGCCACTCGAGCAGATCACCGTGCTGATGACGCTGATGAAGCGGCTGGCCCAGGTGATGGACCATGAGCGCGCGGTGCTGCGCAGCATGCGGCTCGACGCCCTGCCCGAGATCCAGGACGAGAAGGAGGCGCTGGCGGAGGCCTACGAGATCGAGCTCGCGCGCCTGCGCTGCAGCCCCGAGACCCTGGCCGCGCTCGATCCCGGGATCCGCAGCCAGCTGCACGACGCGATGCGCGCCTTCCAGGAGACCGTGACCGCCAACCTCGATGCCCTGCTCGCGGCGCAGTCGGTGGTCGACAAGGTGCTGCGCAACATCGGCGACAGCCTGGCGCGCAGCGCGGCGGGCTTCACCTACGGCGCGCGCGGCCAGGCCGGCCACGTCGAGGCGCGCGGCCAGGTGATCTCGGTCGCCTTCGACCGCAAGCTCTGAGGAGCCCGCCGATGAGCCTCTCGGCGACCCTCGCGAACGCGCTCTCCGGGCTCAACGTCGCCCAGCAGGCGCTCAGCGTCACCGCCAACAACGTGGCCAACGCCAATACCCCGGGCTACAGCCGCAAGGTTTTGAACCAGGAGGCGGTGGTCCTCAGCGACCGCGGCGCCGGCGTCCGCTCGACCGACATCGCGCGCATCACCGACGCGTTCCTGACCGAGGAGATCCGCCGCCAGGGCAGCATCGCCGGTCGGAGCGAGGCGGTGCGACGCTACCAGGACCTGCTCCAGCTCGCGTTCGGGGCGCCCGGCGACAGCCGCGACCTTGCGGTCCAGATCGGCGGCCTGCAGGTGGCGCTCGATGCGCTCGCCACCAGTCCCGAGACCTCGGCCGCGGGCCTTCAGCTGCTGAGCGCGATCGACGAGGTCGCAAGGGTGATCGGCGGTCTCGCCGGCCAGGTGCAGGCGCTGCGCGGCGATGCCGATCAGGAGATCGGCCGCACGGTCGCCGCGATCAACGCCGAGATCCAGGCGGTCGACGATCTCAACGCCGAGATCCAGCGCCTCGCCCATCTCGGCCAGATCAACCCGGAGCTGCTCGACCGGCGCGACGCCCTGATCCGGAGCCTGGCCGAGAAGATCGACGTGCGGACCTACATGCAGGACAACGGCACGCTCGCGATCTACACCGCGGGCGGCGAGACCCTGCTGGACTCGACGCCCCGGGTCCTGGTCTACGAGCCGGCGAACCTGGTCGCCCATGACACCTCGTTCGATCCGATCGCGATCTTCCGTCAGAACCAGCTCGATCCCGCGACCGGCCAGCCGCTCGATCCGACCGCCGGCGTCACGCTGGTGAGCGGCGGCGTGCGCGCGGCGCTGACGCCCGAGCTCCAGAACGATGCGCTCGCCGATACCGACCAGCAGATCACGAGCCGGGTGCGGAGCGGCCGGCTCGCCGGGCTGCTCGAGATCCGCGACCGCACCCTGCCCGACCTCGACGACCAGCTCCAGGAGCTCGCCGCCGGCCTGCGCTTCGCGCTCAACGCCGCCCACAACGACGCGAGCCCGGTGCCGCCGCCTGCGCAGCTGAGCGGCAGCCGCACCGACCTCTCCGACTTCGCCGCGGCGACCCGCAGCGGCAGCGCGACCTTCGCGGTGATCGACACGACCGACGGCAGCACTCTGCTCGCCTTCCAGATCGACGTCGGCGCGGCGGCCGACGAGGCCGCGCTCGCGGCCCAGATCGATGCCGCGCTCGGCGCCTTCGGCAGCGCCGCGATCGGCGCGGACGGCAATCTCGAGATCGCGCTCGCCGGCAGCGGCCAGGGCATCGCGATCGCCGAGGGCGACAGCAGCATCACGATCGCCGATGCCGCGGGCCGCGATCGCGACTACGGCCTCGCCCACTACTTCGGCCTCAACGATCTCCTGGTCGACGACGGCGCCCGGCCGAGCGAGTTCGCGGTGCGCGCGGACATCGCCGGCGATCCGGCGCTGATCGGCACCGCGCGCCTCGACGTCGCGGCTGGCCCGCCGCTGGTCGCGACGCTGGGCGGCGACGGCGACAACCGCGGCGCCCAGGCGCTGGCCGACGCGCTCGCCGCTGCGCAGCCGATGATCGCCCGGGGCGGGCTCTCGGCGCGCTCGGTCACGCTCGCCACCTACGCCGGCGACATCATCGCGCACAGCGCGGTGCTGGCCCAGAGCGCCGAGCGTGCGGCCGAGCGCGACCGTGCGCTCGCCGACCAGCTCGAGTACCGCGCGGCGGCGGTCTCCGGCGTCAACCTCGACGAGGAGATGGCCCGCATGGTGCAGCTGCAGCAGGCCTACTCGGTCGCGGCGCGGATGATCGCGGTGACCGACGAGCTGTTCGACGAGCTGCTCGGGCTCGCGAGGTAGGAGCAACGCCATGCTGACCCGCACCGGCGATCTCGCCCAGTCGACCTATACGACGCAGCTCCTGCTCGATGCGCAGACCCGCTCGCGCGGGACCCAGATCCAGATCAGCACCGGCAAGGTCGCCACTCAGTTCAGCGCGATCGCCGACAGCGCCAACCGGCTGGTCTCGGCCAAGGACGCGCTGCAGCGTATCCAGCAGTTCCAGGCCAACAACCAGCTGGTCGACGGGCGCCTCCAGGTGATGGAGAGCTCGACCGCGTCGCTGGTGGAGATCGCGAGCCAGCTCAGGGTCCTGTTGATCCAGCGCCTGGATTCGGCGCAACGGGTTCCCGGCATCATCACGCCGGGCACCGAGCATCTGCTCGAGCAGGCGGTGGCCGACCTCAACGTCGAGCTCGACGGGCGCCACCTGTTCGCGGGCTCGCGGAGCGACACCGCGCCCGTGGTCCTGGACCCCGCCTTCAGCGGCTTCGGCGCCCCGGACGACACCTACTACCAGGGCGATGCGGTCGAGCTGAGCGTGCGCGCCGACGTCGACCACGACCTCGCCTACGGCATGACCGCCGACCGCGAGGGCTTTCAGGAGCTGATCGGCGCCTTGCGGGCGACCATCGAGGGCGACGGCAGCGACGATCAGGCGATGCTCGAGAGCGCTCTCGACCTCGTCAACGCCGCGCTGCCCAAGATCACCGGCTACCGCAGCGAGATCGGCGCCCGCCAGGCGGCGCTCGAGCGGATCAACCTCGGCCATGGCGATGCCGAGCTCTACCTGCAGCACCAGATCAGCGACATCGAGGACGTCGATCTGACCGCGGCGATCACCCGCCTCAGCCAGGACCAGATGGTGATCGAGAGCGCGATGGCGACGGTCGCCCGGCTCAGCCGCCTGAGCCTCGTCGACTTCCTGCGCTGACCCGGGTCCCGTGCCGATCCACTGCCCGCCTTCACTTCCCAGGAGCAACTGATGACCGAGCTGGCCGCCCTGCCCTCCCGCACGCTCCCGCCGCAGCCGGTGGCGCCGCCGGACGCGCCGGCGTCGATCCCGACGCGCTTCGGCGAGCTCGCGGTGAGCCCGGAGCGCCTGATCGCCTTTCCGAGCGGCGTCCTCGGCTTCGCCGAGTGCCAGCGCTACGCGCTCGCCGACCTGCCCGACCCGCAGGTCGTGTTCAAGCTCCTGCAGTCGGTCGACGCGCCCGAGCTCGCCTTTCTGGTGCTGCCGCTCGATCCGGTCGCCGGGCCGATCGGCCGCCGCGACCTCGAGCTCGCCTGCCGGGAGCTCGGGTTCGAGTGGCAGACCCTGGTCGTGCTCGGCATCGTCACGATCCGCTCCGAGCCCGAGGGGGTGCGCTTCTCGATCAACCTCAAGGCGCCGCTGCTGATCGACAGCCGGCGCCAGGTCGGGCGCCAGCACGTCTTCGCGAGCGAGGCCTATCCGTTGCGCCACGACCTGCCGCGTGCGCATGCCGCCTGAGGCCGGCGGAGCGCTCGCCGCGAGGTTCACCGGTGCGCGGCCGGCGTCCGATGCCGGTCTCGGACTGCTGCTCGAGGCGCAGCACCAGCTGCGCTCCGGCCATCCCGAGCGCGCCGAGCGCAGCTGCCGGCGACTGCTCAGGGCGCGGCCCGACCACGCCGATGCGCACAACCTCCTGAGCGTCGCGCTGGCCGCGCTCGGCCGCACGGGCGTCGCGCTGCGCCACAGCCGCCGCGCGGTCGAGCTGCGGCCCAACGAGCCCGGCCTTATCGCCAATCTGGCCGAGCGGCTGCGCGCCGCGGGCCGGCTCGGCGAGGCGATCGAGCGGCATCGCGAGGCGCTCGCGCTCGCCACCGATCACCGCCAGGCGCTCGAGGGCCTGGCGCGCGCCTTGGCGGAGACGGGCCAGCTCGAGGACGCTCTGGCCGTCGCCGAGCGCTTCCGCCGGGCGGCGCCCGAGGTCGCGGCGGGCCATGCGCTCACGGGTGAGCTGCTGGCGCTCCTGCGCCGCCACGACGCGGCGATCGTGGCGCTGGTCCGCGCCGTCGAGCTGGCGCCCGAGCGCCACGACTGGTGGCGCAACCTCGCCCGCGTCTGCCTGACGGCGCTGAACCTCGAGTGGCTGGAGCGCGCCGCACGGCATCTCCTCGCGCTCGACCCCGCGGACGCCGAAGCCAAGATCCACCTCGCCAACGCGCGCTTTCGCCAGGATGCCTTCGGCGAGGTCCGGGCGCTGCTCGAGACCGTCCCGGCGGCCGGGCTGATCGGCGCCAACGCCAAGAACCTGCTCGGCGTCACGCTCGCCCGCCAGGGCCGCATCGAGGCCGGCCTCGCGGCGCTCGAGCAGGTGCCGGCGCTCGCGCCGGAGGCTGCCGAGCTGCAGATGAACCGCCTGCTCCACCTCAACTACGACCCGGAGCGCTCGCCCGCTTCCCTGAAGCGGGAGCATCTCGCCTGGGCAGAGCGCTTCGCGACGCCGCTGGGCGGCCTCCAGCCCGCCTGCCCGCAGGAGCGCGACCCCGACCGGCGCCTGCGCGTCGGCTATCTCTCGCCCGACCTGCGCCGCCATTCGGTCGCCTACTTCATCGCGCCCCTGCTCCTGACCCACGACCGGCGGGAGGTCGAGGCGATCTGCTACGCCTCGGTGCTGCGGCCGGACTCGTACAGCGACGAGCTGCGGGCGATGGCCGACGGCTGGGTCGACGTCCACCAGCTCGACGACGCGGCGCTCGCCACCCGCATTCGCGCCGACCGGATCGACATCCTGGTCGAGCTCGCCGGGCACACCCGCGACAGCCGGCTGCTCGCCTGCGCGCGCCGGCCGGCGCCGGTCCAGATCGGCTACATCGGCTACCCCAACACCACCGGGGTCGCCGCGATCGACTACCGGATCACCGACCACCTCGCCGATCCGGACGGCTTCGACGAGCACTACTGCGAGAGCCTGATCCGCCTGCCACGGTGCTTTCTCGCCTATGCCATGCCGCGCCACGCCGCGGAGATCGGCCCGCCGCCCGTGCAGCGCAACGGCTACGTCACCTTCGGCTCGTTCAACAACCTGGCCAAGATCAATCGCCGGCGTGATCGCGCTCTGGGCCGAGATCCTGCGCCAGGTCGACGGGTGCGCGGCTGGTCCTCAAGTCCGCCGGAACCGGCGATCCCGAGACCAAAGCGGCGCTCGAGACGGCCTTCGCGACCGCCGGGATCGGTCCCGAGCGGCTGCGCATCCTGCCTCCGGCAGCCGAGGCGCAGGACCACCTGGCGCTCTACAACGAGATCGACGTGGCGCTCGACCCGTTCCCCTACAACGGCACCACCACGACCTGCGAGGCGTTGTGGATGGGCGTGCCGGTGATCACGCTCGCCGGCGACCGCCACGCGGGGCGGGTCGGCGCGAGCCTGCTCGGCGCGATCGGCTTCGCGGCCGGGATCGCGGCCACGCCGGAGGACTACGTCCTGACCGCGCGCCTGCTGGCGAGCCAGCCCGAGCTGCTCGCCACCGCCAGGCGCAACCTGCGCGCCGACATGGCGCGCTCGCCGCTCTGCGACCATCCCGGCCACGCCCGGGCGATCGAGCAGGCCTATCGCGCGGTCTGGCAGATCCGCTGCGCGCAGCCCTGAGTCGGGCTTCTCGGGACCTGCGCGCCCGAGCCGACGGGCTTGATCAGGCTGCCCGGAACTCGCCGCCGCTCGCGACGATTCAGTCCTCCGGGTGCTGGTAGCCGAGCAGCTCGAGGCTGGCGCGGTAGTCCGCGTTCGCCGCCAGTTTCGCCAGCAGGTCCGGCGCGGCTGGCCGACGCGGCACCGGCTGGATCGACTGGCCGCCGCGGCTGCCCGCGACGTCGCCGGTGACGAAGGTGTACTCGCGCCAGCGCGCGGCGAAGCTGCGGTCGAAGCGCAGCTCCAGATCGCCGCACAGCGCCTTCATCACCCCTTGCGGGTCGCGGGTGAGGTCCTCGTAGCGATGGAACCCGATCGCCTTGGCGACCTCGGCGAAGCGGCGGTAGCCCTCGAGATAGCCGTCGAGCGTCGAGCCGGCCCTGGACCACCGCGAGCTGGCTGAGGCTCAGCCACTGGTCCAGCGGATGGCGCACGGTGCAGACCTGGCGCAGCTCGTAGCGCGGCGCCAGCGCCTCGGCGGTCAGGAGGCGATGCGCCGGCCGGGCGACGAACGGCACGCCGGTGAAGTCGAGGTGGCTCCAGTCGCGGATCACCAGCCGCTGGCTGCACTCCTCGGCGCGGCGCCGGATCAGCTCGATCGCGTCGGCGAAGCCGACCCGCCCGCGCGCCTTGAGCTCGATCAGATCCTGGCTCGACAGCAGGCCGTACCAGCGCTGCGCCTGGACCAGAGGATTGAAGTGGTTGGTGCCGAGCGGGTGGATCTCGCTCAGCAGCAGCACGCCCGACATGCAGCCCAGACATTTGCTGATCAGCGTCCCGCCCGAGCGCGCCATGTGGTGGAGCAGGCGCAGGGTCGGCCGCGTCGCGCGGCCCGGCACGGCGGATGCGGCGGGCCGCGGGGTGAGGGCGGGCATGGGGCTCGACATGGGCGACCTGGTCCCTTGCGGATGCAGCGCGCCGCGATCTTGCCGGGCGGTGCTTAACGACTTGTTACCGGCGTTCCGAGCGCCTTCGGGGCCGACCCGGTAAGAATCTGCCGAGCGCCGCGCGCCGACGGCAGATGCTGCCGGCGGGCGAGCGCCAGCGCGCAGGGCCGTTAAGCTTAACCCCTGGATTTCCGCCGCTAACCTTGGCTGGCACGGCTCTTGCGACCGAGCGGAGCGCCCAAGCCTCATCGGGCGCCCGGTGGCAGATCGCCGCCCGTCCAGCAACCGCAGGCAGGAAGTCCGAGCATGCCGTTGAACGTCGTCTCCAACCACGCGGCCAACGTCGCCCACCGCAACCTGGTCAAGACCGACATGGAGGCGACCGGATCGCTGTCCAAGCTGTCGATCGGCAAGCGCGTGGTCTCGGCCCGCGACGACGCCGCCTCGATGGCGATCGGCTCGCGCATGAACGCCGAGGTCCAGGGCCTCAAGCAGGCGGTGGTCAACGCCGGCCAGGCGAACTCGATGCTGCAGATCGCCGACGGCGCGATGAGCATGATCTCCGACATCCTGACCCGGATGAAGGTCCTCTCGATCCAGGCCTCGTCGGAGAACCTCGGCACCACCGAGCGCGAGTTCCTCGACGTCGAGTTCCAGGCGCTGATGGCCGAGATCGACCGCATCGCCGACGATACCGACTTCAATGGGGTGCAGCTGCTCGACGGCGAGATCGCGATCACCCAGTCGGCGAACCTCGGCACCGCCAATGGCGTCGCCGGCGTGAGCGCGCAGGGCATCGACACCAACGGCACCTTCACGATCGCCTACGACGGCACCAGCAGCTTCACGGTGTCCGACGGCACCAACGCCTACACCGCGACGCTCAGCGCCGAGGTGCTGGACACCAACGGTGCCTTGACCCGCTCGACCACGATCCAGCTGACCAGCACGACCGGCGCGGGCTCGCTGACCCTTGCCCTCAACACCGCGTTCGATGCGACCACGGCGGTCGCCGCCGAGGCCTTCACGGTCGCCGGCAGCAGCCAGCTCAGCCTGGCGTTCAAGCTCGGCACCGGCACCGAGACCTACGACAGCCTGAGCTTCACGCTCAACGCCGTCTCGATCACCGGCCTCGGCTTCACCGGCACCGAGACCATCGACACCGCGGCCAACGCCGAGAGCGCGATCGAGGCGGTCAACACGGCGATCGACAACCTCAACGCGTTCCGCGCCGACGTCGGCGCGGCGCAGAACCGGCTGCAGTTCGCCTCGGAGAACCTGTCGATCGCGATCGAGAATGCCGAGGCGGCGCGCAGCACGCTCCTCGACCTCGACCTCGCGGCCGAGATGACGACCTTCACCAGCAAGCAGATCCTCTTGCAGTCGGGCGTCGCGATGCTCGCCCAGGCCAACCAGCTGCCGCAGAACCTGCTGCGCCTGCTGCAGTAGCTGCCGCGCGCGAGGCGCGCGCCGCCCGGCAAGTTTTGCCGCGCGGCAAGCCCGGGCCGGCAGCTCTTGCCGGGCGGGCGCCTGCCTCGCTCGCGCCTGCCAGCGTCTAACTCGCTGATTTGTCTCGCCTCGACCATGCTGGCACGCCGCTTGCGACCTGCGATGGCGCCCGGCGTGGTCCGGGCTTGCGGCAGGTAGCCGCAGCAGAACCGTCCAAGTAGGAGGGACCCTCGATGCCTTTGAACGTCGTTTCCAACTACGCCGCCAACGTCGCCCATCGCAACCTCGCGATGACCGACGCCCAGGCCTCGCAGTCGCTCGCCCGTCTGTCGATCGGCAAGCGCGTGGTCTCGGCGCGTGACGATGCCGCCTCGATGGCGATCGGCTCGCGCATGAACGCCGAGGTCCAGGGCCTCAAGCAGGCGGTGGTCAACGCCGGCCAGGCGAACTCGATGCTGCAGATCGCCGACGGCGCGATGGGCATGGTGTCCGACATCCTGACCCGGATGAAGGTGCTGTCGATCCAGGCCTCGTCCGAGAACCTCGGCACCACCGAGCGCGAGTTCCTGAACGTCGAGTTCCAGGCGCTGATGGCGGAAGTCGACCGCATTGCCGACGACACCGACTTCAACGGCACGCAGCTGCTCGATGGCGAGATCGCGGTCACCCAGTCGGCCAACCTCGGCACCGCCAACGGCGTCGCCGGGCTCAGCGCGCAGGGCGTCGACACCAACGGCACCTTCACCATCGCCTACGACGGCACCGACACCTTCACCGTCGCCGACGGCACCAACAGCTACACCGGCACGATCGCGGCCGCCCTGCTCGACACCAACGGTGCCCTGACCCGCTCGACCACGCTCCAGCTGACCAGCACCACCGGCGCCGGCTCGCTGAGCGTGGCCCTCAACACCGCCTTCGACTGCCGGCGACGGCGGTCGCCGCCGAGGCCTTCACGGTCGCCGGCACCACCCAGCTCAGCCTCGGCTTCAAGCTCGGCACCGGCACCGAGACCTACGACAGCCTGAGCTTCACGCTCAACGCCGTCTCGATCACCGGCCTCGGCATTACCGGCACCGAGACCATCGACACCGCGGCCAACGCCGAGAGCGCGCTCGAGGCGGTCAACACCGCGATCGACAACCTCAACGAGTTCCGCGCCAACGTCGGCGCGGCGCAGAACCGGCTCCAGTTCGCGTCGGACAACCTCTCGATCTCGATCGAGAACGCCGAGGCGGCCCGCAGCACGCTGCTCGACCTCGACATCGCCGCCGAGATGACGAACTTCACCAGCAAGCAGGTGCTGATGCAGTCCGGCGTGGCGATGCTCGCCCAGGCCAACCAGCTGCCGCAGAACCTGCTGCGGCTGCTGCAGTAGTCCCGGCCAAGGCCGGCAGGTGAGCGGGGGCCCGCCGTTGCGACGGCGCGTCGGACGGCGGGCCCCCAAGCTCGCGCTGCGGCCCCGAAGTTAGGGCCCAGGGGGAAGACCTGGCATGCACGGGGATCTCTCCATCGCACCGCAGGCGACGGCTCTCGACCTGATGCCGAATGCCCGGCGCGCGCCGGCGGCGCCCAACCGTCCCTCCACCGGCGGCATGCTCGCTGCGAAGCGGGACAGCGCCGCGCCCCAGCAGCCGCGCGGCGGGGGATCAGCCGTTCGAGGCCGCGCGCCTCAAGGCCCTGCTGACCGATCCGGGGATGCGGGTCAGCACCCACCACGACGACGACAGCGGCCGGGTCGTGCTGCGGGTGCAGAGCCTCGCCACCGGCGAGGTCGTCGAGCAGATCCCATCCGAGGAGCTGCTGCGGCTCTACGCCACGCTGCGCCAGTCCCTGGTCGACGAGCGCGCCTGACGGGACCGCGCGATGGCGACCAGTCTCAACCTCGACAGCCTGACCGTCGACAAGAGCGGCCGGGCCTCGTTCTCCGGGCTCGGCAGCGGGATCGACATCCAGGGCACGGTCGACGCGATCGTCGCCGCCAAGCGGGTGCCGATCGACCGGATCGAGCAGCGGATCTCGGACAACGAGCTCAAGGTCGCCGCCTGGCAGGACCTCGACACGCTGGCCCGTGCGCTCAAGAGCGCGGTCGCGCGCCTGCGCGGCGCGGTCAGCTTCGATCGGCAGCGCCGACATCTTCGAGGCCAAGCAGGCCTTCGCCACCGCCAGCCGCAGCGACAGCCAGACGCCGTCCGCGGCGGCCGACATCCTCGGCGTCACGGTCACCAACGCCGCGCAGGCGACCAGCCACACCGTCCAGGTCCAGCAGATCGCCGCCGCCCACAAGGTGGCGAGCACCAGCATCAACGCCGCCCTCGACGACGCGCTCGCGCTGTCCGGCAGCTTCAAGATCAACGGCCAGACCATCACGGTCGATGCCGCCGACAGCCTGCTCGACCTGCGCGACCGGATCAACGCCGCGAACGCCGGGGCCGACGCCACCGGAACGACGGCCAGCATCGTCTCGATCTCGGCCAGCGAGCACGTGCTGATCCTGACCGCCGACGCGACCGGCACCGTGGCCACGATCAGCGCCGCCGAGAGCGGCGGCAGCGTGCTCCAGGACCTCGGCATCGTCGACGGCGGCGGCGCCTTCCAGAACGAGCTGCAGGAGCCGCGCGACGCCCTGCTGCTGGTCGATGGCCTGGGCACGACGATCGTGCGCCAGAGCAACACCGTCGACGACGTCTTCGCCGGCGTCACCCTCAGCCTGTTCAAGGCCGAGCCGGGCACCACGATCAGCCTCGACGTCGAGCGCGACCTCAACCAGGTCAAGAGCGCGATCGTCGACTTCGTCGATGCCTACAACGAGCTGCGCAGCTTCATCAATCAGCAGTCGTTGACCGACGTGCCCGAGGACGACGAGACCGGTGCCGGCATCCTGGCCGGCACCAGCGCGCTCGCGGAGACCCGGTCGCGCCTGTCGGCCGCGGTCGGGGCCGCGGTCGACGGCTTCGATCCGACCTTCGCGGTGCTGGCGCAGATCGGCATCACCTTCCGCAGCGCGGGCCAGGTCGCCGACCCGCTGCTCGCCAGCACGCTCGAGATCGACGAGACCAAGCTCGACGACGCGCTCCTCAACCAGACCGACGCGGTGCGCGGCCTGTTCGCCTTCGAGCTGTCGAGCTCGAGCGCGGACGCGGCGCTGGTCGGGTTCGACGGCAGCACCAGCTTCAGCGCCGACGGCTACACGCTGAACGTCGCCTACGCCGGCGGCGCGATCGTCTCCGCCAACATCGACGGCCCCGCCGATGGCAGCGACGACGGCAGCGTCCTGGTCAACGGCAAGGTCCTCAAGGTCGTGGCGGGCGGCGCCCAGGGCCTGCAGCTGCTCTATACCGGCACCAGCGCCGCGAGCGGCATCCGGCTCGACCTGTCGGTCGGCATCGGCGCCAAGATGTATGGCGCCCTCGATGCCCTGGTCGACGAGACCAGCGGCCTGCATCGCCAACGAGATCGGCGCCCTCGAAGGGCAGAACCAGCTCGGCGAGGACCGCATCCTGCGCATGCAGGAGCGGCTCGATCGCGAGCGCGAGCGCCTGCTGGAGCGCTTCGTCGCCATGGAGACCGCGCTCACCACGATGAACCGCCTGCTCGACAGCCTGCGCCAGCAGATCGAATTCGGCCTTCAACAACGACCGGCGCTGACACCCCCACGCGCAACGAAGAATTAGGCCGCGGCGACTAAGACTGGCCGCGGCGCTGGGCGCGCTGCGGCGCCGCGCAGCCGCCATGCCCTGCGCGCCACTTTGTGCGAGGTCGGACGATGCCATCCATGCAACGGGCGCTCAGCGCCTATGGCCAGGCGGCGGAAACGCTGGCGCCGGCGCGGCAGATCGTGCTGCTCTACGACGGCGCGATGCGGCGCATCAAGGAGGCCCGCCGCGCGCTCGAGCAGGGCCGCGTCAACGAGCGCTACATCGCGGTCGAGAAGGCGCGCGCGATCATCGACGCCCTGCACGCCTGCCTCGACCACGAGCGCGGCGGCGACATCGCCAGGCATCTCGACCAGATCTACACCTACGTCGGCTTCCGCCTGCAGCGCATCAACCTGAACGGCGACGTCGCGGTCTGCGACGAGCTGGTCGAGCGGCTGGGCGAGCTGCGCGCCTCCTGGGCGCAGATCGCCGGTCTCGCCACCGCCCAGGTCGGGGCCGCGCCGGCCTCGGCCGAGGCCGCGCGTGGCGCCTTGCCCGCGACCGCCGTCACGATCTGAGGGCTCGCGGTTCGGGCGCCGTCTGGCGGCAGGTCTTGCGCCGTCCGCCACGGCCGGGCGGCGCCTCCGGGAGCGGCCGGAGGGCCTTCGTCGATCGCGCCGACGCCGCGATTCTCGGTCTGACCGCAGGTTGCAGCTCCCCCGCCCGGTTCTTATATCAGGCTTCGGAACAATCGCGACCGCCAGCACAGGCCGCCGGCGTGCCGACATCCGCCGGCCGCGACCTGGATGGTGTGCGTCCTGCACCGAAACGGCGAGAGCCTCGGGCGTGAGAGAGTGGAATGGGCAATAAGATCATCGGCATCGATCTCGGCACCACGAACAGCTGCGTGGCGATCATGGAGGGCAAGAACGCCCGCGTGATCGAGAACGAGGAGGGCATGCGGACGACGCCGTCGATGGTGGCCTTCACCGAAGACGGCGAGACCCTGGTCGGCATGCCGGCCAAGCGTCAGGCGGTCACCAACCCGACCAATACCGTGTTCGCCGTCAAGCGGCTGATCGGGCGGCGGTTCGACGATCCGGTCGTGAAGAAGGACGTCGACATGGTGCCGTACAAGATCGTGCGCGCCGATAATGGCGACGCCTGGGTCGAGGTGCAGGGCGACAAGAAGGCGCCCTCCCAGATCAGCGCGGCGGTGCTGAAGAAGATGAAGGAGACCGCCGAGCGCCACCTCGGCGAGACGGTGACCAAGGCGGTGATCACGGTGCCGGCCTACTTCAACGACTCGCAGCGCCAGGCGACCAAGGACGCCGGCAAGATCGCCGGGCTCGAGGTGCTGCGCATCATCAACGAGCCGACCGCAGCTGCGCTCGCCTACGGCCTCGAGAAGTCGAAGGCGCAGACCATCGCCGTCTACGACCTCGGCGGCGGCACGTTCGACATCTCGATCCTCGAGATCGGCGACGGCGTGTTCGAGGTCAAGGCGACCAACGGCGACACCTTCCTCGGCGGCGAGGACTTCGACAAGCGCCTGATCGACTACATGGCGGACGAGTTCAAGAAGGAGCAGGGAATCGACCTGCGCGGCGATCGGCTGGCCCTGCAGCGGCTCAAGGAAGCCGCCGAGAAGGCCAAGATCGAGCTCTCGAGCACGATGCAGACCGAGCTCAACCTGCCGTTCATCACCGCCGACGCGAGCGGCCCCAAGCACCTCACCATGAAGATGAGCCGCGCCAAGCTCGAGATGCTGGTCGGCGACCTGATCGACAAGACGGTCGAGCCCTGCCGCATGGCGCTCAAGGACGCCGGTCTGTCGCCGGGCGACATCGACGAGGTGATCCTGGTCGGCGGCATGACGCGCATGCCGAAGGTGGTCGAGACGGTCAAGAACTTCTTCGGCAAGGAGCCGCACAAGGGCGTCAACCCCGACGAGGTGGTGGCGGTCGGCGCCGCGATCCAGGCGGCGGTCCTGTCCGGCGAGGTCAAGGACGTGCTGCTGCTCGACGTCACCCCGCTCTCGCTCGGCATCGAGACGCTGGGCGGCGTGTTCACCCGCCTTATCGATCGCAACACCACGATCCCGACCAAGAAGAGCCAGGTGTTCTCGACCGCCGAGGACAGCCAGAGCGCGGTCACCATCCGGGTGTTCCAGGGCGAGCGTGAGATCGCGGCGCAGAACAAGCTGCTCGGCCAGTTCGACCTGGTCGGGATCCCGCCGGCGCCGCGCGGCGTGCCGCAGATCGAGGTCACCTTCGACATCGACGCCAACGGCATCGTCAACGTCTCGGCCAGGGACAAGGGCACCGGCAAGGAGCAGCAGATCCGCATCCAGGCGTCCGGCGGCCTGAGCGATCGCGAGATCGAGCAGATGGTCAAGGAGGCGCAGGAGCACGCCGAGGAGGATCGCCAGCGCAAGGAGCAGATCGAGGCGCGCAACCACGCCGACAGCATGATCTACACCACCGAGAAGTCGCTCAAGGAGCATGGCGACAAGCTCGGCGCCGACGACCGCAGCGCGATCGAGCAGGCGATCGCCGATCTGCGCGGCGTGCTCGACAGCGCCGACGTCCAGACCCTGCGCAGCAAGACCGAGAGCCTGGCCCAGCTCGCGATGAAGCTCGGCGAGGCGATGTACCGGGCGCAGCAGGCGGAGACGACGAGCGGCGGCGACGGCGGCGACGGCGGTGGAGCCTCCGGGACCGGCGGCGCCGCGACGGGCGACGACAACGTGGTCGATGCCGACTTCGAAGAGGTCGAGGACGACCGGAAGAAGTCCGCCTGAGCACGAGCGCAAGCCTCAGGCGGCAGCGAGGATAGCGGGACCGGGCGCCAGGGCGTCCGGTCTTTCGCGATCAGGGGGCCGAGCGCGGCGGGCCGCGGCCGGCCCGGTCGACCAAAGAAAAGGGCGCGATGGCCAAGCGGGACTACTACGAGATCTTGGGCGTATCGAGGAACGCTGCAGCCGCGGAGCTGAAAGCCGCCTATCGCAGGCTCGCCATGCAGACCCACCCCGACCGCAATCCCGGGGACAAGGCGGCGGAGCAGCGCTTCAAGGAGCTCAGCGAAGCCTACGAGGTCCTCAAGGACGAGCAGAAGCGGGCCGCCTACGACCAGTTCGGCCACGCCGCCTTCGAGGGCGGGATGGGTCCGGGCGGCCGGCCGGGCAACTTCGACTTCGGCAGCTTCGCCGACGTGTTCGATGACCTGTTCGGCGACTTCATGGGCGGCGGCCGGCGGCGCGGGGCGCAGAGCCGCGGCGCCGATCTGCGCTACAACCTCGAGATCACGCTGGAGGAGGCGTTCAGCGGCAAGCAGGCCCAGATCCGGGTCCCGACCACGGTGCGCTGCGAGACCTGCGATGCGACCGGCAGCGCCCGGGGCGGGCCGCCCGGCGTGTGCCAGAGCTGCCGCGGCGCCGGCCGGGTGCGCGCCCAGCAGGGCTTCTTCACGATCGAGCGCACCTGCCCGACCTGCGCCGGCACCGGGCGGGTGATCACCGACCCGTGCGAGGCCTGCGGCGGCAGCGGCCGGGTGCACCGCGAGAAGACCCTCTCGGTCACGATCCCGCAGGGCGTCGAGGACGGCACGCGGATCCGGCTGACCGGCGAGGGCGAGGCCGGCACGCGCGGCGGTGCCACCGGCGACCTCTACATCTTCGTCAGCGTGGCCCCGCATCGGATGTTCCGGCGCGACGGCAGCAGCCTGCAGTGCCGGGTGCCGATCCCGGTGACCACCGCCGCGCTCGGCGGCCAGATCGAGGTGCCGACCATCGACGGCCGGCGCGCCCGCCTGCAGGTCCCCGCCGGGACCCAGACCGGCCATCGCTTCCGCCTGCGCAGCAAGGGCATGACCGAGCTGCACGGCCGCAGCCGCGGCGACATGTTCTGCGAGATCGTGGTCGAGACCCCGGTCAACCTGACCCGCAAGCAGCAGGACCTGCTGCGCCAGTTCGAGCAGGCGGGCGACGGCTCGACCCACCCCGAATCCGAGGGCTTCTTCGCCAAGGTCAAGGAGCTCTGGGAGGAGCTGCGCGAGTAGCCGGCGGTGCCGGCGGCACTCGGCGAAGAGGTTTTCGGTCCCGCCGTGCAGGCCGTGGGGCGGGCTCGCGCTCGCCTTCGAGCTTTCTCGAGCGCTTGACAGCCCGCCCGGGCCGCGCATGCTGAGCGCCGGCAACGGCGGGAGGCGGGCATGGAGATCGGCGTGCTGGGCTGCGCCGGCCGCATGGGCCGCGCGGTTATGGCCGAGATCCTGGCGAGCGCCGACCTGCGCCTCGTCGGCGGGGTCGAGCCGCCGGGCCACCCGGCGGTCGGCCAGGATCTGGGCGCGCTCGCCGGCGCGGAACCCCTGGGCGCGCCTGCGAGCGACGACGATCGAGCGCTCATCCGGCGCTCTCAGGTGGTGATCGAGTTCTCCGCACCCGCCGCGAGCACGGCGCACGCGCGGTGCGCCGCCGACTGCGGCACCGCCCACGTCATCGGCACGACCGGCCTGGACGCCACGCAGGCCGCGAGCATCCGGCAGGCCGCCGGCCGCACGCCGATCCTCTGGGCCGCGAACATGAGCCTCGGCGTCAACCTGCTGCTCGGGCTCGCCGAGCAGGTCGCCCGCGCGCTCGGTCCGGATGACTTCGACGCCGAGATCGTCGAGATCCACCACCGCCATAAGGTCGACGCGCCGTCCGGGACCGCGCTGGCGCTCGGGGCCGCGGTGGCGCGCGGCCGCGGCGTCGATCTCGCCGCGGTCGCCGAGCGCGGGCGCGATGGCCTGACCGGCGCGCGCCGCTCCGGCGCGATCGGCTTCGCGGCGCTGCGCGGCGGCGACGCGGTCGGCGACCACAGCGTGGTCTTCGCCGGCGCCGGCGAGCGGCTCGAGCTGACCCACCGGGCGAGCGATCGCCGGATCTATGCCCGCGGCGCGCTGGCCGCGGCGCGCTGGCTGCACGGCCGTCCGCCCGGGCTCTATGGCATGGCCGAGGTGCTGGGCCTCGAGCCGCGCAGAGGATGACCGCGATGCCGCGCGCCGTGACCGTGTACTATGCCCTGCAGTCGCCCTGGACCTATCTCGGCTGGGCACGCTGGCGCGAGCTCGCCGCCGAGGCCGCGGCCGAGGTCCGCTACCGGCCGATCAAGATGGCGCCGGTGTTCGCGGCGAGCGGCGGCCTGCCGCTCGCCAAGCGGCCACCGCAGCGCCAGGCCTACCGGCTGATGGAGCTGAAGCGCTGGCGCGAGCGTCTGCGCGTGCCGCTCAACCTGCACCCCCGGCATTTTCCGGTCGACGAGGCGCTCGCGGCCGCGATGGTGATCGCGTACGGCCAAGCAGGCGGCGACGTCGGCCGGCTCAGCCAGGCGCTGATGGCCGCGGTCTGGGCGCAGGAGCGCGACCTCGCCGACCGCCCGACCCTGCTGGCGATCGCCGCCGAGCAGGAGCTCGATGGCGGCGCCCTGCTCGCGGCCGCGCCGAGCGCCGCCGTGCAGGCCGAGTACCAGGCCAATACCGAGACCGCGATCGCTGCCGGGGTGTTCGGGGTGCCGACCTTCCAGATCGGCGAGGAGCTGTTCTGGGGCCAGGACCGCCTCGACTTCGTCGCCGCTGCGCTCGGCTGATCCCGAGCCCAGGCCGGCCTCGGGGCGGGCCTCAGCCGAGCCGGATCTCGTCCTCAATCAGCGGCGGCATGGCGCGCGCCTGGGCGATCCAGTCCTCGACCTCCTCCTGCGTCGGCGCGCGCCGGGCGAGGCGCTCGACGGCGTTGAGCCCGGCCAGCGCCGCGTGGAGCGCGTGCGGCTCCTTTCGCGCCAGCCGCTCGACCCGGTCGACCCCGAGCAGCTCCAGCAGGTCGGCGAAGATCGCGCCGATCCCCTTGATCCGTACGAGATCGGCGCGGCAGACCAGGCGCTCGAGCGTCGCGACCTCGATGCCGCTGCTCGCCGCCAGCGCGCGGCGGTCGGCGGCGCGCGCCGCGGCCTCGACCAGCTGATGGGTGTAGGTGATGCCCCGCCGCTTGAGCTTGCCGCGGACCGGATCGGTGATCCCGCGCAGCTTGCTGATGTGCAGCGACATGGCGCCGGGGCCGTCGGGACGCCGCGCTGCGCCCGAGAGCGGGTTCGGGCTGGCCGGGCGTTGCGGCTCGGGTCGCGGTGAGGCGGATGCAGCCGGTTCGAGCGTCTCCTCCGACAGCAACGGCGGCATCGTGATCTCCCAGGTGGGCTGCGCGGTCGTCGCCGGAGAGCCGGCACGACCTCGTTGAGGGTCGTGAATGCTCAAAGCATGTGGCAAGCGCGATCAAGGCAATCGCTGGTCGGGCCGGCAAGCGGCCGTTACGCCGTATGGAATTCGAGACCCGGTTGGTGAGTAGGGCTTCGGAAGCATTGCCGAGGTTGTAAAAGCCGATCCTCGCGATGTAAATCGGCAATGCGGCTCGGCAGTTTATTTTTGCGTCAATCTACGCGCAGACTATTCAATCATCGCGCGATCACTTGCCGGGCGGCCCTGAGTTCGGGCGGGCCGCCCGGCAAGTCGAAGCTCCGGCCCTGCCGGCGAGCTGCGAGGATCGAGCGCGCCAGCCCGGCTCTCGGCGCAGGCGCCGCTATCCGCCGTTGATGCCGAGCCTGGCCTTCGCCTCCTCGAGCGGCTCGAGATACCAGAAGTCCTCGACCTTCAGCTCCTCCGGCGTGCCTTCCAGCTGCCCGGAGCGCGCCAGGACCGCGATGTCGGTCTCGGCGGCTTCGGCGCTGCCGCCGTCGCAGCTGTAGACGCCGGCCTTGATCGCCTCGACGTAGTAGTCCGCCAGCTGGTCCGCGAGCTCCTGCGGCAGGTCCGGCAGCAGATCGTACTTCTCGCGCTCCTCGGCGATCATCGCGGGATTGGCGCAGAGGTCGCGCGCCGACTTCAGGAGCTCCTCCACGAGCAGGGCGACCTGGTCCTCGTTCTCCTTGATCCAGTCGAGCCGGGCGAACAGCGCCTCGTCGGTCACCACCTCGTCCGCACTGACCCAGGGCAGCACCCGGAACTCGTCGGGATGCTCCGCCATGATCATGTTCTTGTTCAAGAGATCGATGATCGCCGCGTCGACGTGCCCCTGCACCAGGGCGACCACCCGGTTCTCCGAGCCGGGCACGTAGTTGGGCGTGCCCAGCGTGACGCCTTCGCGCTCGGTGACGATCTCGGCCAGCGCCTCGAGCGGGCCGCCGCGGGAGTGGTAGGTCATCGACTTGCCGTCCATGTCCTGCCAGCTCTCGATCTCGGCCTTCACGACCGGGAAGAAGATGATCCGGCTGGTCTGCTGGAACAGTCGGATCGGGACGCTCGCCCGCTGGATCACCGCATAGGGCGAGCCGAGACCGACGTCGGCCTGGCCGGCGAGGATCGCCTGGATCGCCAGCTCCTCGCCATTGAAGAAGGTGAGCTCGTAGTCGAGGCCGCGTTCCCCGGCGCGGGCGAGGCCGACCAGGAAGAACAGCGTCTCGACCTCGGGCAGATCGGCGAGCGCGACGTGGATCGGCTCCGACGTCTTGCGCCTGCGCGACCGCGGGCGCAAAGGAGCTCGCAGCAAGTGCCATGGCCGCCGGCGACGAGCACGGGTTTTGCCGTCAGATGCATCGATGCCTCCCGATTTATTTTGGTCTGCCAACGCGCATACACGGGCGTATTGCGCGCGCACTTCGCCGACGATAACCCACATCTCCAGCCCCAGCAACCGGACCGGCTGAGGGGCGGAAGGGGTATGGCCGCTGCGCCTCGTGCCGATGCCGATGCCCGCAGCGCTCGATCGACTTTCTCGTCTCATGGACTATTATCCTTCCCGGCGGCGGCATGGCTTCATCAGGGGGAGACCGCACGCTCTTTCGGCCATCGCCGATGCCACGGCGATGCTACGCGTCCTGGGAATGGCGACGGCATGATGAAAGCGCTCAGGCCAGGCTCACGGCGATGCCCGCCCCGTTCGGCAGGTGAGGACCGATCATGACCGACCAGATAACGACCGCGGGCGCGCCGGTGCGCGCCGAGCTCGCCCGATCCGACCTGATCGCGTCCGTGCTGGGCGTCTTGCGCCACACCTGGGTCATGCGGACGCTCTCGATCCTGCTGGTGCTGGGCCTGTGGGAGTGGGCTGGCCGGCTGCCGGTAAGCCCGACCTTCCCGACCTTCACCCAGACGCTTTCCGCGCTGTTCGGGATGATGGCGGACGGGAGCCTGTGGCGGGCCTATGGGGAAACCCTGAAGCCGATGATCATCGGGGTCGGGCTGTGCGGCATCGCCGGCGTCGCGCTCGGTCTCGCGATGGGCCTGTCGCGCCGCTTCGAGTGGCTGACCCTGCCGGTCTGGGTGATCTCGCAGGCCGCGCCCATGGCGGCGATCATCCCGCTGATCACCTTCGTCTACGGCATCGGCCTCGGCGCCAAGGTGGTCGCGGTCGTCATCATGGCGGCGCCGATCGTCGTGCTCAACGCCTACACCGGCATCCGCAACGTGAACGCGAGCCTGCTGGAGATGGGCTCGGCCTTCATGGCCACGCGCACGCAGAAGGTCTTCAAGATCATCCTGCCGGCGGCGAGCGGCCTGATCTTCGCGGGCTTTCGCCTCGGCCTCGCCCAGGGGCTGACCGGCGCGGTGCTCGCCGAGCTCCTGATCACGCCGACCGGCGTCGGCGACCTCATCACCTATTCCCGCTCGATCGCCGACTATCCGGCCATGTTCGCCTCGGTGTTCTCGATCATCGTCTTCGCGAGCATCGCGGTGACGCTCCTGCAGCGGCTCGAGACCCGGATCTTCCGGCCCGATCAGCGGGCCGCGGCCTGACGGGCGGAGGACCAACGGATGCGAGTCGCGGCGGAGACGGCGCAGCGCATCCGCGCTGAGCGCCGCCGCCGAACCCGCGGTCCAGCTGCGCGGCATCGGCAAGATGTTCGATGACTTCCGGGCGCTCCAGGACCTCGACCTGGATTTCCCGCGCGGCGAGCTCACGACCCTGCTCGGGCCCTCGGGCTGCGGCAAGACGACCACGCTCAAGATCATCGCCGGGCTGATCGAGCCGAGCGAGGGCGAGGTGCTGGTCAACGGCAAGCGCGGTCACCGGCCCGGGCCCGGAGCGCGCCTTCGTGTTCCAGGACTTCGCGCTCCTGCCCTGGGCGACCGTCCTGCGCAACGTCGCCTTCGGCCTCGAGCTGCGCAAGGTCCCGAAGCAGGAGCGCGAGGAGATCGCGCGCAGCCACATCGCCGAGGTCGGCCTCGCCGGCGCCGAGCACAAATACCCGCACGAGCTGTCCGGCGGCATGCGCCAGCGCGTCGGCCTCGCCCGCGCGCTCGCGGTCGACGCCGAGATCCTGCTCATGGACGAGCCGTTCGCCTCGGTCGACGAGCAGAACCGCCGCAAGTTCCAGGAGGACCTGCTGCGCCTGCTGGCGCACGAGAGGAAGACGGTGATCTTCGTCACCCATTCGATCGAGGAGGCGGTCTACATCTCCGACCAGGTCGCCGTGCTGACGCGCAATCCCGGCACGCTCTCGCGCGATCCTGCGACCGGAGATCGACCGCTCGGGCGATTTCGACGAGCTCCGCCGCACGCCCGCCTACCTCGACAGCGTCGACGAGATCTGGAAGGAGCTCAAGGGCTACCTCGACGACGAGGAGAGCGCGCCGTGACCATCTACGGCTATCGCCTGCCGATGTGGCTGGCGCTTGGCATCTGGGCGATCCTCTGGGAGATCGTCGGGCGGCTCGAGCTGATCATGCTGATCCCGCCGCTCAGCGCGGTCTTCGGCGCGATGGGCAACGTCCTGATGACGCGCAGCTTCCTCCAGGCGATCGGCATCACGCTCGAGGCGTTCGGGATCGGCATGGCGCTGTCGCTGGTGGTCGGCATCAGCGTCGGCGTCGCTGATGGGCCGCGTCCGCGCCGTCGGCCGACGTCATGGGCATGTGGATCAACATCTTCGAGAGCTCGCCGATCACCGCCGTGGTGCCGCTCCTGCTCGCCGTGCTCGGCTTCGGCATGCAGACCATGGTGGTGACCGTGTTCCTGTTCTCGGTCTGGGTGATCGCGCTCGACACCCAGGTCGGCGTCAAGCACGCCAGCGCGTCCTTGGTCGAGATGGCGCGCTCGTTCGGGGCGAGCCGCCGCGACCTCTACCTCAAGGTGATCTTCTGGGCGGCGCTGCCCGAGATCCTGGCCGGCATGCGCCTCGGCATCATCCGCGGGGTCAGCGGCGTCGTGATCGGCCAGCTGCTGATCGCGATCGTCGGCGTCGGCTTCCTGTTCGAGACCTATTCGCGCAAGTTCATCATGCCGGAGTTCTGGGCGCTGGTGCTGATCGTCTTCGGCTTCGCCTACGGCCTGTCGGAGACCATCGGCGTGCTCGAGCGCCGGGTCGCGCGCTACGCCAGCGTGCGCTGAGCCGGCCGCCGGAGGGAGCCATGGACTACGTCATCGACCCGCCGTCGATCGCCACGCTGCCCGTCGAGGGCGACGAGCGCCGCTTCCCGGTGCGCCGGATCTACTGCGTCGGGCGCAACTACGCCGCCCACGCCCGCGAGATGGGCCACGACCCGGACCGCGAGCCGCCGTTCTTCTTCACCAAGCCCGCGGACGCGCTGGTGCCGGACGGCGCCAGGATCCCCTATCCGCTCGCGACCCGCGACCTGCACCACGAGGTCGAGCTGGTGGTCGCGCTGGGCAAGGGCGGCGCCGAGATCTCCGCGGCGCAGGCGCAGGACTGCATCTTCGGCTATGCGGTCGGCATCGACCTCACCCGGCGCGACCTGCAGGGCGAGGCCAAGAAGCTCGCGCGGCCGTGGGACGTGGGCAAGGCGTTCGACCAGTCGGCGCCCTGCTCGGCGCTCGTGCCGGCGCGCGCGATCGGCCATCCGGCCAACGGCCGGATCCGGCTCGCGGTCAACGGCGCGACCCGCCAGGACGGCGATCTCGCCCAGATGATCTGGACCACGCCCGAGGTCATCGCGCATCTCTCGCGCCTGTTCACGCTGGCGCCCGGCGATCTGATCTTCACCGGCACGCCCGCGGGCGTCGGCGCGGTCGAGCGCGGCGACGTGCTGGAGGGAGAGGTCGAGGGCGTAGGCCGGCTTCGGGTCGAGGTCGTCTGAGCGGCGGCGCTCAGGTCCGGCGCGCCTTGAGCTTGCGGTAGGCGACCGGCAGGAGGGCGAGGGCCGCGAGCCCGATCAGGGCGATCACGATCTGCGGCGTCAGCACGCTCGCGGGCGAGAACTCCTGGCCGCTGTCGAGCACGCTGCCGAAGCCGGCGCCGACCGACGCGAACACGAAGCTGCCCGGGATGATGCCGATGAAGGTACCGAGCACGTAGGTCCGGAGCGGCACGCCGAGGAACGCCGGCACCAGGTTGACGATCCAGAACGGGAACAGCGGGATCAGCCGCAGCACCAGAAGGTAGTTGAGCGCGTCCTCCTGGAAGCCCGCCTCCATGCGCTTGAGGAACGGCCCGGCCCTGGCGCGCAGCGGATCGCCGAGCGCGGTCCTGGCGATCAGGAACACGATGGTCGCGCCGAGCGTCGCCGCGACCACCACGAGCGCGGTGCCGAGCAGGCTGCCGAACATGAAGCCGCCGGCGATGGTCAGGACCGCCCCGCCCGGCACCGAGAGCGCGATCACCGCGGCGTAGACGAGCGACGAAGCTCAGCGCGGCGAGCGCCGTATGGTCGGCGACGAAGGCGGTCAGCGTCTCGCGATGCTCGCGCAGCGCATCGAAGGTCAGGAAGCGGTCGAGGTCGAGCACGATCACGGCGACGATCGCCAGCGCGAGGGCGCCGAGCGGCCAGAGGCGCGCGAGCGAGAACCTGGCCTGGGGCGGCGCCCCGGCGGCGCGGGCGGTGGAGTCCATCTCGGGCATCCCCTCGTCCATGCCGGCGCGTCAGCCCGGCCAGGGAAGGCGCTGCAGGAGGCGCACGATCGTCCGGGTGCGCGGGCTGAACAGCTTCGGCGTGTAGTGGCTGCCGGCGGCGCGCTTCGAGGCTTCGCCGAGCGTCGGGTAGGGCGCGATGAACTGCGCCATGCTGCCGACCCCGAGCCCTTCGGCGATCGCCAGGACCCAGGGGTGGATCAGCTCCCCGGCCCGCTCGCCGACGATCGTGGCGCCCTGGATGCGGCCGCGCCGGTCGAGCAGCACCTTGACGAAACCGTCGGTCGCGCGCTCGGCCTGCGCCCGATCGTTGTCGCTGAACGGCCAGGTCAGCACCTCGACCGCGACGCCCTTCTCCTTGGCCATCGCCTCGGTCAGCCCGACGTGGGCGAGCTCGGGCTCGGTGTAGGTGACCCAGGGCACCGCCCGGGTGTCGACCTTGGCCGGCAGCTTGAACAGCGCGTTGCGGATCACGATGCCGGCGTGATGGGCGGCCATATGGGTGAACTGCAGGCCGCCCACAACGTCGCCGATCGCATAGATCCGCCTGTTGCTGGTGCGCAGCCGGGCGTCGACCGCGATCCCCTTGGCGCCGTACGCGACGCCCGCCGCCTCGAGCCCCAGGCCCTCGACGTTCGCCCGCCGGCCGGCCGCGACCAGGAGGTGGCTGCCGGCGATCCGCTGGCGGCTCCCGGCCTCGGTGATCGTCACGGCGACGCCGTTGCCGTCGCGCTCGACGCCGGTCACCTCGACGTGCTCGCGCAGGTCGACCCCTTCCCTGCGTAGCTGGCCGCGTACCACCTCGACCGCCGCCGGGTCGTCCTTGGGCAGGATCGCGAACAGCTCGAGCACCGTGACCTTGGCGCCGAGCCGGCGATGGGCCTGCGCCAGCTCGCAGCCGATCGGGCCGCCGCCGAGCACGATCAGATGCGCCGGCCGCTCGGTCAGATCGAAGATCGTCTCGTTGGTCAGATAGGGGGCCTCGGCGAGGCCCGGCACCGGCGGCACCGCGGGCGAGGAGCCGGTCGCGACGACGAAGCGCCGCGCCCGCACGCGCTGGCCCGCGACCTCGATCTCGCCGCGGTCCGACGAAGCGCGCCGGCGCACGCAGCACCGTGACGCCGAGGCTCGCGAAGCGCTCCTCCGAAGTCGTGCGGCGCGATCGCCGCGATCACCCCCTTGACGTGGTCGTGGACCGCCAGGAAGTCGATCGCCGGCTCGTGGCCGTTGACGCCGAAGCGGCCGGCGGTGCGAACCGTCTGCGCCGCCTTGCCGGCCGCGATCAGCGACTTGGACGGCACGCAGCCATAGTTCAGGCAGTCGCCGCCCATCCTGCCCTTCTCGACCAGGACGACGGCGGCGCCCATCTGCACCGCACCCGCGGCCACCGCCAGCCCGCCGGAGCCGCCGCCGATCACGCAGAGGTCGGTCGAGATCGGACCAGGCATCGCATCCTCCAATCGTCGGCGGGCCGGCCTCACCCCTCGAGCACGGGCAGGGCCGAATGCCTCTTCCATGCCGTCACCGCGACCAGATAGCCTATTTCGCCGCCGGCGCAATTGCGCGTCGGTTCCCGATTCCATGACCGGGAGCTATCGTGGCGCGGGCGCACCATGGTAGAGGCGCGGCCCTGCCCGCCAGTCACGAGATCTGACAAGGGCGTCATCATGGCACGAGATCGGGCCCGCGAGTCGGGCGCGCCGGCATCAGGGTCAGCAGATTGCCCGGAGCCGCTACGAGCGCCGCGACCTCGAGGTGCCCGAGGAGCTGCGCCGCGCCGCCGTGATCAAGGCGTGAGGCCCGGCAGCCCGTCGGCGCGGGAGCGCCGCCGGCGGGCGATCACCGGGAGTCGGCGGTCGTCAGAGCCAGCGCCACCCGGCGCTATCGTCGCGACAGGCCGCGTGGTGAAAGCGTCCGCTCTGCTCGCCCAGCACCAGCTCTTCCCGATAGTCGCGGCAGAAGGTTCCGGCCGCGCTCAGATAGGTGCGGGTCGGGGTGATCGTGCCGCGATGGCCGCTGTCGGGGTTGAGCCAGCTGCGCGTCGCGCCGTCGGGAGCGCCCTCCAGGGTCTCCTGCAGCAGGCCCGCCGCCAGGGCGACGTCGCGGTCGGTCAAGCCCCGATAGAGCTCCGGGTCGCCTCCGGTCAGGCCGGCGCAGGCGCCGAGCAGCAGCACGACCGCGAGCGGCGGCAGGAATCTCGTCTTCAGCACCAGCAAGGTCTCCGTAGGGTGAACGTGCGCGGATGATCGCCGCTCAGCTCGCGGCAGGCGCGCTCGAACCGTCCTCCGCACCCGCGTCGCCGCCCGCGTCGAGCGCCTCCAGATCGCGCCGGTCGACCACGCCGTCGTCGTTCACGTCGAGATCGGCGCGCGCCCAGTCGTGATTGGCGCCGTTGCCGGGCTTGGCCGCGGCGACCGCGGCATCGAGCTCGGCTTCCAGCTCGGCGCGGCGGGACGGATCGAGATCCGGCTGCGCGAGCTCGGCCTCGAGCCGCGCGATGTCGTTCTCGAAGGGGGTGCCGAAGTTGGCCTGCAGGGCGCCGACCTTGGCGCCGTAGCCGAGCCGCTTGGCGAGCTCGACCATCGTCTGCACCCGCTCGCCGTGGTTCCTGAACCCGTCGGGCGCCGCCCGAGTGCGCCAGCCACGCTCGATCAAGGCGTGAGCCTCGGCCGCCGAGAAACGATGCGCCACCTGGCGACGCTCGTCGTCGGCGCCGCGGCCGCCCGGCCCGGCCTGGCCACGGCCATGGCCGTAGCGCTGCCTGGCCTGCTCGATCCGCTCGTCCTGCCGCTCGCGCCCGAACGCCTTGCCGCTGCGCACAGCGTCGACCAGCTGGTCGAGGTCCTGGTACTCCTTGTCCTGGCCCCGACCCTGGCCTTGGCCGCGACCCTGGGCCATGCCATGGCTGCCGTGGCCACGCTCCGACGCACCCTTGCCGCCGCCATTGCCGCCGCCGTGACCGCCGCCGTTGCCACCGCCGTGGCCGCCGCCATTGCCGCCGTCGTTCTTGCCGTGCGCAGCCTGCCAGGTGACGGCCAGCGACCCCGGCTCGAGCGAGACCGGCGCCGAGATCAGCGCGATCGCCGTGCCGGCGGCCAGGATCAGGTGAGCGAGCGTCGGCCAGCTCGACCGAGTCGGAGACTGCGATTCGTGCTTGGACATGGCCTGTCTCCCCTAGCTGAGGATGACGTCGTGCGAGCAGCAGAGCCCGCATCTCGCGAGCTTAGCGGCTCAGAGTTTGACAGCCGTTAACGGGCGCCACGGATCGGCCCCCGTCGGCCCCCTACGCGCGCGAGCTGATGAGCGACGACCAAGCCAGCGCGAGCCAGCCGAGCAGCAGCAGGAAAGCGCCCGGCGCGCCCAGGACCAGCACCGCCTGCCCGGTCGCCCAGCGCCCGCATGTAGAGGCTGCCGGAGAACAGCAGGATGCCGTAGAAGAACAGCCAGGCGACGTGGTCGCGCGGCCAGCCGAGCGCGGCCAGGCCGAGGATCGCAAGCGCATGGGCGAGCTGGAAGCTCGCGCCGGCGGCGAGCAGCAGGTTGGCATCGACCCGCGGGAGGTCGAACGAGACGAAGATCGCGGCGAGGCCCGCCAGAACCGCGACCATAGCGTTCAGGGCGGCTACGCCGAGCCATGCCCGCCTGTGCATTCCGTCTCTCCACAGCCGACCCGCCCCCGGGCGCGCCGATCCGCGCTGATCCAGCCGTAGAATTTTCCGCTCACGAGACCGCTCCCCGCCGCGCGCGCTGTCCAAGTCTGTCCGCCGCGGCTAAACTTTCCGTTATGAGCGCGCCCGATCCGAACCCAGCTCCGGTTGGCGTCCTCGTGCTGCGCGGCGGGCGCGTCGAGAGCCGCCACCGGGTGAGCTGTGCGGTCGCCGACGCCGGCGGCGCGCTGCGCCATGCCGCGGGGGCGAGCGAGCGTCCGGTCTTTCCGCGCTCGGCGGTCAAGCCGCTGCAGGCGCTGGTGCTGCTGGAAAGCGGTGCGGCGCAGCGCTTCGGCGTGACCCAGGCGGAACTCGCGCTCGCCTGCGCCTCGCACGGCGGCGAACCGCTCCACGTCGAGCTGGTGCGCTCCTGGCTCGCCCGCCTCGGCCTCGATCCGAGCGCGCTCGAATGCGGCGCGCACCCGCCGACCCATGGGCCTTCGGCCGAGCGCCTGGTCGCCGCCGGCCGCGCGCCCGAGCCGGCGCACAGCAACTGCTCCGGCAAGCACGCCGGCATGCTGACCGTGGCGCGCCACCTCGGCGCACCGCTCACGGGCTACGTCGCCGCCGACCACCCGGTCCAGCGCCGGGTGGCGGCGACGCTCGCCGAGATGGCCGGCATCGATGGCCTGCCGGAGCCGGCGACCGACGGCTGCGGCATTCCCACCTACCCCATGACTCTCGGCCCAGCTCGCGACCGCCATGGCGCGGCTCGCCGACCCGCAGGCGCTGAGCCCGGGCCGGGGCGCCGCCTGCCGCGAGATCTGCGACGCGATGTCCGCCCACCCGCAGCTGGTCGCCGGCTTGGGCCGGCCCTGCACGGCGATCATGACCGCAGCGCCCGGGGTGATCGTCAAGACCGGCGCCGAGGGTGTGTATGCCGCCGCTCTGCCCGGGCATGGCCTCGGGCTGGCGCTCAAGGTCGAGGACGGCGCCGGCCGCGCCGCGCCGGTCGCGCTGATCGCGCTGCTCGAGGCGCTCGGCGCGTTGCCGGCGCCGGCGCGCGCGAAGCTGGTGGAGGTCGCCCGGCCGGTCCTCCGCAATCACGCCCGCGAGGTCGTCGGGCGGATCGAGCCGGCGCCGGGCTGGCCGCATTTCTGATCACCTCGATCGGTCGGCTGCCCGCCCGAGCAGCGAGCCGGTCGGGCGGTCATGACAACCCGGGTTAAGCCCGCCGCAAGGTCGTGCTAGTAGCGTTGCCCGATGGCCGAGCACCTCGATCTGCTGCCGGTGGCGCTGCTCCTGATCGGCGCGGTCGCGGGCGGCCTGCTGCTCGCCGGCCTGCGCCAGCCGCCGCTCGTCGGCTACATCGTCGCCGGCGCGGTGTTCGGGCCCTCGGGCCTCGGCCTGATCACCGACCGCGCGACCATCGACGTCTTCGCCGAGCTCGGCGTGCTGGTGCTGCTGTTCGTGGTCGGGACCCACCTGTCGCTGCGCGCGTTCAGGAACATCTACCGCACCGCGGTCGGCGCGGCGGCGCTGCAGATCCTGGTCAGCGTCTCGCTGATGCTGCTGCTCGGGCAGCTGTTCGGCTGGCGCACCGAGCGCGCGGTGCTCTACGGCTTCGTGCTCGCGCTCAGCAGCACCGCGGTCGGGATCAAGATCCTCGAGGACATCGGCGAGCTGCGCAACGAGACCGGGCGGGTCGCGGTCGGCGTGCTGATCGCCCAGGATCTCGCGGTGGTGCCGATGCTGATCATCGTGGTCGGCATGGCGGGCCCGGAGGGTGTCGACCTGCCGGCGCTGGTGCTCAAGCTGGCGCTCGCGGTCGCCGCGCTGGTCGCGCTGATCTGGTTCCTCAGCCGGCGCCAGCGCACCCACCTGCCGTTCCGCCGCCTCTGGGTGCGCCATCCCGACCTCGCCCCGATCGGCGCCTTGGCGCTGTGCGTGATCGGCGCCGCGGCAAGCGGCGCGCTCGAGCTCTCGGCCGGGCTCGGCGCCTTCCTCGCCGGGCTCTACGTCGGCAACACGACCGAGCGCGCGGTCATGGTGCGCGCGATGGACCCGATCCAGAGCCTGCTCCTGATGATGTTCTTCCTCTCGGTCGGGCTCCTGATCGACCTCGCCTTCGTCCTGGCGCAACCTCGCGCACGGTGCTGCTGCTCACCGGCTTCGTGTTCCTGCTCAACAGCGTGATCAACGTCGGGGCCCTGCGAACCGTCGGCGCGCCCTGGCGGGTCGCGTTCCTCGCCGGCTTCGCGCTCGCCCAGGTCGGCGAGTTCGCCTTCGTGCTCGCCGCGACCGGGGTCGCGAGCGGGCTGATCGGCGAGGAGGCCCAGCGCACGGTGGTCGCGGTGATCGCGCTGACCATGGTCATGAGCCCCTTGTGGCTCGGCCTCGCGCGCCGCCTGCACGCGCTGCAGGCGAACCCGCCCGAGCGCCTCTCGCTGCTGCTGGCGCGGCTCGCGCGCGACGAGGCGCGGGTGCTCAGGCTGCGCTCGGCGCGCCTGGTGCAGGGCGGCGCCTTGCTGGCCGCCCACCTCGGCGGCCGCATCGACCGGGTGATCGAGCGCCACCGCGGGCCGCGCCAGGCCGCGGCGGCCGCCCGGGCCGTGGCGGCCGGCCGGGCCGTGGCGGAGCCGCCGCAGGCGGCCGGCCCCGATGACGATCCCGATGACGCTCCGTCGGGCCGCGCGCGGCCGGGCCGCGTCCTCGGGGCGGCCCTGAGCATGCGCCGCGCCACCGCCGTCCGCCTGATCGCCGGGGTCGACGAGGTCGGCCGCGGACCGCTCGCCGGCCCGGTGGTCGCGGCCGCGGTGATCCTGCTCGCGCCGGTCGAGGGCCTCGCCGACTCCAAGGTCCTGGCCGCGCCGGTGCGCGAGCAGCTCGCCGCAGCGCTGACGCCGCGCCGACCGGCGGCGCGCGGATCGGGATCGGCGCCGCCTCGGTCGCCGAGATCGACCGGCTGAACATCCTGCAGGCGAGCCTGCTCGCGATGCGCCGCGCGGTCTTGCGCCTGGGCTGCCTGCCCGACCTCGCGCTGATCGACGGCAACCGCACGCCGGACCTCCCCTGCCCGGCCGAGGCGATCGTCGACGGCGACGCGCTGGTGCCCGCGATCAGCGCCGCCTCGATCGTCGCCAAGGTGACCCGCGACCGCCTGATGCGCCGCCTCGCCGGCCGCTACCCGGGCTACGGCTGGGACACCAACGTCGGCTACGCCACCGCGCTCCACCGCGCCGCCCTCTAGCGCCTCGGCCCCTGCCGCCACCACCGCCGCAGCTTCGTCACGGTCCAGGGCTGCCTGTTCGACCTCCCCTAACCCCGCCCGCCTCCAGCCGAACGGCCAAGTCCATCCTCAAGGCATGCTCTCCGAAGAATTTTCCAATTGCAGTAGCTTTTGCCAAGCCTCCCAATTGAAGCGCCAAATCTGCCAGATGAGCCGTCCCCATCCAACTACAGGCCAAGCAATGCCTCCAGATCAATCCGCCGCCGCAACTATGGATGCGCCACCTGCTGTCACAAAAGTGACGCATTCCTCAACTTCGATGCGCCACAAGTGACGCATGTTTTATTCGTCCGCCCGCCAGCCTCCAGTGATTGATGCTGAGTTGACTTATCTCCAGTTGACCTCGCGCATCCAGAGCCGCGTTTTCAAATGCCTAGCCAGCGCGCGACAGCGCCCCGCCCGCCTTCATTGAACCAAAAATCAAGTGGACACCATGTGCCTCCATTGTGCACAGGTGACGCATGCTGAGTATCCTCGGACCACCTTCGATCGATTCTCCCATTCGCAATGGAATTTGCGTTAGAAACACACCATGAGCACCCCCGAAGCCCGTGCTCGCAGACTGATCGACCGGCAGCTGGAAGCCGCCGGCTGGATCTTGCAGCATCGGGACGAGCTGAACCGCAAGGCCGGCCGCGGCGTGGCGGTGCGCGAGTTCCCGCTGCCAGCCGGCGAGGCCGACTACCTGCTGTTCGTCGACGGCAGGGCGGCCGGGCGTGGTCGAGGCCAAGAAGGCCGGCACGACGCTATCGGGCTTCGCGGAGCAGTCGGAGAAGTACCTCACCCAGCTACCCGAGCACCTCGACGCCTGGGCCGATCCCCTGCCGTTCGGCTACGAGAGCACCGGCATCGAGACCCTGTTCCGCGATCTGCGCGACCCCAAGCCCCGCTCGCGCCCGGTGTTCGCCTTCCACAAGCCCGAGACGCTCGCCGAGTGGCTCGCCCAAGCCCGCGACGCTTCGCCGCCGCCTGCAACGGATGCCGCCGCTGATCACCGCAGGGCCTGCGCGGCTGCCAGATCGAGGCGATCGAGAACCTCGAGCGCTCGCTCGCCGCCGACCACCCGCGCTCGCTGATCCAGATGGCGACCGGCAGCGGCAAGACCTTCACCGCCTGCAATTTCAGCTACCGGCTGATCAAGCACGCCGGCGCCAGGCGCATCCTGTTCCTGGTCGACCGCAACAACCTCGGCGACCAGACGCTGCGCGAGTTCCAGGCCTTCGCCACGCCCGACGACGGCCGCAACTTCACGAGCCTCTACAACGTCCAGCACCTGCAATCGAACCGCATCGATCCGGTCGCCAAGGTCTGCATCACCACCATCCAGCGCCTCTATTCGATGCTGCGCGGCGAGGAGGACTACGACCCGGCGGCCGAGGAGATCTCGACCTTCGAGACCGCGGCGGCGCCATGGGAGCAGAAGGAGCGCCCGGTCGCCTACAACCCGAAGATCCCGATCGAGACCTTCGACTTCGTCGTCACCGACGAGTGCCACCGCTCGATCTACAAGGTCTGGCGCCAGGTGCTGGAGTATTTCGACGCCCACATCGTCGGCCTGACCGCGACGCCCTCGAAGCTCACGCTCGGCTTCTTCGGCGACAACCTGGTGATGACCTACCCCTACGAGCGCTCGGTCGCGGACGGGGTCAACGTCGGCTACGAGATCTACCGGATCAAGACCGAGGTCTCCGAGCAGGGCAGCCGGGTCGAGGCCGGCTACGCGCTCGGCTTGCGCGACCGGCGCACGCGCATGAAGCGCTGGGAGGAGCTGGACCAGGACTTCGAGTACAAGGCCCAGCAGCTGGACCGCTCGGTCACCACGCCCGATCAGATCCGCACGGTCCTGAAGGCCTACCGGGACAAGCTGAAGTCCGAGCTGTTCCCGGGCCGCGACTGGGTACCGAAAACCCTGATCTTCGCCAAGGACGACCACCACGCCGAGGAGATCACCCACATCGCGCGCGAGGTGTTCGAGCAGGGCAACGAGTTCTGCAAGAAGATCACCTACCAGTCCGCCGAGAGCCCGAAGGAGCTGATCAAGCGCTTCCGCACCGACCCGATGCCGCGCATCGCCGTGACCGTGGACATGGTGGCGACCGGCACCGACATCCGGCCGATCGAGGCCCTGATCTTCATGCGCGACGTCAAGTCCGAGATCTACTTCGAGCAGATGAAGGGCCGCGGCGCCCGCATCATCCAGCCCTCGGACCTGAAGCAGGTGACGCCCGACGCCGAGGCCAAGACCCGCTTCGTGCTGATCGACGCGGTCGGCGTCACCGAGACCAGCAAGAGCGACAACCAGCCGCTCGAGCGCAAGCCCGGCGTCGGCTTCGGCAAGCTGATCGAGCAGGTGGCGATGGGCCGGCGCGACGACGATTCCTTGAGCTCGCTCGCCGGCCGCCTCGCCGCGCTCGAGCGCGAGCGGACGGTCGCGGCCAGGCAGGCACCGAGGACCTGCGGCGGATCGAGGCCGCGGCCGGCGGCCGGACGCTGCAAGGACCTCGCGAACGCGCTCCTGGACGCGATCGATCCCGACCGGATCGAGGCGGAGACCGCAGCGCGGTTCGGCCCCGCGCCGAGCGAGGAACAGCGCGCCGAGGTCGAGAAGGCGCTGAAAGAAAGGCCTGCGATCCGTTCGACAACGCGCTGCTGCGCCGCACGCTGGTCGACATCAAGCAGCAGCTCGGAGATCGTGATCGACGAGATCACGACCGACGTGGTGACTCTATGCCGGCTACGACGTCGAGCGGGCGCGCGAGATGACGCGGCATTTCGAGCAGTTCATCGAGGAGAACAAGGACCGGCTCGCAGCGCTCCAGATCCTGCTGAACCGGCCCTACCGCGCGCGCCACCTGACCTACGCCGCGATCAGGGAGCTGGCCGAGGAGCTGACCCGCGCCCCCTGGCCGCTCGACGTGGCGCAGGTCTGGCAGGCGTACCAGCGCCTCGACGCCGCCCGCGTGCGCGGCGCGCCCGAGAAGGTGCTGACCGACGTCATCGCGCTGGTGCGCTTCGCCGCCGGCGGCCCCGACGAGGTGCTGGAGCCGTTCTCCAGGCGGGTCGAGCAGCGCTTCAACCTCTGGGTCGGCCGCCAGATCAAGGCCGGCCGCAGCTTCACCGACGAGCAGATGGAATGGCTCGGCCTGATCAGGAACCACATCGCCCACAACGCCGAGGTGACGACAGACGATCTCAAGCAGATGCCCGACTTCACCGACCGCGGCGGGCTGCTGAAGGCGAGGCGGGTGTTCGGCGAGCAGCTGCAGCCGACGCTCGATGACCTCAGCGAGGCGCTGGTCGCATGAACGACGTGCTGTAACAATTCTCCATCTCTTGGCCGCAGGTTGGGCAGAAGCCAAAATATCCGAGATCGCAGAAATTAATCCTACGCTCGACATCTCGAAGCTATCGCGCGATCTTCCGGTCTCCTTTGTTCCGATGCCAGCTGTTAGCGCGCTAACCGGACAGATCTACACGTCGAATTTTCGACCTTTGTGGGAGGTATCCAAGGCATTCACTCGATTCACGAAGGAGATGTGCTGTTCGCAAAGATTACTCCCTGCATGGAGAACGGCAAGTTCGCTATAGCAATTAATCTTTCGAATGACTTTGGCTTTGGATTAAATCGAGTTTCATGTCAATTAGCTCTCCACGACCATCAGGTAGCGCCTCTGGCGACGAGACTGCGGTAGGGGGTGGGGCGCGTCAGGACGGCTTGCAGGATGACGCGGCGAAGCGTGGCTGAGATTCTTGGCGGTACGGCGGTTGAAGCCGAAGACGAACTCGTCGAGATAGGCCGGCAGGTGCATTCTTGGAGACGTCGCCGTGGTGGGTGCCGAGCAGCCAGCGCTTGGCCAGGCCGAACACCAGGTGGATCGCCGGCAGGCGGAGCGCCGCGTCGCCCCAGCTGGCGCTGAGATTGAGCTGCTCGTGGCCGTAGCCCTTGGCGGCGAGGCCGGCATAGCCGGACCAGCCGTCGGTGGCCACGGTCGCGTGCCCGGCGACGTTGGCGGCGATGAAGTCTTCGAGGCGGCCGGCCGAGACGTCGGCCACCACGGCCAGACGCAGCCGGCCCAGGCGGCGCCCGCTGGCTTAGCCTCGACCGCTATCGACGGTGCCCGCGACCCTGGTCTTGCAGTCCGCTCCGCGGCTGGACCTTCCAGGCCGGAGTCGCTACATCTGTCTCATCGGCTTGGAACGCGCCGCCAGCGGCGCCCGCTCCGAGCGTAACATGCGCTGCGGATCTTGTGCAGCCAGCTCCAGGTGGTCTGGTAGCTGCCGAAGCTATCTGGCGCTGCAGCTCCATCGCCGAGATGCCGCCCTTGCTCGAGGTCACCAGTAGATGGCGAGGAACCACTTGGCGAGCCCGGTCTTGGTCTGCTCGAAGATGGTACCCGCCAGAATTCGAGTGCTGCCTGCCACAGGCCGTGCACTATTTGATCAGGCTCTTCCTGTGGCTCCAGGCCTTCTCATGCCCGCAGCCCGTGCAGCGTAAACCCGCTGGCTAGCGCACCCGCAACAGATACGCCCGGCAATTCGCATCCGTGCTAGCTCTAGAGTGCGCGGTTCGTGAGACTCTCGCAGAGCGTGTCTCATATCATAGTTTACTCGCTACACTCGAAGGAATTTTGAACAGGTACATTCTTTATTCTACGTTCATCAGAGTAGCTTTCGGGAGGTGGCCGAGCACAACATGAAGGGCACGGCCGGTCAACGCGTTTTCCGGCCGATTTCCTGGGGGATGAAGCATCCCGATTCCGCCTCCGTGGAGCAGCAACGCATCGTCGCCAAGATCGACGAGCTGTTCAGCGAGCTGGACGCCGGGGTGGCGAGCCTGAAGCGGGCCAGGGCGCTGCTGAAGAAATACCGCCAGGCGGTGCTCAAGGCGGCGGTGACCGGCGAGCTGACCCGCGACTGGCGCGAGCGGCACAAGGGCGAGATCAGGGAGAGCGGCGCCGACCTGCTCCAGCGCATCCTGAAGGCCAGGCGCCAGGCCTGGGAAGCCGCCGAGCTGAAGAAGCTGCGGGCCAAGGGCAAGCCGCCCAAGGACGACCGCTGGAAGCAGAAGTACAAGGAGCCCCAGCCGCCCGACACCACCGGCCTGCCCGACCTGCCCGAGGGCTGGGTGTGGGCGACGCTGCGAGCAGCTTTGCTTAGCCAGAGAGGCCGATCTCCCATCGAGTATTCAACCAGGCGTCAGACTGAGCAAGGGTATCCGCATGTACTGGGCCGGCGAGTGTGACGGGGCAAATCGCGTCGGAGAACTGAAGTAAATCAGGTTCAGACATCGCGGAATATGTATCGGCGAAACGAACTGAGGTATGAGGTCTTGACTGACCAGTCTGTGCGGCTCGAATTGGTCGATAGCTGCCGTAGTGCATCGTCGGTACAAGAGCACAAAGCATCTGCTCGAGCCGTCGCGATGTTGCGGTGTCGCCTCTCATTCGGCCCAATATGTGATCGATGTATGGTTTTGTTTATGAACCCAAGTCAATGTATTGCGAAATTCGTCAAGGCAACACGAGGTAGCCAGACAACATACGTTAACTCTCGAGGATTTGATGATTTTGCGGTTCCGGTCCTCCGTTCGTAGAGCAGGACCGCGATAGTTGAGCAGTTGAAGACCAGCTACTCCAATTATGACGATTTGAGGACGCCATCGACAAGCACTATCGGTATGCACAGGCTCTCCGCCAGTCCATCCTCAAGGCCGCCTTCGCGGGCAAGCTGGTGCCGCAGGACCCGAACGACGAGCCGGCGAGCGTGCTGCTCGAGCGCATCCGCGCCGAGCGCGCCGCCAGGCCCAGGCCCGCCCGCGGCCGGCGGCGGCAAGAGCGCGGCCAGCGACAGCTCGAGCTGCTCCGACCGATATGCCGCCAGGGAGTGCTATTGACCGGCTCGCTGGCATCCGCACGCCGTAGAGCAGCATCTGCTCGATCGGCGGTGCGCAGCCCCGGCAGGAGGTCGAGGCGACCGATCGCTGGCAGCGCGAGCGACCAGCCGATAGCCGTGGCGCAGCACGTTACCGGCTGTCTGGCGGACCTTCGCGCTTTAGCGGCAGCTGGCCTGGCATACGCTACCGGACCAAGCAGCTGTCGCCAGGCGTTCGCGGTGCGAGGCGGAGGGCGACTGGTCTCGTGATGCAGCGTGTCCGTGCCGTGAAGTACTTTTGATCCAGCAAGGTAGAGCGGTAGCTCGATGAAGCTGACCTACGATCCGCATGCCACATCGATGGCGTCGCGCTACATCCGCCTGGCGCGAGAAGGCGAGGGAGGATCAGAAGACCATCTGCGCGTCAGCTCGATCGAGCTCGTAACATCGGACCTCGCCCCTCGAGGCTCGTGCACGATCTACGGCATCGAGCTCCTAGAATGCCAACGAGACAGCTTCGTGGCAGCGACGACGGCCAGCATCAGTCGTGGTCGAATCTGACGGCGGCGATCGATGTCCGCGAGCTGGTCCGCATCGCATCCGAGCCCCGCCCATAAGACGCGCGCGCCAAGCGAACGCGATGAGGTGCGGGGTTAAGCAGGCGAGACGCACTTCGCGCAGGATCTACGGCCTCGTGCTCCAGCGCAGCGATGCGCAGCACGTGGTGATCACGCTCGTGCCGGACGCAGGGTCATCGATCGACTTCGCTTCGGCAATATGTCGACGGAGCGGGTGGCGAACACGTGCTCTCGTTGGCCGGTCCGACGTCGTCGCTCGATAGCCGACTTTCAGGCGGAGATGCCGCGATCACGTCGCGCTCGTAGAGCAGCACGCCCATGACCAGCCCCGCAGCCCTCGTCAACAAGGTCTGGAACTATGCGCATGTGCTGCGCGACGACGGCGTCGGCTACGGCGACTATGTTGAGCAGATCACCTGCCTCCTGTTCCTGAAGATGGACCAGGAGCGCCACGACCATCTGGGCGAGGTGTCGCGCATTCCGGCGCGATGGCGCTGGGCGGCGCTGAAGGACAAGGAAGGCGACGACCTCGAACTGCAGTACCGGCACACGCTGGAGGAGCTGGCGCGCGAGCCCGGCCTGCTCGGCACGATTTTCCGCAAGGCGCAGAACAAGATCCAGGACCCGGCGAAGCTCCGGCGCCTGGTCGTGATGATCGACGGCGAGACCTGGATCGGGCTCAACGTCGACGTCAAGGGCGAGATCTACGAGGGGCTGCTCGAGCGCAACGCCCAGGAGGTGAAGAGCGGCGCCGGACAGTACTTCACGCCGCGGCCGCTGATCGAGGCGATGGTCGAGGTCGTGGACCCGGCGCCCGGCCAGACGATCTGCGATCCGGCCTGCGGCACCGGCGGCTTCCTGCTCGCGGCCTACGAGCACATGAAGACAAGGACGCGCGATCGCGAGGTGCTGCGGCGGCTGCGCGAGGAGACCTTCACGGGCGTCGACATCGTCGATGGCGTGGTCCGCCTTTGCGCCATGAACCTGTACCTGCACGGCATCGGCGGCGAGGAGAGCCCGGTGCATCAGGGCGATGCGCTGATCTCGGCCGGAACGAAGCGCTTCGATCATGGTGCTGACCAATCCGCCATTCGGCAAGAAGAGCAGCTATACGGTGGTCGGCGCAGACGGCGACATCGAGCGCGAGTCGCAGGTCTACGAGCGCGACGACTTCATCGCCACGACCTCGAACAAGCAGCTGAATTTTCTGCAGCACGTGATGTCGATCCTGGACGCCCGCGGACGGCGGCGGTGGTGCTGCCGGACAACGTGCTGTTCGAGGGCGGGGCGGGCGAGAAGGTGCGGCGCCGGCTGCTGCGCGCGTTCGACTTCCACACGCTCCTGCGCCTGCCGACCGGGATCTTCTATCGCCCCGGCGTCAAGGCGAACGTGCTGTTCTTCGACAAGAAGCCCGGCGAGCGAGACGCCCTGGACCAGGCGCCTTTGGATCTACGACTTCCGCACCAACCAGAGCTTCACGCTCGAAGCAGCGGCCGCTGCGGCGCGAGGACCTTTACGACTTCGTCGCCTGCTACCGCCCGGGCAACCGCCAGGCGCGCGAGGAGAGCGAGCGCTTCCGCGCCTTCGCCTACGACGAGCTGGTCGCGCGCGACAAGGCGAACCTCGACATCTTCTGGCTCAAGGACGACAGCCTGGAGGACGCCGACAGCCTGCCCGCACCCTCGGTGCTGGCGGCCGAGATCATCGAGAACCTGGAGGCCGCGCTCGAGCAGTTCCGCTCCGTCGCCGCGGCGCTGAAGCGAGCGGATTAGCGTGCGGCGCTGGCATCGCCTCAACACGCCATCGCGTGCTAGGCTGGCGCCGGCAGCGGGAGTCCGGGCATGCGGTTCTACCATTTCGAGATCGTGATCGAGAAGGAGCCGGACGACGAGGGTTACAGCGCGTACAGCCCGAGCCTGCCCGGCTGCTTCAGCAACGGCCGCACGATCGAGGAGGCCAAGCGCAACATGCGCGAGGCGATCCAGCAGCATGTCGCCGCGCTGCTCGCGCATTGGCGCCATGGCCTGAAAGAGGGCTTTAGCGCATTGATCGTTCGCGTCCATCCGCATGCGGCGGCGCGGCTGGCCGAGCGCGGTGCGACCGCCCGTGGAGGTCGAGGCGACCGTCGCCGCGGGTGAGCGCTTCCCGGCACGCTTCGGACGCACGCTTCCCGGCGGAACTTCGCCTTCGGTGGCGTCTGGCGCGGCAGGCGCTACCGAACAAACAAATCGAGGCGTTCGCGGTGGAGGAGGACGGCGATTGGCTGGTGATCACGGTCCTGGTGAAGTATTTTTGAGGCAGAGAGGAGCGCGCCGATGAAGCTGACCTACGACCCGAGCCTCAATGTTGCCTATATCCGCCTGCGCGAGAAGTCGGGCAGGTGGAGACGATCTGCGTCAGCGACGAGCTGAACATCGACCTCGCGCCGGACGGCACGGTCTACGGCATCGAGCTTGCTGAACGCGAACGAGCAGCTGCGCGCGGGCGACGGCGGCCGGATCGTCGTGGTCGACGAGGCGGGGGGCGAGGAGCGGGCGCTCGTGCTCGCCGCCGCGCCGCCGCCCGGCGCGTCGCCGCTCAGCTCGGGCTGGAGGCCGGCCCAGTCGCGGGGGCCGTGCTCGTCGAGGATGCGCAACAGGTATTGGCCGTAGTCGGTCTTCTTGAGCGGCTCGGCGAGGCGCTCGAGCTGGGCCGCGTCGATGTGGCCGAGGCGGTAGGCGATCTCCTCGGGGCAGGCGATCTGGAGGCCCTGGCGCTGCTGGATCGTGCGCACGAACTCGGCCGCCTGGAGCAGGCTGTCGTGGGTCCCGGCGTCGAACCAGGCGTAGCCGCGGCCCATGCGCTCGACCCGCAGTTCGCCCTGCTCGAGGTAGCGCCGGTTGACGTCGGTGATCTCGAGCTCGCCGCGCCAGGACGGCTCGATCGCGGCCGCGATGTCGACCACCTGGTTGTCGTAGAAGTAGAGCCCGGTCACCGCGTAGCTCGACTTGGGCTGCTTGGGCTTCTCCTCGATCGAGATCGCGCGGCCGGCGTCGTCGAACTCGACCACGCCGTAGCGCTCGGGATCGCTCACCTGGTAGCCGAAGACCGTGGCGCCGTGCGCATGGGCGGCGGCGCGCTTCAGGTCCTCGCGGATGTAGTGGCCGAAGAAGATGTTGTCGCCGAGGACCAGCGCGCAGTCGTCCTCGCCGATGAAGTCGCGGCCGATCACGAAGGCCTGGGCCAGCCCCTCGGGCCGCGGCTGGACGGCGTAGCTGAGCCTGAGGCCCCACTGCGCGCCGTCGTTCAGCAGGCGCTGGAACGCGCCCTGGTCCTCGGGCGTGGTGATGATCAGGATGTCGCGGATCCCGGCCAGCATCAGCGTGGTGAGCGGGAAGTAGATCAGCGGCTTGTCGAAGATCGGCAGGAGCTGCTTGCAGACCGCGCGGGTCACCGGGTGCAGCCGCGTGCCCGAGCCGCCGGCGAGGATGATGCCCTTCCACATGGCTGCTACGCTCCCGCGCTCGCGAGTTGCACGCCGGGGGTGCGTGCCGCTCGGGCCGACCTTGGTGGCGGCCTCACAAGATTGATGTTGATGATCCCGCCGTGCAGCTCGACCTCCTTGATGATCTGGTGCCACTTGGTGAGCGTCTGGTACCACTCGAGCGTGATCGTCTCGGTGGTCTTGTCGATCGCGCCCGCCTCGAGCTTCTCGTAGATCTCGAGCGCGCCGTCGCGCGCGGTGTGCTTGGCCTTCCAGCCGAGCGCCTCGATCTTGGCGAAGTCGACGCGGTAGGAGCGGTGGTCGGCATCGCCATACCAGTCGATCCTGACCGGCTTGGGCAGGACCCCGCAGATCGTCTCGGCGAGCGGCCCGAGCTGGTAGTTGTTGGCGTCCGAGCCGACGTTGAACAGCTGGCCGTTGACCTTGTCGCGCGGCGCCTTGAGCATGAAGATCTGGGCGCTCGCGGTATCGCGCACATGGACCATCGGGCGCCACTGGCTGCCGTCGCGCATCAGCGGCAGCACGCCGGTCTTCCAGGCGCCGTAGGTCATGCCGTTGATCGCGAGGTCGAAGCGCATGCGCGGGCTGTAGCCGTAGACCGTGGCCTGGCGCAGGACCACGACGCAGAACTTGCCGTCGGCGAGCGGCAGCACGCCCTGCTCGGCCAGCTCGTTGGCCTTGGCGTAGGTGGTGAGCGGGTTGGTCGGCGTAGCTCTCGTCGCACCTCACGCCCGGGTCCTGGAAGCCGTAGATGCTGCAGGACGACGGCAGGACGTAGCGCTTGACGCCGGCGGCCTTGGCGAGCGTCGCGCAGTGGACGCGGGATTCGTGGTTGATCTGGTAGGTCGCGTCCTGGAACAGTTCGCCGCTCGGGTCGTTGGAGATCGCGACCAGGTCGATGACGTGGTCGACGCCCTCGAAGTAGGCGGGCTCGAGCCGCCGGCTGTCGGCCTGGATGCGCTCCAGCTGCTCGTGCTCGGGCAACAGCTCGCGGCCGAAGAAGAAGCGGTCGAGCGCCCGCACCTTGTAGCCCGGCCGCGAGCAGCATCGGCACGAGCGAGGTGCCGATGTAGCCGCCGGCGCCGGTAACGAGAACGCGCTCCATGGCGAACGTCCTTCCTGCTTTCAGGGCTCAGGGGTAGGTGAACACCGCCGGCAGGTCGCGGAACCAGGGCAGGTTCCGGTCCTTGTCCGACAGCACCAGCTGATCCGACGGGATAGGCCAGGCGATCGCGAGATCGGGGTCGTCGAAGCGCACGCCGAGATCGCGGTTGGGGGCGTAGTAGGCGTCGACCTTGTAGGTGATCTCGGTGTCCGGCTCGATGGTCAAGGTGGCGTGGGCGAAGCCCTTGGGGCAGAGGATCTGGTCGCCGGCCGCGGCCGACAGCTCGACCATCACGTGGCGGCCGAAGGTCGGCGAGCCGAGCCGGCAGTCGACCGCGACGTCGACCACGGCTCCGCGCAGCACGCGCAACAGCTTGGTCTGGGTCGCCGGCGGGCGCTGGAAGTGGAGCCCGCGCAGCGTGCCGCGCTCGGCCGAGTAGGAGTGGTTGTCCTGGACGAACTCGATGTCGATCCCGGCCTCGGCCAGCGCGTGCCGGTTGTAGACCTCGGTGAAGAAGCCGCGATGGTCGCCGTAGCGCGCGGGCGTGACGATCTTCACCTCCGGGATCGCGGTCGCCTTGATGTCCATCGGGCTGCACTCGACCTGGGCGCGGCGGGAACGTTGGCGGGCGTCAGGCGGCTCTGGCCAGGCGCCGGGGCCGGCGCGGCGCGCGAAGGACGCGCCGCTCGATCGCCTGCCAGGCGGCCAGCGCCTCGGTCTCGGGCAGCTCGACGTCGTCCATGGTCAGGAGCTGGCCGGCGCTCGACCCGGCGCCTGCACGTGCAGCTCGCTCGCCAGGCAGATCGGCACGTGGCCCGGCCGCTCGGCGATGTTGACGCAGGTGCCGCGCAGATCGAAGCTGCCGCAGCCGCGCTCGATCATCTCGCCCGGCCTGAGCGCGCGCTTGGCGATGCTCGCGACGCTGACCCGCGGCAAGGCGCCGTTGTTGAGCAGCGGGCCGGCGCCCCTGCATCACGCCGCTCGATGGTCTTGAACACCTCGAGGTGGACCAGGCAATAGTCCTTGATCAGGACGTAGTAGGGCCCCTCGCCGAGCTTGAAGTTGCGCAACGGCGTGGCCTGGCGCTGGTCGTGGCGGGCGATGATGAACACGCCGTGCTGCAGGCCGCGGTCCAGGATGTACTCGCTGATCGGATGGCCGAGCCGGTCGGCGGCGGCGCCGAGCTCGGCCGCGGCGACCTTGAGATCGCCGGTCGCGAGCCCGATCAGGTCCTCCTTGGCGATCCCGGCGCCGAGCCCGTTGGCGACCAGGCACTGCTCGATCTGGACCTTGGTGCCGTCGGTGAACGAGGTCACCATCTCGATCGAGTAGTCCTGGCGCTCGGCCCAGTAGCGCATCTCCTCGGGGCTCGGATTGCGGTTCAGGAACGCCTTCATGTTGCAGTAGACGAGCGGCGTGAAGCCGGTCGCGACCGCGTCCTCGGCGAGCGCCGCGAGGCAGCCCGGCTGGTCGCCCTCGGCCTCGCTCAGGAGGCCGCGCTCGACGAAGTGCGACGCCGATCGTGGCGTGGAACTCGGCGTTGAGCGTGACCACCGGCTTGCCGGCGTCGAGCACGCGGCCGATGGTTCGGGCGGCGTAGAACGCATCGCCGGTGCACTCGAACACCACGTCGCTGGCCGCGATCAGGGCGTCGAGCGAATCGGTCAGCGCGTCCTGCGCGCGGGAAGTCCTGGCAGCGGTCGAGCGGCCGCCGGGTCAGCACCTTGGCCAGCCGGTAGCCCGGCCGGCGCTCCAGCTCGAAGGTGAAATGGCGCGCGACGAAGCCGGTGCCGATGATCCCGACGCTGATTCTCTGCTCGGACTGGTCATGAAGCTGTCGGACCGCTGCAAGGGGTTGTCGGGGCAGCGCGGCGCCAGCGCCTGGCGGCCTCGGCCGTTATGCCACCGATCCCTTGCCGGATCGTAAACCAGACGGCGAGCAGGCAACAACCCGAAAGCGCCGACGCCACGTCGGTCGGCTGACCCGCTGCAAGCCGCGCGCGGCGCCGGCGCGTCGGGTCGGCACCCGTTGCGCCTGCAGCCTACATCGACGCCTTCACGTTGCTTGAGCAGCTCAGTGATCATGGTCTTGGCCTTGCCGGGATACTCGCGCAGCCTCGACCGCCGTCGAAGGTTGATCGACGGGTCGCCGACCGCGACCAGGCCGACCATGCCGAGGCCGAAGTGCGGCGTGCACTTGTAGGCGTAGAGGCCGGGCACGGAGAGCGTGACCGAGATCTCCTTGCTGAGCTTGCCGTTCCAGGCCTCGGCGCCCTCGGGGATGACCACCGACGCGCTGTTGTGGCCCTTGTCGGTGGACACGAAACTTGACCGTGTCCCCGGGCTCGACGCGAAGGACCGCCGGCTCGAACCAGTTGCGCTGGCCCTCGGGGCCCTTGTTCAGCATCTGGACCTCGTGCTCGGCCGCCGCGCGCCGCGCGTCCGGGTCGAGCAGGGCCAGCGTCGGAATCAGCAGGCTCGAGGCGAGGAAAAGGCGTCGCTGCATCGGCGTCTCCCGCGGGTTCTGGTCGGCTTGAAGCAGGCGCAGTGTCATAGCCGCGGGCGGCGCGGCCTCAGCCAGCGGCGGTTTGTCGCAACTCGCCGAGCCGGCCGCGACCAGGTCGAGCAGCAGCGCGTCCTGGCCGCGGCCGGCGAGCAGCGACAGGCCGACCGGCCCCTCGGCCAGCGCGGCCGAGCGGCAGGCTGACCTGGGGCAGGCCGCCGAGCGAGGCGATGCAGGTGATGCCGATCGTGCGCACGCGCACCCGCTCGTGCTCGGCCATCGCGGCATCGACCCGCGGTCGCCGGACCGGGCGCGCTCGGCAGGAGCAGCAGCGCGCCGTCCGCGAGCAGCCGGTCGAGCGCTGCGCGGATCGCAGCGCGCGCCGCCGCGGCCGCGGCGACCTCGTCGCCGCGGTCAGCGTCGCAGGCGAGCCGCAGGCGCTCGACCAGGAACGGCCCGATCCTGGGCCTGGCGCTCTCGATCCAGGCGCCGTGCTCGGCCCAGGCCTCCGCCCCCTGCAGGATGCGGAAGACCTCGTGCCAGGCATCGAGGCCGTCCGCGCTCACGGTCACCGGCCGGGCCGCGCCGAGCCGCTCCTCGACCGCGCGGATCGCCGGGCGCAAGCGCTCCTGCGACCGCGCTCTCGGCGCGCGCGAAGGCGTCCTCCGCCAGCAGCAGGCGCGCTGGCGCCGGCCGGGGCTCCGATCGCCGAGCAGCACCCGGCCGGCGGTCGCGAACAGCTGCGGGTCGCGCGCGAACCAGCCGACCGTGTCGAAGCTCGGCGCGAGCGGCATGACGCCCGCGAGGCTGATCCGGCCGTGGCTCGGGCGCATGCCGAGGATGCCGTTGTAGCTCGCCGGCACCCGCACCGAGCCGCCGGTATCGCTGCCGAGCGCCAGATCGACCAGCCCGCCGCCGACGGCCGAGGCCGAGCCGCTCGAGGAGCCGCCCGGCACGCGGCCCGGCGCTGCGACGTTCTTCGGCGTGCCATAGTGCGGGTTGGTGCCGACCGCGCTGAACGCCAGCTCCTCGGTGATCGTCTTGCCGACCAGCCGCGCGCCGGCGTCGAGCAGCGCCTGCACCGCCGGCGCATGGCGGCTCGCCGGCGCCATGGGTCGCCAGCCAGTCGGGATTGCCGCGCCCGGTGACCGTGCCGGCGACGTCGAAGATGTCCTTGACCGCGAAGGTCGCGCCGGCGAGCGGGCCGTCCCGGCGCGCCCGCGATCTCGATCTGGCCGTGCGGAACGAAGGCGCCGAGCGGATCGTCCATGGTCAGTGCATCGCCTCCGACGTCGGCCTCGCGTCGGTGCCGTGGCCCAGCATAGCCGTGGTCGCCGATCGGGCGCCACGGGCTCACGCGCAGCGCCGTGCGGCGATCACCGGGCTCGCGGGCCAGGAGCGGAGGTCATGCCGCAAGCACGCAGGCCGCGACCCCGAGTTGTCGGGGCCGCGTGGCAGTCCTGCGAAAGTGTGTACTTGCCCTTGATGCAATACCAATGTACCACAAGGCGCAGTTCGGGTGAAAAAGTCGGGCCAACTCGGTGGCATGGTTAACTGTAAGCGCACAGGAGGCCTTGCCCGGCTGGTGGCAAGACAGAGGGGCTCGAAGAGACCTCGCAGGTGGGTTCGACAACGTGAGAAAGGGGACCATTCCATGTTTCGGCATAGCCTTCACCTGCTCGGCGGCGCTGGCCCTGGCGGCCGGGTCGTCGGCGCCCAGCCGAGCCTGGCGCAGGACGCCGAGGTTCGGCGTGTTCGGCGCCGGGCCGGACCGCATCTGCAACGCGCTTGTAGACCAAGAGCGGCGAGCCGGTCCTGGAGAAGGGCGCCGACGAAGCGGTGCTCACCAATCACACCTTCGACTGCCCCGAGCAGGTCGCGCAGGTGGCGGTGATCGAGCCGGCGGCGCCGCCGCCGAGCCGCTGCCGGAGAGCGGCCTGGTCTACTTCGACTTCGACCGGGCCGATCTCAACGCCGAGCGCCCAGTCGACGCTGAACGAGCATCATCGCCGACATCCAGGGCCGCGAGCTCGGCGGCATCACCGTCGCCGGCCACACCGACACCGCCGGCCCGGCCGACTACAACATGCAGCTGTCGCAGCGGCGGGCGAACACCGTCGCGGCCGAGCTGATCAAGGCCGGCATCCCGGCCAGATCATCACCACCGAGGCGTTCGGCGAGACCGAGCTCGCGGTGGAGACGCCGGACAACACGCCGGAGCAGGCCAACCGGCGCGCGACGATCGACTTCGCGCGCTAGGCCTTACCACGCCGGCGACCCGGTTCGCGTAGCCCTCGCGCGCCCGCGCGCGAGGGCTATCGCCGTTTGCGAGGGGTCCCCCGGGGCTCTCATTCTCCCGCGTTGGCACGCCGGCGCGGCCCCAGCAAGCGGCGATGTTCGGCTCGGGTCCGGAGCGGGTCTGCAACACGCTGGTGGACAAGGCCAACCGGCGGGTGCTGCAGAACGGCGCCGCCGCGAGCGTGCTGGCCGCGCAGACCTACGATTGCCCCGAGGCCAAGCTGCAGCCGATCGCGCAGATCGAGCCCGCAGGCCGGCGCCCCTGCAGGCGCTGCCGGCGAGCGGCGTGATCTACTTCAAGCTCGACCGGGCGGACGGCTACGGCGAGACCGACCTCGCGGTGCCGACCGCGGACGGCGTGGTGAGCGCGGCGAACCGCCGGGTCGTGGTCGACTTCAGGCCTACTAGCCGGCGCGAGGCGGCGGCGCCTGCCTGCCGCTGAGCGAGCCGCCCGTCAGGCGGCGAGCAGGCGCCGGGCGATGATCTGGGCCTGGATCTCGGCGGCGCCCTCGAAGATGTTGAGGATGCGCGCGTCGCAGAACACCCGGCTGATCGGGTACTCGAGCGCGTAGCCGTTGCCGCCGTGGATCTGGAGCGCGTTGTCGGCGGCGCTCCAACGCGACCTGGGCGGCGAGCAGCTTGGCCATGCCGGCCTCGAGGTCGCAGCGGCGCAGGGCGTCCTTCTCGCGCGCCGCGAACAGGGTCAGCTGGCGCGCGATCATGGTCTCGACCGCCATCCAGACCAGCTTGTCGGCGACCCGCGGGAAGGCGTAGATCGGCTTGCCGAACTGCACCCGCTCGCGGGCGTAGGCGAGGCCGAGGTCGAGCGCGCTCTGCGCGACGCCGACCGCCCGCGCCGCGGTCTGGATGCGCGCCGACTCGAAGGTCGCCATCAGCTGCTTGAAGCCCTGCCCCGGGACGCCGCCGAGCAGGCCGTCGCTGCGGCACCGCGAAGCCGTCGAAGAACAGCGTGTACTCCTTCATGCCGCGGTAGCCGAGCACCGCGGATCTCGCCGCCCGACAGGCCCTCGACCGGGAACGGCGCGGCGTCGCGTGCCGCGCGGCTTCTCCGCGAGCAGGATCGAGAGCCCGGGATAGCCCTCCTTGGCCGGGTCGGTGCGGCAGAGGATGGTCATCAGGTCGGCGCGCGCCGCATGGGTGATCCAGACCTTGGCGCCGCTCACCCGATAGTGCTCGCCCTCGAGGACCGCGCGGGTCTGCAGCGCGGCGAGGTCCGAGCCGGTGTTGGGCTCGGTGAAGACCGCGGTCGGCAGGATCTCGCCCGCGGCGATCTTGGGCAGGTAGCGCTCCTTCTGCGCCTCGGTGCCGGCGGCCCGGATCAGCTCGGCCGCGATCTCCGAGCGGGTGCCGAGCGAGCCGACCCCGATGTAGCCGCGCGAGAGCTCCTCGGTGACCACGCACATCGCGGCCTTGCCGAGGCCGAGCCCGCCATGGGCCTCGGGGATGGTCAGGCCGAACACCCCGAGCCCGGCGACCGCCTCGACCACCTGGTCCGGGATCAGCTCGTCGCGCTCGTGCCAGCCCTGGGCGTGCGGCGCCACCTGCTCCTCGGCGAAGCGGCGGAACTGCTCGCGGATCAGCTCGAGCGTCTCGTCCTCGAGCGCCCAGTCGCCGAAGCGGCCGTCCGCGATCAGCGCCGCGAGCCGCGCCCTGCCCGCGGCGCTGTTGCCGTGCTCGATCAGCTCGCCGGCGGCCTGCGGCGAAGCGCTCGAGCGCCGCCCGATCGAGGCCGAGCGCACGCGAGCCGGACGGTCTCGCCCTGGCTCATCGGGATGCCGCCCACGATCCGGGCGAGATACTCGCCGAAGCCGACCTCGAGCAGCCCGCGCTCGAGCTCGCCGAGCCTGCCCGCCCGCGTCGAGCCGCTGCGCCCAGCCCTGCAGCTGGCGCAGCGCCTCGACGTAGGTCGCGAGCCAGGCGAGGCCGTGGACCGCATGCTGCTCGCGCTCGAGGAGCGCGCGCTCGATCGCACCGTCGCGCGTCACCAGCGCACGGACCGCGTCGGTGGCGCGCGCCAGCAGCTCGGCCGCGGCGCCGAGCGCGCGGGCGCTCGCCCGCAACAGCGGCTCCGCCCGCTCGACCCGCGCGGTTTCCGGGATCGTCATCGACGCCTGCTCCTGGTCTGCCGGTGAGCGCCGCGGCCGCTCAGCCCTCGATCGCGTCCTCGAGCGTGCGCATGCCCGGCGCGCTGGCCTGCACCAGCACCGCCATGTTGCCGGGCTTGTGCTGGTTCTTGCGCATCTTGTCGTGGGCGCGCGGGATGTCGTGCCAGGCGAACACCTCCGACATGCAGGGATCGACCTGGCGCGCGACGACCATCTGATTGGCGGCGCTCGCCTGCTTGAGGTTGGCGAAGTGGCTGCCCTGCATGCGCTTCTGCCGCATCCAGAAGAAGCGCGCATCGAGGGTCAGGTTGTAGCCGCTGGTGCCGGCGCAGATCACCACCATGCCGCCGCGCTTGACCACGAAGGCCGAGACCGGAAACGTCGCCTCGCCCGGGTGCTCGAACACGAGGTCGACGTCCCTGCCCTTCCCGGTGATCGCCCAGATCGCCTTGCCGAACTCGCGCACCTTCTTCATGTAGGCGGCGTAGCCCTCGGCGTCGTCGATGTCCGGCAGCTGGCCCCAGCAGTCGAACTGGGTGCGGTTGATGGCACCCCTGGCGCCGAGGCTCGCGACGTAGTCGCGCTTCTCCTCGTCCGAGATCACCGCGATCGCATTCGCGCCCGAGGCGGCGATGATCTGGATCGCCATCGAGCCGAGGCCGCCGGCAGCGCCCCACACCAACACGTTATCGCCTGGGCGCAGCCCGTGGGGCGGATGGCCGAACAGCATGCGGTAGGCGGTGGCCAGCGTCAGCACGTAGCAGCCGCTCTCCTCCCAGGTGAGATGGCGCGGGCGCGGCATCAGCTGGCGCGCCTGGACCCGGCAGAACTGGGCGAACGAGCCGTCGGGCGTCTCGTAGCCCCAGATCCGCTGCGAGGGCGAGTACATCGGGTCGCCGCCGTTGCACTCCTCGTCCTCGCCGTCGTCCTGGTTGCAGTGGACCACCACCTGGTCGCCGACCTTCCAGCGGTTGACCTTGGCGCCGACCGCCCAGACCACGCCCGCGGCGTCCGAGCCGGCGACGTGGTAGTCGGCCTTGTGCACGTCGAACACCGAGACCGGCTTGCCGAGCGCGGCCCAGATGCCGTTGTAGTTGACGCCGGCGGCCATCACCAGGACCAGGACCTCGTGGCTGTCGAGCGCCGGCGTCGGCACCACCTCCTGCTGCATCGCGACCGTGGGCTCGCCGTGGCGCTCGCGCCGGATCACCCAGGCGTACATGTTGCGGGGCACGTGGCCGAGCGGCGGGATCTCGCCGATCTCGTAGAGGTCCTTGCCGGCTGGGGCGGGCGCGGGGGCGACCTGGGCCGCCGCGGGCTGGCCGGTGAGCGGGATGACCTTGGCGCCGTCGTTCACGGCTGCGCCCTCCGAATAGGGGTTGACGCCGGCGAGCGCCCGCGCGGAGCCCTGGCCGTTCGCCGACCAGGGGCGGGGGTCGGCGAAGAAGTCCGCGGGCGCCAGACTGACACCCTCGCGTTGGGCAATTCTTAACAGCTGCTCTTGTCTCTCTGGCCGGGATCGCGCCGCGCCGGACCCAGCCGCTGACCGCGGTCTGCCAGATGCCGAGCAGCTCCGCGACCCGCTGCTGCGAGCCGAAGCGGCCGATAACCTGCTCGACGGTGGCCCTGCTCATCGCACCCGTTCCTGCCAGTTCCGACCAGCTTAGGTCGTCAGGTGTTGACCGTCAACACATATTGGCTTTGACCTTTACGGCCGGAAGGTGTTGACTAGGGCGCGACGAGCGTGTTCGCGGAGGACAGCGACCATGAGCCCGACGACGTCCGCCGGCGAGGAGCGCGGGCGCAGCGCCCGGCGCGACCCGCCTTGGCTGTTCCGGACCTATGCCGGGCACAGCTCCGCGCGCGACAGCAACCGCCTCTACCGCGCCAATCTGGCGCGCGGCCAGACCGGGCTGTCGGTCGCCTTCGACCTGCCGACCCAGACCGGCTACGACAGCGACCACCCGCTCGCCGCCGGCGAGGTCGGCCGGGTCGGCGTGCCGGTCGGCGCGCTGCCCGACATGCTGACGCTGTTCGAGGACATCCCGCTCGAGCGGATGAACACCTCGATGACCATCAACGCGACCGCGCCCTGGCTGCTGGCGCTCTACGTCGTCGCCGCGGAGCGCCAGGGGGCGGACCGCGCCAAGCTCGCCGGCACGGTGCAGAACGACCTGATCAAGGAGTACCTGTCGCGCGGCACCTACATCTTCCCGCCGCGGCCCTCGCTCAAGCTCACCGCCGACGTGATCGCGTTCACCTACCGCGAGATGCCGGCCTGGAACCCGGTCAACGTCTGCTCCTACCACCTGCAGGAGGCGGGTGCGACGCCGGTGCAGGAGCTCGCCTACGCGCTCGCCGCGGCGACGCTGATCCTCGACACGGTCAAGGACGGCGGCCAGGTGCCGGCCGCGGACCTGCCGCGGGTGGTCGGCCGCATCAGCTTCTTCGTCAACGCCGGCCTGCGCTTCGTCACCGAGATGTGCAAGATGCGCGCCTTCACGCGCCTGTGGGACGAGATCACGCGCGCGCGCTATGGCGTCGACGACCCGGCGCTGCGCCGCTTCCGCTACGGCGTCCAGGTCAACTCGCTGGGACTCACCGAGCAGCAGCCGGAGAACAACGTCTACCGCATCCTGCTCGAGACGCTCGCGGTCGTGCTCTCGAAGTCGGCCCGCGCCCGCGCGGTGCAGCTGCCGGCCTGGAACGAGGCGCTCGGCCTGCCGCGGCCCTGGGACCAGCAGTGGAGCCTGCGCCTGCAGCAGATCCTGGCCTGCGAGACCGACCTTTTGGAGCACGAGGACCTGTTCGACGGCTCGGCCGTGGTCGAGGCCAAGGTCGCAGCGCTCTGCGCCGGGGCGCGCGACGAGCTCGCGCGGATCGAGGCGCTGGGCGGCGCGCTCGCCACGGTCGAGAGCGGCTACCTCAAGCAGCGCCTGGTCGAAGCCAACGGCGCGCGCCTCGCGGCGATCGCCTCCGGCGCGCAGCAGGTGGTCGGCGTCAACTGCTTCACCGACAGCGCCCCCTCGCCGCTCGCCGACGGCGCCGACGGCGGCTTCCTCGCGGTCGACGGCAGCGCCGAGGCCGATCAGATCGAGCGCCTGAAGGCGCATCGCGCCGGCCGCGACCCGCGCGCCGCGGCGGTGGCCCTGGCCGAGCTCCGCCAGGCGGCCGGCGAAGGCCGCAACGTGATGGAGCCCTCGATCGCCTGCGCCCGCGCCGGGGTCACGACCGGCGAATGGGCCGGCGTGCTGCGCGAGCTGTTCGGCGAGTACCGGGCACCGACCGGGGTCGCCGGCGCGCGCCCGCCGGCCGCCGCCCTGGACCAGGCCGCGGTCCAGGCGCGGGTCGAGAGCCTTTGCGCGCGTCTCGGCCGGCGGCCCAAGATGCTGGTCGGCAAGCCCGGTCTGGATGGCCACTCCAACGGCGCCGAGCAGATCGCGGTCGCGGCGCGCGACTGCGGCTTCGAGGTGGTCTACGACGGCATCCGCCTGACGCCTGCCCGGATCGCGGCCGCCGCGCTCGAGGAAGGGGTCCACGTGGTCGGGCTTTCGATCTTGTCCGGCTCGCACCGCGCCCAGGTCGCGGACGTGCTGGCCCGCCTGCGCGAGCAGGGGCTCGGCGAGGTGCCGGTGGTGGTCGGCGGCATCATCCCGCCCGACGATGCAGCGCTGCTGCGCGCCGAGGGCGTCGCCGCGGTGTTCACGCCCAAGGACTACCAGCTGACCAAGGTCATGGCGGCGATCGCCGGGCTGCTCGAGACGCGGACGGCGATCCTGGAACCCTCGTGATCCGGGAGCCGTTGATCCTGGGGCACCAGTTTGCTGTTGTAGAAGCCGGCCGATAGGACTATGTTCTCAATCCGCGTGGGCGCTTCACAACCGGGCACATTGCGCGTGTGTGTGGGACCTTCTGGTCCAAGTTGTTAACGAGGATCAGGATCGGTATCACTCCGCTGGCTCGCTTAACCTTAAGTTTACCAGGCGGAGGAGACGATGATGGTTGATGCGGCGGACGCGCGTTTCGATGCTCGCATCGATCGGATGGAGGCGGTTATCCGCGAGATCGAGAGCGCTCAGACCGAGTTGCGGTCGGAGCAGACCTGGCTCAAATGGATGGCCGGCACGGTCATGGCGATAGCGCTTGCCGTCGCGGGAATAAGCCTTCAGAGGAGTTTTGTGCTGACCGATCGCCTGGCGGACGTACGGGTCGACACGTCAACGATCCGAGTCATTGCCGAGAAAGACATCTCAGCCATCAGGGCCGATGTAGAGGCCATACGCGCAGATCTCGAACGCGTCGGCGATGCGGTCGGAGCCAAGCCAAGCGGGAACCGAGCCGAGATGACCGCGCCGCAGGGCTCAGCCCAGTAGCGCCACGGGATCTTCCACCTGCCCACAGCCGATCGGTGGCCGTCCGTCATCGGAAGCAGCACGCGCAGCGTCGGGCATAGGCTCACGAGATGACCCCGCTACCAGCCTTGCTCGGAATCCCAAGCCAGTGGCAGGTTCTGCCGACCCAGTCGCGGGAGCGCCAGTTCCGCCTTTGCGACCGCCCTGCCCTGCCGACCGGGCGCCGATGACCCGGATCCGGACTGCGGTCGTCGGCTGCGGTCATTTCGGGCGGTTCCATGCCGAGAAATACGCGACGTTGCCCGACGCGGAGCTGGTCGCGGTGGTCGACTGCGACCGCGCGGCCGCGCAGGGTCTTGCCGAGCGACTCGGGGTCCTGGCGGTCGAGCGATCCGGCCGCGCTGGCTGGGCGGGTCGAGGCCGCGAGCGTCGCGGTGCCGACGGCTGAGCACTTCGCGGTCGCCAGCCGCCTGCTCGAGCTCGGCCTGCATGTTTTGGTCGAGAAACCGATCGCGGCCACGCTCGACGAGGCCGACGCCCTGATCGAGCTCGCCGCCGCGCGCGCGCGGGTCCTCCAGGTCGGCCACCTCGAGCGCTTCAACGCCGCGCTCGTGGCGCTCGCCGACGTGCTGCGCGCGCCCTTGTTCATCGAGTTCCATCGCCTGGCGCCGTTCCAGCCGCGCGGCACCGACGTCGACGTGGTCCTCGACCTGATGATCCACGACATCGACCTGATCCAGCAGCTGGTCGGCCGGCCGCTGATCGGGGTCGAGGCGGTGGGCGTTCCGGTGCTCTCGGCGCGCCTCGACATCGCCAATGCCCGGCTCGGCTTCGAGGGCGGCTGCGTCGCCAACGTCACCGCGAGCCGGGCGAGCCTCAAGAGCGAGCGCAGGATGCGCCTGTTCCAGAAGGACGCCTACGTCTCGATCGACTTCCAGGCCGGCGCGGCGACGATCGCGCGCAAGGGTGCGGGCGAGATGTTCCCGGGCGTGCCCGACATCAAGCTCGAGCGTCGCGACTTTGCCGCCAGCGACAGCCTGAAGCTCGAGATCGAGGCATTCCTGGCCGCGATCCGCGGCGAGCGGAAGGTCGCGGTCTCGGGCGAGGACGGCAGGCGCGCGCTCGATACCGCGCTGCGGATCACTCGGGCGCTTCGGCAGCCACGCTGAGCGCCGCGCCGCAGGGCTGGGCGAGGCCGGACGGCGGCGGCGCGCCGTCGATCCAGGCCAGGATGTCGTCCCACACCACCTGGCGCTGCAGGTCGCGCAGCAGCAGATGCCAGCCCTCGGGGTAGACGATCTCGAGGCAGGGATCGGCGGTCAGCCGCTCCAGCATCGCCGCGTGCGCGTCCGGCGGCACGACCTCGTCGCGCGCGCCGCCCAGCACCAGGAGCGGCCCCGGCACCACGGGCGTCGCGGCGAGCGCCAGGTCCATCAGCCGCACGAGGCCGGCGATCGCATCGACCCGCGTCGCCTTGATGAACAAGGGATCGGCGCCGAGCGCGCGCAGCACCTCGAGGTTGTCCGAGGCCATCACGCCGAGCCCCTCCCCGGTGAGCTTGAGCGCCGGGACGCAGGTGCACCGCGAGCCAGAGCGTCGCGCGGTAGAGCGGGTTGAGCTGGTCGCCGCCCCAGACCGCGGGCGCGGTCATGATCATGCCGGCGGCATCGAGCGGCGCGCCCTGCGCGACCGCGGCGATCAGCACCGCGGCACCCATGCTCTCGCCGAGCAGGTAGACCGGCGTGTCCGGGTAGAGCGCGCGCGAGGCGCGCGCGCTCGCGCAACAGGTCCGCGACCAGCACCGGGATTCCCGGCCAGCGGCCGGCATCGGGGTTGGCGCCGAAGCCGCGCTGGTCGTAGGCGTGGACCGCGACGCCGCGGCTCGCGGCATAGGCGCCGAAGGTTTCGAAGGCGCTGCTGTAGTCGTTGAAGCCGTGGACCGCGAGGATCACCGCGCGCGGCGGACGCTTCGGTCAGCCAGTCGCGCCGCGGCAGGCTCGCCGGCTCGACCGCGGCGGCGCCGGCGCCGTGCTGCACGCCATGGCGCCGAGGGCCACGATCAGGAGCGCGACCCGGCAGGCCGGCGCCGCGCTCATCCGACCGGCGCGGCCGGCGCCGGCTCGGGCAGGCCGAGCAGGCTCCAGAGCTCGTCCGGCCGGCGCCCCGACTGGCGCAAGGTGCGCAGCGTCACGGCGCGGTTGCGCTTGGCGAGCCGCAGGCCGGTCGAAGTCCGCGATCAGGTTGTGATGGTAGTAGCGCGGCTCCGGCAGCCCGAGCAGCGCCTGCAGCAGGCGATGGATGTGGGTCGCGTGGAACAGGTCCTCGCCGCGGGTCACCAGCGTCACGCCCTGCTGCGGCGTCGTCGACGGTCACCGCCAGATGGTAGCTGCTCGGCACGTCCTTGCGCGCCAGCACCACGTCGCCGAGCGTCTCGGGCCGCGCGGCGACCAGGCCGGCGCGCAGGTCGTGCCAGGAGAGCGGCCCGGTCAGCGCGAGCGCGCGCGCGACGTCGAGGCGCAGCGCGAACGGCTCGCCCGCGGCGATCCGATGGCGCCGCTCGGGCGCGCTCAGGCTGCGACAGATGCCGGGGTAGAGCGCCTCGCCGGCGGGGCCGTGGGGCGCCTGGCCGGCATGGGCGATCTCGGCGCGGATCCGGCGCCGGGTGCAGAAGCAGGGATAGAGCACCGCCAGCTGGTCGAGGCGGTCGAGCGCCTGGTCGTAGAGCGCCATGCGCTCCGACTGGCGCACCGGCTCGCCGTCCCAGTCGAGGCCGAGCCAGAGCAGATCCTCGATGATGCCCTGCTCGAACTCCGCCCGGCAGCGCGCGCGGTCGATGTCCTCGATCCGCAGCAGGACGCGGCCGCCGGCCGCGCGCGCCGACTCCCACGCGACCAGCGCGGCGTAGGCGTGGCCGAGGTGGAGATAGCCGGACGGCGTCGGCGCGAAGCGCGTCACGGTCGGCCGGTCGCCCGGCGCGGGCAGCGGAAGGAAGTCGGCGCCTTTGAGCATGCGGTGGGGTTGCGGCTCGAGCCAAGGCTTGCGATCGATCGGGCGGCGCGAACATGATCGCGCCCGCCGCGGTTGGCAAGGGTACGCTGATCGCGGACCGCGTGATTTCACCCGGCTGCGGAGCACGACCATGGCCGTTCTGTCCGGACCGCGCCGGCCGCCGCGCCGGCCCGGCGCGCCGCGCCAGCTCGTGGTGCTGCTGCATGGGGTCGGCGCCGACGGCAACGACCTGATCGAGCTCGCCCCTGCGCTCGCCCGCCATCTGCCGGACGCCGCCTTCGTCGCGCCCGACGCGCCCGAGCCCTGCGACATGGCGCCCTTCGGCCGGCAATGGTTCTCGCTGCGCGACCGCCGCCCGGCGGCGCTGCTGGCGGGCGCTCGGGCGTGCGCCCCGGCGCTCGACGCCTGCCTCGATGCCGAGCTGCGCGCCGCCGGGCTCGGGCCGCGCCAGCTCGCGCTGGTCGGCTTCTCCCAAGGGACCATGCTGGCGCTGCACGTGGCGCTCCGGCGCGCGCCCGCGCTCGCCGCGGTGCTCGGCTTCTCCGGCGCGCTGCTCGGCGCCGAGCGCCTGCCGGACGAGGTGGTCGCCCGGCCGCCGGTGTTCCTGGTCCATGGCGATGCCGACGAGGTCGTGCCGGTGGCGGCGCTGCACGCCGCGGTGAAGGGCCTGCAGGCGGCCGCGGTGCCGGTGCAGTGGTCGGTCCGCCGCGGCCTGCCGCACGCCATCGACCCCGAGAGCATCGCGCACGGCGGCGCGTTCCTGGCCGCGGCGTTCGCCGAGGCGGAGCGCGGCGGCTAGAGGTTCTCGATCACGAGCTCGGGCCAGGCATCGGCCGGCTCGAAGCCGAACACGCGGCCGTAGAAGGCGAGCTCGGCGCGCAGCACGGTCTGGATGGTCGCGGCCTTGCGAAAGCCGTGCTGCTCGCCTTCGAAGGTCAGATAGGCGACCGGCAGGCCCTTGCGGCGCAGCGCCGCGACCATCATCTCGGCCTGGTTCGGCGGCACCACGGCGTCCTCCAGGCCCTGGAAGAAGATGATCGGGCAGGACAGGCGGTCGACGTGGTGGATCGGCGAGCGCGCGCGGTAGACGGCGGCGGCCTCCGGCCAGGGCCCGACCAGGCGGTCGAGGTAGCGGCTCTCGAACTTGTGGGTGTCCCGCGCCAGCGCCTCCAGGTCGCTGACCCCGTAGTGGCTGGCGCCGGCGCGGAACAGGTCGTGGAAGGTCAGCGCGCAGAGCGTGGTGTAGCCGCCGGCGCTGCCGCCGGTGATGGCGAGACGGCGCGGGTCGGCCCGGCCGTCCGGCGACCAGGAAGCGCGCCGCGTTCACGCAGTCCAGGACGTCGACCTCGCCCCAGCGCCCCTCCAGGCGCTCGCGGTAGGCGCGGCCGTAGCCGGTGCTGCCGCCGTAGTTGACGTCGCACACCGCAAAGCCGCGCGAGGTCCAGAACTGGGTGCCGAGGGCTCAGCTCGCTCGAGGTGCTGCCGGTCGGGCCCGCCGTGGCTCTTGACGATCAGCGGCGGGCGCTCGCCCGGCGGGCGCCTGGTAACTCCGGGTTGGTCGGCGGGTAGTAGAAGGCGTGGGCGGTCCGGCCCGGCTCGCTCGGGAACTCGACCGCCTGCGGCGCCGGCGAGCCAGGCGGGATCGACCGGCAGGTCGCCGGCGCGCGCGAGCTCGCTCACCGTCTCCGCTCGCGGGCTCGAGCAGCACGATCGCCGCCGGCCGGTCGGGCGCGCCGGCGCGCAGCACCGCGCGGCCGTTGGCGATGCCGATCGCCGCCCAGTTCGGTGTAGGGCAGATCGATCCGCGTCAGCGCGCCGGTGGCGACCGCGATGGTCGCCAGATGCCAGCGACCATCCTGAGCGAAGCAGGCCAGGATGACGTCGGCGCTGAGGAAGCCGTACCACCGCCCGCCGAAGGTCCAGGCCGGCCCGGCAAATTCGGCAGACATCGGGCAGACGGGCATCGGTCCGCCGGCGCCCAGCCGATGGAGGTTCCACCAGCCGGTTCGGTCCGACACGAAGTAGAGCTCGCCGTCGGGCGACCAGGCCGGCTGGACGATCGCCTCCCCTGCCCCGCCCGCGACCCGGCGCGCCGCGCCGATCCGCCCGTTCTCCGCGATCTCCGCCAGCCACAGCTCGGTCGCTGTCCCACGGCATGTCGGGGTGGTCCCAGCTCAGCCAGGCGAGCCGGCGACGATCGGGGCTGAGGCGGGGCGAGCTGAAGAAGTCGTGGCCCAAGGCGACCTCCGACCCGGCGTCGTCGGGGCGGTCGAGGCCGAGCGCGACGATGCTGTTGACCGGTTCGCCGCCGCCGCGGTGGTCCTCGCGGACCGCGAACAGACCGGTTGCCCGCCGGGTCGAGCTCGAGGTCGGCGTAGCGCAGCCGCGCGCCGCTCTCGGGCGTGAGCGCGGTCGTCCGGCCGCTGCCGTGCAGGCGCCAGAGCCGCTGGTCGGCGAAGTCGACCGCGACGACGATGCCGCCCCGCGCCGCATAGGCGCCGCCGCCGTACTCGTGCACCCGCGTCCGCAGGTTGAAGGGCGCCGGCGTGAGGTCCTCCGGCGCGCCGCCCGCGCGCCGCCGCACCAGCACGGTGCGACCGTCTTCCTCCGGCCGGGCCTCGAGCCAGTAGGCATCGTCGCCGTCGAGGGTCGGCTGCGCCAGCCCGACCTGGGCCGCGGTGACCAGCTCGGCGCGTGATCGGCGAGCGCCAGCTGCCGTAGCCCGCGACCGTGCTCATCCAAAGCGCTCCTCGCCGGTGCTGACTCGGCGGACACTACGCGATCAGCGGCACGGCGCCGCCCGAGGCTAGCGCGTGATGCTGGCCGCTTTTGTTCTTGTTATGTTCCGCAGACGCGGCTAGCTTCGGGCGATGGACCGGCGAGGCATTCCGGCGCCGCCGCACAAGGGCCGCGGCGCCACCTTCAACCCCAAGGTCCGGTTCGAGAGCGCGCAGCTCGACCCGTTCGACGACGGCTGGGGCTCGCTCGCCGCGGCGCGGGCCGAGGCCCCGCCCCCGCCGACCGAGGTGCTGCCGGACGCGAGCCGCACCGTGATCGCCCGCAACAGCTCGCCCGACATCCCGTTCGAGCAGTCGATCAACCCCTACCGCGGCTGCGAGCACGGCTGCATCTACTGCTACGCGCGGCCGAGCCATGCCTATCTCGGGCTCTCCCCCGGCCTCGACTTCGAGACCAGGATCCTCGCCAAGCTCGACGCCGGGCCGCTGCTCGAGCGCGAGCTCGCGCACCCCGGCTACCGCTGCCAGCCGATCGCGCTCGGCACCAACACCGATCCCTACCAGCCGCAGGAGCGGCGGCTCGGGATCACGCGCGCGATCCTCGAGGTGCTGGCGCAGTGCCGGCATCCGGTCACGATCGTCACCAAGTCGGCCGCGGTGACCCGCGACCTCGACCTGCTGGCGCCGATGGCGGCCGACGGGCTCGCGCGGGTCGCGCTGTCGGTCACCACGCTCGAGCCGGCGCTCGCGCGCACGCTCGAGCCGCGCGCCGCGGCGCCGCATCGCCGTCTCGAGGCGCTGCGCACCCTCAGCGCGGCGGGCGTGCCGACCAGCGTGATGGTGGCGCCGGTCATCCCGGCGCTGAACGACCACGAGATCGAGGCCGTGCTCGAGGCCGCGGCGACGGCCGGGGTCAGCCAGGCGGGCTACGTCCTCCTCCGCCTGCCGCACGAGGTCAAGGAGCTGTTCACGGCCTGGCTCGAGGTCCACGCGCCGCTGCGCGCCGAGCGCGTGCTGGCGCTGGTCCGCCAGTGCCGGGGCGGCAGGCTGAACGATCCGACCTTCGGCCGCCGGATGCGTGGCGAGGGCGCCTATGCCGAGCTGATCGCCCGCCGCTTCGCCTTGGCCAAGCGGCGGCTCGGCCTCGACCGGAAGCATCCGCCGCTGCGGACCGACCTGTTCGAGCCGCCGGCCGCGGCGCACCGCCAGCTGCGTCTGCTCTGAGCCAATTTCGGCTGCTTCTAAACAATCCGGCAGCAGCGTGAACAAACGGCCGAATCGGCCTTGACATCGGCCGCGCTGGAGGCACATTAAGAGCAGAAATCGGACTAATTTGGTACTCTTTCGGGCGAGGGATGCGGGTGATCCGGCTCAGCAAGCTCGCGGACTACGGCATCGTGATCATGACCAGCCTGGCGCGCCAGCCGGGCCGGCATCACAACGCGCCGGAGGTCGCCGCGCAGAGCCACATTCCGCAGCCGATGGCGAGCAAGATCCTGAAGGCGCTGGCGCGCGCCGGCCTGCTCACCTCGCACCGCGGCGCCAAGGGCGGCTACGGCCTCGCCCGGCCGGCGGAGGCGATCAGCGTGGCCGATGTGATCTCGGCGCTCGACGGCCCGATCGCGCTCACCGCCTGCATCGAGGACGGTCCGGGCGGCTGCGAGATCGAGGCGCTGTGCCCGGCGCGCGCCAACTGGCAACGGATCAACGACGCGATCCGCGCCGCGCTGGACGACATCAGCATGGCGGAGATGGCGCAGGCGATCCCGCCGGCGTTCGGCCCGCCGCTGCTCGGGCTTCGCCGCGGGGCGCCAGGAAAGCCGCTCGGCAGCGCCTGAGCACGGGCCCGACGGAGCAGCAACCAAGACGGATGACCGGCCCGCGACCTGCGGTCGGGCCGGCAATGCCCCGCCATCCGCGGCGGGACGGGAGAAGGTGATCGATGGCGACAGCCCTTGAGACGGTCCGCGACTATACCGGGCACGAGTACAAGTACGGCTTCGTGACCGAGATCGAGGCCGACATCGCGCCCAAGGGTCTCGACGAGGAGATCGTGCGCTTCATCTCGGCCAAGAAGGGCGAGCCCGCCTGGATGACCGAGTGGCGGCTGCAGGCGCTGCGCCGCTGGCAGACCATGGACGAGCCCGGCTGGGCCAAGGTCAGCTATCCGCCGATCGACTTCCAGGCGATCAGCTACTACGCCGCGCCGAAGTCGAAGGACGACCGGCCGAAGAGCCTGGACGAGGTCGATCCGGAGCTGCTGCGCACCTACGAGAAGCTCGGCATCCCGATCCGCGAGCAGGAGGTGCTGGCCGGCGTCGCGATGGACTACGTGTTCGACAGCGTCTCGGTCGCGACCACCTTCAAGAAGAAGCTGGGCGAGCTCGGGGTCATCTTCTGCTCGATCTCCGAGGCGGTGCGCGACCATCCGGAGCTGGTGCGCAGGTATCTGGGCTCGGTCGTGCCGCAGGGCGACAACTTCTACGCCGCGCTGAACTCGGCGGTGTTCACCGACGGCTCGTTCGTCTACGTGCCCAAGGGCGTGCGCTGCCCGATGGAGCTGTCGACCTACTTCCGCATCAACGCCGCCGAGACCGGCCAGTTCGAGCGCACGCTGATCATCGCCGACGAGGGCAGCTACGTCAGCTACCTCGAGGGCTGCACGGCACCGCAGCGCGACGAGAACCAGCTGCACGCCGCGGTGGTCGAGCTGATCGCGCTGGATGACGCCCAGATCAAGTACTCGACGGTGCAGAACTGGTATCCGGGCGACCGCGAGGGCAAGGGCGGCATCTACAACTTCGTCACCAAGCGCGGCGCCTGCCGCGGCCGCAACTCGAAGATCTCCTGGACCCAGGTCGAGACCGGCTCGGCGATCACCTGGAAGTACCCGAGCTGCATCCTGCAGGGCGACAACTCGATCGGCGAGTTCTACTCGGTCGCGGTGACCAACAACCGCCAGCAGGCCGATACCGGCACCAAGATGATCCACATCGGCAAGAACACGCGCTCGCGGATCGTCTCCAAGGGCATCTCGGCCGGCCGCAGCAACAACACCTATCGCGGCCTCGTGCGGGTGCTCAAGGGCGCCGAGGGCGCGCGCAACCACACCCAGTGCGACTCGATGCTGATCGGCGACCGCTGCGGCGCCCACACCGTGCCCTACATCGAGGTCAAGAACCGCTCGGCCAAGGTCGAGCACGAGGCGACCACCTCGAAGATCAGCGAGGACCAGCTGTTCTACTGCCGCCAGCGCGGCCTGTCGGACGAGGATGCGGTCGCGCTGATCGTCAACGGCTTCTGCAAGGAGGTGATGCAGGAGCTGCCGATGGAATTCGCGGTCGAGGCGCAGAAGCTGCTCGCGATCAGCCTCGAGGGCAGCGTCGGCTGAGGCCGGCCTGCGCGTCGCGACCGCGCGGCTTCGAGGAACCCCATGCTCAGCATCAAGAACCTTCGAGTGTCGGTCGACGAGCGCGAGATCCTGCGCGGCGTCGACCTCGAGGTCCGGGCCGGCGAGGTGCACGCCATCATGGGGCCGAACGGCTCCGGCAAGAGCACGCTCGCCTACGTCCTGGCCGGCCGCGAGGGCTACGAGGTCAGTGCCGGCGAGGTGCGCTACGACGGCGAGGACCTGCTCGCGATGGAGCCGGAGGAGCGCGCCGCGGCGGGCCTGTTCCTGGCGTTCCAGTACCCGGTCGAGATCCCGGGCGTCGCCAACATGTACTTCCTGCGCACCGCGCTCAACGCGCTGCGGCGCGCGCGCGGCGAGGCGGAGATCGATGCGGCCTCGTTCCTGAAGCTCGTGCGCGAGCGCGCGAGGGTGGTCGGGCGTCAAGCCCGAGCTGCTCAAGCGCAGCGTCAACGTCGGCTTCTCCGGCGGCGAGAAGAAGCGCAACGAGATCCTGCAGATGGCGGTGCTCGAGCCGCGCCTTGCGATCCTGGACGAGACCGACTGCGGGCTCGACATCGATGCGCTGCGGACCGTGGCCGACGGCGTCAACCGGCTGCGCAGCCCCGATCGCGCGATGGTCGTGATCACCCACTACCAGCGCCTGCTCGACTACATCGTGCCCGACCGCGTGCACGTCCTGCTCGACGGACGGATCGTCCGCTCCGGCGGCAAGGAGCTGGCGATCGAGCTGGAGAGGGCGGGCTATGCCGCGTTCGGCGCGCCCGCGCAGGCGGTGGCCTGAGGTGGCGCTCATGGCCGAGCCGATGATCGCGCCGGCGGGCCGACTACGGCCGGCTGTTCGCCGCCGCCCTGCCCGACCTGCCCGGGACCCGCCACGCGCCGTTGCGGGCGTGGCGCGAGGCGAATTTCGAGCGCTTCCGCCGGATCGGCTTCCCCGGCCCCAAGTCCGAGGCCTGGAAGTACACCTCGGTGCGGCCGCTGGCGCGCGAGGCGTACGCGCTGGCGCCGCGGACCGCGGTCGCGAGCGCCGACGTGGCGCCCTTCCTGATCACGGAGCCCGACGCGCTGCGGCTGGTGTTCGTCAACGGCCACTTCGCCGCCGAGCTGTCGGACGATCTGCCTGCCCTGCCCCATGCCGCCGTGCAAAGCCTCGCCGCGGCGCTGGATGGCGGCGCCGTGACGCCCGCCGAGGTCGGCCTGGAAGCGCGCTCGGAGCGCGGCTTCAGCGCGCTGAACGGCGCCTTCGCCGGCGACGGCTGCCTGATCCGCCTCGCCGACGGCGGCGCCCTCGCCGGGCCCGGTCCAGCTGCTGTTCGTCAGCCGCGGCCGACGACGACCAGCCGGTGATGATCAGCCCGCGCAACGTCGTCGTGCTGGGCGCCGGCGCGCGCCTCGATCTGGTCGAGACCCACGTCGTGCTCGGCGCCGGCCGGCCGCTGACCAATCTCGTCAACCGCTTCGTCGTCGGCGCCGGCGCCGAGCTCAACCACGATCGCCTGCAGCTCGGCGCGCTCGCGGGCCGCCTGATCGGCAAGACCCATTATCGGGTTTCGGCAGACGCGCGTCTGACGCAGACCGCTGGCGACGCTGGGCGGCGCGCTGGTGCGCAACGAGATCGAGGCGCTGCTCGACGGCTCCGGGATCGCGCTCGGCCTCAACGGCCTCTATCTCAGCCGCGAGCGTCAGCACATCGACAACGCGATCCAGGTCGAGCATGCGGCGCCCTCGCAGCGTCAGCGACCAGTTCTACAAGGGCGTGCTCGACGGCCAGGCGCGGGCGGTGTTCGCCGGCCGGATCGTGGTCCGGCGCGAGGCCCAGAAGACCAACGCCTATCAGAGCAACGCCAACCTGCTGCTGTCGGCGGACGCCGAGATCGACACCAAGCCCGAGCTCGAGATCTTCGCCGACGACGTCAAGTGCTCCCACGGCGCGACCGCCGGCGAGCTCGACGAGCGCGCGCTGTTCTATCTGCGCTCGCGCGGCATCGATCCGGCGACCGCGCGCAGCCTGCTCACCTACGCCTTCGCCGACGAGGTCGCTGCAGCGCTTCCGGCAGCCGTCGGTGGCCCGTCAGGCGCGGCGCGAGCTCCTGCGCTGGCTGCCGGGCGGCAGCCGCGCTGGAGGATCTGCTGTGAGCGTCGCGATGCCTCGCGCCGCGCCAGAGCGACGGCTTCGACGTCGAGCGGGTGCGGGCGGATTTCCCCTGCCTCGCACCAGACCGTCCACGGGCGGCCGCTGGTCTTTCTCGATACCGCCGCCAGCGCGCAGAAGCCGCAGGCGGTGATCGACGAGCTCGCGCGGATGCTGCGCGAGGACTACGCCAACATCCATCGCGGCGTCTATGACCTCAGCCAGCGCGCGACCGACCGTCCACGACGGCGGCGCGCGAGAAGGTGCAGGGGCCTCCTCAACGCCGCCGACGCGCGCGAGATCGTGTTCACGCGCAACGCCACCGAAGGCATCAACCTGGTCGCGCAGAGCTTCGTCAGACCGCACGTCAGACCGGGCGACCAGGTCCTGATCACGGCGATGGAGCACCATGCCAACATCGTGCCCTGGCAGCTGCTGCGCGCGCAGTTCGGTCTCGAGCTCGTGGTCGCGCCGATCAACGACCAGGGCGAGCTCGTGCTCGACGAGCTCGAGGCGCGGCTCTCGCGCGCGCACCAAGCTCGTGTCGCGTGACCTGGGTCTCGAACGCGCTCGGCACCGTCAACCCGGTTCGACGAGATCGATCGAGCTCGCGCCATGAGCGCGGCATCCCGGTGCTGCTCGATGCCGCCCAGGCGGTCCAGCATCTGCCGGTCGACGTCCGCGATCTCGACTGCGACTTCCTGGTGTTCTCGGGCCACAAGCTCTATGGCCCGTCGGGCATCGGAGCGCTCTACGGCAAGGCCGATCTGCTCGAAGCGATGCCGCCCTACCAGGGCGGCGGCGAGATGATCGCTTCGCGTCAGCTTCGCCGCGCACCGAGTTCAACGAGATCCCCTACAAGTTCGAGGCCGGCACGCCGGCGATCGAGGCGGCGGTCGCGCTCGGCGCCGCGATCGACTACGTCCAGCGCCTCGGGCTCGAGCGGATCGCCGCGCACGAGGCCGCTCTGCTGGCCTACGCGACCCGGGCGCTGCAGCAGGTGCCGGGCCTCGAGCTCGTCGGCACCGCGCAGCAGAAGTGCAGCGTGCTCTCCTTCGTCATGGCTCAGGCCCATCCGCAGGACGTCGGCACGCTCCTGGACCTCGACGGCATCGCGGTGCGCACCGGCCAGCACTGCGCCCAGCCGGTGATCGAGCGCCTGGGGCACAGCGCCACCGCGCGCGCCTCGCTCGGGCTGTACAATACCTACGACGACATCGACGCCCTGGTCGCGAGCCTGCGGCGCATCGCGGCGATGTTCTGAACGAGCGGCAGGAGGCCACCATGAGCGACCACCCCGACCTCGACCGCGCGACCGAGTTCCTGTCCGACGCGCCGGCAGACAAGCCCGCGCGGCCCGAGGTCGACGCGCTCGGCGAGCGCGTGATCGACGCGCTGCGCACGGTCTACGACCCGGAGATCCCGGTCAACATCTTCGAGCTCGGCCTGATCTACAAGGTCGACGTCGACGACGACCGGCACGTCCACATCGACATGACCCTGACCTCGCCCGCCTGCCCGGTCGCCGGCACCCTGCCGGACGAGGTCAAGACCAAGGTCGAGGCCGTCGAGGGCGTCGCCGGCGCCACCGTCGAGGTGGTCTGGGACCCGCCCTGGCATCCGGGCATGATGACCGAGGAGGCCCAGCTCGAGCTCGGCATGATGTACTAGCGCCCGGTCGGACCGGGCGCGCATTTCGGCAGACGCGGGCAGCGCGTCGGACGCGCGGCCGCGGGCCGCGGACGCTCAGCTCAGCCGCCGCAGCAGCCCGTCGAGCTGATCGAGCGAGCCGTAGGCGATCTGGAGCGTACCGCCGTCTCCCTTGGGCGTCAGACTGACCGGCAGACCGAGCCGGGTCGAGAGGTCGCGCTCGAGCGCCAGCGTGTTCGGGTCCTTGGCCGGCGGGCCCTGCCGCCGGCGCTCCGGGCGCTCGGCGTCGGCCCGCACCAGCGCCTCCGTCTGCCGCACGTTCAGCCCGCGGCCGACGACGACCTTCGCCAGCGTCGGCCGGCTCGCGCGCGCCGAGCAGCGCCCGGGCATGCCCGGCGGACAGCTCGCCGCCGCTCGAGCAGCGCGCGCACCGCGGCCGGCAGGCCGAGCAGGCGCAGGAGATTGGCGATGTGGCTGCGGCTCTTGCCGAGCGCGCCCGCGAGCGCCTCCTGGGTATGGCCGAACTCCTCGATCAGGCGGCGGTAGCCCTCGGCCTCCTCCAGCGGCGAGAGGTCCTGGCGCTGGACGTTCTCGAGCAGCGCGACCTCGAGCGCGTCGCGGTCCGAGAGCTCGTGGACGATCACCGGCAGCTCGTGCGCCCCGGCCATCTGCGCCGCCCGCCAGCGCCGCTCGCCGGCGATGATCTCGTAGAAGTCGGCGCCGTTCGGCGCGCGCCGGACCAGCAGCGGCTGCATCACGCCGCGATGGCGGATCGAGTCGGCGAGCGCCGCGAGCTCGTCCTCGGCGAAGCGGCGCCGCGGCTGGAGCGGGCAGGGGCGCAGGAACTCGATCGGCACCAGGCGCGAGCGCGCGCTGCCGACCGTCGGCAGCTCGTCCTGGCTGGTGCCGAGCAGGGCCGAGAGGCCCATGCCGAGGCCCGCGGCGCCGCGGCGCGCCGCCTCCGCCGTCCTGGCCGAGCTCGGTCATAGCGCTGCCTCGGCGGCCTGCTGCTCGCGCCGCAGCACCTCGCCGGCGAGCTGGACGTAGGCCTGCGAGCCCGGGCAGCGGAAATCGTACAGCAGCACCGGCATGCCATGGGAGGGCGCCTCGGAGACCCGCACGTTGCGCGGCACCACGGTGTCGTAGACCCGCTTGCCGAGGAAGCTCCGGACGTCGGTCGCGACCTGCTGGGCGAGGTTGTTGCGGCGATCGAACATCGTCAGCAGCACGCCCTGGACCTCGAGCAGCGGGTTGTAGCTGCGGCGCACCCGCTCGACCGTGCGCAGCAGCAGGCTCAGGCCCTCGAGCGCGAAGAACTCGCACTGCAGCGGCACCAGCACCGCGCGCGCGGCGACCAGCGCGTTGACGGTCAGCAGCCCGAGCGAGGGCGGGCAGTCGATCATCACGTAGTCGTAGTCCTTCTCGAGGCTGTCGAGCGCGTCCTTGAGGCGGTACTCGCGGCGCTCCTTCTCGACCAGCTCGAGCTCCGCCGCCGACAGGTCGACCACCGCCGGCACCAGCTCGAAGCCCGGGATCTGGGTGCGCAGCACCGCCTCGCCGAGCTTGGCCTGGCCGAGCAGGACGTCGTAGCTGGTGACGCCGCGCGCCGACTGCTGGATGCCGAGCCCGGTGCTGGCGTTGCCCTGCGGATCGATGTCGATCAGCAGGATCGTCTTGCCGCAGGCGGCGAGCGCGGTGCCGAGGTTGATCGCGGTCGTGGTCTTACCGACGCCGCCCTTCTGGTTCGCGATCGCGATCACGCGGCCGAGCCGCGGCGGCTTGCGGTTGACGATCACGCGCACGGCGCGACCCCCCGGAGCTTGAGCACGACGCCGGACGGCGCGGACAGGCTCGGGAACATTTCGGGCACCATATGCCAGGATTCGCGCGCCGCGGTCAATTCGTCCGCCACCGCCGCGCCCTTTGAGGAAAAGGCAGACGCTGTCTGCCGCGAGGAAGCGCTCGGCGAGCGGCAGCAGGCGGGGCAGGGGGGCGAGCGCGCGGGCGGTGACCACGCGCGGCCGGCATGTCGGGCAGGCGCTCGATCCGCTCCGCCGTGGATCGCGACGGCGGTGCCGGTCGCGCGCGCGACCTCGCGCAGGAACTGCGCCTTGCGCCGGTCGCTCTCGATCAGCGCCACGTCCGGCACGCCCAGGATCGCCAGGACCATGCCCGGGAAAGCCGGCGCCGCTGCCGAGGTCGACGACCGAGCGGGCGCCGGGCGGGCAGATGCGCCATCAGCTGCGCCGAGTCGAGGATGTGCCGGCGCCAGGGATCGGCGAGCGTCGCCGGCCCGACCAGGTTGATCGCCCGCTGCCAGCGCGCCAGCAGCTCGAGGTAGAGCGCCGAGCCGCTCCAGTGTTTCACGTGAAACATCGATCCGTCGCCGCGAAGCCCGCGCGGCCGAGCGGCTGCTCGGCCATCGCTCAGGCCGCCCGCCGGGCGTAGCGATAGAGGACCGCCAGCGCCGCCGGCGTCATCCCCGGCAGGCGCCCGGCCGCGGCGAGCGTCGCCGGGCCGGACCTCGGCGAGGCGCGCGCGGATCTCGCTGCTGAGCCCGGCGATCGCCTCGAGGTCGAGATCGCGCGGCAGCTCGAACGCCTCCTCGGCCCGCAGCGCCGCGATGTCGGCGTCCTGGCGCGCCAGATAGCCGGCGTAGCGCGCCTCGATCTCGAGCTGCTCGACCACGTCGCGGCGGAGCCCGCCGAGCTCCGGCCAGAGCGCCGCCGAGCGGCGCCAGGCCGACGTTCGGCAGACGCAGCAGCTCGAGCCCGTTGCGGACCACCCCGTCGAGCTTGACCGCGAGCCCGGCGCTGCGCGCGGCGGTCGGGCTGAGGCGCAGCTCAGCGCAGCCGGGCGGTCGCCGCCGCCAGCGCCGCCTGCTTGGCCGCGAACGCCCGCGCGCGCTCGGCCCCGACCACGCCGAGCGCCTGCCCCTTCGGCGTCAGCCGGCGGTCGGCATTGTCTGCCCGCAGCGTCAGCCGATATTCGGCGCGCGAGGTGAACATCCGATAGGGCTCGCTGACGCCCTGGGTGGTCAGGTCGTCGATCAGCACGCCGATGTAGGCGTCGGCGCGATCGAGGCTGCAGCCCTGGCCGCCCGCGGCCCGCAGCGCGGCGTTGATGCCGGCGACCAGCCCCTGCGCCGCCGCTTCCTCGTAGCCGGTCGTGCCGTTGATCTGACCGGCCAGGAACAGCCGCGGCACGCGCCGGGTCTCGAGCGTCGGATCGAGCTCGCGCGGATCGACGTGGTCGTACTCGATCGCGTAGCCGGGGCGCAGCATGACCGCCCGCTCGAGCCCCGGGATCGTCGCCAGCATGCGCGCCTGGAGCTCGGCCGGCAGCGAGGTCGAGATGCCGTTCGGGTAGACCGTCGGGTCGTCGAGCCCCTCGGGCTCGAGGAAGATCTGGTGGCGCGCGCGGTCGGCGAAGCGCACCACCTTGTCCTCGATCGAGGGGCAGTAGCGCACGCCGGTCGCCGCGATCCGGCCGGCGTACATCGGCGACTGGTCGAGGTTGGCGCGGATCAGGTCGTGGGTCGCCGCGGTGGTCGCCGGTGATCGCGCAGTCGACCTGCGGGTTGGGCGAGCCGTCGCGGTCAGGGTCGAGAACGGCTCGGCCGGGTCGTCGCCCGGCTGGCGCGGCAGGGCGCGTAGTCGATGCGTGCGGCCGTCGAGGCGCGGCGGCGTGCCGGTCTTGAGGCGGCCGAGCGCGAAGCCGGCGCGCGCCAGGCTCTGCGCGAGCCGCACCGCGGGCGCGTCGCCGTAGCCGCCCCGCCGGCCAGCGCTGCAGCCCGAGATGGATCTCGCCGCGCAGGAAGGTGCCGGTGGTCAGCACCACCGCGCCGGCGCGCCAGGCCCGGCCGTCGGCGGTCACGCACGCCGCAGCGCGCGGCCGTCCCGGTCGAGCAGCAGATCCTCGACCGGCCTGCGCCACGATCGTCGAGGCCGGGCTGCTCGGCGAGCAGGGCGGCGATCGCGCGCCGGTACAGGCGCCGGTCGGCCTGCGCGCGCGGGCCGCGCACCGCCGGACCCTTGCTGCGGTTGAGCACCCGGAACTGGATCCCGGCGCGGTCGATCGCGCGCGCCATCAGGCCGTCGAGGGCGTCGATCTCGCGCACCAGATGGCCGCGGCCGAGGCCGCCGATCGCCGGGTTGCACGACATCACGCCGATGGTCTCGAGGCTTGTGGGTCAGCAGCAGCGTGCGGGCGCCGAGGCGCGCGCTCGCCGCGGCCGCCTCGCAGCCGGCATGGCCGCCGCCGATCACGATGACGTCGTGGTCGGACATGGGCGCCGTTGTCTCGCGCCGGCGACGCTTCGTCAACGTGCTCGATCTGCAGGCTTTCGGCAGACCGGCGCGCCGGACGGCGCGGGCAGACGTCGGCGGACGTCTGCCGGGGCGTGCCTCGGCGGCCGCGCGCCGAACCAGCCTCCGATCAGAACTCCCAATGCGCCTGGAAGCAGCAGGTTGTGGCTCTGGTAGTCGGCATCGAGCGACCCGGTCTTGGCGACCTTGAAGACGAGGTCCTCGCTGCGCTGGAAGCTGTAGCCCAGGCCCGAGCGAGAGCGTCTCGGTGACCGGGTAGGCGAGCGCCGGCTCGCTGCCGTCGAGGTCCAGCCAGCGCGCCAGCCCCGAGCGGCGCGCCGGCGGCGCGGACGCGCCGCCGGCGCGAGGACCAGATAGCCGGATCCCGGCGCGCCCAGGCCGCCGCGCGCAGCGACGGCTGAGCGAAGGCGAGGGCGCCGCCGAACTGCAGCTGCGCGAGGCCCGCGCCGACGTTCAAGGAGCGCGGCCGCGCGCCCGCCACCGCAGCGCTCTGCTGCAAGGCGGTCGCGATGCCGCTGGTCGCCGGACGCTCGGACCGGCTGGCGGCGTTCGCGGCCGTCGCAGCGCCTGCTACGAAGACCAGGGTCAAACCGAGCAATCGCCACATGAATGTCACCTCCGGCCTGTCCCCGACGTTCAATAGTTTAGCCGGCAGATTAAGGAATTCGATTAACAAGCTTTTAACGCGGCCGTAAATAGCTTGAACGAATCAATTAGCACGTTTCCTACAACTCGCCATAGTTAGTTAGACTTTCAGCATGGATATCAATTTCACCTCAGAAGAAGAGCGGGCAGGGGGACAGGGATCCGGTGAGATCTATTTGCCGATACAGAACTCGGCGAAGATGCGGTCGAGGATGTCATCGACCCCGACGCGGCCGGTGATGCGGCCGAGCGCGCGCGTCGCGAGCCGCAGATCCTCGGCCAGCAAGGCGAGCTCGCCGCCGTGCGCCGCGCGGCCGAAGCGCTCGAGCGCCGCGCGCGTCGCCTGGAGCGCGCTGCGGTGGCGGCTGCGGGTCAGCAGCGGCGTCGTCCCGGACGCCATCCGCTCGGCCGCCATCGCGCCCAGCGTCGCGAGCAGCCGGTCGAAGCCCGCGCCGGTCCGGCAGGAGAGCGCGCAGCGCCGCGCGCCCGCCGATCTCCGAGGGACTCCGGCACGCGGCCGAGGTCCGCCTTGTTGACGACGCAGAGCGCGTCCGCGTCGAAGAGGCGTCAGCGTGGCCGCATCGACCGCCGGCCAGAGCGCGCCGTCCAACAGCAGCAGGCGCAGATCGGCACGCGCGGCACGCGCCCGCGCGCGGCGCACGCCTTCGGCCTCGACCTCGTCGGTCGCCTCGCGCAGCCCGGCGGTGTCGAGCAGCGTGACCGGGTAGCCGCCGAGGTCGAGATGGACCTCCAGCACGTCGCGCGTGGTCCCGGGCTGCGCGGCCACGATCGCCACGTCGCGCCGCGCCAGAAGGTTGACCAGGCTCGACTTGCCGGCGTTCGGCGGCCCGACCACCGCGATCGTCAGCCCCTCGCGCAGGCGCTCGCCGCGCGCGCCGTCCGCCAGATGCGCCGCGATTTCGGCAGACAGCCGGTCGACCTCGGGTGCGACGGTCGCGAGCAGGTCCGCCGGCACGTCCTCCTCCTCGGGCGCGAAGTCGATCGCCGCCTCGAGGCGGGCGAGCGCCGCCAGCAGCCGCTCCCGCCAGCCGTCGTAGCGGCGGCCGAGCTCGCCCTCGAGCTGGCGCAGCGCCTGGCTCGCCTGGGCGCGGGTCTCGGCGGCCACCAGGTCCGCCAGACCCTCGGCCGCGGTCAGATCGAGGCGCCCGTTCAGGAACGCGCGCCGGCTGAACTCGCCCGGCTCGGCGGCGCGCAGGCCCGGCAGACCGGCGAGCGCGTCGAGCACGCCGGCGAGCACCGCCGCGGCCGCCGTGGACCTGCAGCTCGAGCACGTCCTCGCCGGTGAAGCTCGCGGGCCCGGGGAAGAACACCACGAGGCCGCGGTCGAGGACCTCGCCGCTCGCCGGGTCCGCCAGCCGGCGCAGCGCTCGCCCGGCGCGCGCGGCGGCAACGGCAGACCCGGTCAGACGCTGGCAGACCGCGGCGCAGCCGGAGCCCGACAGGCGCACCACGGCGACCGCGGCGCGCCCGGGCGCGGTGGTCGGCGCGAAGATCGTCTCAGACGTCATCCGCCGCCTGCCCGACGCGGGTCCGCTGGCAGCAGCGGTCGGGTCGAGCCGCGCGACGGCGACCAGCCGTCCTCGAGCGCCAGCGAGCACTCTAGAGCGGCAGCAGATCGGGTGCGCCATCTGGCGCGCCTCGTGGCGTGCAGTCGATCCGCAGGAGATCTCCATCGCCGCCCGCGACCGCGCTTTGCCAAGCTGCGCTCCGCTTATATATCGAGGGGACGAGGCCACCAACCGGCGGCTCGGGCAGCGCGCGTCGGACGCCGTCCGCGTCTCGTCCGGCCCACGACAGGATGCGCGCCATGCACAACCGCCTCGGCGAAGCGACCAGCCCCTACCTGATCCAGCACCGCGACAACCCGGTCCATTGGCAGCCCTGGGACGAGACGGCGCTCGCCGCGGCGCGCCGAGCAGGACAAGCCGATCCTGCTCTCGATCGGCTACGCCGCCTGCCACTGGTGCCACGTGATGGCCCACGAGAGCTTCGAGAACCCGGCGATCGCGGAGCTGATGAACGCGCATTTCGTCAACATCAAGGTCGATCGCGAGGAGCGGCCGGACCTCGACCAGATCTACCAGCATGCGCTGGCGCTGCTCGGCCAGCAGGGCGGCTGGCCGCTGACCATGTTCCTGACGCCCGCCGGCGAGCCGTTCTGGGGCGGCACCTACTTCCCGCCGAAGTCGCGCTACGGCCGGCCGGGCCTGCCGGAGGTGCTGGAGACCGTCGGCCGGATCTGGCGCGACGAGCGCCACAAGGTGGCGAGCAACACCACGGCGCTGAAGGAGGCGCTCGCGCGGCTCGCGCAGCCCGGAGGCGCGGTCCGGCGCTCGCGCCGGCGTTTCGCGCGCCAGACCGCGCGGCGCCTGGTGCAGGCGTTCGACACGATCCACGGCGGCCTCGGCGGCGCGCCCAAGTTCCCGCAGGCGCCGCTGCTCGACCTGCTCTGGCGCGAGGCGCTGGCGAGCGGCGACGCGGCGATGCGCCACGCCGTCGCTGCACACGCTGACCAACATCTGCCAGGGCGGCATCTACGACCACCTGGGCGGCGGCTTCGCGCGCTATGCGGTCGACGCGCTCTGGCTGGTGCCGCACTTCGAGAAGATGCTGTACGACAACGCCCAGCTGCTCGGCGCTGCTGGCCGATGCCTATGCGGAGACCGGCAACCGGCTGTTCGCGGCGCGCGCGGCGGAGACCGTCGGCTGGCTCGAGCGCGAGATGCTGGTCGGCGACGCCTTCGCGTCCAGCCTCGATGCCGACAGCGAGGGCGAGGAGGGCAGGTACTACGTCTGGGACGCGGCCGAGGTCGACCGCCTGCTGGGCGCGGATGCGGCCGCCTTCCGGCTCGCCTACGGCGTCACCGACAGCGGCAACTGGGAGGGCAGGACGGTGCTCAACCGCCTGCATCAGCCGGGGCTGCTGGCGCCGGACGCAGGAGGCGCGGCTGCGCGCGAGCGCCGACCGGCTGCTGGCGGCGCGCGCCGAGCGGGTGCCGCCCGGGCGCGACGACAAGGTGCTGGCCGACTGGAACGGCCTGATGATCGCGCGCGCTGGCCCGGGCGAGCGCGGTGTTCGAGCGGCCGGACTGGCTCGAGCGGGCGCGCCGCGCCTTCGCCTTCGTCACGACCGCGATGATGACCGACGACCGGCTCGCCCACAGCTGGCGCGCGGGCCGGACGCTCGATCTCGCCTTCCTCGAGGACTACGCCAACATGGCGGCCGCGGCGCTCGCCCTGTTCGAGCACACCGCGGAGCGCGCCTACCTCGACCAGGCGCGAGCGCTGGACCCTGCGCCTCGATGCCGACTATCTCGACCGCGACGCACGGCGGCTACTTCCAGGTGTCGGCCGACTGCGACGGACGTCCTGGTCCGGGCCAAGAACGCGCAGGACGGCCCGACGCCAGCCGGCAACGGCACGCTGCTCGGCGGTGCTCGCGCGCCTCCACCTCCTGACCGGCGAGGGCCGCTATCGGGAGCGCGCCGAGCAGCTGCTGGCGGCGTTCTCCGGCGAGGCCGCGCGCAACCCGGCGGTCCACGCCGCGCTGCTGAGCGCCACCTTCCTGCTCGACCAGCCGGTCCAGATCGTGGTCATCGGCGCGCCGGCCGACCCGGCCGGCGCGGCGCTGCGCCGCATCGCCCTGCGCGGCGCCGCTGCCGGCCGCGGTGGTCCTGACCTTGCCGCCCGAGCAGCGGCTGCCGGCCAGCCATCCGGCCGCCGGCAAGAGCCAGCTCGAGGGCCGGCCGACGGCCTATGTCTGCCCGGGTCAGACCTGCCGGCTGCCGGTCACCGATCCGGACGAGCTCGCCGCGATGCTGACGCCGGCAGGTCTGCGGACAGGACAGCTGACGGGCGGCATCCGCGCGCCAGTCTTTCGACCGTAGCGCTTGGCGTGCGGCGCCGCCCGAAGTAGCCTGGCGTCCGACCCAATCGCGTCGACGGAGGAGATGGCGGATGACCGGCGTCATACAGGGTGCACGAGGCCGGCGGCCCCGAGGTCCTGCGCTACGAGCAGGTCGAGCTCGGCGCGCCCGGCCCGCGGCCAGGCTCGGATTCGGCAGACGGCTGTCGGACTGAACTTCATCGACGTCTACTTCCGCACCGGGCTCTACCCGGCGCCGGCTGTGCCGTTCACGCCCGGTCTCGAGGCCGCGGGCGTGGTCGAGGCGGTGGGCGAGGGCGTGAGCGAGGTCGCGGTCGGCCAGCGGGTCGCCTATGCCGCGCCGCCGCTCGGCGCCTATGCCGAGGCCCGGCTGCATCCGGCCGACCGGCTGGTGGCGATCCCGGACGGCATCGAGCGACGAGCAGGCGGCGGCGATGATGCTCAAGGGCATGACCGCGCACTACCTGCTGCGGCGGACCTTCCGGGTCCAGCCCGGACAGACCATCCTGTTCCATGCCGCGGCCGGCGGCGTCGGCCTGATCGCCTGCCAGTGGGCCAAGCACCTGGGCGCCACCGTGATCGGCACGGTCGGCAGCGACGGCCAAGGCCGAGCTCGCCAAGGCGCACGGCTGCGACCACCCGATCCGCTACGACCGGAGGACCTGGTCGCCCGGGTGCGCGAGCTGACCGGCGGCAAGGGCGTGCCGGTGGTCTACGATTCGGTCGGCCAGTCGACCTTCGAGCGCTCGCTCGACTGCCTGGCGCCGCTCGGCATGATGGTCAGCTTCGGCCAGTCGTCCGGCAAGATCCCGCCGCTCGACCTCGGCGTCCTGAGCCAGAAGGGCTCGCTGTTACCTGACCCGTCCGACGCTGATGACCTATACCGCGGCGCGCGCGACCTGGTCGCGGCCGCGCAGGCGAGCTGTTCGAGGTGGTGCGCGAGCGGCGCGGTCCGGATCCTGGTCAACCAGCGCTTCGCGCTGCGCGACGCGGCCGAGGCGCATCGCGCGCTGGAAGGACGCCAGACCACCGGATCGACCGTGCTGCTGCCCTAGCCGGCGCCCGGTCAGCGCCAGCATCGGGTCAGCGGATGAACGAGGACCTGGTCGACCCGGCGCGGGCTCGAGCCCGAGCCGCCGGCCGCGACCGCCCGCGGCGGCGACGCGGCCGGCCGTCCCGGGCGCGCGGCCAGCCCAACTCCTCCGACGACGCCAGCGCGCGCTGGACCGTGCGCGGCGTGCCGCCGCCGGTCCGCGACATGGCGCTGCGAGCGGCCGCCGCGCGCGGCATGACGGTCGGCGACTGGGTCGCCGAGGCGATCGTGGCACTCGCCCGCGCGGCCGAGCGGGCCGCGCCAGCGGCCCCAAGCTGCCGGCGGTCGATCCGCCGCCCGACATCGGGCAGGCGCTGCAGCGCGCTCGAGGAGCGCCTCAGCCGGCTCGAGCAGCGGCCGCGGCCGGGATTTTTCGGCAGACTGTTCGGCAGACGATCCTGAGAGCGGTCCGTCGGGGACGGCTACGAGTTCATCGAGTCCCAGAACTCGGCGTTGCTCCTGGTCACGCGCATCTTGTCGGTCAGGAACTCGATCGCGTCGATCGTGCCCATCGGCGACAGGATGCGGCGCAGCACCCACATCCGCGACAGCGTGCCGCGATCGACCAGCAGCTCCTCCTTGCGGGTGCCGGACTTGTTGATGTCGATCGCCGGGTAGACGCGCTTGTCGGCGAGGCGGCGGTCGAGCTGGATCTCGGAGTTGCCGGTGCCCTTGAACTCCTCGAAGATCACCTCGTCCATGCGCGAGCCGGTGTCGATCAGCGCGGTCGCGATGATCGTCAGGCTGCCGCCGTCCTCGATGTTGCGCGCGGCGCCGAAGAAGCGCTTCGGCCGCTGCAAGCGCGTTGGCGTCGACGCCGCCGGTCAGGACCTTGCCCGAGGACGGCACCACGGTGTTGTAGGCGCGCGCGAGGCGGGTGATCGAATCCAGCAGGATCACCACGTCGCGGCCGTGCTCGACCAGGCGCTTGGCCTTCTCGCTGACCATCTCGGCGACCTGGACGTGGCGCGAGGCGGGCTCGTCGAAGGTCGAGCTCACGACCTCGCCCTTGACCGTGCGCGCCATGTCGGTGACCTCTTCCGGCCGCTCGTCGATCAGCAGCACGATCAGGTACACCTCGGGGTGGTTGGCGACGATGCTGTGGGCGATGTTCTGCATCAGCATCGTCTTGCCGGTGCGCGGCTGGGCGACGATCAGCGCGCGCTGGCCCTTGCCGAGCGGCGCCACCAGATCGATCACCCGGCAGCTGACGTCCTTGGTGCGCGCCTCCTCGACCTCGAGGGTCAGCTTCTCGGTCGGGTAGTAGGGCGTGAGGTTGTCGAAGTGGACCCGGTGGCGCGCCCGCTCGGGCGGGTCGAAGTTGATCGTGTTGACCTTGAGCAGGGCGAAATAGCGCTCGCCCTCCTTCGGCGCGCGGACCTCGCCGTCGACGAGGTCGCCGGTGCGCAGGCCGAAGCGCCGGATCTGGCTCGGCGAGACGTAGATGTCGTCGGGGCCCGGCGAGGTAGTTGACGTCCGGCGTGCGCAGGAAGCCGAAGCCGTCCTGCAGGATCTCGAGCACGCCCTCGCCGTAGATCGGCACGCCGCTCTCGGCGAGCCGCTTGAGCGTCGCGAACACGAGGTCCGGCTTGCGCAGCGTGCTGGCGTTCTCGATGCCGAGCTCCTCGGCATACTCCAGCAGCTCGGCCGGCGAGCGCCGCTTGAGCTCGGACAGATTCATGAAGCCGGTGGTGGCGGCTTCGCCGATCGATCACGGTGAGGCGGGCGGCTCCTGGAGCATCTCGATCTCGCCAGGCTCGACGAGCTCCTGCTGGAGCATGCGCTCAGGACGGCCGCGTGAGTCGCCGCCGGCGGGTGGTGGGGTCGGTAATGACGGAATCGTCACTGCCGCCAGGGTCTGGACTGTCTGCCGTACCTAGCCAATTCAACACCTCTGTCAAACGCAAAAGCGCGGCTCCGCGGCCGCCGCCTCTGGCGCCGTGCGAGCGGGCCGTCGCCGTCGATCTAGAACGGCTGGAAGACCACCAGGATCGACGATGCCGATGAACAACACCGTCGGCACTTCGTTGAACCAGCGAAACGTCCGCTCGCTGGCCGGGCGCCGGTCGGCCGCGAACGCCTTGACGTAGCGCGCCATCGCGCCGTGGCTCGCCGCCAGCAGCAGGACCAGCGCGGTCTTGGCGTGCAGCCAGCCCTCGCCCCACTGGCCCTGCACGACGCCGAGCGCGATGCCGAACCCAGCGTCGCCACCATCGCCGGGGTCGCGATCGCGCGCAGCAGGCGCCGCTCCATGATCTGGTACTTGGCCGAAGCCTCCGAGCCCGGCGCCACCTGGCTGTGGTAGACGAACAGCCGCGGCAGGTACCACAAGCCCGCCATCCAGGCGGCGAAGGCCATGATGTGCAACGCCTTGAGCCAGAGCGCAAGATCCGTCATGGCGGCGCTCGCCGGCCCGAGCGTTGCCAGATCGCTCGCCGCGACGCCGCCAACCTCCACATGGCGCGAGCGCTCGCGGCGCGCAAGCGCCGGCGTCAGGCCGCGCTCACCGGCGGCGGGCAGCGGCAGCGACTTGACGTGGGCGACCAGCGCCGCGACCTCGTCGGGATCGGTCTCGGGCAGCACGCCGTGGCCGAGATTGAAGACGAACGGGCCCGCGCGCCAGGACCCGGACGATCCGCTCGGCCTCGCGCAGCGCCGCGGGCCCGCCGGTCAGCAGCGCCACCGGATCGAGGTTGCCCTGCAGGCAGATCTCCGGCAGCTCGCGCCGGACCCGCGCGACCGGCACAGCGGTATCGAGGCTCAGGCCATCGAGCGGGACGGCCTCGACCAGGCTCCGATAGTGCCATGCCGGCGCCGCGCGGGAAGGCGATGATCGGCACCGCGGGGAAGGCCGGCCTTGAGGCGCCTGCACGATCCGCGCCGTCGGCTCCTGGCACCAGCGCCGGAACTCGGGCTCCGGCAGGATGCCGGCCCAGCTGTCGAACAGCTGGAGGACGTCGGCGCCGGCCTCGATCTGGGCCGCGCAGATGCTCGATCGTCGCCTCGGTCAGGAGCTCGATCAGCCGCGCGAAGGTCGCGCGGCTCGCGCCGGGCGAAGCGCGCGGGCGGCGTGGAACTCCTTGGAGCCCTCGCCCTCGACCATGTAGGCGGCGACCGTCCACGGCGCGCCGGCGAAGCCGATCAGCGCGGTCGCCGCGGGCAGATCCTGCCGCACGCGGCGCGACGGTCTCGTAGACCGGGGCGAGCCGCGCGCTCGACCCCTGCGAGCGCAGAGCGCGCGACCGTCGGCAGCGCTGCGCACCGGCTCGAGCCGTGGTCCGGCACCCTCGACGAAGGCCAGCGAGCAGCCCAGCGCATCGGCGACGACCAGGATGTCGGAGAACAGGATCGCCGCATCCATGCCGAAGCGGCGCACCGGCTGCAGCGTGATCTCCTGCGCGAGCGCGGGCGTGTAGCACAGCTCGAGGAAGCTGCCGGCGCGCGCCCGCAGCGCGCGGTACTCCGGCAGGTAGCGCCCGGCCTGACGCATCAGCCAGATCGGCGCGCGCTCGAGCCGGCTCGCCGGCGCAGCGCGCGCAGGACCGGGCCGCCGGTCGCGCGAGGCTCGGTTCGATTCATCCCCACAGACCTGTTGTTCCTACAAACTCTTTTCTTAACTCTCTTTATAGAAAGAAAGGTGGTGGTGAGGGGCAGACGCATAGCGGGGATTACTGGATTTGCGCGCAGAGCTATCCACCCGATCGGCCGAGACCAGGCGGCGCCGGCGCCGCCATGGGGGTAAGCCTGAGCACGGCGCTTCGCAAGCCGATGGCGGCCGAGCGCTTCCGTCCGGGATGGGAATGGCGGGGATGCTTTGCCGTTCCGGCCGGGATCGAGGCCGAGTTGCCGGGTTGCTTCACGCCGTGAGGACAAAGCGGCGCACAGCGAGTTCGGGTTGGCATTGGTGCCGAGCTCGCGGGTATAAACGCTGGCGGGACGAGAACGTCCCCAATTCACCAACAGCCGGATGGGCGGAGGACGGCTTGCGCCTGCATCTGCACCTCGTCTCCGATTCCACCGGCGAGACCGTGACCACGGTCGCGCGCGCCGGGGTCTCCCAGTTCGATGGCGTCGTGCCGGTCGAGCACGTCTGGTCCTTCGTGCGCACCGCGATCGCAGGTCGACCAGGTCCTGAGCATGGTGAAGGCGCTGCCCGGCGTGGTGATCTTCACGCTGGTCTCGGCCGACCTGCGCCAGGCGTTGCAGGAGGGCTGCCGCGCGCTCAACACGCCCTGCGTGCCGATCCTGGATGGCGTGTTCAGCGCGCTCTCGAGCCTGCTCGGCGCCGAGACGCGACCGCAGATCGGGCGTCAGCACGCGATGGATGCCGGCTACTTCTCGCGCATCGACGCGATGAACTTCATGTTCCGCCACGACGACGGGCAGTGCGCCTGGGAGCTCGAGGAGGCCGACGTGGTGCTGGTCGGCGTCTCGCGGACCTCGAAGACGCCGACCTCGATCTACCTCGCCAACCGCGGCATCAAGGCCGCCAACGTCCCGGTGGTGCCGGACTGTCCGCTGCCGGCCGAGCTCGAGACCCTGAGCCGTCCGCTGGTGGTGGGCCTCGACGATCAGCCCGGAGCCGCTGGTGCAGATCCGGATGAACCGGCTGCGGCAGCTGCGTCTCGAGCTCGAGGCCGCAGCCCGCCGGCGGCCCGAGCTTCGAGGGCGACTATGCCGAGCTCGAGCGGGTGCGGGCCGAGCTGGTCCATGCCCGGCGCCTGTTCGCCCGCCACGGCTGGCCGGTGATCGACGTCACCCGGCGGTCGGTCGAGGAGACCGCGGCCGCGATCTTCCAGCTGATGCAGGCGCGCCAGCGCGCCGAGATCGTGGCGCCGAACGTGGTCGACCCGCCGTCATGATGGGCAGCCTTTCCGAGCTTCGGCGACACCCGCCGCCGGCGCCGCCGGCTGTTCTATTGGCGGCTGCTGCGGCTGCTGCTGGCGGTCGCTGGTGGTCATCGGGGTCGGCGGCTACGCCTACCAGGTCGGCGTGTCCGCGAGCCAGGCGCGCACCGCCAAGCTCGAAGCCGATCTGCTGCGCTTCCAGCAGAGCAACCTCGATCTGCGCGACCGGCTGACGCTGACCGCGCAGCGCTTCGACCAGGCCGAGACGCGCGCTCGACGAGCTGCGCCGGCGCTATGCCGAGAGACGTGCCGCAGGGCGAGGTCGCGGAGCTGCTGGCGCGGATCCAGGCGCAGCTCCAGGCGGGCGTCGCGCCCGAGCGGCTCGCGTTCCTGATCGATGCCGCGGCGGCGGCCGAGAGCCTGCGATGGCGCGCCGGTGACCAAGCGCTTCATGCCGCGCACCGCGGTCAGCACGGGCCCGGTCAGCTACGTGCGCTTCGACGAGCGGATCACCGTGACCGGGTCGGGCGAGTCGGTGCGCACCGCGGACGGCCTGCCGGAGGCCTGGTACGATCCGGCGCTGCCGGTGCGGATCGACTTCCAGACCCTCGACGGCGCCGTGGTCGAGCGTCGAGGACATCGTGCCGTTCACCTACAGATGGTGGTCGACCGGCAGGAGTATCGCTTCAGCGTGGTGGCCGGCGAGCGCCGGTTCGTCGAGATCACCGCCCAGGCCTGCGCCTTGCCGGGCGCAAGCGGTCAGGACGGCGCCGGTCCCGACGCGGCCGGTCCCGACGAAGCCGGCGCCGCAGGACGCGGCCCCGCTCGGAACGGCGCCGCCGCATTCGTTCCCGAGGCGGCCGGCAGGGCCCAGCGCGCCCCGGCCCCGATCGCCGTCGGGCGATCTGGTGATCGAGGCTGCTCCCCGGGACTCCGCTGACGTGGCCGGACCGCTGCCACCCTGGCCTTGACCAGACGGCCGAGGCGTGGCTGGACGGCCACGGGCGGAGGCCTGCCGAATCCGGTGACCTGGACTGCGTCGGCAGGTCCTGCCGAGGATACCCTGGCTGCACGATCCTGTCAGTCGGCGGCGTCCTGATAGGCCTCGGGCGGCGGGCAGGAGCAGACCAGATGGCGGTCGCCATAGGCGTTGTCGACGCGCCCGACCGGCGGCCAGTACTTGGCCTCGCGCAGCCCGCGCACCGGAAAGAAGGCATCCGCCCTGGCGTAGGGGTGCGACCAGTCGCCGACCAGCAGGTCGGCGGTATGGGGCGCGTTCCTCAGCGGGTTGTCCTCGCGATCGGCCGCGCCCTCTACGATCGCCTCGATCTCCTGGCGGATGCCGATCATGGCGTCGCAGAACCGGTCCAGCTCGCGCTTGGCTTCGCTTTCGGTCGGCTCGATCATCAGCGTCTCGGGCACCGGCCAGGACATGGTGGGCGCGTGGAAGCCGTAGTCGATGAGACGTTTGGCGACGTCCTCGACGGTGATGCCGGTGGCCTGCTTGAGCGGCCGGAGGTCGACGATGCACTCGTGCGCGACCATGCCGTTCTTGCCGGTGTAGACGATCGGATAGTGGGGCGCGAGGCGGCGCGCCACGTAGTTGGCGTTGAGGATCGCGACCTGGGTCGCGCGCGTCAGCCCGGGGCCGCCCATCATCGCGATGTAGGCCCAGGAGATCGGCAGGATCGAGGGCGAGCCCCAGGGCGCCGCCGAGACCTGGCCGATGGTGGCGCCGGGTGCCCCCGTGCTCGGGTCGGCGCCGGCCGCCGGGTTGACGCCGCGCACCACGGCGTGGCCGGGCAGGAAGGGTGCGAGGTGCTCCTTGACCCCGATCGGCCCCATGCCGGGACCGCCGCCGCCATGCGGGATGCAGAAGGTCTTGTGCAGGTTGAGATGGGCGACGTCGGCGCCGATCTCGGCCGGCCGGCAGACGCCGACCAGCGCGTTCAGATTGGCGCCGTCCAGGTAGACCTGGCCGCCGGCGTCGTGGACCGCCGCGCAGATCTCGCGGATCGCCTCCTCGAACACCCCGTGGGTCGAGGGATAGGTGATCATCAGCGCGGCGAGGCGCGCCTTGTGCTGCTCCGCCTTGGCCCTGAGGTCGTCGAGGTCGACGTTGCCGTGCTCGTCGCAGCCGACGACCACGACCTGGAGGCCGGCCATCGTCGCGCTCGCCGGGTTGGTGCCGTGCGCCGACGACGGGATCAGGCAGACGTCGCGATGGCCCTCGCCCTGCGCCCGCTGGTAGGCGCGGATCGTGAGCAGGCCGGCGTACTCGCCCTGGCTGCCGGCGTTGGGCTGGAGCGAGACCGCGGCGAAGCCGGTCAGCTCGCGCAGCATCAGGTCGAGCTCGGCGAACAGCTGCCGGTAGCCGTCGGCCTGACCGGGCGGCGCGAACGGATGCAGGGCGGCGAACTCCGGCCAGGTCACCGGGATCATCTCGGTGGTCGCGTTCAGCTTCATCGTGCACGAGCCGAGCGGGATCATGCTGCGGTCGAGCGCCAGGTCCCGGTCCTGCAGCCGGCGCAGGTAGCGCAGCATCTCGGTCTCGCTGCGGTGGCGCTGGAACACCGGATGGCCGAGGAAGCCGCTCCGGCGCCGCAGCGGCTCGGGCAGACGCTTCGTCGACCGCTGCGATCGAGCTCCTCGAGCTCGGGCAGAGCGGCGTCCCGGGCGAACACCGACCAGAGCGCTTCCACCTCGGCGCGCCCGGTGGTCTCGTCGAGCGCGACGCCGAGGTGGTCGGCGTCGACCAGGCGCAGGTTGATGCCCTTGGCGACCGCCTTGGCCGCGCTCGCCTCGGCCCCGCCCGGGACCCGCAGGGTGAGGGTGTCGAAGAACGCCGGGGTCACCACCTCGACCCCGAGCCGGCGCAGGCCCTCGGCCAGGATCGCCGCCAGGCGGTGGACCCGCCGGGCGATCCGGGTCAGCCCGTCCGGGCCATGGTAGACCGCGTACATCGCGGCCATGACCGCGAGCAGGACCTGGGCGGTGCAGATGTTGCTGGTGGCCTTCTCGCGGCGGATGTGCTGCTCGCGGGTCTGCAGCGCCATGCGCAGCGCCGGTCGCCCGGCGCGATCGACCGAGACGCCGATCACCCGACCCGGCATCGCCCGCTTGTAGGCCTCCTTGGTGGCGAAGAACGCTGCATGGGGACCGCCGTAGCCCATCGGCACGCCGAAGCGCTGGGCGCTGCCGATCGCGACGTCGGCGCCGAGCTCGCCGGGCGGCGTCAGCAGCACGAGGCTCAACAGGTCGGTCGCCATGATCGCGAGCGCCGACTGCTCGTGGAGCAGGCCTATGATCTCGCGGACGTCGCGCACCGCCCCGCTCGAGCCGGGGTAGTGGAGGAGCGCGCCGAAGACCTCCTTGCCCTCGAGGTCGCGCGCCGGGTCGCCGACCACGACCTCGAAGCCGAAGCCCGCGGCGCGGGTCCGCAGCACCGCGAGCGTCTGGGGATGGCAGTCGACGTCGACGAAGAAGGCAGCCGAGCGGCTCCTGCTCACCCGCTTGGCCATCGCCATCGCCTCGGCGGCCGCGGTCGCCTCGTCGAGCAGCGAGGCGTTGGCGAGCTCGAGCCCGGTCAGGTCGGCGACCATCTGCTGGAAGGTCAGCAGCGCCTCCAGCCGGCCCTGGCTGACCTCGGCCTGGTAGGGCGTGTAGGCGGTGTACCAGCCGGGATTCTCGAGGACGTTGCGCAGGATCACGGTCGGCGTGATGGTGCCGTAGTAGCCCATGCCGATCATCGAGGTCAGCACGCGGTTCTGCTCGGCCATCGCGCGCAGCGCGGCGAGCGCCTCGGTCTCGCTCTTGGCCGGCGGCAGATCGAGCGGCCGCTCGCTGCGGATCGCGCGCGGCGTCGCCCGCTCGATCAGGTCGTCGAGCGAGGCGGCGCCGACCACCTCGAGCATCGCCGCGATCTCGGCCTCGTCCGGGCCGATGTGCCGGCGCGCGAACTCGCCGGCCGGCTCGAGATCCTCAAGGAAAGCCTGTCTTCGGACATGCTGCTGCTCCGCTCGCGGCCCCGGCTCAGGTCGCGCTCTCGACGAAGGTCCGATAGGTCGCAGCGTCCATCAGCGACGTCGAGCTCCGCGCGGTCGCCGAGCCGAATCCTGCAGAACCAGCCGCCGCTCTCGGCGCCGCTGTTGACCAGGGACGGGTCGTCGTTCAGGGCCGCGTTGACCTCGACCACCTCGCCGCCGACCGGGGCATAGACGTCGCTCGCCGCCTTCACGCTCTCGACCACCGCCATCGGCATCGCCCCGGCTGACCTGACGGCCGATCTCGGGCAGGTCGACGAACACCACGTCGCCGAGCTGCTCCTGGGCGTGATTGCTGATCCCGACGTGGCGATATCGCCCTCGACGCGGACCCACTCGTGGTCTTCGGTGTAGCGGATGTCGGACATGGGCCTGATCTCCGTCAGCGCTGATAGCGGTGCGGGACGAACGGCAGCTTAACGACGCGCGCCGGGTGAGGCCGATCGCGGATCGCGAGCTGCAGCGCCGTGTCGGGCGCGGCCTGCGAGCTCTCGACGTAGCCGAGTGCCACCGGCGCGCCGACCGTCGGGCCGAAGCCGCCGCTCGTGACCTCGCCGACCGGTCGCGCCGTCCTGTCCTGGATCCTGGTGCCCTCGCGCGCCGGCGCGCGGCCTTCGGGGCGGATCCCGACCAGCCTGCGGCCGGGCCCGTGCTCGAGCTGCCCGAGGATCACGGCGGCGCCCGGGAAACCGCCCTCGGCGCGGCGCCGCTTGGGGATCGTCCAGCCGAGCTGGGCCTCGACCGGCGTGGTCGCCGGCGACAGCTCGTGGCCGTAGAGGCAGAGGCCGGCCTCGAGGCGCAGCGAATCGCGCGCGCCGAGACCCGCGGGCGCGACCTCGGGCTGCTCGAGCAGGCGGCGCGCGAGATCCTCGGCCTGCTCGGCGGCAAGCGAGATCTCGAAGCCGTCCTCGCCGGTGTAGCCGGAGCGCGAGATGCGGCAGGGCAGCACGCCGACCGCGATCTCCGCCGCCTGCATGAACGCGAGCTGGGCCGCCGCGGGCGCGAGGCGCGCCATCACCGCGGCCGCCGCCGGACCCTGGAGCGCGAGGAGCGCGCGCCCGGTCAGCTCCTCGACCGTGCAGGCGGGCTCCAGCGCGCCCCGCATGTGGGCGAGGTCGGCCTCGCGGCGGCCAGCGTTGACCACCACGAACAGGCCGCCTTCGACCCTGCCGACGATCAGGTCGTCGAGCACCCCGCCGCGCTCGTCGGTGAACAGGGTGTAGCGCAGGTGGTCCTTTGGGAGCCCCGCGACGTCGCCCGGCACCAGGCGCTCGAACTCCGCAGCGGCGGCCGCGCCGCGCACCAGCCACCTGCCCCATGTGCGAGACGTCGAACAGGGCCGCGGCGCTGCGGCAGTGGCGGTGCTCGGCGATGATCCCGGCCGGGTACTGCACCGGCAGGCTCCAGCCGGCGAAGTCGACCATGCGGCCGCCGAGCTCGCGATGGAGGTCGTGGAGCGGGGTGCGGCGCGCCGGTCGGGGCGCTGGAGGAGGAGGGGTCGCTCAAGGCCGGGCTCCGCGGGCTGTCGGCCGGACGCTCGCGCGCCGACGGTTCAGCCCCCTCTGTCCCAAACCTGAGAGCATAGACGCCGCCCGGAGAGCTCCCGGCTGCGCCTTACCCCTTCGGTGGAGCGCTGCCCGACCCGCCGGCCGGCGCGCCCGCTCTCCAGAGTGCCATCCCCCCGCGGTCCGTTGGCCTGAGAGTTTCCGGGGCGGTTGCTCCTTCGGCGCCCGAGCCGCCCGACGAGGCGGACGGCGCGGTCTCTCCCGCGAGGCTCAGCTGGCGATGTCGTTGCACACTACTCGCGCCGGGCGACAGGTCAAGCGGCGCCTCGCTGACCGGCGAGGGCTCAGCGCAGCAGCGGCTGGCGGCGGCTCTGCAGCTCGGCCTCGTCGATCTGGAAGCCGAGGTAGAGCCGGTAGGCGCCGCCTTGCTCCGGCGTGACGGCCGGCACCCGGACGGTCAGCTGCTCGCTCACGCCGGCGGCCGCCTCCTCGGCGCCGAACGGGATCGCGGAGCTCAGCACCTGCTTGGACCGGATCTGCCCGTCGGGCGCGATCGTCGCGACGAAGAAGGTCAGATCCGCCGAGTCGCCGGCGAACGCCGGGCCGCGCTCGGCGATCAGGTCGAAGGCGAGGTCGACGTCGACGCCCTCGGCGCCGTAGCGGCAGCCGCTGGCGAGATTGGTCATGACCGCCAGATGACGCAGCGCGTCCGGCTGACGTCCGGCGCCCGGGCGGTAGCTCGCGGTGTGCTCGGCTCCCTGCAGGAACAGCGCGGTCGGACAGGCGGGCGCCGCGGTTTGCGGCGCGCTGGTGCCGCAGGCCGCGAGCGGCAGCGCCGCGAGGCCGAGGGCGGCGAGCAGGGCAGGGGACCGCAACGCACCCGGGCGAGCGGCGCGCCGGCGTTCGCGGCTCACGGCCAAGGGTAGCTGCCGACGCAGCGCCCGAGGGTGTGCCCGGCGCAGGTCCCGCCGGCCCGCGGCGCGAGCGCGCACCGACCCGGCGGCGCGCCGACTGCCTCGCTCATGACCGTGACCGCATCCCGTTCTGCCACTCCGGCGCCGCGGCTCACCTAACCCGAGACCTTCCGGCGCCGCAAGGCCGAATCCGCGCCACCGAAAGCGGGTGTCCAAAGCGCGCCGGAGCGCCTACAGTCCGGCCGGTCGTCCGATGATCAGTCCCTCACCTCCTCTCGACCTTCGCGCCCGGCGGCGAGACCCGCCGGCATTGGCCGCGCTCGACCTCGGCACCAACAACTGCCGGCTGCTGGTCGCGCGGCCCGAGGGCGACGGCTTTCGGGTTGTCGACAGCTTCTCGCGCATCGTCCGCCTGGGCGAGGGGGTCGCGAGCAGCGGGCGGCTGAGCGAGCGGGCGATCGCGCGCACGGTCGCGGCGCTGCGGGTCTGCGCCCGCATCATCGGCCGGCACGACGTAGGTCAGCTGCGCTGCGTCGCCACCGAGGCCTGCCGCCGCGCCCGCAACGGCGTCGAGTTCCTCGAGCGGGTCCGACGGGTCACCGGCCTCGCGTTCGAGATCCTGCCGCACGAGGACGAGGCTCGCCTCGCGCTGCTGGGCTGCCTGCCGCTGGTCGATCCCGCGGCCGGGCACGTGCTGCTGGTCGACATCGGCGGCGGCAGCACGGAAGTGCTGTGGCTCGACCGCAGCCAGGGCGGCGGCCGCGCCCTGCTGCGCTGCACCTCCTCGGTGCCGATCGGGGTGGTCGCGCTGGCGGAGGCGTTCGCGCTCGAGCCCGACGCGCTGATGTTCGAGGAGATGGTGCGCAGGGTGCAGCGCCTGCTGGTGCCGATCGAGGCGAGCCATGGCATCCGGCCGAGCATCGCGGGGGCGCGCAGCCAGATGGTCGGCACCTCCGGGACGGTCACCACGCTCGCCGCGCTGCACCTCGACCTGACGCGCTACGACCGCCGCCAGATCGACGGCCAGGTGCTCGACCCGGGCGCGATCGCGAGCGTCTCGGCGCGGCTGCGCGGGATGACCAATGCGGAGCGGGCGGCGCACCCCTGCATCGGGCCGGGGCGCGCCGACCTGGTGGTGGCGGGCTGCGCCATCCTCGAGGCGATCCTGCGCAGCTGGCCGGCCGACCAGCTGCGGGTCGCCGACCGCGGCCTGCGCGAGGGCATGCTGCAGGCGATGCTCGGGCGCTCGCTCGACCGGGCGCTCGGCGACCCTGGAGCGACCGTCGCCGTGGCCGGCCCGGCGGGCGCCACGGCGGCGCTCCGGCGCAGCTCGTGAGCCATGGCGGAGCCGCGCGCCGCCAAGGTCCGCGTACGCTCGAGCAAGGGGCGGCGGGCGAGCTCGAGCCGCTGGCTCGACCGCCACATCAACGACCGGTTCGTGCAGCAGGCGCGGGCGGAGGGCTTTCGGTCGCGGGCGGCGTACAAGCTGCAGGAGATCGACCGCAAGTTCGCTCTCCTGCAGCCGGGCCGGCGGGTGATCGACCTCGGCAGCGCGCCGGGCGGCTGGGTCCAGGTCGCCGCGGCGCGCGGCTGCCGGGTGATCGGGGTGGACCTGCAGGAGGTCGCGCCGCTGGCCGGCGCAACCCTGCTGCAGGGCGACATCTTCGAGGAGGCGACGATCGCAGCGCTGCGCGAGCTCGCGGGCGGACCGGCCGAGCTCGTGCTGAGCGACCTCGCGGCGCCGGCGACCGGACAGCGGACGCTTGACCGGCTGCGCGCCGAGGCGCTCGCCGAGGCGGTGCTCGCCCTGCTGCCGGAGCTGCTGGCGCCGGGCGGCAGCCTGGTCGTGAAGCTGCTGCGCGGCGCCGAGGCCGGGGTTGCCGCGGCGGCACGCCGGCAGTTCGCGCAAACAAGTCGGCTCCGGCCCGAGGCGAGCCGCAGGGGATCCTCGGAGATCTACCTGATCGGCAGCGGCTATCGCGGCGAGCCGAGCCCGCCCGCCTGAGCTGCCGTCTCCAGGGCGCCGCCGCGCCGGCGCCGCCATGCCGGCGCCCTCGACGCGAGCGCAACGGATCCAGCGGGCGCGGTCGCCAGCGCCTCCGCCATCTCTCGTCAGGCGACCGCCCGATCGTCGGCGGCCGAGCGCGGCGGGGCGACGCGGGCGCCGTTGCCGCCGGCGAGTGCCACCTCGAGCATCGCCGCGTCGGCCGCCGCGGCCAGCTCGCCGAGGCTGCGGCCGTGGAGCGGATGCAGCGCGATCCCGACGCTCGCGGTCAGGAAGAGGTCGCTGTCGTCGATCCGGAAGGCGGGCGCCATCAGCGCGCGCAGCTTGCCGGCGAGCACGCCCGCGTCCTCCGGGCGGACCAGCGCCTCGATCAGCGCGGTGAAGCCGCGCGGGCGCAGCCGGGCCAGCGTGTCGGACTTGCGAAAGCCGGCCTCGAGACGGGCCGCCACCGCGCACAGCAGGCGGTCGCCGAACGCGCTGCCCATCTGCTCGACCACGCCGAGATAGCGGTCGAGCTCGATCGACAGCAGCGCCAGATGGCGGTCCTGGCGCTCGGCGCGCGCGGCCGCGCGCTCGAAGCGCTCCTCGAGGAGCGCCCGGTTGGGCAGGCCGGTCAGCTCGTCGTGGCGCGCGAAGCGCACCTTGCGGCGCTCCTGCAGCTTGCGCTCGATCGAGGCGAGGATCGCGCGCTGCATCGCGACCGGCGAGGCCAGGCTCTTCGGCACGAACTCCTGCGCGCCGCCGCGGATCGCCTCCCGCGCGAACAGGACGTCCTCGGCGCCGAAGCCGCTGTAGACCACGATCGCGACCTCCGGCGCCCGCTCCTGTGCCCTGTGCAGGTTTGTCGGACGCCCGAGCGGCGACGCAGGTGTTGGCGCACGCCGACGGCAGGCGTCCGAGAAGCGCCAAGGCACGAAATCGCGGGGATGGGGCAGCCGCGATGGTAGCGCAGGGCTATGGGGATTCGAGGTCAGAGGAGAGGGCGGTGGCGTCGAGTTGCCACCGGCTGAGCGATCGCTGGGCCCATGCAGGGTGGGGCTCTGGTTGGGTCGAAAGACGGCGGAGGCCGTCGAGTGGTGGCTTGGCAGGCGCCATCGGCTGCTGATTGGTCGCCTCGGAGCGCGTGGTGGCGAGGCTGGGGGTTGAGCCGCGACGATCGAAGGCAGCACGGCTGTTGGGCAGCTTGGTGGGTGGTATCATGAGATGGCACTCGGGCCGAGCGGTGGCGCGCGTTGCGGCGGGTGTTTCGGCTCGCAGCCGCGGGCGAAGATCTCGATGACGAGCATGCGGCCGCCACAACGGGGGCATGGACGCGGTTCGGCGCGCGGCTCGCTCGCGTCGGCGGTCTCCACGGTCTCGGATGCCGTCGCGGGGGGCGCCACGTGGAGCAGCTCGCGGGCGCGGGCCAGATTGGCGGCTCGGTTGCCGTTGGCAAACAGGCCGTAGTGGCGGATGCGATGGAAGCTCTTGGGCAGGACGTGCATCAGGAAGCGGCGGATGAACTCGTGGATGGGCAGCGTCATGGTCTTGTATCGGCCAGGTCCGTCGATGCGGTAGTCCTTGTATTTGAAGGTGACGCCGCTCTGGTCGGCCTCGACGAGGCGGTGGTTCGAGATGGCGACGCGGTGGGTGTAGCGCGACAGATAGGCGAGCACGGCCTCGGGCCCGCCGAACGGCTCCTTGGCGTAGACCACCCACTCGGCCTTGCGGAGCGGCTCGAGATAGGCGCTGAAGGCGGCCTCAAGGGCGAGAGCCCGATGATCGGCGAAGAACCGGAGACGGCCGGCGGCGTGCGCGGCGAGCAGCATCTGGAGGAAGAGGCGGCGGAACAGGCGTGAGAGGACACGCACGGGGAGGAAGAAGTGCTGCCGGCAGGAGATCCACTTCGAGCGGTCGGCCGAGAGGCCGCCGCCCGGCACGATCATGTGGACGTGGGGATGGTGGGTCATGGCCGAGCCCCAGGTGTGGAGCACGGAGGTGATGCCGCTGCTGGCCCCGAGATGTTTGGGATCGGCGGCGATGGTGAGCATCGCCTCGGCGCTCGCCTTGAACAGCAGGTCGTAGATCACGCGCTTGTTCTGATAGGCGATGTCGGCGATCGGGCCTGGAAGTGAGAAGACGAGGTGGAAGTAGCCTACCGGCAGAAGCTCGGCCTCACGTTCGGCCAGCCAGTGCCGTGCCGCCGCACCCTGGCACTTGGGGCAGTGCCGGTTGCGGCAGGAGTTGTAGGCGATCTGGGTATGGGCACAGTCCTCGCAGCGCGCGACGTGCCCGCCGAGCGCCACCGTTCGGCAGCGCTCGATGGCGCTCATCACCTGAAGCTGGCCGAGGCTGAGGTGGCCAGCGTTGGCGGCACGCCAGGCGGCCCCGTGGTCGCGGAAGATGTCCGCGACCTCCAGGGCGGGACGGGCCATGACCGCGACGGGTTACATCGCCCGCTCGGCGTTCTTGCCTCTCTTGGCTCCCCTGGGTGGCTTGGACAGCAGGTGGAGTGGGCTCTCGATGCTGGCGATCATGCCCGTGGCGACGCGCGTGTAGCGCGCCGTCGTGTCGAGCTTGTGGTGACCGAGCAGGGCCTGGATGATGCGGATGTCGGTGCCGCGCTCCAAAAGGTGGGTCGCGAAGCTGTGGCGAAGCGAATGCACCGTCACCGGCTTGCGGATGCCCGCCGCCTCGGCCGTGGCGTGGAACAGGCGACCGAGCTGGCGGGTGGTGATCGGCCTGCCCGGCCTGCGGCCGGGGAACAGCCAGCGTTGCTCCGGCGGCACGCCTGTGTCGTAGCGCGTCGGGCGCTCCTTCCACCATTGGCGCAGCAGATCGAGCACCTCGGGCGGCAGCATGACGTGGCGGTCCTTGCGCCCCTTGGCCTGCACGACGCGGATGATGCTCTGGGCGCTGTCGATGTCGCCGACCCTGAGCCGCACCACCTCGCCGGCGCGCAGACCGCAGCCATAGCCGAGGGCGAGCAGCACGCGGACCTTCGAGGTGCCAGCCATGGCGAGGAGGCGCTTCGCCTCCTCCGGGCTCATGACCAGCGGAAGCCTTTGTGGCTCTTTGAGGTGGTAGATCTCGGCGGCCAGATCCAATCGCCTGAGCGTCACCCGGAGCAGGAACTTCACCCCGGTCAGGATGCGGTTGCGATTGGAGATGCTCGTGCCGCTCTCCATCAGGTGCAGCTGGAAGCGGCGGACATCGTCGGCAGTGGCGGTGTCTGGCGAGCGCTTCAGGAACGCGGCGAACCGCTCGCAGCTGGAGATGTGGCTTCGCTGCGAGTGGGGCCCGAGCTGGCGCGCGTTCATGTCCTCGATCATGCGCTGGCGCAGCGGGCTGATCGATCGGATGGTCATGGCAAACGCCTCCCTGGTTGAGGTTGACACCTCGATCTTCAGGAAGGCGTTCGCTGCTTACGATGATCTCACCGGCGCCCGATCATGCTCGACCCAGGCCGTGCCCCACACCAATCTATCGCGGAGCGATTTAGTGACGCTCTCGACCGTGGCGAGCCCGCTCGAATCCGGCAGCATCAGGTCGAGCAGCACGGCATCGAAGCGCTGCTCCTCGAGCTGCGCCGCCGCTTCGCTCAGCCGTTCCACATGGGTCAGCTCGAAGGCGCCGTTCCTGCCGAGCAGCTCGGCGGCCATCCGGGCGTCGACCGGGTTGTCCTCGACCAGCAAGACCTTGATCGCAGCGTCCGTCATCACCTCGACCTCGTCGGCTTCGAATTCCCGGCCGGTTGCCAGGGCTCACCCCCGGCAGAAGCGGGGCTCAACCATTGCGTTCGAATCCGCAGCTTCACCGGCTTTGGTTGAGAAATCGTTAACCCGCGCCGCCGCCTTGTCCGGCGCGCCGCCAGCGGCTAGCCTTGCGCGCGCGGCTCGCCTCGGGAGGCGGAGATCATGGTGGTGGCGAACGGGACGGCGCCGGCGCTGGTGGTCAGCGACCTGCACAAGCGCTTCGGCCAGCTCGAGGTGCTGAAGGGCGTGTCGCTCACCGCCGCCAACGGCGACGTGATCTCGATGATCGGCTCGTCCGGCTCCGGCAAGAGCACGCTCCTGCGCTGCATCAACCTGCTCGAGACGCCCGATGCCGGCGAGGTCCACGTCGGCGGCGAGCTGATCCGGATGAGCGCCGGCCGCAGCGGCGCCAGGCCGGCCGACCCCCGGCAGGTCGACCGGATCCGCACGAGGCTTGGCATGGTGTTCCAGAGCTTCAATCTATGGTCGCACATGACCGTGCTCGAGAACGTCATCGAGGCCCCGGTCCACGTGCTGAAGCAGCCGCGCGCCGAGGCGGTGGCGCGCGCGCAGGCGCTGCTCGCCAAGGTCGGCATCGCGGATAAGCGCGACCACTACCCGGCCCATCTCTCGGGCGGCCAGCAGCAGCGTGCGGCGATCGCCCGGGCGCTCGCGATGGAACCGCAGGTGATGCTGTTCGACGAGCCGACCTCGGCGCTCGACCCGGAGCTGGTCGGCGAGGTGCTGCGCGTGATGCGCGACCTCGCCGAGGAGGGCCGCACGATGCTGATCGTGACCCACGAGATCGGCTTCGCGCGCGAGGTCTCGAGCCGCACGGTGTTCCTCCACCAGGGCCGGATCGAGGAGGAGGGCCCGCCGCGCGAGGTCTTCGGCAACCCGCGCTCCGAGCGCCTGCGCCAGTTCCTGGCGAGCCATCTTGAGGGCCGGTCCGTCTCCCGGCGGCCCCGAGAGCGTTAGAACTCAGATCACCCCGGCCTGGCGCAGGGCGGCGATCCGGTCGGGGGTGTAGCCGGCCTCGCGCAGCACGGCGTCGGTGTGCTCGCCGAGCGCGGGGGCGGGGCGGCGGAGGCGGGCAGGGGTCGCGGAGAGCTTGACCGGGAAGCCGGTCATGCGGACGGGGCCGTGGCCCGGGTGGTCGGCCTCGAGCACCATCTCCTGGGCCAGGACCTGCGGGTCGGCGAAGACCTCGGCCAAGTCCATGACGCGGCCGCAGGGCACGCCCGCGCGGTTGAGGCGCTCGATCCAGTCGGCGACGGTGCGCTCCGCGATCCTGGCGTTGACCAGCGCCTTGAGGCGCTCGCGGTTCTTGACCCGCTCCGCGTTGCCGGCGAAGTCGGGGTCCTGCAGGAGACCGGCGAGGCCGAGCTCGGCCATCAGGCGCTCGACGATCGCGGGCGTGCTGGGCGCGATCGCGACGTCGCCGTCGGCGGCGTGGAACAGGCCGTAGGGGTAGACCACCGGGTGGTCGTTGCCGGTGCGCTCGGGCACCTCGCCGGTCGCGAGGTGCTGCGCCGAGAAGTAGGCCAGCATGCTGATCAGGCCGCCGACCAGGCTCGCCTCGACCCGCTGGCCGGCGGCCGGGGTGCGCGCGCTCGCGCGCGAGCAGCGCCGCGCTGATCCCGAAGGCGGTGTAGAGCCCGGCGACGAGGTCGCTGATCGGCGGCCCGGCGCGCAGCGGCTCGCCGCCCGGCGGCCCGGTCACGCTCATGAAGCCGCTCATCGCCTGGGCGATGAAGTCGAACGCCGGCCGATCCACGTAGGGCCCGCCGCTGCCGTAGCCGTTGACGCTGGCCACCACGAGGCGCGGGTTGAGCTCCGTGAGGCGCGCCTCGGGAAAGCCCATCCTGTCGAGCACGCCGGGGCGGTAGTTCTCGACCAGCACGTCGGCGCCGCGGAGCAGGTCGGCCAGCACCCGCTTGCCCTCGTCCCGATAGAGGTCGAGCGTGATCGAGCGCTTGTTGCGATTGAACTGGGCGAAGTACCAGCTGAGGCCGTCCTTGATCGCGCCCTGGCCGCGCACCGGGTCGCCCTGGCCCGGCGCCTCGACCTTGACCACGTCGGCGCCGAGGTCGGCGAGCAGCTGCGTGCAGAACGGCCCCGCGAGGATGCGGGTGAGGTCGACGACGCGGATGCCGGACAGCGGCAAGGCGCTCAGCCGACCGCGGTCTCGACCTCGTCCGATCGGATGCAGCTGGAGCCGCGGCCCCGCCTTCATCACCTGGCCGGGCAGGGTGCGCCCGATCACCTGCTCGACGTGGCGCGCGGCGCCGCACAGGCGCTCGAGGTCGATGCCGGTCTCGATGCCCATCTCGTGCAGCAGGTAGACCAGGTCCTCGGTGCAGATGTTGCCGGTGGCGCCGGCCGCGAACGGGCAGCCGCCGAGCCCGGCGAACGAGCTCTCGTAGATGTCGATGCCCTCGGCCAGCCCGGCCATGACGTTGACCAGGCCGATGCCGCGGGTGTTGTGGAAGTGGAGCGCTACCGGCAGCTCGGGGACATGCTCCTTGAGGTAGCGGCAGCGCTCGGCGACGAGCGTCGGCGTCGCCATGCCGGTCGTGTCGCCGAGCCCGATGCCCTGCATGCCGAGGTCGCGGAAGCGCCGGGCGATCATGCCGACCTGGGCGACCGGCACGTCGCCCTCGAACGGGCAGCCGAACGAGGTCGCGATCGCGCCCTCGACCGGAATCCCGGCCTCGTGCGCGATCCGCACCACGTCCTCGAAGCCGTTGAGCGACCCCTCGACCGAGCGGTTGACGTTCTTCCGGTTGTGGCTCTCGGACGCCGAGACGAACACCCGGATCTCGTCGACGCCGGCCTCGGCGGCGCGCTCGGCACCCTTGGCGTTCGGCACGAGCGCGGCGAACCTGGTGCCCTTGGAGCGGTCGACGCCCTGGAGCACCTCGGCCGCGTCGGCGAGCTGCGGCACGGCGCGCGGCGAGACGAAGGACGAGTACTCGATGATCGGCACGCCGGCGCCCACCAGCTCGTTGATCAGCTCGATCTTGGTCGCGGTCGGGATGAAGTCGCGCTCGATCTGCCAGCCGTCGCGCGGCCCGACCTCGGTCACGGTGACTTTCCTGGGACCTGGCATGAGCTGTCTCCCGATGAAGGTGCTTGGTGTGCCGACACTCAGTAGCGCCCCGACCGCTCAGTAGCGCCAGTGGGGCGGTTCGGCGCCGGCGACCCTTGAGCGGAAGGTGGCGATCCTTGTGCCGAAGAGCGAGCCGAGAAGGATGGTCCTGAGGTCCGGGCCGCCGAAGGCGACGCTCGAAAGGTTGGCGAGCGTGCGCTCGCGGCCGGCATCGATGTCGGCGCGCGCGAGGCCGCTCTCCCGGTACTTGCGCTCGACCGCGGCGACGGTCTCGGGGTCGCTGTCCTCAAGCACGACCGTCTGGCTGCCGTCCGGCGCGATCCGCAGCAGCCGGTTGCTGACCACGCTCGCGATCCAGATCCCGCCCTCGACTATCGAACTCGAAGCCGTCCGGGAAGGTTCCGGCGCCGAACTCGGCGACCGTCGCGCGCGGGCCGAGGCTGCCGCCGTCCCGGATCGGAAAGCGGCTGAGCCGGCGCGCCATGGTCTCGTTGACGTAGAGGAAGCGGCCGGAGGGATCGATCTTGTTCTCGTTGGTGAAGCCCAGGCCGTCGGCCACGATGCGCGTGCCGCTCCTGTCCTTGAGCACGATGTAGCCGTCGGCGACCTCGCGCCGGAACGCCTGCTCGCGCGGCACCTGGCGCGTGCTGACCGAGACCCAGAGACGGAGCTCGCCGGCCGGGTGGTCGGCGTTGACGAAGTTGGTCGCCGGCAGGCGCATGCCCTCGACCTCGAGCACCTCCGGGATCAGGCCGCCGTCCGGCATCATGCGCCAGGCGCCGCCCTCGGGGCCGAGGTTGGCGATCGCGAAGCTGCGGTCCGGCAGGAGCGAGAAGCCGTTGGGGAGGAAGTCCGCGGCGCCGCGGCCCTGGATCAGCTCCTGGCCGCCGTCGGCGCGCAGTCGGGCGATGCCGCCGCGCCGGTCGGAGACGAAGACCTCGCCGCTTGCGGTCGCCACGACGCATTCCGGCCGGGCCAGATCCTGGCCGACGAAGCGCAGATCGGCGAGGTCGACGCGCTCGTGAGGGTCATGGCTGCTGGCGGCTGCGCGGCGGCGCTTGGGCTGGCCGACGTCGAGCGCGGCGCCGATCGCCCGGCGCAGATCGGGCAGCGCGCCGACGACGAAGCCCAGCGATCGTGACGATCATCGCGGCCTGGCCCGGGTTGCGCCGGATCAGGGCGACGATCTGGGCGGTCACCTCGGCGCCGGCCCCGAGCGCCGCCGCCTCCGGCGTCGTCACGCCGGCGGCGCAGGTAGCGCCGCGCGATGATCGCCGGCAGCGCGGCGAGCACCAGCAGGATCAGGCCGGTGATCAGGCTGGCGAGCGCCGGCTCGGCGGTGACGACAGCAGGAGCGCCAGGTGCGAGCGCCTCGACCAGCTTGCCGAACGCCGCGATCACCAGGACCAGCGCAAGCACGAACAGCGCGAGCGCGAACCCCAGGCGCGCGAAGCTCGCGCGCTGCAGGCCGAGCAGCACCGTGAGCGCGCCCACTCGCGTTGCCGCGCTCAGCGCCGGTCGAACAGCCGGCCGAGCACCAGCCCGACCGCGAAGGCCATCGCCAGGCTGACCAGCGGGCGCTCCTCGATCCGCTCCTCGATCGCGCGCAGGCTCTCGCGGCCGCTCGCCTGGACCTCGTCGGCGATCCGGTTGATGCGCTGCTGCAGGGCCTGGATCTCGGTCTCGGCGCGGCTGCTGGCGGTGCCCTTGATGCGGTCGAGCACCATCGCCGATGTCCTTGCGCAGGACGTCGATGTCCGAGCGGATCGAATCGATGTCGGACTTGAGGTCGCGCTCGATCCGGCTCTCGGTCTTGGTGCTGCTCTCCGCCATCTCGATCTCCTCGGCTTCGGCCGCGCCAGCAGCCGCATGGTCGCCCGAATGGGCCGGGAGTTCAACTCCGCGCGCCATCGGTGCCGCAGTTCCCGCAGTGCCGCGCTGCCGCTCTTGACAAGTCGCGCGCGCGCTCCCGGACAAATGACAGAGCAAGTGCAACAAGCAACCAAGGGGGTCACCCATGTGGAGACCTGACCGGACTGTCGTCGATCGCCGTGGCGCTGTGCTCTCGGCCTCACGGCCGGCAGCCGCCGCGGCCAAGGAATGGAGCGACGGTCAGGATCGCGACCGAGGGCGCCTACCCGCCGTGGAACGCGACCGACAGCTCGGGCCAGCTGGTCGGCTTCGAGCTCGACCTCGCCAAGGAGCTGTGCCAGCGCATGGGCGTCGAGTGCGAGATCGTGGCGCAGGACTGGGAGGGCATCATCCCGGCGCTCCAGGCCGGCAAGTACGACGCCATCATGGCCGGCATGTCGATCACCGACGAGCGCCAGCAGGTGATCGACTTCACCCAGAGCTACTGGACGACGCCGGCCCATTTCGCGGTGCTCAAGGACAGCGAGCTCGCGCAGGCCGACCTGCCCCAGGGCACGCTCGACCTGTCGAGCGTCGAGCCCGACGAGCAGGCCGCGATCGACGCGCTCAAGGAGGCCCTCGACGGCAAGGCGGTGGGCGTCCAGGTCGCGACCATCCACGCCAACTTCCTCGAGAACCAGCTGGGCGACGTGGTCGAGGTCCGCAAGTACGACACCCAGGAGAACCTCGATCTCGACCTGCAGGCCGGCCGCATCGACGCGGCGCTCGCCGACCTGAGCTACTGGAAGCCGCTGATGGAGACCGAGAAGGGCCGGGACTTCACCCTGATCGGGCCGGGGCTCAGCAAGGGACCGTTCGGCGAGGGCGTCGGCGTCGGCCTGCGCAAGGAGGACGAGGACCTGCGCGCGATGTTCGACAAGGCGATCGACGAGGTGCGGGAGGACGGCACCCTCGTCGAAGCTCGGCCAGAAATGGTTCGGCTTCGACGCCTCGACCTAGGCGGGACGGTCACGCGCGCCGAGCGGCCGTCATCCGGGGTGGTGACGGCCGCTCGCGCGTTCTGAGCGGGGGCAGCGCCCGTGGAGCTGCTGAGCTTCGGCGACGCGGGCTGGGGCGACGAGATGCTGCGCGGCGCGCTGATGACGCTCGCGGTCAGCCTGTCGTCGATGGCGCTCGGCCTCGCGCTCGGCGCGCTCGGCGCCGCCGCCAAGCTGTCGGCGCTGGCGCCGGCGCGCTGGCTCGCCGAGGGCTACACCACGATCGTGCGCGGCGTGCCCGAGCTCCTGGTGATCTATCTGCTGTTCTTCGGCGGCAATGGCGCGGTCGATGTTCCTCGCCGGCCTCTTCGGCTACGACGGCTACATCGAGCTCAACGCCTTCACCATCGGCACCTTCGCCGTCGGCGTGGTCTCGGGCGCCTATTCGACCGAGGTGATCCGCGGCGCGGTGCTGGCGGTGCCGCGGGGCCAGATCGAGGCCGCCCAGGCGATCGGGATGAGCCGCTTCCTCCTGTTTCGCCGGATCATGCTGCCGCAGGTCGCGCGCTTCGCCCTGCCGGGGCTCGGCAACGTCTGGCAGCTGACGCTCAAGGACACCTCGCTGATCTCGGTCACCGGCCTGGTCGAGATCATGCGCCAGGCGCACGTCGCCGCGGGCTCGACCCGCCAGCCGTTCACCTTCTACCTGGTCGCGGCCTGCCTCTATCTGCTGCTCACCACCTTCTCCAACTACGGCTTCCGGCGCGCCGAGGGCTGGGCCGGCCGCGGCGTGAGGCGGGCGTCATGAACTTCGAGCTGATGTGGCAGAGCGTGCCCAAGCTCCTGGGCGGCCTGGTCCTGACGCTCGAGCTGGTGACGCTCTCGCTGCTGCTGGGCTTCGTCGTCGCGGTCGGCATCGCGCTGATGCGGTGTCGTCCTCACCGCGCGCTCTCGGGCTTCGCCTACGTCTACGTCTTCGTGTTCCGCGGCACGCCGCTCCTGGTGCAGATCTTCCTGATCTACTATGGGCTCGGCCAGTTCGAGGCGATCCGCGACAGCTTCCTCTGGACCTTCTTCCGCGAGCCGTTCTGGTGCGCGATCCTGGCGCTGACCCTGAACACCGGGGCCTATACCGGCGAGATCATCCGCGGCGGGATCGAGTCGGTGCCCTGGGGCCAGGTCGAGGCGGCGCGGGCCTGCGGCATGAGCCGGGTGCTGCTGTTCCGCCGGATCGTGTTCCCGATCGCGATCCGCCAGGCGCTGCCGGCCTATGGCAACGAGGTGATCCTGATGGTCAAGTCGAGCTCGCTCGCCTCGACCATCACGCTGCTCGAGGTCACCGGCATCGCGCGCGGGATCATCGCCCAGACCTTCGCGCCGGTCGAGGTCTTCATCGTCGCCGGCGCGATCTACCTCGGCGATCAACTTCCTCGTGACCCGCGCGATCCGCATCGCCGAATGGCGGCTCTCGCCGCACCTGCGCGGGGCGCCGATGCCGACTCCTCGCCCCGACCGCGATCGAGGCTGCACTGACGCCTCTGCCCGGCGCGGGGCGACTGCCGCGCACGCGCTGCTAGGCGACCGCGATATGTCCCGCGGAGCGGCCGCTCGGCTGCTCGCTCGGCAGCCGCGCACGTCAAGATGCCCCAGGCCGAGCACGTGCCGACCGGTGCGCCGGCGAGCCTAGGTCTTTCCACAACGCCGGGACGAAACGAAAGCCGCCGCGATCGTCCGCGGCGATCCTCAACCACTGCACGAGCGAGCTCATCAGGGTCACAACGTCGCGTCGGCGGCCGGACCACGCACCGGAGGGGCTCGAGAAGAGGGCCCGGGCGCTGTTCGGGTGTCCCAGTAGGCAGCCAGGCCTCTCACTCCCGAACCCACGTGCGCGAGCTCGGGATCAGGAGGCCTTCGCGCTTGGCGGTCTTCTTCGGCGCCGGGGGCTTGGCCGCCCGGCGCGCCGCGGCGGCCTCTCGTGCCTTGCTCAGCTTGGCTTCGCGGCGGGCCGCCAGCTCGGCTTCGATCGCCGGCTTCAGGGCCGCGGCCGCGGCCTGCTGCGCCTTCGTGCCGGTACGCTCCAGCCGCGCGGCGTTATCATGCAGGACCGACAACGCGGAGTCCTCCATGGCAGGCAGTTTGGCGACGTCCATGACTGTGGTTCCTTGGTTGTCTTTGGCCGATCGGGCTGCCGGGCCGAAGGGTCGAGCGAGTGGCGGAACGCCGCGGCCGTAGGACACGACATTGCTGGCCGACGGGCCCGGAGGAGCTCCAGCGTACCTTATATGGTGACGCCGACGGCTCGATTGCCATCGACGCCATCAACCCCCCGGCATCGAGTGCAGTCGCGCCTGACGGTGCCTGCGCTCGCCGGACCCTTGAACCGGGCGGGTGCAACCCGCATCTATGGCCAGGGCGCCCAAGCGCCCGACCGCTCGCGAGCGCGCAAAGCCCAAGGCGATCCCGCCGGCCGCTGCATCCCGAGAACAACGAACCGAGAGGCCGCCCTGGCTGCGCGCGGGATGGCCTGAACGACCAGCGCCGGCCGCATGCCGACGCGCGGGCCCTACCGAAAGAGACCGCTACCTTGACTTCCTTTGCCGAGCTCGGGTTGATCGAGCCGATCCAGCGCGCCGTGCGCGCCGAGAACTACACCACGCCGACGCCGATCCAGGTCCAGGCCATCCCGCATCTGCTCGCGGGCCGCGACCTCTTGGGCTGCGCCCAGACCGGCACCGGCAAGACCGCCGCCTTCGCGTTGCCGATCCTGCAGCGCCTCGCCGGCGATCCGCGCCGGGCCGGCCCCAAGGCCTGCCGCAGCCCTCGTGCTGACCCCGACCCGCGAGCTCGCGGCTCAGATCGAGGCCAGCTTCGCCGTCTATGGCCGCCACCTGAAACTGAGCCGCGCCGTGGTCTTCGGCGGCGTCGGCCAGAACCCGCAGGTCCGGGCGATGGCGCCGGGCGTCGACATCCTGATCGCCACCCCCGGGCCGCCTGCTCGACCTCATGGGCCAGGGCTTCATCCGCCTCGACCGGCTCGAGGTGTTCGTCCTCGACGAGGCCGACCGGATGCTCGACATGGGGTTCATCCACGACGTCCGACGCGTGATCAAGGCCCTGCCGGCGCGGCGCCAGTCGCTGTTCTTCTCGGCCACGATCCCGCCGGAGATCGCGCGTCTGGCCGATGGCATCCTGACCGACCCGGTGCGGGTCGGGATCCGCCCGGTGGTCTCGACCGCGGAGCGGATCGAGCAGAGCATCATGTTCGTCGAGAAGGCCGACAAGCGTCCGCTGCTCAGCCGGGTGCTCAAGGATCCCGCGATCGAGCGGGTCCTGGTATTCACGCGCACCAAGCACGGCGCCGACCGGGTGGTGAAGCAGCTCGCCCAGGCCGGCGTGGCGGCCGATGCGATCCACGGCAACAAGTCGCAGAATGCGCGCACCCGTGCGCTCGATCGCTTCCGCAGCGGCGCCGGCCGCGTGCTGGTCGCGACCGACATCGCGGCGCGCGGCATCGACGTCGACGGCGTCAGCCACGTCATCAACTACGACCTGCCGAACGTGCCCGAGAGCTACGTCCACCGCATCGGGCGCACCGCCCGCGCCGGCAAGAGCGGCGTCGCGATCTCGTTCTGCGATGCGGAGGAGCGCGCCTATCTGCGCGACATCGAGGCGCTGATCAAGGCGCGCATCCCGGTGGTCGCCGACCACCCCTGGCACTCGGCGCGCGCCCATCCCGTCGACCGCAGCGCCCCACGCCGCGGAAGCGATCGGGGCGCAGCCCCGGGCGCGCCGACGGCCGTGCGGCCGCTCAGCCGGTGCGCAGGAACACGAACCGCGCCGCGCCGTAACGGCGCTCCTGCTCCAGGGCGTAGCCCTCCGGGACGTCGAGAGCGTCCCTGGCGGCGAGCTCGACGATGATCCGCGCGCGCGGGCGCGAGCCAGCCATCCAGCAGGCCGGCAAGCGCCGGGGTGGCGAGGCCGGAGCGATAGGGCGGATCGAGGAACGCCAGATCGTAGGCGTGGCGCGCCGGACCCAGGCGGGCGGCATCGGCGGCCAGCAGGCTGACGTTCGGCGGCGCGCCGAGCCGGGCGAGGTTGGCCCTGGCGAGCGCCAGCGCCGCGGCATCCCGTTCGACCAGCAGGACCTCGGCGGCGCCGCGCGAGGCCGCCTCCAGGCCGACCGCGCCGCTCCCGCAGAACAGATCGAGGAAGCGCGCGCCGCGCACCGGCGGCAGGCCGTGCTCCAGGATGCCGAACAGCGCCTCGCGGGCGCGCTCGCCGGTCGGGCGGATCGCCCGGTCCTGCGGCGACAGCAGCGGCCGCCCGCGCCAGCTCCCGGCGATGATCCGCATGACTGACCTCCCAGCCGCTGGACAGTCCGGCTCGCGAGCGCCGGTCGCGGCTGCGCTTCGCATTCTGGTCGCGAGCTCGATCACGGGCTCGGCCGTCTCCTGCGAGGTGAACCGACGGCTGCTCCCCGCGGACATCCTCGACCAGGGGCCGGCCAGTAGCACAGGAGATTGGTCGCGCCTACGTAACACACGCTCATATAATACTATCACCACTAATCCTCACTTCCAACAACTCCTCCCCAAACAACTCCAAATCAACATAACTATCCAACACCAAACAAACTACCAACAACAACACAAAACAAAAAACAAAAAACACACCAAAAAAAACAACAAAAAAAACAACAAACAACAAAAAAAAAAAAAACACAAAAAACACAACAAACACAAACACCAAAAAAAAAACAAACACAACCAACAACAAAAACAAAACAAAACAAACAAAACAAACAACACACAACAACACAAAAAAAAAACAACCAACAAAAAAAACAAAACAAAACACAACAAAAAACACACAAAAACACAAAAACACAAACAACAAAACAACAAAAACAAAACACAACAACAAAACAAACACAAACAACAAACAAACAAAAAACACAAAAACAAACAAAAAAAAAACACACAAAAAAAAAACAACAAAAACAAAAACAAACAAAACAATAACAACAACAACACAATAAAACAAAAATAACAAACAAAAAAAAAACAAAAAAACAAAACAAAAAAAAAAACAAAACTCACAACACAACACAACAAACATCAAAAAAACAACACACCACATACAAAAACAACACACCCCCACACAACAAAAACACAAAAAAAAAACACAAACAACAAAAAAACAAAACAAAAAAAAAAAACAAAAAAAACAAAAAAAAAAACACACAACAAACAAAAAAAAAAAAAACAAAAAAATACCAATCAAATAAAAAATACACAAAAACTAATCCTAATCTAATACCCACTCAAGTTTACACTAATAATCAAAAAACATACTAAATACAACAAACCACCAAACAACCAACACACATCCTCATCCCAAACATGCCATCTCGCCATAATATTAAAGAAAGCACACAAAACCAAGCAACTAAACATTCACACTCATCCTACAAAACAAATCAACCAACAACACCATATCATAACAAATAACAAAATAGAAAAAAAACATTACCATATACACTACTCCATACCAAGCATATAATCCTACAACCACCGATACCGATCAGCGGTTCAGCAGCCAGAGGATCAGGGAGAGCACCAGGCTGACCAGGAGCGAGGTGGTGAGCGGGAGGTAGAGGCGCAGGTTCTCGCGCTCGATCACGATGTCACCGGGCAGCCGACCGAGGCCGAGCTTGCCGAGCCACGGCCAGAGCAGACCGGTGACAACGAGCACCAGGCCGAGGATGATCAGCCAGCGCGCCAAGGTCGCGACCCAGCTTGGAGCCTGCCCGCTCAGTTGGGGCGATGCCGGGGCCGGTCAAGCGGCCCCGCCTCCCGGATCGGATCAGCGCGTGAGCAGCTTCGAGACCGCCGCGACCACCGCGCTGATCAGCAGCGCCGTGGTGACCGGCATCTCGAAGCGGTAGCCGGGGACGAAGTCGACCAGCAGGTCGCCGGGCAGCCGGGCGAGGCCGAGGGCGTGCAGCCATGGCGAGAGCAGGCTGCCGAGGGTGACCAGCACGCCGAACGTGATCAGCCAACGCGCCATGCCGTCCGCGGTCCATCCTCGAGGGGTCTGGAGCGCCGAGCTTACGCGCCTCTGGTTAACCGTTCGTTGCCACGGCCGCGGCGCCGCGGCGGCTTGGCGATCTGCCCGCCGAGCTGCTCGCGAACGCACCTTGCCGGTGATCTCCTCGACCTCGCCCGGGCGCAGCCCGCCGAGCTGGAACGGGCCGAAGCTCAGGCGGATCAGGCGGCTCACCGGCCAGCCGAAGTGCTCCAGCACGCGCCGGACCTCGCGGTTCTTGCCCTCGCGCAGCGCGATCCTGAGCCAGGCGTTGCTGCCCTGGACCCGCTCGAGCGCCGCCTCGATCGGGCCGTAGCTGAAGCCATCCAGGGTGATGCCCCTGCTCAGGGACGCGAGCGCCGCCTCGTCGATCCGGCCGTGCACGCGCACCCGGTAGCGCCGCACCCAGCCCGTGCTCGGCAGCTCGAGCCGGCGCTTGAGCGCGCCGTCGTTGGTCAGCAGCAGGAGCCCCTCGGAGGTGAGGTCGAGCCGGCCGACCGGCATCAGGCGCGGCAGGCCCGCGGGCAGGCGGTCGTAGATCGTCGGCCGACCCTCGGGATCGCGCGCCGCGGTCAGGAGGCCCGGGGGCTTGTGGTAGCGGAACAGCCGCGCGCGCTCAGGCTCCGGCAGGGGCTCGCCGTCGACGGTGACGAGGTTCGCCGCGCTCACGCTGAGCGCCGGGCTGGTCAGGACCTGGCCGTCGACCGCGACCCGTCCGGCGGCGATCCAGCGCTCGGCGTCGCGCCGCGAGCACAGGCCCGAGCGCGCGATCCGCTTGGCGACCCGCTCGGCGCCGGCCGGCGCCTCGGCCGCGGCTGCTCATGGGCCCCGGCAGGCCGCGATCAGCGCCTCGAACAGCGCCTCGTCGGCGGCCGAGATGGCGTATTCCGGGTGCCACTGCACGCCGATGCAGAAGCGCCGCTCGGGCGCCTCGATCGCCTCGATCACGCCGTCGGGGGCGCGGCCGCTGACCACCACGCCAGCACCGACCCGGCCGGCCGCCTGGTGATGGGCGCTGTTGACGGCAAGCCGCGTGGCGCCGCCGATCGCGTGCAGGAGGCTGCCCGGCAGCACCTCGACCTCGTGCCCGGGCTCGGTGCGCGGGTTCGGCTGCTCGTGCGCGAGGCAGCCGGCGATCGCGTCCGGGATGTGCTGGATCAGGTCGCCGCCGAGCACCACGTTGAGCAGCTGCTGGCCGCCGCAGATGCCGAGGATCGGCTGGTCGCGCGCCAGCGCGGCGCGGGTGATCGCGGCCTCGAACGCGGTGCGCCGGTCCTTGGTCCGGACCGTCGGGTGGCGCGCCGCATCGCCGTAGAGCGCGGGATCGAGGTCGAAGGCGCCGCCGGTCACCACGAGGCCATCGAGCAGCTCGAGCCACTCGTCGACCAGCAGGGGATCGTGCGGCAGCGCGATCGGCAGCCCGCCGGCGCGCGCGATCGCCTCGAAATAGTTCGCGCGCAGCGCGTACCAGGGCAGCCTGCTGTAGCCGCCGGGCGGCTCGGCATCGAGCGTCAGGCCGATGCGCGGGCGCGGGTTGGGGCTTGGCACCAGGGCCTCCGTTGGGGCACTTGATCGGGCAGCGCGGCGTGCGCCACCCCTTGGATCCTAGCACGCCCGGCGTAAACCCGCGCTGACCACCGCCGCCGCGCGACGGGATGCCTCATGACCGACGGCTCGCTGACCGGGATCGCCCTCGCCGACGTCGTGGCGCCGCTCTGGTTCCTCGCCTGCTGGATCGGCTACACGCTGTACGCCGATCGCGGCCATGCGCCGCCCAACCTGATGCAGCGCATGCACGCCTACCGCCGCCTCTGGATGCGCGCCATGCTGGCGCGCGACAACCGCATGGTCGACACCCAGATCATCGCCAACCTGATGCGCAGCGCCTCGTTCTTCGCCTCCACCACGATGTTCATCATCGCCGGCCTGATCGCGGTGCTCGGCGCGCGCGAGAAGGCGATGGCGGTGCTGGCCGAGCTGCCGTTTGCCCTCGAGTTCGCGGGCGCTGCTCTGGGATCTGAAGGTGCTGCTCCTGGTGGTCCTGTTCGTCTACGCCTTCTTCAAGTTCACCTGGGCGTTCCGCCACTACAACTACTGTCCTGATCCTGGTCGGCGCGGTGCCGGCGCCCGACCGGCTGACCGAGGAGAGCCAGCGCATCGCCGAGCGGATCGCGCGCATCGCGACCTCGACCGGACGCCACTTCAACGGCGGTCTCCGGGCCTACTACTTCGGCCTCGCCGCGCTCAGCTGGTTCGTCCACCCCTGGCTGTTCGTCGCTGCTCACGGCCTGGGTGGTCTGGGTGATCTACCGGCGCGAGTTCCGCTCGCGCCTGCTCAAGACGCTCGCAACGCCGGAGGAGGCCGGGTAGGCCTCAAGCCGGCCGCCCCGGGTCTCCTCGCGCCGGCGCTGGGTCGGGTCAGGCGTGGCGCCGCTGGCGCCTCGTGACGGCCCTCGGCGAACTCCTCGATCAGCTTGGCGTTGAACGCCTCGAGGTCGCCCGGATTGCGGCTGGTCACCAGGCCCTGGTCGACCACCACCTCGCGATCGACCCAGTTGGCGCCGGCGTTCTTCAGGTCGGTCTTGATCGAGGCGAAGGAGGTGAGCGTGCGGCCCTTCGCCACGTCGGCCTCGACCAGCAGCCAGGGACCGTGGCAGATCGCGCCGACCGGCTTGCCGGCGGCGAAGAACGCGCGCACGAACTCGACCGCCCGCGGCTCGAGGCGCAGCTTGTCCGGGTTGATCTGGCCGCCGGGCAGCACGAGGCCGTCGTAGTCCTCCGGCCGGGCGTCCGCGAGCTCGACGTCGACCGTGACCTCGTCGCCCCAGTCCGTCTCGTCCCAGCCGCGGATCGAGTCGGGCTTGGGCGAGACCACGTGCACGGCTGCGCCGGCCTCCTGCAGCGCGCGCAACGGCTCGGTCAGCTCCGATTGCTCGAAGCCGTCGGTGGCCAGGATCGCGATCGTCCTGCCGTTCAGGTCGTGGGCCATGTCGGTTGCTCCCATGCAGGCTCGAGGGACGGGCCAAGGCCGCTCCGGCGCGGCGCGCGCCGGGTGGCCTGACACCGGCGAACGAGCGGCCGCTGAAAGAGTTCCGGGGAGTGCGGCCTTCCAGGGGAGGGCACCGGATGGCGCGCCGCCCGGGCGCGACGTCAGGAGAGGCGCCGCTCCATCGTCTCGGTCCAGGCGACCAGAGCGGGGAGGCCGCGCGCGATCCGCTCGAGCTCGGTCTCGATCGGGACCAGGACGATGTTGGCGAGGAAGCCGTAGGCGACGGCGTCGATCGTGGTCGGCTGCGTCCCGAAGAAGAACGGGCGCGCGCCGAGCAGGACCGCGATCGCCTCGAGGTCGGCCCGGCCCATGGCGTAGATCTCGGCCTGGCTGTGGCGCCCGAGCCCCTGGGCGCGCAGGTCGCCGCGCAGCCGGCGGCGGACGAAGGCCGAGATTCCCTGCCGGAGCGGCGGCGGGATGCCGTGGAACAGCGCCGGCCCGAAGCTCCGCCAGCCCTCCGGGTCGAGCCAGCGGCTCCAGACGAGGACGAAGTAGAGGTGGTCCTCGAACAGGCGCTGCAGCGCCAGCGCCTGCGCGCGCTCGCCGGGGCCGAGCGCGGCGTCGAGGTCGATCCCGCGGCTGCGCGACAGGTGCTCGATGATCAGGCTGCTGTCGGCGATGAAGCTGCCGTCGTCGTCCTCGATGAAGGGCAGCTTGCCCTTCGGCCCCTGGCCGGGATTGCGCAGCGCGACCACCTGATAGGGCAGCCCGGCGAGCTTGAGCCAGGTCTCGAGCTTGAGCGTGAACGGGCTGACGTTGCGGCCGAACACCGGCGGGAACTGGTAGAGCTTGATCACCGCGCTCCCGTCGACCGCCTCAGGCGAGCTTGCGGCCGACCTCCGCGATCGCGTCGTCGACCAGGGCCTGCGCCTTCTGGCGCGTCGATCTGGTCGCGCAGCAGGCGCTCGGTGGTGCGCGCCGTGAGCATCGCGGCGTAGCTCCGCACGTCCTGCAGCGCGCGCGCCTCCTCCTGCGCGATCCGCGCCAAGGCGTGCTCGGTGCGGCGGTCGAGGCTCGCCTCGAGCTCGACCCGGTGGCGCTCGACCTGGCGCTCGGCCTCCACCTTCGCATGGCCGACGATCGCGCTCGCCTGGTCCCCGCCGCTGACCAGCTGGCGCTGATGGCCGGCGAGCAGGCTCTGCGCCTCCTCGCGCAGGCGCTTGGCCTCCTCGAGCTCGGCGCGGACCTTGGCGGCGTGGCCGTCGAGCGCGCCGAAGATGGTCCGGCTGAGCGGCTTCCAGATCACCGCGATCAGGATGATCAGCGCGATCAGCAGCCAGAGCTCGAGCATCAGGCGGCCTCCTCGAGCGCCTCACGCAACGCCGCCTGGGCGGCGGACCTGGTGACCCGGACGCCGGCCAGGCGCTCGACCGCGGCCTCGGCCGCGCTGAGCGCGGCCTCCTCGAGCTGCTCGAGCGCGCTGCGCCGGGCGGCGGCGATGCGTGCCTCGGCCTCGCGCAACTGCTTGGTCAGCTGCGCGTCGAGCTCCGCCTGGCGCTCCGCCGCGCTCGCCTGGAGCCGCGCCTGGGTCTCCGCCAGCAGGCGGTGCGCCTCGTCCTTCGCCCTGGCGATCGCCTGCTCGTAGCTCGCCAGCGCCGCCTCGGCCTCGCGGCGCAGGCGCTCGGCCTCATCGAGATCGGCGGCGATCCGGTCCTGGCGCGCCTCGAGGATCTCGGCCAGCCGCGGCAGCGCCCGGCGGCTCAAGAGCCAGTAGAGCGTGGCGAAGGCGATGATCAGCCAGAAGATCTGGCTGGCGAACCAGGTGGTGTCGAGTTGCGGCATGGATGCCCTCCCAGGCGGCGGCCGCGCGGGTCGAGGCCGCGCCGCCGGGAATGCTCAGCCGAACAGCACCATGAACGCGACCAGGAGCGCGAACAGGCCGATCGCCTCGACCAGGGCGAAGCCGATCCACATCAGGCCCGCGACCCGGTTCTGGATCGAGGGGTTGCGCCCGATGGTGGCGATCGTGGTGGCGAACACGTTGCCGATGCCGACGCCGACCCCGGCGAGGCCGATCGCCGCGAGCCCGGCACCGATCATCTTGGCAGCTTCGATTTCCATAAGGGCGTTCCTCTCGTCGCAAGGTGGCCGGGCTCGGGCGCCCGTCTCATCTCAGTGCAGATGGATGGCATCCTGCAGATAGATGCAGGTCAGCACGGTGAACACGTAGGCCTGCAGGAAGGCGATCGCCAGCTCCAGCCCGGTCAGCCCGATGGTCAGCGCGAGCGGCGCGATCCCCGGCACGACGTAGTAGCTGCCGAGCGCCACGATGAAGCCCGCGAAGGTCTTCAGCATGATGTGGCCGGCCATCATGTTGACGAACAGGCGCACCGACAGGCTGATCGGCCGGATCAGGTAGGACAGGATCTCGATCGGGACCAGCAGCGGCATGACGTAGATCGGGCAGCCGCTCGGCGCGAAGAAGCTGAAGAAGTGCCAGCCGTGGCGGACGAAGCCGATCACCGTGACGGCGCCGACCACGAAGATCGCCAAGCTGAAGGTGACGATGATGTGGCTGGTGTAGGTGAAGCTGCCCGGGATCATGCCGAGCAGGTTGCCGAACAGGACGAACATGAACAGCGTGAACACGAACGGGAAGTACTTGCGGCCCTCCTTGCCGACGGTCCCGCCGAGCATGTCGGCGATGAACTGGTAGCTCAGCTCGACCAGCGATTGGAGGCGTCCGGGCACCATGCTGGCGTGGCGCGAGCCCGTCATCACGAGCGCATAGATCAGCAGCACCGCGATCGCCATCCACAGCGAGGAGTTGGTGAACGAGAGGTTGAGGTCGCCCACCGTGATCGGCAGGATCGCGTGGATCTCGAACTGCTCGAGCGGACTGTGTTCGGCCGTCGCCACTTCGACTCTCGCTCCCTTCCGCCAGCCGCCGGCCTGGTGCCGCCCGCTCAGCGATCCTTCCGCGGCCGCTCCGGCGCATCGCTCAGGCGCCGGATATGGCGGTACGCGTTCAGCGTCCCGGCGGCCGCGCCGAGGAAGAACATCACCAGGAACAGGACCGGCCAGGTATCGAGCCAGCGGTCGAGGGCGTAGCCGATCAGCGCCCCGCCGAACACGCCGGCCACGAGCTCGATCCCGACCTGGACTCCGGTGCCGCCGATCGAGGATCGTGCGGCCCGCGGCTCCGCCTCGTCAGGCGACAGCCCGGCCGCGTCCCGCAGCCGGTGCATCCGGGCATCGAAATCTTTGAACTTCGGCGCCTCGTTCTCGCCAGCCATCGGCCCATCGCCCGGCGCGCTTCGGGCCTCGGCCGCCGGCCCCGCTCGAAGCGGCGCCACAATAGGTTTGGCCCAAGAGTGGTGTCAAGCCGGCGGGATTTCGGCCCATGGCGCGGCGCGCCGGCGGCAAATCCGCGCCGCCGTCAGCCGTCGAAGGTGATCTCGACCCGGCGCGCGCGCTCGTCGACGCTGCCGACCGTGGCACCACGCGCCGCGGTCCGGATCCCGCCGGCCGGCACGCCGGCCGCGCGCAGCGCCTCGGCGACCGCGTCCGCCCGGCGTCGCGAGAGGGCCTGGTTGTCGCTCGCCTCGCCCGCCGGGTCGGCATAGCCGGTCACCGCGACCGCGGCCGGCTCGGCGATGCGCGCGGCGCGCGCGGCGAAGGTCACCACGTCCATCGCGTTGGGGTCGAGCTGGTCGCTGCCGGACTCGAAGAACACCAGGTAGGGCGTCTCGATCAGCGCATGCTCGGCCTCGGCCAGCGCGGCCGCGAAGCTCTCCCGGCAGTCGCTGAAGCGCTCCGGGTCCTCGACCGACTCGAGCTCCTCGAGCCAGCAGTCGAAGTTGGTCTGCGCCGCAGCGGCATCGACCGGCGCCGCCTCGCGCCCGCCGCCCTCGAGCACGCGCAGCAGCCGCTCGCGCTGCTCGACCGCCTCGGCCTGCCGGGCGGGCGGCACGGTGCGGCTCGCGACCTTGTCCGGCCATACCGTGTCGCCGAGCATCGCGGTGCGCGCCTTGGCGCGGAAGTGGAACCAGTCGGCGACGTCGGTGGCGCTGCGCTGGGCCTCGGCGAGGCGCAGGTAGCCCTGCTTGATCTCCTCGTTGAAGGGCCCGCCCAGCGCCGTGGTCTTCTCCGGCGGCAGGGCGGTGGTGCAGGCCCCGAGCCCGAGCAGCAGGCCCGCCAGCACCAACGGCCTGCGCACGGCGCGCATCGCGATCGACTCTCCAACCATCACGTCAGCTCCAGCTGCGCCGCCGCTCGGCGCGGCGACGGTCCAGGCATGCGAGAGCCCGGGTGCCCGACCTACGGCAGCAAAGCACAACCGTTTGGCTAGGCCCGAGCGATTTACCATCGCCGTCATGATACTATCCGCGCGGCTTCGCGCCAGCCCGATCAGCGCGCCGTGGATGCGCTCGCCCGCGCGGCGGCGGCGCCGAGCGCGCCGGCCTGGCGCAGAAGCCTGCGCATGACCGTAGGCAGGGCCAGGCGGCCCACCTCCTCGGGCCGGCACCAGAGGCCGTCCGGCGGCGCCGCCGTGGTCGCCTCGGCGAGGCTCAGCTCGAGCAGGAAGTGGCTGAAGGCGTGGCGCACCGGCGCGGCATGCAGGCGCCAGTCCGCCGCCGCCGGCGCGTGGTCGAGCGCCGCCGCGAGCGCCAGCTCGCCCTCCCGCCACGGGCTCGACGGCAGCTCGTGGAGGCCGCCGAGCAGGCCGTCCGCGGGCCGGCGCCGGAACAGGATCGCGCCGTCCGCCCGGGTCAGCAGGAAGGCGACGCCGCGCCGCACCGGGCGCGTGACACGGGGGCCGCGGCGCGGCAGCTGCTCGGCAACGCCCGCAGCATGACCGGCGCAGGCCGCGCGCCACGGGCAGGCGGGGCAACGCGGCTTCCGCGGCCGGCAGACGGTCGCGCCGAGGTCCATCAGCGCCTGGGCGAGATCGCCCGGGCGGGAGCTCCCCACCAGCGCCTGGGCGCGCGCGCCCAGCTCGCGCTGCGCCGACGGCAGCGGCCTCTCGACCCGGTGCAGCCGCGCCATGACGCGCAGCACGTTGCCGTCGACCGGGACCGCCGCCTCCTCGAAGGCGATCGCGCGCAGCGCATCCGCGCTGTAGGGCCCGATGCCGGGCAGCGCCCGCAGCGCCGCCGCATCCGCCGGCAGCCGGCCGCCGTGGCGTTCGATGACCACCCGCGCCAGCGCGTGCAGGGCGCGCGCCCGGCGGTAGTAGCCGAGACCCTGCCAGGCGTGCAGCACCGCCGCCTCGTCGGCCGCTGCCAGCGCGGCGAGGCTCGGGAAGCGCGCGAGGAAGCCCGCGAACCGCCGGCTCACGGTCGCGACCGTGGTCTGCTGCAGCATGATCTCGGCGAGCAGCACGTGATAGGGCTCGGCCCGGGCCCCTCTGGGCGCGCGCCACGGCAGCCGGCGCCGGTGGACGTCGTACCAGGCGAGCAGGGCGGCCCTCAGCGCAGCCGCGGGTGGGTGCTCCGGGCCACTTGCCGGGGGCGGCGCGGCGACCATGTTAACGAATTCGGCAGCCGCCGCCGGCGACCAGCCCGAGTCAGGGCCGGCGGCGGCAAGCGGCCAGGAGCGAGAGCGGCAAGAGCGCCCTCAGCATGGCTCGACGACGACGGGCGAAGGCGGCAGCGGGCACCGACGCGTGGCGCCGCGGCGGCGGGCTGCGGCGCCTGCCCGAGCTGCTCGTGCGGGTGCTCGACCCGGCGGCGCGCCGGCGCGGCCTGACCGAAGTCCGGCTGCTCACCGACTGGCCTCTCGTGATCGGCCCCGAGCTCGGCGCGCGCTGCCAGCCGGTGCGGCTGAGCCGGAGTGCCAGCGGCAGCGGCGGCGTGCTGACGGTGCATGTCGGTGGCGCCTCGGCGCTCGAGCTGCAGCACAGCGAGCCGCAGCTGCTCGAGCGGATCAACGACTTCTTTGGCTATCCGGCGGTCGCCCGCCTGCGTCTGATTCAGGCACCGCCGGTCCGGCCGGTCAAGCGCGCAGCGCCCGCTCCGACCCGACCCTTGGCGGCGGACGAGCTCGAGGGCCTGGCGGCGGCGGTCGCGCTCGTCCGCGACCCGGAGCTGCGGGCCGCGCTGGCGAGCCTGGGCGAACCGTCAAGGCTCAGCTCATGCCCCCGGACCGATCGCCCGCCCGATGAGGCGGCGCGGCGGCGCGACCACGGCGCGCGCTGAGCAACGCTCGGTGGGTCATTCAGCGCTGGTTAAGACGGCTGTGCTAGGTTGCTCGCCGGCTTGTCGCAGCTCGCCGGCGGACCTATCGTCGCGCTGGCGGGATGGGTCGACGAGAAGCGGGAGAGGACGGGTGAGGAACGTTGTGCTGCGGCTGTCGGGCAGTCTGATCGCGGTCCTGGGCTTGTGGACCCTGGTGTGGCTGCCGCTGGTCCTCGGCGAGAGCTCGGCGGCCGAGCTCGAGGACCGCGCCCTGGGCGATCCGAACGCGCCGGTGACGATCGTCGAGTACGCCTCGCTCACCTGCCCGCACTGCGCCGAATTCCACGAGCAGGTGCTGCCGGAGCTCAAGGAGCGCTACATCGCGACCGGCAAGGTGCGCATGATCTATCGCGACTTCCCGCTCGACCAGCGTGCCCTGTCGGCCGCCGCGCTCGCTCACTGCGCCGGCCCCGAGCGCTACTTCGGCTTCCTCGACGTGCTGTTCGAGACCCAGGAGAACTGGGCGCGCGCCGAGGACCATCTCGCCGCGCTCAAGCGCCTGGGCCAGCTCGGCGGCCTCACCGAGGCGCAGATGGAGGCCTGCTTCGCCGACCAGGAGCTGGCGGACCGCATCCTCCAGACCCGGCTCGAGGCGCAGAACCAGCACGACATCAGCTCGACCCCGAGCTTCGTGATCGACGGCAAGACCTATCCGGGCTCGCGCGACATCGAGGAGTTCGGCCTGCTGATCGAGCCGCTGCTCGACTGATCCTGATGCGCGCGCCGCGGCCCGCGCGGCCCGGTGCGCGCCCCGACCACATCATCTGGTAGTTTTTGAGCCAATCACCAACGAAATAGCCTGTTCGGGGCTTTCAACCGGGGCGCGCCGCTGATATAGCAGGCGGATGCCAACGCTTGCGACCTGCTGAGTCCGGTGCAGATCACCAAGCTGCGCCTCGCCGGGTTCAAGTCCTTCGTCCATCCGACCGAGCTGGCGATCGAGTTGGGGCTCACCGGCGTGGTCGGGCCGAACGGCTGCGGCAAGTCCAACCTGATCGACGCGCTGCGCTGGGTGATGGGCGAGACCTCGGCGCGCGGCCTGCGCGGCGGCGAGATGGACGACGTGATCTTCGCCGGCACGGCGGCCCGGCCGGCGTTCGACCTCGCCGAGGTCAGCCTGCGCATCGAGGCGCCGCCGCTCGCCCTGCCGGGCCTGGGTGACGTCGACGAGCTCGAGCTGGCGCGCCGGATCGGGCGCGGGATCGGCTCGGCGTTCCGGGTCAACGGCAAGGAGCTGCGGGCGCGCGACGTGCAGCTGCTGTTCGCCGATGCGGCCTCGGGCGCGCGCAGCGCCGCGATCGTCGGCCAGGGCCAGATCGGCGCGCTGCTCGACGCCAAGCCTGCCGACCGGCGGCGCCTGATCGAGGAGGCCGCAGGCGTCGGCGGCCTGCAGGCGCGGCGCCACGAGGCCGAGCTCAAGCTGCAGGCGACCGAGGCCAATCTGGTGCGGGTCCAGGACCTCCTGCTGGCGCTGGAGGAGCAGCATCAGAGCCTCTGCAAGCAGGCGCGCCAGGCGGAGCGCTACCGCAAGCTCAGCGCCGCCTTCCGGGAGACCGAGGCGGCCCTGCTGGTCGGCCGCTTTCGCCTCGCCCGCGCCGAGCTCGCCGCCGCCGAGGCGGGGCTCGGCGAGGGGCGCGCGGACGCGAGCCGCCAGGCCGAACGGCTGAACGCTGCGCGCCGGGAGCGCGAGCGCGCGGCCGCGGCTCTGGCCGAGCAGCGGGCGGCCGAGGCCGAGCTCGCGACCGAGCTCGCACGGCTCGCCGAGCGGCTCGGCGTGTACGACGACCAGGCCGCACGGCTCGACGCCAATCGGGCCCGCATCGAGGAGCGCGAGCGCCAGATCGTGCAGGACGTCGAGCATGGCGAGGCGAGCCTGGACGACGCCCGCGCCAGCGGGCAACGGCTCGCGGCCGAGCGCGAAACGCTCGCGCTCACCCTTGGGCAGCTGAGCCGCGAGCTGGATGAGGCGGCGAACGCCGCGGCGGAGGCCGAGGGCTTGGCAACCGCCGCCGAGGCCGAGCTGCGCGCAGCGCTCGCCGAGGCAGCCGAGGCCGAAGCGTGGCTCAACCAGCTGACCGAGCGGCGTGCCCAGGCGGTGCGCGACCGTAGAGGCCTCGCCGCGGCCAGGCAGGACCTCGAGGCCAGGCTCGCGGCAGCGCCGGCGCGCTCGGATCGGATGGGAGCCGAGGCCGCGCCGGCGCAGGCCGATGCCCTGGCCCGGGAGCTTCAGGAGGCGACCGCAGCCGAGCAGGCCGCCACGGCGGCGCTCGAGGCCGCGGATCAGCAGCGCGAGGCGGCCCGAGCCGCGCTCGGCGCGGCCGCCGCACGGGTGCGCGAGACGGAGGAGCGCCGGCGCGCCCGGCAGGACCAGGAGCAGCGCCGGCAGGAGCAGCGCCAGCGCCTCGCCGAGCGCCAGGCGGAGCTCGAGCGCCGGCGCGCCCGCCTCGGCGAGCGCCTGGCCGAGATCGACGCCCGCAGCGCGGCCGGCAGCGCCCGCCGTGCGGCGCTCGAGCTGCCGGGGCTCGAGCAGCGGCTGGCGGACGCCGCGCGCGCTCTCGGCGCCGCCGATGCCGCGCTCGCGGCCGCCGAGCGCGAGGCCGTGGCGGCCAGAGCCGAGCTGGAGCAGGCCCGGCAAGCCGCGCAGGAGCAGAAGATCGCGCTCGAGCGACTGCAAACCGAGGCCGCCGCGCTAGCCCAGCTGGCTGGCACGGACGCGGAGCGCGCCGGGGTGGTCGACCTGGTCCGGGTCGAGGAGGGCTTCGCCGAAGCGCTCGCGGCGGCACTGGGCGACGATCTGGTCGCGAGCCTCGATCCCGCCGCGCCCAGCCACTGGCGCGTCGACCTGGTCGGGACTGAGCCGCGGACCGGCGAGCCGGTGCCGGAAGCCCCCGCACTGCCCGCCGGGTGCCGGCCCCTCGCCGGGGTGGTCGCCGCGCCGCCGGCGCTCGCCCGCCGTCTGGCCCAGGTCGGCGTGGTCGAAGCGGCCGCGGCCGCGGCCCTGCAGGCGCATCTTGCCCAAGGCCAGCGCCTGGTCAGCCCCGATGGCGGCCTGTGGCGCTGGGATGGCCTGGTGCGAAGGCCCGGGGCGCGCGAGGGGGCGGCGGCGCGGCTCCGTCAGCGCACCCGGCTGCGCCAGCTCGAGACGCTGCTCGCCGCCGCCGGTGAGCGGCTTGGCGCGGCGGAGCACGCAGCCCGCGGGGCCGCTGCCCAGGCGGCCGAGGCCGACGCGGCGCGCCAGGACGCGGCGCTCGGGCGGGAAACCGCGCGCGCGGCGTTCGAGCAGCTGCGCGAGGGCGTCGTCCAGGCGCGCGCGGCGGAGGCGGCCCTCGCCGCCGAGCTCGGCGCGTTGGCCAAGGAGCGCGCCGCGCTCGAGAGCGAGGGCGGCGAGCTCGAGGGCGCGCATCGGCTGCTGTTCGCTGAGATCGATGGCCTGCCCGCCCTCACCGCGCAGCAGCCGGATGCGGGTCTCGTGGCGTTGGAGGAGGCGCGCGCCGCGGAGGCGGCGGCCGCCGAGCAGGAGCGCCAGGCCGAGGCGGCGCAGGCCGGGGCCCGCGGCGCGCTCTCGGCCGCCAGGGCGCGGCTCGCCGCGGCGCGCGAGAACCTCGAGCATTGGCGCACGGCCGAGCAGAGCAGCGCCGCCGCAGAGCGTGCCCAGGAGCTGGAGCGCGCCCGGCTGGAGGCCAGGCTCGCCGACCTGGAGCGCGAGCAGGCCGCGCTCGACGGGGCCGAGGCGGCCAGCGCGACAGCGCTCGCCGCGGCCGAGACCGCGCTGACCGGCGCGCGCGCGCGCCTGGCGCTCGCCGAAGGCGCCGCGGCCGCGCAGCGCCATGCCTATGCCGAGGTCGGCATGACGCACGCCCGCCTGCGCGACCGGCTCGCGGCGGCGCGCGCGCGCGCGACCAGCCTGGAGCAGGAGCTCGCCCTTTGGGCGCAGCGCACCGAGGCCGCCGAGGCCCGGCTGGTGGAGCTGGCGGCGCGCCGCCGCGAGCTCGCGGCCGAGCTCGAGCGCCTCGCGGAGCTGCCGGCCGCGGTCGGCCGCCAGCAGGCCGAGCTGAGGGCGAGGCACGCCGAGGCCGCGACGCGTCGAGCGGCGCTGCAGGAGCAGGTGAGCGCGGCCGAGGCGGCGCTCGGCGTGGCCCAGGCCGAGCTCGACCGCACCGAGGGGCTGCGGGTCGAGGCGCGCGAGACGGCGGCGAGGCTGGAGGCCCGGCTCGAGCGGACGGCGGCCGATGCGGCGGCCGCCGAGACCGCGCTGCGCGCCCGGCTCGGCGCGCCGCCGGATCCCGACCAGGCCTTGCCGAGCGCCGCCGAGCTCGCCGAGCTGGAGGCCGAGCTCGCCCGCCTCGGCGCCGCCCGCGAGCGCCTCGGCGCGGTCAACCTGCGCGCCATCGACGAGGCCGCCGAGCTCGCGCTCCGGATCCAGACCCTGCAGGCCGAGCAGGCCGAGCTCGGCGGCGCGGTCGAGCGCCTGCGGCGCGCGATCGCGACCCTCAACCGCGAGGGCCGCGAGCGCCTGCGCGCCGCCTTCGGCAAGGTCGAGACTCACTTCGAGGCGCTGTTCACGCGCCTGTTCGGCGGTGGTCGTGCGCGGCTCTCGCTGACCGACGAGGACGACCCGCTCGCCGCCGGTCTGGAGATCGCGGCGAGCCCGCCCGGCAAGAAGCTGCAGTCGATCTCGCTGCTCTCGGGCGGCGAGAAGGCGCTGACCGCGCTCGCCCTGATCTTCGCCGTGTTCCTCACCAACCCCGCGCCGCTCTGCCTGCTCGACGAGGTCGACGCGCCGCTCGACGACGCGAACGTCGACCGGCTGATGACGCTGCTCGAGGAGCTCGCGCTTGGCACCCGCACGCGCTTCGTCGTGATCACCCACCATCCGCTGACCATGGCGCGGATGCACCGGCTCTACGGCGTGACCATGGCGGAGCGCGGCATCTCGCAGCTGGTCTCGGTCGATCTGACCCGCGCGGTCGAGCTGCGCGCCACCGCCTGAGGTGACAAGTGGGCTCACGATTTGTTAATCAACCCGCGATAGAGGGGCGCAACCCCGGCCCGGCGGGACTCCAGAAGTCGACCGCAGGCGTGTGGGTTGACCCATGCAATACCAGCCTGAGTGTGAAGGAGCGGAGCATGCTCAAGAACGACCCGACCAAGCCCGTCACGGCCAAGCCGCAGCCCGGCAAGGCCGCCGCCTCGAGCGGATCGACCAGGATGAACGCCGCGACGACGAAGAGCGCCCCGAGGGCGGCTGCGCGCAAGACCCCGGCGAGCGCTCGCCAGCCGGACGACCTGCAGCAGCGCGTTCAGCAGCGCGCCTACGAGCTGTGGGAGAGCGAGGGCCGCCCCGAGGGCCGCGAGCAGGCCCACTGGCTGCAGGCCCAGCACGAGATCGCCAAGGGTCTCAAGTCGCCGGCCGGCGCCAAGCTGTAGCCGGCGCGGCTCAACCGCCTCGCGGCCCGGTCCACTGCGGCCGGGCCGGCCGCGCGGCCTCCGCTCGCCTGACCTCGGAGGTCCGTCCGGCGCCGCGGCCCTCGGGCTGGCCGAGGCGTAAAGCCGCGGCCGCTCCGTTTGGCCGCGAGCTCGCAACGCTTGGCGCTGCCGCTCCGCCTCCTCATATCAACGTGGGAGCGCGCGCTGCGCGCCTGGGCTCGTGGCGCTGCCCCGAGGTGACCAATGAAGAAGCTTCTCCTGATCGTGCTCGGCCTCGTCGTCGTGGTGATCGGCGTGGCCCTGGCGCTGCCCTTCGTCCTGCCGACCGAGACCTACAAGCAGCAGCTGATCGCCCAGGTCGAGCGCGCGACCGGGCGGACGCTGACGATCGCGGGCCCGCTCGAGTTCTCGCTGCTGCCGAAGCTCGCGCTCGAGGCCGAGCAGGTGCGCTTCGCCAACCTGCCGGGCGCCGCCGAGGCCGACATGGCGAGCCTCGACGAGCTGCAGGTCGAGCTCAAGCTCTGGCCGCTGCTGCGCGGCGCCGTCGAGGTCGACCGCTTCGTGCTGGTGCGGCCGGTGATCCATCTCGAGGTCGACCGGCAGGGTCGGCCCAACTGGCAGTTCGGGAGCGCGGAAGCGGCTGCCGGGCAGGCGGGCGACGACCGGACAACACCCGAGGCGGCCGGCGACGGCGGGCCGAGCGTCCCGGTCACCGAGGTCAGGCTCGGCGACATCCGGATCGAGGACGGCACGCTGACCTACGCCGACGCCGCCAGCGGCACGAGCGAGCGGATCGAGCAGGTCAACCTGAGCATCAGCCTGCCCGACCTGCAGAGCCGCCTCGCCGCCCAGGGCTCGCTCGCCTACAAGGGCCAGACCGTGAAGCTCGACCTCGGCGTCGAGCAGCCGCTGGCGCTGGTCCAGGGCGGCGCCTCGCCGGTCGCGCTGACCACCGGCTCCGAGCTGCTCGACCTCGGCTTCGAGGGCCGGGTCTCGGGTGGTGCTGCGCCCGGGGCGGAGGGCTCGGTCGAGCTCGCGGTCGGGTCGATCCGCAAGCTCGTCGCCTGGCTCGGCGAGCCGCTCGAGCTCGCGGGCGAGGGCCTGCGCGATCTCCAGATCGCGGGCCAGCTCAAGGCCTCGCCCGAACGGGTCGCGTTCACCGGTGCCACGATCGCGCTCGACGACATCGAGGCCAAGGGCGAGCTCAGCGCCGACCTCTCGGCCGCGCTGCCCAGGGTGACCGGGCGGCTCGACGTCGGCGCCCTCGACCTCAACCCCTATCTGCCGGCGACCGCGCCCGAGCCGGTGCCGGACCCGGGCGCCGAGCGCGGGGCGGGCGCGGGGCGCGGATCCGGGCAGGACGAAGGCTGGTCGGACGAGCCGATCGCGCTGCCGCCGATCGGCGGGGCCGAGGTCGACTTCGAGCTCACCGTCGCGTCGCTCGCGTACCAGGAGCTCGAGCTCGGCCGCACGGTGCTCGGTCTGACGCTCAAGGACAACCGCTTCACCGCCGACCTCAAGGAGTTCGCGGCCTATGGCGGCCGGGGCAAGGGCTCGCTCGAGGTGGCGCTCCGGGACGGCACGCCGGTGATCCGGGAGCGGTTCTCGCTCGAGGGTCTGCAGGCGCTGCCGTTCCTTACGGCCGCGGCGGACTTCGAGCGGCTCGAGGGGACCGCGAACGCCGAGATCGAGGCCGAGACCCGCGGCACGACCGAGCGGGAGCTCATGCAGAACCTGACCGGCAAGGGCCAGGTGACCTTCCGCGACGGCGCGATCGTCGGCATCAACGTCGCCGCGATGGTGCGCAACGCCGCCAACGCCTTCCTCAACCCGGAGGCCGGCGAGGCGCGCAGGACCGACTTCGCCGAGCTCGGCGGCAGCTTCACGATCGAGAACGGCGTGCTGCGCAACGACGACATGAGCCTCCAGGCGCCAGCGCTCAGGGTCGACGGCAGCGGCCGGATCAACCTGCCCAAGCGGACGCTCAACTACCGGCTCGAGCCCAAGGCCGCGGCGACGCTGGAGGGCCAGGGCGGCGAGCGCGAGGTGGCGGGGCTGCTGGTGCCGGTGATCATCAAGGGGCCGTGGGACGACCTGACCTACACGCCCGATCTCAGCGCGGTCGCGCGGCGCGCGCTCGAGGACCCCGAGGCGCTCAAGGAGCAGGTCGAGCAGCTCGGCGAGCAGGGCAAGGCGGTCAAGGACGCGCTCAAGGACATCGACAAGAAGGCGGGCCGCGAGGCGCTGATCGAAGGCCTGGGCCAGGCGCTGGGCGGCCAGGACCCGCCGGCCGAGGACGACGAGCAGCGGCGACCGGCAAGCGCCAGCAGCCCGAGGAGCAGGTCCAGAAGCTCCTCAAGGGCCTGCTCGGCAACTGACCGGCCCTCCGCTGAGGGCCCGGCAGCTAAGCGGCGGCGGGCTGGGGCCGGCGCTTGCGGGCGCGCCAGAGGTTGAAGGCGAAGAGGGCGAGGAAGAAGAGGAAGCCGGGGACGTTGACGGCGGGGCCGGTCGGCCAGAGCAGCGCGGTGCCGGTGGCGGCGAGGAGGACGCGCTCGGGCCAGGAGAGCGGGGCCTCCATCCAGCCCGAGATCGCCGCGGTCAGCGCGTAGATGCCGACCGTGGCGAAGGCGAAGATCCAAAGAGAGCCAGAAGTCGCCGGCGAGGAACGGCGTGTAGGCGAACAGAAGCGGCATGATGTAGAGGCTCTTGGCGATCATCCAGGCCGTGAACCCGGTCGCCATCGGCGGGGTCTCGGCGATCGCGGCGGCGGCGAAGGCGGTGATGCAGACCGGCGGGGTGATGTTCGAGTCCTGCGCCAGCCAGAAGATGATCATGTGCGCCGAGAGCAGCGCGGTCGTGAGCGCGGCCGGGCTCAGCGCCTGCTGCAGGAGCTGGGTGCGGAAGTCGGCGGGCACGCCCGCCGAGCAGCGCCCGGGCGTCCGCCTCCGGCATCGGCTGGCCAAGGCTCAGGGCCGCCTCGGGCGCGGTCAACAGGAAGATCGCCTTCGCCTCCGCGGGCAGGCCGCCGCTCGCGATCAGCTGGACCAGCTGCGCTTCGCTGATCAGGACGTAGAGGGCCGGCGCCGAGAGCGTGGCGAGGACGACGTAGGTCGCGGTCACCGGCAGGCCGAGGCCGAGCACGACCGCGGCGAGCGCCACCAGGACCATGGTCAGCAGCAGGCTGCCGCCCGCCCAGTCGCTGATCATCAGCGAGACCGTGTTGCCGATCCCGGTCGTGACGATCGCGTTGACCACGAGCCCGACCGCGACCAGGAGCAGCCCGGTGGTCACCATGTTGCGCGCGCCGAGCGCCAGCGCGTCGCGGATCGCGCGCGGGCCCATCGGGGTCTTGCCGAGCCAGGACGCCGCGATCACCGCGAGGATGCTGACCCCGGCGGCGTAGGTCGGGGTGAAGCCCATGACCAGCAGGACGATCAGCAGGGCGAGCGGCAGCAGCGCGTGGCCGCCGCTCCGCAGCACCTGCCAGAGGCTGCAGCGTGTCGTCCCTGACCGGCAGCGACGCCCCGCCGGAGCGCCTCGATGCGCACCCAGAAGGCGACCGAGAGGAAGTACAGGATCGCCGGCAGGAACGACACCGCGACGATCTCGAGGTAGGAGATCTGGGTGTAGGTCGACATGATGAAGGCGCCCGCACCCATGACCGGCGGCATCAGCGGGCCGCCGGTCGAGGCCGCGGCCTCGACCCCGGCCGCGAAGCGGGGCGTGAAGCCGGCGCGCTTCATCAGCGGGATGGTGATCACGCCGGTCGTCACCACGTTGGCGACCGAGGAGCCCGAGATCGAGCCCATCAGCCCCGAGGCGAGCACGGCGACCTGGCCCGGGCCGCCGACGAAGCGGCCGGCGGCGACGCGCGCCAGATCGATGATGAACTCGCCGGCGCCCGAGCGCACCAGGAACGCGCCGAACAGCACGAACATGTAGACGTAGGTCGCGGAGATCTGCGCGATCGGCCCGAACATGCCATCGAGCCCGTAGTAGCTCCGATAGAGCACGGTCTCCCAGGTCAGGCCGGGGAAGTGGAACATGCCGTCCGCGTATCGGCCCCACCAGGCGACGTAGGTGATCGCGACCACGGTCATGATCGGGATGGTCAGCCCGGTGTTCCGGCGCGTGAGCTCGATCGCGAGCACGACCGCGAGGATGCTGAACAGCCAGTCGGCCGCGCTGAAGTTCTGGCCGCGCTCGTACAGCGCCTGCTCGAACAGGATCAGGTAGACCGCCGTGGCCAGCGCCAAGCAGGCCGAGCAGCAGGTCGAGCCCGAGGACGGCCTGCCGGGTCCCGGGCCGGCGCGCCCGCCAGGCCGGGTACATGAGCGCCCCCATGAAGGCGAGGCCGCCGAAATGGAGCGCCGAGACCCAGAGCTCCGGCAGGGTGCCGATCGTGTTGACGTAGATGTGGCCGAGCGAGACGAGGACGCCCCAGCCGGTGAGCAGCCAGCCGAGGCGCGCGCGCAGGTCGTCGGGCGCGGGCGCCTCGTCGGGATCGGTGGGGAGACCCGCAACCGCGCTCACGGCGGCGCCCGCCGCGGGCGGCGAGGGGTTCAACGGAACGCGCTCAGGCCGGCGGCTTCAGCCGGTCGGGGACCTCGATGCCCTGCTCCTCGTAGAACCGCAGTGCCCCCGGGTGCAACGGTATCGGCAGGCCGGCGATCGCCTTCTCGAGCGCCATGTCCTTGGTCGCGGCGTGGATGTTGTGGAGGAACGGCAGGTTCTCGTACATGGTCTTGGTGATCAGATAGACGTCGCCCTCCGGGATGTCGTCGCGCACCGCGAGGAAGTTGGGCTGCGCGACCGTCATGACCGGCTCGTCCTGATCGGGATAGGTGCCGGCCGGGATCTCATAGGGCGGCCACACGTCGAACCCGCTGTTCGCCTGCGCGATCTGGTCCTCGGTGAACTCGAGGATCACCAGGTCGTCGCCCATCGCCGCGAACGCCTGCGCGACCGCGGAGACCGGCACCCCGCCCGGCAGGTTGGCGCCCTTGATGGTGCCGTTCTGAAGCGCCTCGGCGGTCGGGGTGTAGCCCATGTAGACGACCTCGAACGCCTGATCCGGATCGATGCCGAGCCCCTCCAGGATCGTCCGGCCGGAGCCTTCGGTGCCGGAGTTGCGGGCGCCGATCGACAGCGGCGCGCCATCGAACTCCTTGAGGTCGTCGATCGTGCCGGTCTTCGCCATGTCCTTGGCGACGACGAAGTGCTCGACGTTTTGCCAGAGCATCGAGATCGAGCGCAGATGCGGCTGCGGACCCTCGGCCTCGAGCATGCCGGTGCCCTCGGCCGCCCAGGCGCCGAACAGGGCCTGCAGGATCGCGAACTGCACCTGGTCCTCGCGCAAGAGCTTGACGTTCTCGCCGGAGCCGGCCGAGCTGATCGCCGACATGGAGATGCTCTCGGTCGGCTCGAGCTTGACCTTGACCAGCGTGGCGATGGCCACGCCGACCGGGTAGTAGGTGCCGCCGGTGGTGGCGGTCGCGAGGATGTAGGAACGGGTGTCCTGCGCGTGGCCTTCCGTGGCGCCGCCGAGCAGCAGCCAGCCAGCGGCGGCGAGGCTCAAGCTGCGCAGAATGAACCTAGGCATGAACTCAGTCCTCCAGACGTTTTGCTTGGCCGACCGGCGCCTCGTCGGGCACGGCAGCGTCGATGCGGAGCATAATCGATACCGGTCGCGCCACGCAAACCGAGCACGCCCGGAGGGTCGCGGACCCGCCTGGTTCGGGCGGTTCAGTCGTCCGCGACCGGCGGGCCGTCCAGCCAGGCGGGGTCGCGCGTCAGCACTGGCAGCGGACCCGGCTCCCGGTCGACCTGGGGCAGCGCGGCGAGCAGCCCCCGGGTGTAGGGATGGCGCGCGCGGTGCAGCTCGCTCGCCCGGCAGGTCTCGACCACCCGGCCGGCGTACATGATCAGCACCCGGTCGCAGAACGAGGCGACCAGGTTGAGGTCGTGGCTGATGAAGATCAGGCCGAGGCCGCGTGCGCTGACGAGGTCGTCGAGGATCGCCAGCACCTGCATCTGCACGGTGACGTCGAGCGCCGAGGTCGGCTCGTCGGCGATCAGGACGTCGGGGTCGGCGACCAGCATCATCGCGATCATCACGCGCTGGCCCATGCCCCCCGAGACCTCGTGCGGATAGCGCTCGTAGACCCGCTCGGGATCGCGGATCTTGACCGCGGCCAGCACCTCGAGCGCGCGGCGCCTGGCCTCGGCGCGCGAGCTGCGGCCGTGCGCGCGATACGCCTCGCCGATCTGGCGGCCGACCGTCATCACCGGGTTGAGCGAGAACTTCGGGTCCTGCATCACCATGGTGATGCGCCGGCCGCGGACCGCGCGTAGGGTGGCCCGGTCCGCCGACAAGAGGTCGATGCCGTCGAAGACCAGCCGCCCGGCGCTGACCACCCCCGGCGCCGGCACGAGGCGCAGGATCGCGCGCCCGACGGTCGACTTGCCGGAGCCGGATTCGCCGACGATCCCGAGCTTCTCGCGCCCGAGGGTGAACGAGACGCCGCGCACCGCCTCGATGACGCGGGCCGGCGTCGGGTAGCGCACCCAGAGGTCCTGGACGGTCAGCTGCGCGCTCATGGAGCGATCATGCGGCCGGACCGCGGCGTGCTCAAGCGGGCCGGCGGTCGGCTCAGGAGGTCGGCAGCCAGACCTCGACGTTGCCCGGACGCGGCCTCGGCACGTAGTGCGAGAAGTCCGTCGCGCGCTGCGGCGCCCGCTCGGGCATGCTCTCGAAGAACCAGTCGATCTCCTCGAACAGCCGCCAGCTCTCGTCGCGATCGCGCGCGAAGAAGTAGCGCAGGCCCGCCTCGCCGATCGGGAACGAGACCGGGCGCACGTCGGCCACCGGGAAGCCGCGCAGCTCCAGGAAGGCGGCGAGCCGGCGCGCGAGCTCGGCGTCCTCGACCTGCCCCGCGGTGTAGTGGATGAAGACCCGGATCCCTGCGTCCGCGGCCGCGTGCTCGCCCGGCTGGGCAGGCTCGCCGAAGGCCGCCTGGACGATCCCCGCCGGCGCGGCGCCCGCGCGCTCGGGCGCGCTCGCGTGGTGCTGCTGGGCGAGCCCGGCCGGGCGCGCGACCGGGATCGGCGGACTGCGGCTCTGCGCCACCGAACCGGGCGGGGTCGGCCCAGCGAGGGCTGCCGAAGCCGAGGCGACCGGCGGCGGGGATGCCGCGGGCGGCGTTCGAGCGGCAGCGGCGCCGCCGCCTCGTCGGGCGGGCTCGCACCGTCCGGCCCGTCGATCGCGAGCGCAGGTCCGCCTGGCCGGGGTTCGGCGCCGCCGCCTGCGGCGTCCGATCCTCGATCGTTTCGAGGGCGACCGCGGGCTCGCCTGGCCGGCGGTCGGGTGCCGCCGCCTCCCGCGTCAGGTCCTCGATCGTTCCGACGGCGACCGCAGGCTCGTTCACCGGCCCGGATCCGCCGATGAGCCAGTCGGGCCACCCCTGGTCGAAGAACGTGAGCATGAGGACCAGCACGCTCAGCGCCGCGCCGGCCGCCAGCGGCGCCAGCGCGTGTGCCGGAGGCTCCGGCTCCGGCTCCGGATGGACCTCCCCTGCGACCTGCTTGGGCCGCTCCACGACGTGCCAGCCCGGCGCGCCCGCAAGCGGCAGACCCTGACGGTCCGGCTCCGCCGCGCCCGCCCCCGGGCGCCAGGCATCCTCCGGCCGGTGTCCGCGCCGGGTTGCCCGCGCAGCTAGTTCCCCAGCCATGACCGCGCCATCCATGCTCGTCGGCCGAACGCTTCCCTCACGGAACATATATACGTTCGACCCGGGCGAATCGATCCTTCGTCGGGCACAAAACTTCCCGTCGGCCGAGCGGCTGCGGCGAGGGCCGGTCGAGCCGCCCCCTGCCCCTCTCGGGAGTCCGGGCGTCGCCCCTGGCCCGGTCGCGGTCGGGGCCGGTAATTGCCGGACGAGAAACTGGATATCACGGCCGGTTTGAGGTACAGCGGGTCGTCAGCAGTGGGGCGAGCCGATGGCTCAGCTAGCGAGCGAGTGGCCAGGACCGGTGGACGGTGCGGCGGCAGCCCTGGTGGCGCCCCTGCCCGCGGCGGCCCCCGACGTGCGCGACGCGCAGCAGGCGTGGCTCGCGGCGCTCGTCGACTCCTCGTTCGATGCGATCCTGAGCAAAGCCCTGGACGGCACCATCACGAGCTGGAACGCCGCCGCCGAGCGGATGTACGGCTATCCGGCCGCCGAGGTGATCGGGCGCTCGATCGAGCTGATCGTGCCCGAGGACCGGCTTCACGAGCTGCGGGGGATGGACGAGCGGCTGGCGCGCGGCGAGCGCGTGCTGCCGTTCGAGACGGTGCGCCTGACCCGTGACGGCCGGCGGATCGACGTGGCGCTCACGATGTCGCCGATCGTCGACGGCCAGGGCAGGGTGGTCGGCGCCTCGGGCATCGGCCGCGACGTCACCGAGCGCCGGCAGGCCGAGCGGCAGCGCCAGCTGCTGATCGAGGAGCTCAACCACCGCGTCAAGAACACGCTGGCGACGGCCCAGTCGCTGGCCAACCAGACCCTACGCACGAGCCCGACGCCCGGCCACTTCGTGACCGCCTTCAACGGCCGGCTCGCCGCGCTGGCGAGCGCCCACACCCTGCTCGCCAACGCGCGCTGGACGGGCGCCGCGCTGCACGAGCTGATCGCCCAGCAGCTCGCTCCCTACCGCACCGCCGAGCGCGTCAACGTCATCCTCCGGGGCGAGGACGTCTGGTTGGAGCCGAGCGCCGCGCTGACCCTCGGCCTCGCCCTGCACGAGCTGGCCACCAACGCCGCCAAGCATGGTGCGCTCGCCGGCGCCTCCGGCGCGGTCGAGATCCGCTCCCGGGTGCGGAGCGAGGCGGGCGGGCGGCGCCTCTCGCTGGTGTGGCGCGAGCGTGGCGGGCCGCCGGTCGAAACCCCCGAGAGGCGCGGCTTCGGCCTGACCCTGATCGAGCGCGGTCTCGCCTACCAGCTCGGCGGCACCACCGCCCTCGAGTTCCGCCGCAAGGGTCTGCACTGCGCGATCGAGTTCGCGCTCGACCGTAGCGCCGACGGCGGCGGCGCGCGACTGGCCGGTGGAGCCGGAGCTTGACGGGGCCGGCTGAGCTGCAGGGGCGGCGCGTGCTCGTGGTCGAGGACGAGTTCCTCGTCGCCATGGACATCGAGCTCATGCTGGGCGATCTCGGCTGCCAGGTGCTGGGTCCGATCGGCGACCTGCCGGGCGCGCTGCGCGCGGCGCAGGAGGAGGCCCTCGATCTGGCGCTGCTCGACGTCAACCTCGCGGGCGAGCCGGTGGCGCCGGTCGCCGAGGCGCTGGCGCTGCGCGCGGTGCCGTTCGTGTTCTGCACCGGCTACCAGGCCGACAGCCTGCCGAGCCGCTATCCGGCGGCGCCGACGCTGATGAAGCCGTTCCAGGTCGCCGACCTCCGGGCCGCCCTGGAGCGCGCCATCGCGAGCGCGGGCGGCAGCGCCCGATGAGCCCCTAGCGCGCGCTCGCCTGCTTGGGGTCGAGGACGTCGCGCAGGCCGTCGCCGAGCAGGTTGAAGCCGAGCGAGACGACGAAGATCGCGATCCCGGGCATGGTCGCGACCCACCACTGCTCGAGCAGGTACTGGCGCCCCGAGGAGATCATGGCGCCCCATTCCGGCAGGGGCGGCTGGGCGCCGAGCCCGAGGAAGCCGAGCCCGGCCGCGGTCAGGATGATGCCCGCCATGTCGAGGGTCAGGCGCACGATCAAGGAGCTCGTGCAGAGCGGCACGACGTGGCCCCAGATGATGCGCGCCGAGGAGGCGCCCTGGAGGCGGATCGCGGCGATGAAGTCGGAGTTGCGCACCGTCAGCGTCTCGGCCCGGGCGATGCGGGCGTAGGGCGGCCAGGCGGTGATCGCGATCGCGATGATCGCGTTCTCGATCCCGGGGCCGAGCGCGGCAACGAAGGCGAGCGCCAGGATCAGCCGCGGGAAGGCCAAGAAGATGTCGGTGATGCGCATCAGCACGACGTCGAGCCAGCCGCCGACGTAGCCCGCGACGGTGCCGACCAGGAGCCCGACCGGCCCCACCATGATGACCACGAGGCCCACGATGTAGAGGGTGAGCCGCGCGCCGTAGACGATGCGCGAGTAGATGTCGCGGCCGAGCTCGTCGGTGCCGAGCCAGTGCGCGGCCGACGGCGGCTGCAGCCGGTCCGCGAGCAGCTGCTGGGTCGGCGAATGGGTGGCGAGCAGCGGCGCGAAGGCGGCGACCAGGAGCAGGCCAAGCACGATCACGAGGCCGATCATCGCGAGCGGATTGCGCGCAAACGCGAGCCACGACAGATAGGTTCGGCCGAGGCGCGCCTGGAGTGCCGAGCCCGGCGTGTCGCTGAGCAGCCAGGCGCGCCAGCTCGCATCGCGCGTGGGCAAAGCCAGGCTCATGCGAGTGCCGCCGACCCGGCGAAGGCGACCATGCCGCTCGCCTCAGCTCTGGGGCACCGTGCCCCGAACCGCCCAGGCCCGGGCGAGCAACGCGATCCGGCCATCGCGCTCCACGGGCAGCGCCCGACGCAGGCGCTCGCGCAGCCGCGCCCGCTCTCCTCGGGCAGCGCCACGCAGTACCCCGGCGCCGGGCCCTGGCCGCCCAGAAACGGCGACCAGTAGTCGTCGAAGTCCGCGCATACGGTCGGCACGTCGATCGCCCTGGTCTCCACCGCCACGAGGCCGGCGGCGCCCAACAGCTCCGCGAGCGGCTCGGGCCGGCATACGGGAAAGCGCACGCCTTCGTCCAGCTCGCGCGCGGCGGCATCGAGCGCCGCGGCGGCGTCCCAGAAGTAGCGCATCAGCTCCATCTTCCCGGCGTAGTCCCAGACGTACAGGGCGACGGTCCCGCCCGGCCGGACCACGCGGCGCATCTCCGCGGCCATCCTGGTCGGGTCCGCAACGAAGTTGAGAACCAGCCCCGAGACTGCGGCATCCAAGCGGCCGTCGTCGTAGGGCAGGGCCCGGGCGTCGCCCTGCTCGACGACGGCGCGCCGATCCTTAAGCCGCCCGCGCGCGTGCGACAGGAACCCCTCGGAGGCATCCAGCCCCGTCAGCCTGGCAGGCCGCGCGTGCTGCAGGATGGCGGCGCTGAGCGCGCCGGTGCCGCATCCGACGTCCAGCCAGGACCGCCCGGCTGGCACCCGGAGCCAGTCGAGGAACGGCTCGGCCACGAGGCGGCTCCACCGCCCCACGTAGCGCTCGTAGGCATCGCCCGCCGCCCAAGTCTCCCCACCGTGCTTGCTGTCCATGGAACTCGCCTTTCCTATCCGGATGGCGCACGGCGCGGAGGTCAAGCCTGACCCTGGTGCCGCGGCAGCGCGTCGTCGACCTCGAGCCAGGACAACCGGCTGTCGGTCCACATGTGGAACGCCGGGGCGATCCGCTCGGGGTCGTCGAGGCTCGCAAGCGTGAGACAGACATGGTCGTCGCCGTCGGCGATGGTGCAGATCGAGGCGCCGCAGGTCGGGCAGAAGCCGCGGCGCAGGTCCGGCGAGGAACGGTAGTAGGCGGGTTCGCCGGCGGCGTAGGCGAAGCCCGCGAGCGGAAAATTGACCCAGGCGGTGAGCGGCGCGCCGACGCCGCGCTGGCACATCCGGCAGTGGCAGTAATGCGGGCGGCGCGGCTCGCCCGTGGCACGGTAGCGGATGCGGCCGCACAGACATCCGCCCGCGTAGCTCTGCTCGGCCATGTGATCTCTCCACAACCATGGGTTTCAGGTCTGCGACAGGATCTCAGCGCGCTCGCGGGTCGAGCACGCGATAGAGGAGATCGGAGAGCAGGTTGAGGCCGATGAACACGCAGCCGACCACGATCGGTGCCGCCCAGCACCGCGTTCATGTCGGCATTCAGCAGCGAGTTGGTGATGTAGAAGCCGAGGCCGGGCCAGGCGAACACCGTCTCGGTCAGGACCGAGCCCTCGAGCAGGTTGGCGTAGGACAGCGCGATCACGGTGACCAGCGGCACCGCGGTGTTGCCGAGCGCGTGGCGCCAGATCACGCGCGGCTCGGCGAGGCCCTTGACCCGGGCGGTGGTGACGTACTCCTGGGAGAGCTGCTCGATCATGAAGCTGCGCGTCATGCGCGCGATATAGGCGAGCGAGAAGTAGCCGAGCAGCGATGCGGGCAGGATCAGGTGGTCGACGGCGTTCCAGAAGATGTCCCATTCGCCGGCGAGCGCGGAATCGACCAGCAGCACGCCGGTCAGGGGCTCGACCAGGCCGTCGTAGAACACATCGAGCCGGCCCGGCCCGGCGACGAGATCGAGCTTGGCGTAGAAGATCAGCAGGCCGACCAGGCCGAGCCAGAACACCGGCACCGAGTAGCCGACCAGGCCGAGCAGGCGGATCGCGTGGTCGACCAGGCGACCCTGGTGGACCGCGGCCAGCACGCCCATGGGCACGCCGAGCAGCACGCCCAGGAGCGTCGCCACGGTGGCGAGCTCGAGGGTCGCCGGGAAGACGCGCGCGATGTCGCTCAGCACCGGGTTGGCGGTCAGCACCGAGCGGCCGAAGTCGCCGCGCAGGACGTCGCCGACGTAGATCAGGAACTGCTGCCAGAGCGGCAGGTGCAGGCCAAGCTCGATCCGCATCCGCTCGTAGACGTCGGGCGGCGCGCGATCGCCGACCGCGGCCAGCACCGGATCGATCGGCACCACGCGGCCGATCAGGAAGGTGATCAGCAGCAGGCCGAGGAAGGTGAAGGCGAGCGTGAGGGTCAGCCGGCCCACCACAAGGAGCGGCCGCGGAAGCCTCATCGCCCTGTCGCCACGCGGGCGCGTACCCTGCTACCCATTGTTGCCGCGCCGCCCTCCGGATCAAGAGATCGACTAGCGCGTTCCGCAGGTTGGGGAAAGGAGACAGTTCGGTGACGCCTCGTCGACCCTGGTACGCCCACGGCCATCGCCTCGAGCAGCGCTGGGACGCCTGGCGCGGCGCGCTCAAGGCCCGCCTCGGCTGGCGCACCCCGGCGATGATCCAGGCCTTCCGCGGCTACGGCGACGGCGCCCGCGTCCGCCTCAAGGGGCGGGTCCTCGAGCTCGGCGGGCGCGAGCGCTGGCGGCAGCGCACCGGCCGCTGGAGCGATCTCGTGCGCATGTACCACCGCTTCGCGACCGACGAGGTGCCGGGGGCGCGGGTCCGCGCCACCTTCGCCGGGCGGACGGTCGAGACCGTGAGCGACGAGGAGGGCTATTTCGAGGTCGCGCTCGACGGCTTCGGCGCGGTGCGCTCGGGCGAGCTCTGGCGGCCGCTCGAGCTCGAGCTCCTGGCGCCGCTCGCGGCGGCGCAGCCTCCGCCGCGGGTCGCGGCCCCGGTGCTCGTGCCGCCGTCCGCCGCCGGCTTCGCGGTGGTCTCCGACATCGACGACACGATCGTCCGGACCGGCGCCACCAGCCTGTTGCGCAACCTGCGCACGACCTTGCTCACCAGCATCGAGGGCCGGGTCGCGTTCAAGGGCATCGGCGCCTTCTACCGCGCGCTCGAGCGCGGCGGCGGCGCCGAGGTCGTGAACCCGATCTTCTACGTCTCCTCGAGCCCGTGGAACCTCTACGACCTGCTCGAGCGCTTCATCGAGCTGAACGGGATCCCGCTCGGGCCCATGTTCCTGCGCGACCTCGGCTGGGACGCCAGCAAGTTCATCAGGAGCCGCCATGCGGACCACAAGCTCGGCGCGATCGAGACCCTGCTCGACTTCTACCCCCGCCTCCGCTTCATCCTGATCGGCGACAGCGGCCAGCACGACGCGGTGATCTATCGCGAGGTCGTGCGCCGCCACCCCGGTCGCATTCTCGCCGTCTATATCCGCGAGCTGGCCAGGCACTCGGCGCGCGGCAGCGCCGCCAGGGCGGAGCTCGACGCGGTGCGCGCGTCCGGCGTCGAGGCGGTGCTCTGCCCGACGCTGCTGCGCGCCGCCGACCACGCCGCGGCCCAGGGCTGGATCGCCGCCCCGGCGGTCCAGGCGGTCCAGGCCGAGGTCGAGGAGCAGACCCGCGCCGCCTGAGCGGCGCGCCTTCCGACCCGGTGGAGGCGTGGGGCCTCAGATCATGACATCATCGGGCCTATCGACCCAGACATAAAGCTTCATGAGCCGCTTCCTGGCACCCTCCTTCACTCCCCATACGGCAGCGTGAAATGGGTTTGTGTCTAACGGATCAGGACCGACCTGAAGCCCAATGTTCCGTAGGTCCCCCACTCGAAGCTGAACAATGGCCTCGTACTTGTCCCCCTTTCGGTCGGTCGGCGACAAGCCAGCATCTAACATGGGCTGGAGGAGGTCGACGGACATGCCTTGGTACGGGTCGTAGCGCTTGCTGGATGGACTGAACGCGGCGCTCGACAACCTTCTCCGACCCGGCGGGCTGCAATCCAGCTTTAACCAGTCCGGGACGATTACCGCAGGACGTAGGCAGTTCCGGGTATGTCCGCATCATCGTGCGGTACAACTCGGCCTTCCGAATCCCGAGGAGGGCGGCCATGCTCCCATTCGGGCGCGCTCAGGAGTTGAACCAAGCTGCCGAAGTCCGTCCAGCAATGGCCCGCATGGCTCCTCGAGAGAGGCGAAGTCAGCTTTAACCTCCCAGGCATCATCAATGTTGGCCTCCTCATTCTCATAAGAAATATAGGCCTTGCCCGCGTTTTCTATTTCAATCTCAAGACGAACGCTGTCCCGAACCCACTCCAGCAGAACCCCTTCATGCGACATTGGCGTCATCTGAGGGGCTGGAGAGTCATCCATGACGCTCTGCAGTAAGCGCAGGGCATACCAAAGCACGTCCGTTCGGATCGGCCCTGCGCCGTAGCCGTCCCAGTTCTCTTGGAGATCAGCGAGGGTCCCAATCTCCCGCAGGACGGTGCGGAGCCAGGGCTGCTCCGGTTCGCTGAAGACCGCCGTCGAGGCCTTCTCCGGGCCATGTGCACTCTTTCTGGCCCACTGATTGGGGCGAGTGCCCGCCGAGACTCCTCCCACTATCGTATCCACTAGTGATTAGGCGGCGGGCACTCTCATCGCACGCGCGCCCCTCCCCGAGCATCTGTTCCGTGTGTTGGTGGTGAATCCATGAACGATGTCCTTCGCCCTTCGACGGGAAATCGCGACGCTCTGAAGCCAGCTGTTGCAGGCGCGCCCGCCGGTTAGGTCAAGACGGAGAACCGGTTCATCTGAAAGAGCTTGAACGGCAACGAGATGCCGACCGCGAGGCTCGCCATTCGCATCCTCTCCAAAATAGCGCGCCGACAAACTGCAATCCTCTGGTTCCAATATGCCCTGGTCTTGAGAGGCATTCGCCAGGCATCTTGGCGAAACGGCCTCAAAGCGATCGTCCGGTTGAACTTCTCAAATCGTGATCCTCCAGCTCCAAGCGATTCACATAGGTGATCTCGCACTGGTTTGCTTGGATCGTGCCGATCTTCACTTCCTAAAAGCTGCGTCGATTTCCTCGGACTCGGCGAAAAAACGCTCGCGAAGCTTTTCGTACCGTGGATAGTCCTCGCCTTCGCCCACTTTTCTCCAATTTCGCGCAAACCGATTCGCCTTCTTTGGCGCCAGCTCCGTTTCCTGATCGGTTGATAAACCACAAACGGGGGACCGGTGGACCAGGCATCTGTCTGATCTGCCACTGCGCGGCGCGCGCATGAGGGCCGAACACTTCGAAGATCGGATCGAGCTGTGGTTGCTCATAACGCGAGGATAGGCTTGCCGGAAGGTTTCGGCCCACAGCAGCCCCGCATGTATCGTCCGGTAGCCCTGCACTCCGCGAATTGAACGGCGAGGGCCACCTCAACGGCGGTGGACGCTTGTAATCCGGCAAATCGGCCGGCCTGTCGCCATTCTTGGCGTCATCCTCGCAAAGGTCTGTCATGCGTTCGCCGCTCGGTTCGGCATCGGAGCATAACACGTAGGCCATTCTAGCCGATCCCCACTCAAGAAGCGACCAAGACGCCAGAGGCGAGTTGTGACGCTACCCCTTGCGTCCCTTCCAGTAGCGGTTGTCGTCGAAGGAGGGGCCCCAGATCATGCCTTCGATGTGGGTGCGCAGGGCGATCAGCTCGATGTCCTGGAACATGATGACGAAGGGGCCGCGCTCCTGCACCTCGCGCTGCAGCTCCTCGTACAGCTGCGCCCGGCGGCCCGCGTCCTGCTCGAGCACCGCGGCCGCGGTCTTGGCGGTCAGCTCCGGGATGTCCCAGGCGTTGCGCCAGGCGAGCTTGCCGCTGTGGTCGCCCTCGTTGTCGGGGTTGCTCGTGAAGGTGTCGGCGTTGGTGTGCGGGTCCTGGTAGTCGGGCCCCCAGCGGCCGATGTAGATGTCGTGGGTGCGGGCGCGGTACTTGGTGAGCGTCTGCTTGTTGTCGCCCGGCAGGATCTCGAGGTCGATCCCGGCCTGCGCCCAGGTCCCCTGCAGCACCTGCGCGATGTCGATCACGGGCGACGTGTTGCGGGTGTCCATGGTGACCTCGAAGCCGTCCTCGAGGCCTGCCTCGCGCAGGAGGTCCTTCGCCTTCTCGACGTCGAGGCGGAACGGCTTCTCGAGCGAGGCGCCGAGCATGCCGACCGGCAGGAAGGCCTGGTGCACGGTCGCCGAGCCCTTCATGATCGTCGCCACGATGCCGTCGTAGTCGACCAGGTACTTGAGCGCCTGGCGCACCTCGGGCCTGGCGAGGTGCTGGTTCTTCTGGTTGAGGCCGAGATAGTAGATGGCGCCCTTGGGCACCTCCTTGATCACCACGTCCTCATTGTCGCGCAGCGCCGCGCCCTGGTCGCCCTCGAGGTTGCGGGCGATGTCGATGTCGCCCTTCTCGAGCAGCAGCATCTGGGTCGCGGGCTCCGCGATGTGGCGCGTGATCACGCGCTCGAAGCCGACCTCGCCCCTCCAGTAATCCCGGTTCTTCTCGAGCGTCCAGCTCTCGTTGGGCTTCCAGGCGACGTGCCGGAACGGGCCGGACGCCGCGGAGTTGGTCCGCAGCCACGCGTGGCCGAGGTCGCCGTCCTGCTCGTGCTGAAGGGCCTGCTCCTTGTCGACCACCGACGCGACGGTCGCCGTCAGGCAGTAGAGGAAGAAGGTCGGCGCGTAGGGCTTGTC
>CAVWCE010000063.1:0-22837 GCA_963753275.1 uncultured Alphaproteobacteria bacterium | reverse complement strand
GCGCCCGCATCGACTACGGCCCGACAGCCGACCGGCGCCACCTCGACCGCGGCCTCGACCACCGCCTGCGGGCTGATCGCCCGCGAGGGCGCCATGCGGTGGCGCAGCGCGATCTTCCGCTGCAGCGCAGCCATGCTTGCCGGTGGCCAGCCCTGCCCGTTGCGGACGCCCAGGAGTGCGCTCGATCCCCGACTTGAGGCGCCCGATCAGCGCCGCGCTCGGCCGGGCATAGGGGGCCGGCTCGACCCGTTCGGCGATGTCGATGATCGGCGCGTCGTAGCGCCAGGGCCGGGGAATCAGCTCGACCGGATCGAGGCCGAGCTGGACGATCAGGTCGGCCGCGCGGATGCAGTCGGCCTCGGCCTCGGCGCCGGTGAACAGCCCGACGAACAGCGGATGATCGCTGGCGATCACGCCCTTGGCCTTCCAGGTCGTCAGCACCGGCCCGCCGAGCGCCTCGGCGAGCGCGCGGGCGGCGGCCGGAGCGCGGCGCGCCTGCAACCCGACCAGGAGCACCGGCCGGGCGGCGTGCGCCAGCAGGGCGCGTGCTTCGTCCCGCTCGAAGGGAGCGGAGGCAGGCGGGTGCGCCTGCGGGTCGCCGCCGCTGGCCATCGGCTCGGCCGCGGCGCGCGCGCTGAGGTCGACGTGCACCGGCCCGGCAGGCGGCGCGGCGGCGGCGTCGAGCAGCCGCCGCAGCTCGCAGGGCGAGGTCGCGCCGGTCGGCGCCAGCGACGCCTTGACCAGCGGGGCGAACAGGGCGGCGTGGTCGATCCGCTGATGGCTGACGCGGAGCGCGACCTCGGGCGGGTAGGCGTCGCTGACGACCACCAGCGGCGCCCGGTCGAGCGCCGCATGGGCGAGGCCGTTGGTCACCGCGGCGGCGCCCGGGCCGAGCCCGGTGAGCACGACGCCGGGGGCTCCGGTCAGCTCGGCGGTGGTGGCGGCCATGATCGCCGCCGCGGTCTCGCTGCGGGTGAGCACGAAGTCGATGCCGTGCCCGGCGCCGGCCTCGATCAGGTCGAGGCTGCTGCCGCCGCCCGGCACGCCGAACATCCGCCGCACGCCGCGGCGATGAAGCTCCGCCATCAGGGTCGTGGCGACCGAGCTCCCTGCCGTCATGCGTCTGGCCTCCCTGGAACGTCGCGTGGCGCCCGCTGCGCCATCGCCTGCGACCCTGCGCCCAGCATGAACACGTGATCCGGCTCGCGCGATCCGCGCGTAGCTGAGATAGTTTGCCGACCGGAGCAGCCAAAAGCCGGCCCGAGCCGAGGGGACACCGGAGTGGACGACATCAGAGCCGAGACCACCCATCGGCCGCAGGACCATCCTGCGGTCGCGCCGCCGCGGATCGGCGTGCTGCTGCTCAACCTCGGCACGCCCGACCGCACCGACTACTGGTCGATGCGGCGCTACCTCAAGGAGTTCCTGAGCGATGAGCGGGTGATCGATGTCAACCCTTGGCTGTGGCGGCCGCTCCTGCACACGGTGATTCTGACCATCCGGCCATCGCGCAGCGGCAGGGCCTACGACGCGATCTGGAACCGCGAGCGGGACGAGTTGCCGCTGCGGACCATCACCCGCAGCCAGAGCGAGAAGGTCGCGGCGGCGCTCGCCGCGGCGCTGCCGGGCCGGGACCTCGTGGTCGACTGGGCGATGCGCTACGGCACTCCCTCGACCGGCGCAGCGCTCAAGAAGTTCATCGAGGCGGGCTGCACCCGGGTCCTGCTGTTCGCGCTCTACCCGCAGTACGCCGCGGCGACCACGGCGACCGCCTACGACCAGGCATTCCGCACGCTGATGGCGGAGCGCTGGCAGCCGGCGATCCGCACCGCGCCGCCCTACCACGACGAGCCGGGCTACATCGAGGCGCTCGCGCGCTCGATCGAGGCGCATCTGGCCGGCCTGTCCTGGCGGCCGGAGGTGGTGCTCGCCTCGTTCCACGGCCTGCCCAAGCGCTATCTGCTGCTGGGCGATCCCTATCACTGCCACTGCGCCAAGACCGCACGGCTGCTGCGCGAGCGCCTGGGCTGGAGCGAGCAGGACCTGCGCCTCACCTTCCAGTCGCGCTTCGGGCGCGAGGAATGGCTGCAGCCCTACACCGACGAGACCGTGCGGACGCTGGCCGCCGACGGCGTGAAGAACCTCGCGATCGTCACCCCCGGCTTCGCGGCCGACTGCGTCGAGACCCTCGAGGAGATCGCGATCGCGGCGCGCGAGAGCTTCCTCGAGCACGGCGGCGAGCACTTCACCTTCGTGCCCTGCCTGAACGATGCGGACCACCACGTCGCGCTGCTGACCGACCTCGTGACGCGCGAGCTCGCCGGTTGGATCTGAAGTTGGCGGCCGCCGAGCGGCAGGCGGAGGTCGGCCGCGAGCAAGGGGGTGCCGGGCTCGCGCGGATCGGCTTCGAGGCGTCCGGCGGCGGTACCCGTCTCGCCCGGCTCGAGCAGCGGGCACCGCTCCGGGTCCTGTTCCCGCGGGTGCGCGCGGGCGAGCTGGTCGAGGCCGTGCTGCTCAACACCGGCGGCGGCGTGGTCGGCGGCGACCGGCTCGCGGTCGAGGTCGAGGCCGGGCCGGGCGCGCAGGTCCGCCTGACTACCCAGGCGGCCGAGAGGATCTACCGCAGCGCCGGGCCATCCTGCGCTCTGGAGGTGCGGCTTCGCGCCGGCCGCGACGCCTGGTTGGAATGGCTGCCGCAGGAGACCATCCTGTTCGACGGCTGCCGCATCCGGCGGCAGCTGGTGCTGGATCTCGCGCCAGGGGCGCGGGCGCTGGCCGGCGAGGTCGTGGTGTTCGGGCGTGCCGCCCATGGCGAGGCGCTGAGCTCGGGAGCGGTTTCCGATCGCTGGTGGCTCTGCCGGGGAGGGCGCCTGCTGTGGGCCGACGCGCTGCGCCTCGACGGCGCGCTGGCACCCTGCCTGGCGGCGCCGTTCGGCTTCGCCGGCGCCCGCGCGATGGCGACCCTGGTCTTCGCCGCGGAGGACGCGGCGGCCTGGCTCGAGCCGGCGCGCGCGCTGGGCGGGGCGGGCGAGGTCACGAGCGGCCTGACCTGCCTTCCCGGGGTCCTGATCGGCCGCTGGCTCGGCGTCGATGCGCAGGCGGTACGCACGGCCTACGGCGCGTTCGTGGCGCGCTTGCGCGCGTTGGTCGCGGGGTTGCCGCCGCGGCTGCCGGCGATGTGGCAGAGCTGAGGGCTGACCTGGGATCGGCTGGCGCGACTCTTGCTCCAGGATGACGCAACTGTGCTATGGCGGCTCTTGCCAGGTGAGAAGCGGTAGGAGGAGGCCGGGCGGTGGACCTGACGCCCCGCGAGAAGGACAAGCTGCTGGTCGCGGTCGCGGCGATGGTCGCGCGCCGCCGTCTGGAGCGCGGCGTCGAGCTGAACTATCCGGAAGCGGTCGCCCTGATCACCGACTTCGTGCTCGAGGGCGCGCGCGACGGCCGGAGCGTCGCCGACCTGATGCGGGACGGCGCGGGCGTGATCGGCCGCGAGCAGGTGATGGAGGGGGTGCCCGAGATGATCCACGAGGTCCAGGTCGAAGCGACCTTCCCCGACGGCACCAAGCTGGTCACCGTGCACCAGCCGATCCGCTAGGGAGATCCGCATGATCCCGGGCGAAGTCATCCCGCGCGACGGCGAGATCACCTTGAACGCGGGCCGCGAGGCGATCACGCTCGCGGTCGCCAACACCGGCGACCGTCCGGTGCAGGTCGGCTCGCACTACCACTTCTTCGAGACCAACGCGGCGCTCGCGTTCGATCGCGCCGCGGCCCGCGGCCGCCGGCTCGACATTCCGGCCGGCACGGCGGTCCGCTTCGAGCCCGGCCAGACCCGCGAGGTCCAGCTCGTGCCGATCGCCGGGGCGCGCCGGATCTTCGGCTTCAATGGTCTGGTGAGCAGGCGCGCTCGACGCGTCGGAGACCTCCTGATGCCCCGTCAGATCGGGCGCGCGGCCTATGCCGACATGTACGGGCCCACGGTCGGCGACCGGGTGCGGCTCGCCGACACCGAGCTGTTCATCGAGGTCGAGGAGGACCGCACGATCTATGGCGAGGAGGTCAAGTTCGGCGGCGGCAAGGTGATCCGCGACGGCATGGGCCAGTCGCAGGCGACGCGCGAGGCGGGCGCGGTCGACACCGTGATCACCAACGCCCTGATCCTCGACCACGCCGGCATCGTCAAGGCCGACGTCGGGATCCGGGACGGGCGGATCGCCGGCATCGGCAAGGCGGGCAACCCGGACACCCAGCCCGGCGTCGACATCGTGATCGGGCCCGGCAACCGAGGCGATCGCCGGCGAGGGCAAAATCCTGACCGCGGGCGGCTTCGACTGCCACGTCCACTTCATCTGCCCGCAGCAGGTCGACGAGGCGCTCTACAGCGGCATCACGACGATGCTGGGCGGCGGCACGGGGCCTGCGACCGGCACCAACGCCACCACCTGCACGCCCGGCGCCTGGCACCTCGGGAGGATGCTCCAGGCGTGCGAGGCCTGGCCGATGAACTTCGGCTTCGCCGGCAAGGGCAATGCCTCACGGCCCGACGGCCTGATCGAGCAGATCTGGGCCGGCGCCTGCGCCTTGAAGCTGCACGAGGACTGGGGCACCACGCCGGCCGCGATCGACTGCTGCCTCTCGGTCGCCGACGAGATGGACGTGCAGGTCCTGCTCCATACCGACACGCTCAACGAGTCCGGCTTCGTCGAGAACACGATCCGCGCCTTCAAGGGCCGCACGATCCACGCCTTCCACACCGAGGGCGCGGGCGGCGGCCACGCGCCCGACATCATCAAGGTCTGCGGCGAGGCCAACGTCATCCCGTCCTCGACCAACCCGACCCGGCCCTACACGGTCAACACCATCGACGAGCACCTCGACATGCTGATGGTGTGCCATCACCTCGACCCGCGGATCCCGGAGGACGTGGCGTTCGCCGAGAGCCGGATCCGCAAGGAGACGATCGCGGCTGAGGACATCCTGCACGACCAGGGCGCGTTCTCGATCATCGCCTCCGACAGCCAGGCGATGGGCCGGGTCGGCGAGGTGATCATCCGCACCTGGCAGACCGCCGACAAGATGAAGCGCCAGCGCGGCCGGCTGCCCGAGGAGACCGGCGCCAACGACAACGTCCGCGCCAGGCGCTACGTCGCCAAGTACACGATCAACCCGGCGCTCGCGCATGGCATGGCCGATCAGATCGGCTCGGTCGCGGTCGGCAAGCTCGCCGATCTCGTGCTCTGGCGGCCGGCGTTCTTCGGCGTCAAGCCGGACCTCGTGCTCAAGGGCGGCACGATCGCGGCGGCGCTGATGGGCGACCCCAACGCCTCGATCCCGACCCCGCAGCCGGTCCACTACCGGCCGATGTTCGGCGCGTTCGGGCGCGCCTGCAGCGCGAGCGCGCTCACCTTCGTCTCGGCGGCCGCCCTCGAGCATGACCTGGCAGGCCGCCTGCACCTCCAGCGCGAGCTGGTGGCGGTCGCGCGGCACGCGGACGATCGACAAGCGCGCGATGGTCCACAACGACGCCCTGCCCAGGATCGAGGTCGATCCCGAGACCTACGAGGTGCGGGCGGATGGCGAGCTGCTCACCTGCGAGCCGGCGAGCGTGCTGCCGATGGCGCAGCGCTACTTCCTGTACTGAGAGCGCCCGTGCGTCAGCTGGTCCGAGTCGCGAAGGCGGGCGCCTGGCCCAAGGCCGAGGCGGTCGGCAGCGTGACCCTCGCCTTCGACGACCGCCACCGGCGGCGGATTCGGCTCTCGACCGACCAGGGCGAGCCGGTGCTCCTGAACCTCGCCAAGCCGCAGCCGCTGGCCGCGGGCGACGGCCTCGCCTTCGCCGACGAGGGCTGGCTCGAGGTGCTGGCCGCGGCCGAGCACGTGCTCGAGGTCGCGGCCGAAGACCCGCGGCTGCTCGCGCGCTTCGCCTGGCATCTCGGCAACCGGCATCTGCCGACCGAGATCCTGGCCGACGGCCGGCTGCGCATCCGCTACGACCATGTGATCGAGGACATGCTGCTCCAGCTGGGCGCCCGCGTCGTCCGGGCCGAGGCGCCCTTCCAGCCCGAAGGCGGCGCCTACGCCGGTCAGCACCGCCATGGCTGAGCCCGGCGCCTACAAGCTGCTCGCCTGGCTGTCGCCGGCGATGCCGGTCGGCGCCTACAGCTACTCCCATGGCCTGGAAGCCGCGGTCGCGGCGGGCCGGGTGGTCGATGCGGCGAGCCTGCGGGCCTACCTCGAGACCGTGCTGCGCCACGGCAGCGGCCGGCAGGACGGCCTCTGGCTGCGCGCAGCCTACGCCGCCGCGGCGAGCGGCAGCTTCGAGGGCTGGTCGCTCGCGGAGATCGTCGCCACCGCAGCCGCGCTGCGCGCCACCCGCGAGCTCGCGCTGGAGAGCGCGGCGCAGGGGCAGGCGCTGCTCGGGGTGCTGCGCCAGGCCTGGCCGGCACCCGCGCTCGACGGGCTCCACGAGCTCTGCCGGGAGCACCGGCTCGAGCCATCCTACGCAGTTGTGCTGGGCGTCGCCTGCGCGGCCCATCGCTTGCCGCTCGAGGCCTCGCTGCTGGCGTTCCTGCACGCCTTCGCCGCCAATCTGGTCTCGGCCGGCATCCGCCTGATCCCGCTCGGCCAGAGCGCCGGCCAGCGGCTCACCGCTGCGCTCGAGGCCACGGTCCATGACGTCACGGCCGCGGTGATGGCGGGCTCGCTCGACGATCTGGGCAGCGCCGCGCCGCTGATCGATCTGCTCTCGATGGCGCACGAGACCCAGTACACGCGCCTGTTCCGCTCATGACGGCCGCGCACGGGGGCCCGCTTCGCGTCGGCATCGGCGGCCCGGTCGGCTCGGGCAAGACCGCGCTGGTCGATGCGCTCTGCAAGCACCTGCGCGCGCGCTATGAGCTCGCCGCGATCACCAACGACATCTACACGCGCGAGGACGCGGAGTTCCTGACCCGGAGCGGCGCGCTGCCGCCCGAGCGCATCCTGGGCGTCGAGACCGGCGGCTGCCCGCACACCGCGATCCGCGAGGATGCCTCGATCAATCTCGCCGCCATCGACCAGATGGTCGCGGCGTTTCCTGCAGCTCGACCTGGTGTTCATCGAGTCCGGCGGCGACAACCTCGCGGCGACCTTCAGCCCGGAGCTCGCCGACCTCACGGTCTACGTGATCGACGTCGCGGCCGGCGACAAGATCCCGCGCAAGGGCGGCCCCGGCATCACCCGCTCCGACCTCCTGGCGATCAACAAGATCGATCTCGCCCCCCTGGTCGGCGCCGACCTCGGCGTGATGGAGCGCGACGCGCGGCGCATGCGCGGCGAGCGCCCCTTCGTGTTCACCAACATCCGCTCCGGCGATGGCGTCGCGGCCGTCGCCGACTTCATCACCACCATGGGCGGCCTCACCGCGCCGGCACCCTGATCCGCACTGACCTGCGGGTGGTGACTCGACCTCCGTCGCTGCAGACGTGAACCTCGATCGAGTTCAGGCCGGGATGATCGCGACGTCGTAGGAAAACAGCCTGCGGTCGTGGGTGATCAGCGTCAGGTGCTCATGGCGCGCCTGCGCCACCAGCATCCGATCGAATGGGTCGCGGTGATGGACCGGCAAGTGCGCGCTTTCTGCAGCGTGGTCGAGCGTCACCGGCAACAGACGGAAGCCCTCCCGGTCGAGAAGATCGGCGGAGAGCGGCAGGATGTTGAGCTTGCCGATGGCGTGCTTGATGGCAATCTCCCACGCTGTCACAATGCTGATCGAGGCGTCGGACGTGGTCCTGATGGCATCCCGCGCGGCGACGCCAAGACGGGGATCGTTCTCGGCCCACCAGAGAAAAACATGCGTATCGAGTAGGATGCGCGGGATCATCGCCGCCCCTCGTCACTGTCGGGTACCGCTTCCTCCGGCGGCTCGATATCGGCTTCGAAAGAGGCGAGGATATCCTCCGGCCATTCGTCGAAGTCCTCAGCGATCCAGATCATGCCCTTGAGAAAGCCCGGCTCGCGAAGCTTCTTCGGTCGCTCCAGCGGGACGAGCTTGGCCATCGGCTTGCCGGCCTTGGCGATGACGATCTCCTCGCCGGCTGCGGCGCGGTCGACGAGCTTTGAGAGCTGTGTCTTGGCGGCGTAGAGGTTGAGCGTTGCCATGATGGTCTCGCAGCTGCGAGGCGGAGCTTTCCGGATCGATATGGCGGGAGGCGCGGTATTGGTCAAGCTTGACCAAGCCGCCCGTCAGCGTGCGGCGATGAAGTCGGCGAGGCGGTCGAGGGCGCGCTCGAGGGTCGCGAGCGTCGCGGCGAAGCAGAGGCGGAGGTGGCCCTCGCCACCCTCGCCGAAGGCCGCGCCGGGAGCGAGGCCGACTCCGGTCGCCGCCAGCAGCTCCTTGGCGACGGCGAGGCTGTCGGTCATGCCCTCGACCCGGAAGAAGGCATAGAAGGCAGCGGCCGGCGGCGCGAGGCTGAGCCCCGGGATCGCGCCGATCCGCGCCATGACCAGCTCGCGCGCGGCGCCATAGCGCCGGACCAGCTCCTCGACGAAGGGCTCGCCGTCCCGCACCGCGACCACGCCCGCGCGCTGGATGAAGCCCGCGGGCCCCGCGATGTTGTACTCGGTCAGCATCTCGAAGGTCGGGCCGAGCGCGGCGGGAGCGGTGATCCAGCCGAGCCGCCAGCCGGTCATCGCCCAGCTCTTGGAGAAGCTGTTGACCACGATCAGGCGGTCGTCCGGCGCCGCCTGCTCGAGGAACGACGGCGCGGCCGCGCCGGTCGTAGACGATCCGGGCGTAGACCTCGTCGCTGACGACCCAGATGCCGCGCGCGCGGGCGAAGGCGAGCACCGCGCTGCTGCTCCGTCGGCCGTCATCGTCCAGCCGGTCGGGTTGTTGGGCGAGTTGAGGAAGATGACCCGGGTACGCGCGTCGCAGGCGGCGAACAGGCGGTCGAGATCGAGGCGCCAGCCGGCGTTGCCGGGGCTGAGCGGCACGCTCCGGATGCGCCCGGAGAGGATCTGCGGCACGGCCGGCAGGTTGGGCCAGGCGGGCGTCGTCGTGACCACCTCGTCGCCCGGATCGACCAGGGCCTGCATGACCAGCATCAGCGCGTTCATCGCCGATGCCGCGACGATCACGTTGCCCGGTCCGAGGCCGGTGCCGTAGAGGCGGTTCATGTAGTCGGCGAGCGCCGCCCGGAGCTCGGGAATGCCGGCGTTCGGCTGGTAGTAGGTGTCGCCCGCCGCGAGCGCCCGGCTCGCCGCCTCGCAGATGAACGCCGGCGTCGGCACGTCGGGCTCGCCGAACCAGAGCGGGATGAGGTCCGCCCGGCCGATCCCGGCATCGGCGACCTCGCGGATCTTGGAGGCGGGCAGGGCGGCGATCGACCGGCGGCAGCCCCTCGAGCGGTCGGGCGGGCGCGGCGGCGGCAGGCTCCGGCATCATCGGCGTTGATTCCCGCGTTGGCCCTTGCCAAAGCAGCAGAACCGTCGTCAGCGCGCAAGCCTGCGCTCGGCCGCGCCGGGTGGTCAGCAGGCGATCGCCTGGAGGTGGCCCTGCGCGGCGTAGGCGAGGATCCGCTGGTCGCGGGTCACCAGCGGCACGCCGAGCTCGCGCGCGGTCGCGATCAGCAGCCGGTCGGCCGGATCTCGGTGCAATGGCCCAGGCAGGGACGAGGCGGCGATCGCTGCTCTGTGGCCCAGCGGTGTGAGCCGTACACCAGGCAGCGTGAGCAGATCGGAGAACCAGGCTTGCGGTGACGGCTCGAACGACAACGCGCGGCGCGGTCTCTGGGCCAAGAAGCCGATCTCCCAGGCCGAGATCGGAGATACCAGCACCCGCGCGCTCCGCGCCGCGGCGCGGATCGCGTCCAGGCTCGCAGCCGACATGGGCTGTTGCTCGAACAGCCAGATCGAGGCGCAGGTGTCGAGCAAAACCACGTGGATCTCAGAAGGGGCCTTCCCCGGATTCCGCTTCGGGGATGTCCTCCAGTATCGGCTCGGTGAGATCCAGGCCCGGCGGGATGTGGACCCGCCCCTTGAGCGCTCCGTAGAGGTCCGGCACCTCGGCCTCGGCCGCGGTCAGCTCGGCGATCGGCTTGCCGCGCCGGGTCACGACCACCTTGTCGTAGCGGCGCGCCTCGAGCTCCTTGAACAGCGCGAGGCACCTGGCCTTGAACTCGGTGACGTTGATCTCGAGCACCGCGTCGGTCATGCCCTTCACCACGTGGTCATTCCGCCTGTCCATATCGGCGGCGGTTGCGCCGCCGGGTCAAGCTCTCCATCATGGGCCGGCACCGCAACGCCAAGGGCGCGCCATGATCGATCCCCTGGGGGGCCCCGCCTACTGGGTGCCGTTCCTGATCGGCTTCGTGATCGCCTACCTGATCGGCTCGGTCCCGTTCGGCGCTGCTCCTGGCGAAGGCGGGCGGCGCCGGCGACGTCCGCCGGATCGGCTCGGGCAACATCGGCGCGACCAACGTGCTGCGCACCGGCCGCAAGGGCCTGGCGCTCGCGACGCTGGCGCTCGACATGCTGAAGGGCGCGCTGCCGGTCTGGCTCGGCTACCGCTACTTCGGCCCCGACATCGCGGTGGTCGCGGGGCTCGGCGCGGTGATCGGCCACTGCTTCCCGCTCTGGCTCAGGTTCCAGGGCGGCAAGGGCGTCGCGACCGCGGCCGGCGTGGTGGTGGCGCTGACGCCGCTGGTCGCGCTGCTCGCAGTCGCCCTGTTCGTGGGCATCGTGCTGCTGACCCGCTACGTCTCGCTCGCCTCGATCCTCGCCGCGGCCGCCGCGGGCCCGGTCGCGTTCGGGCTCGGCGCCTTCCAGCCGGGCCAGCTCTACCTCGCGCTCGCGCTCCTGATCGCCCTCAAGCACGCCGGCAACATCCGCCGGCTGCTGACCGGCCAGGAGGCGAAGCTCGGCGCCAGCCAGCCGTCGGGCGCTACCAAATAGGCGAAATATCGCCGGGGCAATTTATCTCACGGTTGACCGCGGCGGGGCGCTCGCGCATCTTGGCGCGCCATGGCGCGCACGCTCACCACCGCCGAGAAGCTCGACTGGCTGCAGCTCTGCCGCTCGGGCGGGGTCGGCCCAAGGACCTTCCAGAAGCTGCTGCAGCGCTTCGGCAGCGCGCGCCGCGCGTTCGAGGAGCTGCCGCGGCTGGCGCGCGAGGCCGGCCATGAGGACGGGGAGGAGCGCTGGCGGCGCTGCCGGCGCGACGAGGCCGAGGCCGAGCTCGCGGCGCTGGCCCAGCTCGGCGGCGCGCTGCTCGCCTGGGGCGAGCCCGGCTATCCGCCCCGCCTCGCCGAGATCGCCGATCCGCCGCCCTTGCTCTCGGTGAGCGGCCGCGTCGACCTGCTGGAGGGGCCGGCCATCGCGCTGGTCGGCGCGCGCAACGCGAGCGCCAACGGCCGCATGCTGGCGCGGAGCCTCGCGAGCGATCTCGCGGCCGGCGGGCTCGTGGTGATCTCGGGCCTCGCCCGCGGCATCGACACCGCGGCCCATGAAGGCGCGCTCGCCGCGGGCGGCGCCACGGTCGCGGTGATCGCCTCGGGGCTCGACGTGCCCTATCCCGAGGACAACGCCGAGCTGATGGCGCGGATCGCCGTGAGCGGCGCCGTGGTGACCGAGCGGCCGCTCGGTGCTGTGCCGCAGGCGCGCCACTTCCCGCGCCGCAACCGGCTGATCGCGGGCCTCTGCGCTCGGCGTCGTCGTGGTCGAGGCGGCGCCGCAGTCGGGCTCGCTGATCACCGCGCGCCTTGCCGCCGAGCAGGGCCGCGAGGTCATGGCGGTGCCCGGCAGCCCGCTCGACCCGCGCCACCGCGGCACCAACCAGCTGCTGCGCGACGGCGCCACCCTGGTCGAGACCGCCGACGACGTCCGGAGCGCGCTCGGCCCGCTCGGCGCCGTCCCCAAGCCGTCGCCGGCGCGCCCGGCCCCGCGCCGTGCGCCGGCTCCAGGTCCGCCGCGCCCGCCGCGCCCGGCGGCCACGCGCCGGCCGCCGGCGACCTGCTGGACCGGGTCCAGGAACGCCTCGGCCCCGAGCCGCTGCTGGTTGACGAACTGATCCGGCAGTGTCATGCGTCGACCGCGGAGGTGCAGCGCGCGCTGCTCGAGCTCGAGCTCGACGGCCGCCTCGAGCGCCACCCCGGCAACCGCGTCTCCCTTGCATCGGCCTGATCACCACCCCAACAGCGAACATGAGGACACTGGCCTTAGTTCTGTCCCGACAGCCAAGCTGATTATCCTGGAAATTTAATTAAAGAGGCTTGCTGACCACCAGATGCAATAACGCTGCCTGATCTCCAGAGCACATCTTCTCTTTATGCTCTGCCACCGCAGCTTCAAGAGAGACCTATCCACGACTTAAACGCGACACTCCTATCCAAATCCGCTGTAAGATTGGTGTTCTGTATCACTTGCATTCCAATTGCCTGATATAACATTCTGACATACGCATCACTCAAACCGCCTTCCCCGCTTTGAGATCCTCACCACTTTCAGTTTCTCCTCGATCTCCTCGCTCAGCTCCGCCTTCTTGACTAACTAGCTCTCCATGACCCTCAGGTTGCAGCCGTGGCGATGAGGGCGCGGTAGGGGGTGGGCTGGATCTGCACGGCGTGCTCGATCAGGCGGGCGAAGCGATGGCTGATGCTTTTGGCGGTGCGGCGGTTGAAGCGGAAGATGAACTCGTCGAGGTAGGCCGGCAGGTGCTTGCTGGAGACCGCGCCGTGATGGGTGCCGAGCAGCCAGCGCTTGGCCAGGCCGAACACCAGGTGGATCGCCGGCAGGCGCAGCGCCGCGTCGCCCCAGCTGGCGCTGAGGTTGAGCGGCTCGTGACGCCAGCCGGCGGGGGCGAGGCCGGCATAGCCCGACCAGCCGTCGGTCGCCACGGACGCGGGCCGGGCGACGGCGCCGGCGAGAAAGCCTTCGAGGCTCTTGGCCGAGACATCGGGCACCACGGCGAGCCGGAGGCGACCCAGGCGACGGCCGCGGGCTTGGCCGCGGCCGGTCTCGACCGCACCGGCGACCCGGGTCTTGCCGGCGGCACCACGGCCCGGCGTCCCAGGTCGCGGGCCGCCGACATAGGTCTCGTCGGCCTCGACCCGCTCCGCTCAGCGGCGGCCGCTCCGGGCGCACCATGGCGCGGCGGATCTTGTGCAGCCAGCTCCAGGCGGTCTGGTAGCTGCCGAAGCCCATCTGACGCTTGAGCTCCATCGCCGAGATGCCGCCCTTGCTCGAGGTCACCAGGTAGATCGCCAGGAACCACGTCGCGAGCCCGGTCTTGGTCTGCTCGAAGATGGTGCCGGCGAGAATCGAGTGCTGCTTGCCGCAGGCCGTGCACTCCTCGATCAGGCGCTTCTTATGGCTGTAAGCCAGGTCATGCCCGCAGCCGGTGCAGCGGAAGCCCACGGGCCAACGCGCCCGCACCAGATACGCCCGGCATTTCGCGTCCGTGCCGAAGCGCTTCAAAAAGCGCGGCAGATCGCCCGGCAGATCCTTCAGCAGCTCGACGGCCATGGCGCCCTCCAACCCCGTGTTCTATCTTTGTTCACTCTCGCCCGCTCCGCCGCTAGAGTCAAGCTTCCTGAGCCTCGTGGAGAGCTAGTTGAAACGGTAAGAAGAAGAAATGCGCCTTCTCGAATAAAAGACAAAGAGTTGCTCGCCAAAAGAATAGGAATCAAGGCGATGAGAATAGCCACGGCCCAGGCAGTCCATCGCTCTAGCATCTGTTCTTCCCAGCATCTACACGCATCTGATGCGAGTTCTGCCTACTAACGCAGGGGCCGACTCACATCTAAGTGCACCCGAGCGGACGCACGCGGGCGGCGCGTCAACACACTCATGACGTTACTATATGTCCATGAAGTGGCACGTCAATGGGGGTGCTGATCAACCATGGGTATCCCTCCCCGGCTGACGGTACTCTGCACCGGTGCGGACCCCATTCCGGAATTCGTCCACTGTTGTGCGCTGTTTAGGAGAGACGCGGCTGTGCAATGAAGTGCGAAAGAAGTGGTATGTGAACACGTTACGACCATAAGTTCTGCGAGCGCGGGAGCCGAACGGAGCGTGCTTGGATTGCGACGCTCTGTCCGAGCCGCTCTTGGTTGACGAACTGATCCGGCAGTGTCATGCGTCGACCGCGGAGGTGCAGCGGGCGCTGCTCGAGCTCGAGCTCGACGGGCGCCTCGAGCGGCACCCCGGCAACCGGGTCTCCCTTGCATCGGCCTGACCCGGGCGCATATGAGGGGCGCCGCGCCGATCCCGGCCAGCGCGCGTCCGCCATCCAGGGAAGGTCGTCTGCACCGCATGGACGTCGTCGTCGTCGAATCCCCGACCAAAGCCAAGACCATCAACAAGTATCTCGGCAACGACTACCGGGTGCTGTCGAGCTACGGCCATGTGCGCGACCTGCCCGAGAAGGACGGCTCGGTGCTGCCGGACGAGGACTTCCGGATCATCTACGAGCCGCTCGCGCAGAAGAAGCCGCGCATCGGCGAGATCGCCAGCGCGGTCAAGGGCGCCCGCCACCTCTACCTCGCGACCGACCCCGACCGCGAGGGCGAGGCGATCTCCTGGCATCTCGTGGCGGCGCTGAACGAGCTCGGCGCGATCAACGGCGTCGACGTCAAGCGGGTGGTGTTCCACGAGATCACCAAGCGCGCGGTGCTCGAGGCGATGCAGCACCCGCGCGAGCTCGACGTGGACCTGATCGACGCCTACCAGGCGCGCCGCGCGCTCGACTACCTGGTGGGCTTCACGCTCTCGCCGGTGCTCTGGCGCAAGCTCCAGGGCTCGCGCTCGGCGGGCCGCGTGCAGTCGGTGGCGCTGCGCCTGATCTGCGAGCGCGAGGACGAGATCGAGGCCTTCCGCCCGCGGAGTACTGGACGATCGAGGGCCAGTTCACGACGCCTGCGGGCGCGCCCTTCGGCGCCCGCCTCGCCGCCTCGACGGCAAGCGGCTGCAGAAGTTCGACCTCGCGAGCGAGGCCGACGCCAGGCGCGCGCTGGACGCTGATCCGGGCGCGCGAGCTTCGCGGTCGAGAGCGTCGAGAAGAAGCAGGTGCAGCGCCATCCGGCGCCGCCGTTCGCGACCTCGACGCTGCAGCAGGAGGCCTCGCGCAAGCTCGGCTTCGGCGCCGACCGCACGATGCGCACCGCGCAGCGCCTGTTCGAGGGCATCGCGCTCGAGGGCGAGACGGTCGGCCTGATCACCTACATGCGCACCGACAGCGTGCAGATCTCGCGCGAGGCGCTGGCCGCCTGCCGCCGCCAGATCGCGCAGCAGCTACGGCGAGCGCTACCTGCCGGAGACAGCCGCGCGCCTACCGCACGCGGACCAAGAACGCCCAGGAGGCGCACGAGGCGATCCGGCCGACCGAGCTCGCGCGCCGGCCGGAGCAGGTCGCGCGCTTCCTCGACGACGACCAGCGCCGGCTCTACGAGCTGATCTGGAAGCGCACCATGGCGAGCCAGATGGCGAGCGCCCTGCTCGACCGGGTGATCGCGGACCTCGCCTCGGACGACGGCCAGATCGGCTTTCGCGCGACCGGCTCGACCATCGCCTTCGACGGCTTCCTCAAGCTCTACCAGGAGGGCCGGGACGATCCGGCGCAGGACGACGACGAGGCCGCCGGGCTCCTGCCGGCGATGGCGCCGGGCGATCCGCTGCGGCGCGGCGAGATCACGCCGCGGCAGCACTTCACCGAGCCGCCGCCGCGCTACACCGAGGCGAGCCTGGTGCGCAAGCTCGAGGAGCTCGGCATCGGCCGCCCCTCGACCTACGCCAGCATCATCTCGGTGCTGCAGGACCGCGACTACGTGCGCCTCGAGAGCAAGCGCTTCCGGCCCGAGGACCGCGGCCGCCTGGTCACGCGCCTTCCTGGTCGCGTTCTTCGACCAGTACGTGCAGCCGGAGTTCACCGCCGCGCTCGAGAGCCGCCTCGACGACATCGCCGCCGGCGACGCTGCACTGGAAGCAGGTCCTGCGCGAGTTCTGGCACCCGTTCAACGGCATCGTCGACGAGGTCAACGAGCGCCGCGTCGCCGAGGTGATCGACGCGCTCAACGAGCTGCTGGCGCCGCACTTCTTCCCGCCGCGCGAGGACGGCGGCGATCCGCGCCAGTGCCCGCTTATGCGGCGCCGGCCGGCTCAGCCTCAAGCTCGGCCGCTACGGTGCCTTCATCGGCTGCTCGAACTACCCCGAGTGCCGCTTCACCCGGCGCCTCGGGGTCAAGCCCGACGAGGAGCCCGAGGCGCGAGCTCAAGGAGCGCCTGATCGGGGTCGATCCCGACAGCCGCGAGGAGGTGCTGCTGCGGCGCGGTCCCTACGGGCCCTATGTCCAGCGCGGCCAGGGCGAGACGCTGAAGCGCTCGTCGCTGCCGCCCGGTCTCGATCCGGCCGACCTCGACCTCGAGACCGCGCTTGCCCTGCTCGCGCTGCCGCGCGAGGTCGGCCGCCACCCCGAGACCGGCCAGCCGATCGAGGCCGGCATCAACCGCTACGGCCCCTACGTCAAGCACGACCGCTTCGTCCGCCTGGGGCCGGAGGACGACGTGCTGACCCTCGGCATGAACCGCGCGATGGCGCTGCTCGCCGAGGCCGGCACCCGGCAGCGCGCCGCGGCCAAGCAGCTCAAGGACCTCGGGGCCCACCCCAAGGACGGCAAGCCCGTGACCCTCCATCAGGGCCGCTACGGCCCCTACGTCAGGCACGGCAAGGACAACGCCAGCCTGCGCAAGGCGCAGGACCCGGAGCAGCTGACCCTGGAGCAGGCGGTCGAGCTGCTGGCCGAGCGCGCCGGCAAGAGCAAGGCCAAGGGCAAGACCGCCAAGGCGAAGGGCGCGCCGACCTCGGCCAGCGCGCCGAAATCGCCGGCCCGGGCAGCCGGCAAGGGCGCCGGCAAGGCGGGCAAGGGCGCTGCCAAGGGCGCCACCCGGCGGGTGACCTCGAGTGATCCTGCGCGCCGCTCCAACTCCGGCCGGCCGGCTCCGGCGGGAGCTGAGCGATGGCCAAGGCGGCGGGCGGACGGCCGCGGTCGCCGGCGACCGGCCGACTGCCGAGCCGGGACGAGCTGCTGCGCTACATCGAGGCCAATCCGGACGAGACCTCCCGGCGCGACCTCGCGCGGGCCTTCCAGGTCAAGAGCAGCGAGCGCGCCGAGCTGACGCGCATGCTGCGCGAGCTCCAGGCGAGCGGGGCGCTGGCGGGCGGCCGGCGCAGCCGCAGGGCGGCGCCACGTGAGGACGATCTGCCCTCGGTCGCGGTGCTCGAGGTGACCGCGCTCGACCCCGACGGCGAGGCGCTCGCGCGACCGGCGGCGGCGGCCGGGGACGGCGCGAACGGGTCACCCATCGTCCGCCTCCAGCCAATGCCCGCGTCCGGGCGCCAGGCATCGGCGAGCGCGTGCTGGCGCGGCTCAGCCGGCGGGGCGGCGAGTGGCACGGCCAGATCATCCGCAGCCTGCCCGAGGTGCCGCGCCGCGTCCTCGGCGTGGTCGAGGGCGCCGGCGAGCGGCTCAGGATCCGGCCGCTCGGCGAGCGGGCGCGCCAGCTCGAGCTGCGCGCCGGCCGATGCCGCCGGCGCGCTGGCGGGCGAGCTGGTGCTCGCCGAGCGCGACCGGGGAGCGCGCGCTCGGCCCCGATCGCGCCCGCGTGCTCGAGCGCCTCGGCCGGCCGGGCGATCCGCGCACCGTCTCGCTGATCGCGGCGCACAGCTTCGAGCTGCAGGGTCGCCTTCCCGCCGGAGCTCGAGCGCATGACGGCGGCCGATGCGGCGCGGTTCACGCCGGAGGGGCGGGAGGACCTGCGCGCCCTGCCGCTGGTGACCATCGACGGCGCCGACGCGCGCGACTTCGACGACGCCGTCAGCGCCGCGCCGGACGCCGATCCGGCCAACCCCGGCGGCTGGCAGGTGGTGGTCGCGATCGCCGACGTCGCCCACTACGTGCGGCCGGGCGAGGCGCTCGATCGCGAGGCCAGGCAGCGCGGCAACTCGGTCTACTTCCCGGACCGCGTCCTGCCGATGCTGCCCGAGGCGCTCTCGAACGACCTCTGCTCGCTGCGGCCGGAGGAGGACCGCGCCTGCCTCGCGGTCCGCCTGTGGCTCGATCGCGACGGCCGAAGCTCCGCCACCGCTTCGCCCGCGGCGTGATGCGCTCGCGCGCGCGGCTCACCTACCCGCAGGTCCAGGCGGCGGCGGACGGCGCGCCCGACGGCCTGACCGCGCCCCTGCTCGAGGGCGTCATCCGGCCGCTGTTCGGCGCCTTCGCGGCCCTGCTCGACGCCCGCCGCCGCCGCGGCACCCTCGACCTCGATCTGCCCGAGACCACGATCCGGCTCGACGACGCCGGCCACCCGATCGCGATCGAGCGCCAGCAGCGCCTCGATTCGCATCGCCTGATCGAGGAGTTCATGATCGCCGCCAACGTCGCCGCCGCCGAGAGCCTGGAGGAGGCCGGCCGGCCCTGCATGTACCGCGTCCACGACCGCCCGGACCCGGTCAAGCTCGAGGCGCTCGTGCAGCTGCTGGGCCAGCTCGGCCTGGAGGGCGGCCGCGGCGATCTCGCGCGCCCCAAGGACCTCGCCCGGCTGCTCGAGCGGCTGCGCGACGATCCGCGCGCGCCTTTGATCAGCACGCTCGTGCTGCGCGCCCAGAGCCAGGCGGTCTACAGCCCGCACAACGTCGGCCACTACGGCCTCAACCTCGGGCGCTACGCCCACTTCACCTCGCCGATCCGGCGCTACGCCGACCTCTTGGTGCACCGCGCGCTGATCGCGGCGCTCAGGCTTGGCGAGGGCGGTCTCGCGGATGGCGGCGAGGACTGGCCCGAGCTCGGCGCCTGGCTGTCGCGCTGCGAGCGCAAGGCGATGGAGGCCGAGCGCACGGCGCGCAACCGCTTCGTGGCGCTCCTGCTCGCCGAGCGCGTCGGCAGCGCGTTCGACGCCACGATCACCGGGGTCCAACGGTTCGGGCTGTTCGTGCAGCTGACCGACAACGCTCGCCGAGGGCCTGGTGCCGGTCGCGGTGATCGGCGCAGGAGTTCTTCGCGCACGATCCCGGCCGGCATGCGCTCATCGGTCAGGACAGCGGCACCGCGCTGGCGCTCGGCGACCGCGTCCGGGTCGAGCTGAGCGAGGTCGACGAGGCCGCGGGCCAGCTGACCTTTCGCCTGCTCGACCACACGCCGGGGCCGGCGGCCGCCGCCGCCGCGCGGGCGTGGCGCCAGCGGCCGCGCCGGACCGGCCGCGTGCCGCGGCGCCGCGGTCCGGCGTTAGCGGCGAGACGGCCCCGCCGGGCCTTGGCTTGACAGGGCTTGGCCGCTCCCTATCTTCGTCGCGAACCCGAACCGCCTTGAGGGGCATCTCGCGATGGCCAAGCCGAGCACCGTGATGATCAAGCTGGTCAGCAGCGCCGGCACCGGCACCTTCTACACCACCAAGAAGAACCCGCGGAAGACCACCGAGAAGATGAGCCTGCGCAAGTACGACCCGAAGATCCGCAAGCACGTCGAGTTCAAGGAAGCCAAGATCAAGTAGCCCGCCGGCGGCCGACGGAGTGCGCTGCAATCGCAGCGTCCGCCGTCGGCGAGACCTTTGCCGGCGTCGCGCCGAATGTTGAGTCCGATCTTTAGCTTCGTCGACCGGAATATCCTGGTGCTGGAGCTGAGCAAGCGAGTACAAGGCCATACAACGTCTGGGTTCTGCGACCATTACGGGAGACGGTCTCGACCGGAGCGAATTGGTCCTTTGCGCTCGGAGAGCGCGGTCTGCGGGACGCGAGACAGCAGGAGCGGTCAACGCCGGTCTGCCGGGGCGTCCTAGCTGACGTTCCTGAACGATTTTCATCCAGGCGGACCATACCCATATGACGACGCAGAATAACTGGACGCGCAGTGCGCAACCGCATCTCGAACAAGCTTCTGAACGAGCCTTGCTCCTGCTGTCGGCAGACTGCTGCGCCAGCACTGCGCTCGCCTGACGGGCCCGCCGACCATGCGGTCTTCCAGTTCGATGGCGTCACCCTGATGCCCATCGAGGGCGGCAAGATCACCTGCCAGGTCGCTTCCTACGACGGGCTGGGCTTCCGTGCGAGCTGACAGCCGAGGCTGCCGGGGCGACGATCCTGGCGCGCCGGAGCCCAGACCGGCTACTTGGGCGGCTGCGGCATCGCCGAGGAGTGGTGATCGACGATCTGCCAGTCGCCGTCGCGCTTGACCAGGGTGAAGCTGTAGCGCGCCGGCAGGCTCTGCGCCGCGCCGTCCTTCTCGTAGGAGAAGGTGTAGTAGCCGGTGTTGATCGCGGTGTCGCCGCCGTAGACCCGGATATAGGGGTCCTCGAAGGCCACGCTGAGGTTGGGCAGCGCCTTGTAGGCATTGACGAAATAGTCGCGGATCGCGGCCGGATCGTCGCGCCGCTCGCTCGAGATCGTGCCCCAGAGCACGCCATCCTCGGCATACAGGGAGAGAATCGGGCCGGGGTCCTCAGAGGTCCCCTTGGCGAGCGCGTCCTGCCACATGGTCATGGCGGCGGCCACGTCCGCCTCATCGTCCGCCCAAGCCGGCAGGGCGCTGCCGACGAGCAGGATCGCGATGCCCCAAACGATGCCTGGCTTCATCCTCGTTCTCCCCGGTGGAACCGCGCTCTTGACAGGCGCAATTCAAGGTTCTGGGCGGGATTGCGACACCGGCGCCGCTGGATGTCAAGGAGCGTTCCGGGCCGACCCCGAGCACGCATCGGGTGACCTCGGGCGGGCTCGAAACGCGTCGGCAGGCCCGACGGTCCGGCGCAGGTTCTTGTGACGCGAGAGGGCCCGCTCAGAACCAGCCGGCGCGGCGGAAGCGATAGTAGAGATAGCCGCAGAGCGCGGCGACCGCCGCCATCACGGCCGGGTAGCCGTAGGGCGAGCGCAGCTCGGGCATGGCCTCGAAGTTCATGCCGTAGAGTCCGAACACCGCGGTCGGCACGGCGAGGATCGCCGCCCAGCCGGCGAGCTTCTTCATCACGTCGTTCTGGCGCACCGAGGCGAGCAAAAGGTTGGTCTCCATGGTCGAGGTCAGAAGCTCGCGCAGATCGTCGATCCGCTCGTCGACCCGGATCACGTGGTCGCGCACGTCGCGGAAGTAGGGGCGGATGTCGGGCTCGATCAGCGGCACATCGAAGCGCATCAGGCGGTCGCAGACGTCGAGCAGGGCCGCCACCGTCCGGCGCAGCACCAGGAGCTCGCGGCGCACTTCGTAAATCCGCGCGATGTTCTCACGGCCCGAGGGCTGCTCGAACACCTCGTCCTCGAGGGCGTCGACCTCGGCCTCGAGCGCGTCGATGATCGGGAAGTAGTTGTCGACCACGAAATCCATCAGCGAATAGAGCACGAAGCTCTCGCCGATGCGCAGCATCGCCGGCGCGCCCTCGCAGCGCGCGCGGACGTCGGCGTAGGACAGGGACGCGCCGTGGCGGACGGTGACGACGTAGCCCCTGCCGGCGAAGATGTGGGTTTCGCCGTACTGGATCTTGCCGGCCTGCCACTGCGCGGTGCGCAGCACGACGAACAGCGACTGTCCGTAGACCTCGAGCTTGGGGCGCTGATGCGCGCTGTGGGCGTCCTCGATCGCGAGGTCATGCAGCCCGAACCGGCTCTGCACCCGGCGCAGCAGCTCCTCGCTCGGCTCGTGGAGGCCGAGCCAGACGAAGCGGTCGGTCTGCGCCGCCTCGCCGCTCGGGACGAGGTCGAGGGCGGCCGCGGCATCGTGCTCGATATCGATGTCGGCGACCCGGCACCCGCCCTGGTAGGCGGCACAATTGACGACCATGCCCATTGGCCCGCTCTCCAAACTGGCGCCCAGTCACCGCCTGGCCACGGTAGCGCGCGGCGCCGACCGCGGAATGAAGTCCTTGGCGTGATCAGCTCCGCCGCCGCAGTTCAGGCCGCCGCAGCCAGCGCCCGGCGAGCATTTACCACCGGCCGAGCCTCGTGTAACGCTTGCGGGTCAGGGGCCGCTGCGTTGCGCCGCGGCCCCAATGCTCGACCCTCCGCCACCCCAGCCATGAGGCCAGCCCGTGCCCAGCCTTCCTCCCGATCCCCTGGCATCCAGCGGCATCGCGGCCTACGCCCGCCGCCTGCGCCGCGGCGAGACCACCGCGGAGGCCGCGACCGAGGCCTATCTCGAGCGGATCGCAGCGCTCGACCCGAAGCTTTGCGCCTATCAGCACGTCGCCGCCGAGGCGGCGCTCGCCCAGGCCCGGGCGCTCGACCGGCGGCGCGCGGCGGGCGACGACCAGGGCCCGCTGATGGGCGTGCCCGTGGCGATCAAGGACATCTTCGCGGTGGACGGCATGCCGACCACCGCCGGCTCCAGGCTCGACGTCGCCGACCTGATCGGCCTGGAGGGGCCGTTCGTCGATCTCTTGCGCCGGGCCGGCTGCGTCTTCCTCGGCAAGCTCAAGACGGTCGAATTCGCGCTCGGCGCGGTCGGCATCAGCGAGCCCTGGGGCACGCCCTGGAACCCATGGGATGCGGCGGTCCAGCGCATTCCGGGCGGCTCCAGCAGCGGGCCCGCGGTCGCCGTCGCCGCCGGCCTGTGCGGCTTCGCGATCGGCTCCGACACCGGCGGCTCGGTCCGCCTGCCGGCCGCCTTCTGCGGCGTCTTCGGCCACAAGACCACGGTCGGGCTGTGGCCGACCGCGGGCGTCTTCCCGTTGTCGAGCGTGCTCGACAGCATCGGCCCCTTGACCCGGAGCGCTGCCGACGCGGCGCTGCTGTTCGGCGCGCTGACCGGCCAGGAGGTCGCGCCGGCTTCTCCTGAGCGGCTCCGCCTCGGGCGGCCGACCAGCTACTTCTTCGATCGCCTCGAACCCG
>CAVWCE010000062.1:0-20859 GCA_963753275.1 uncultured Alphaproteobacteria bacterium | reverse complement strand
GCGAGCCGCCGGTCGCCGCCGCGATCTTCTTGCGCAACTTGCAGATGAAGACGTCGATGATCTTGAGTTCCGGCTCATCGATGCCGCCGTAGAGGTGATCGAGGAACATCTCCTTGGTCAAGGTGGTCCCCTTGCGCAGCGACAGGAGCTCGAGGATGCTGTATTCCTTGCCGGTCACGTGCAGGCGGCGGCTGTCGACGTCGACCGACCGGGTGTCGAGATTGACCACCAGCTTGCTGGTCTTGATGACCGATTCCGAGTGACCCTTGGAGCGGCGGACGATCGCGTGGATGCGCGCGATCAGCTCGCTCTTGTGGAACGGCTTGGTGAGATAGTCGTCGGCGCCGGTCGTGAGCCCCCGGACCTTGTCGCCGGTCTCGTTCATGCCGGACAGGATCAACACCGGGGTGCGCACCTTGGCGGTGCGCAGCCGCCGCACCACCTCGAAACCTTCCATGTCGGGCAGGCGCAGGTCGAGCACCATGATGTCGAAGTCGTAGTGCTTGGCGAGGTCAATGGCGTCCTCACCGGATTCGGCCGGCTCGCAGATGATGCCTTCGCTCTTCAGAGCGGCGTCGATCAAGCGCGCGGATACGGGATCGTCCTCAACAACCAGAGCTCGCATCACTCGCTCCTCTTACCCGCTCTCTGGACCATTTGTTGCACAAATGCAACCGTAAGAGGCGGATCCTTAAGACCACGTTAAGATGGGTTGTGTTTCCTGCCGCAGAACGGAATGGCAACATGTGCGCCGATGCCGTCCCAGGAGTGAGCCAAATACAATCATAGGTTTTAGAACTGTGCAACAAAAAAGTTCACGCGATCGCTCGCTACAGCGCGCGGGCACCCTGTCGCGCACCAAGGATGGTCATGTCACGACCGACCAGGGGCCGCTCTCGAACGCGCCGGGAGATCTGTCATAGATCCGCTTCTCCAAGGGCTTAGTCAGATCGACGCGTATCGGGTCGCGGGCCGGATCCGGCGCTGCCGCGGCACGCTGCTGGTCTGTGGTGGTCTGGCCGGAGTGGTCGGACTTGGCGACACCTGTCTGATCGAAGCGCGTTCACACAACCGAGACGAGTGTCTTCCTCCCCGACCCATGCGCGCGACCCGCTGCTCGGCGAGGTCGTCGCCCTCGACGATGCGGGCGTCCACCTGCTGCCGTTCAGCGAGCTCGAGGGCGTCGGCCTCGGGGCCCGCGTGACCCTCGCGCACGGTCACGACCGGCTCCGGCCGGACCCGGGCTGGATCGGTCGGACCCTCGATCCCCTGGCCCGTCCGCTCGACGGCCGGCCGCCGCCGCCCGGGCGCGCGCACGTACCGGCTTCAGGCCCGTCCGGCGCCGGCCCACCGACGCCGCGACTTCGGACCGCGCCTCGATCTCGGGGTTCGCGCGCTCAACCTCTTCACGCCCTGCTGTCGCGGCCAGCGGATGGGGATCTTCGCCGGCTCCGGGGTCGGCAAGTCGACGCTGCTCGCGATGCTCGCCCGGCACAGCGACGCCGATGCCCTGGTCCTCGGGCTGGTCGGCGAGCGCGGCCGCGAGGTCAACGCGCTGCTCCAGCACGGCCTCGGCCGCGCCGGACTCGCCCGCAGCGTGGTCGTGGTCGCGACCTCGGACATGCCCGCCATGCTGCGGCGCCGCGCCGCCTACCTGACGCTCACCGTGGCCGAGGCGCTGCGCGATCAGGGCCTCTCCGTGCTCTGCCTGATCGACAGCGTGACCCGCTTCGCGATGGCGCTGCGCGAGATCTACCTCGCCGCCGGCGAGCCGCCGACCAGCAAGGGCTACCCGCCGAGCGTGTTCGCCGAGCTGCCGCGGCTCCTGGAGCGCGCTGGGCCGGGAACCGAGGACGGCAGCATCACCGGCCTGTTCACGGTCCTGGTCGAGGGCGACGATCTGACCGATCCGATCGCCGATGCGGTGCGCGCGATCCTCGACGGCCATATCGTGCTCGATCGCCGGATTGCCGAGGGCGGCCGCTTTCCCGCGCTCGACGTGCTGCGCTCGCTGTCACGCAGCGCGCCCGCCTGCTACCGTCCCGAGGAACGGCCCGTCGTCGCGCGCGCCCGGCAGCTGCTCCGAGCCCACGCCGACACCGCCGAGCTGATCCAGCTCGGCGCCTATCGGGCCGGCAGCGACCCTCTGATCGACGAGGCGATCGCCGCGCGCCCGGCGCTCGAGGCCCTGCTCGCCCAGGAGTCGGCGAGCGCAGCACGCTGACCGACGACTTCGCCCGGCTCGCCGCGGCGTCGGCGGCGCCGGCCGGCGGCAGCGTCGAGGGGTAGGGGAGATGGACCCTTGGCGGTTCTCGCCCGCCTCGCCGGGCTGGAGGTCGAGCGGGAGCGGCGCGCGCTCGCGGCGCTCGATGCGCCGATCGAGGCCCTGCGCCGTCGATCGCGGACGGGCACGCTGAGGCCGAGCGCGAGCGGCGGACCGCCGTCGACCTCGCCGGCACTCGCTTGCTCGCGCCTATCTCGAGGCCAGCCGGCGCCGGCTTGGGCGGCCGAGAGCGAGCTCGCCCGGCTCGAGCAGGCACGCGCGCAGCAGGCCGCGCGGCTGCTCGAGCAACGGCGCGAGCTCAAGCGGCTGGAGCTGCTCCGGCAACGTCACGAGCAGCGCCGGCGGACCGAGGCGGCGCGCCGCGAGCAGCGCGCGATCGACGAGCTCGCGCTGCTCGGCGCGGCGCGGCGAGTGCCCAGCTGAGCGGCGGCCTTCAGAACTCCGGGGCGAGCGTGACCTTGAGGCCGTCGAGGGCCTCGGCGAACGGGATCTGGCAGGACAGGCGCGAGTTCTCCTGGACCTGATAGGCCTCATCCAGCATCCGGTCCTCCTCGTCCGAGGCCGGCTCGAGCTTGGAGAGCCACGCGTCCTCGACGTAGACGTGGCAGGTCGCGCAGGCGCAGCAGCCGCCGCAGGCCGCCTCGATCGGCAGGTCGTGCTCGCGGATGATCTCCATTACCGACCAGCCGGGCGTGCCCTCGATCACGTGCTCCGCGCCCTCGCGGTCGGTCACGACGACGCTGGCCATCAGGCGACGCCCAGCTTCTTCTGCAGGTCGGTGCTCGAGGTCGTGTAGCGGAAGATCAGCTTCTTCTCCGGGAAGCAGTACTTGAACGCCTTCTGGCACATCAGCGCCGACTCGTGGAAGCCCGACAGGATCAGCTTGAGCTTGCCCGGGTAGGTGATGATGTCGCCGATCGCGAACACCGCCGGCAGATTGGTCTCGAAGGTCGCGGTATCGACCCGGATCAGGTCGTCCGCGAGCTCGAGCCCCCAGCCGGCGAGCGGCCCGAGCTCCATCTTGAGGCCGAAGAAGGCCAGCAGCGTGTCGCAGGGCACCAGCTCCTCGCCGTCCGGGCTCTTGATCGTGACCCCGTCCAGCCGATCGCCGGGCCCGTGCAGCTCCGCGATCTGGCCGATGTGCAGGCCCATCCGGCCGCTCGCCACCAGCTCCTCCATGCGCGCGACCGAGTCCGGCGCCGCACGGAAGTCGCGCCGCCGGTGGACCAGCGCGAGGCTCGCCGCGATCGGCTGCAGGTTGAGGGTCCAGTCGAGCGCGGAATCGCCACCGCCCGCGACCAGCACGTCCTTGCCGCGGAACTCCTCCATCCTGCGCACGGCATAGAAGATCGAGCGGCCCTCGCGCGCCTCGGCGCCGGGCAGCGGCAGGCGGCGCGGCACGAAGCTGCCGGCCCCGGCGGCCACCACCACGCAGGGCGCCTCGAACGCCTGGCCCTCGCTGGTCGTGACCCGCCAGCGGCCGTCGCCCTGGCGCTCCAGGCGCTCGGCCTGCTGGCCCAGATGAAAGGTCGGCTCGAACGGCCGGATCTGCTCGAGCAGGAGCTCGGTCAGCTGCTCGCCGGTGCAGCGCGGCACCGCGGGGATGTCGTAGATCGGCTTGTCCGGGTAGAGCTCGGCGCACTGGCCGCCGATCTTGTCGAGGTTGTCGATCAGGTGGCACTGCATGTTGAGCAGCCCGGCCTCGAACACCGCGAACAGGCCGACCGGGCCGGCCCCGATGACCACCATGTCGGTCCGGATGGGGTCGGTCCGGATCGGGTCGCTCGGGGTCGGCTCGGGCCGGATCGCTTCCGTGCTCATGCTGGCTCGCGGCTTAACGCAGGGAACGCCTTAGCTGGGGTCGCACCGCACCGCAGGCAAGTCGCCGCGCGCCTGCCCCGCCGTGCCCCCGTGCCTACACGCTTTCCTCAGGCGAGAAAAGAGGGCCCCGGGGCCCGAGAACGTCGCTCAGGCGAGCGCTGCCTGGAGGAGCTCGGCGGCGTGGAGCGCGCGGCGGCCGGTGCCGTCCTGGATCTGGTGGCGGCAGCTGGTGCCGTCCGCGACCACGACCGTGTCGGGGGCGGCGGCGCGCACGGCGGGCAGAAGGGACAGCTCGGCCATCTGCTGCGAGACGGCGTAGTGCCTGGCCTCGTAGCCGAACGCGCCGGCCATGCCGCAACAGCTCGACGCGACGGTCTCGACCTCGAGGCCCGGGATCAGGCCGAGGCAGGCCTCGGTCGCGGCCATGGCGTCGAACGCCTTCTGATGGCAGTGGCCGTGGAGCAGCGCGCGGCGCCAGCCCGGGGCCTTGAGCGGCAGCCGCAGCCGGCCCGCGGCCTGCTCCTGCCAGAGGAACTCCTCGAGCAGGAGGGCGCGTGCGGCCACGGCCTCGGTCTCCGGTCCTGGCCGCATGGCGAGATACTCGTCGCGCAGGGTCAGGAGGCAGGAGGGCTCGAGACCGATCACCGGCAGGCCGCGCTCGACCATGGGCCGCAGCGCGGCGAGTGTGCGCTCGGCCTCGCGGCGGGCCTCCTCGACCAAGCCCGTCGCGAGGAAGGTGCGGCCGCAGCAGAGCGGGCGCGCGCCGCCGGCTGCCGGCGCATGGACCCGGTAGCCGGCAGCGGCGAGGACGGCCTCGGCGGCGCGCGCGATGTCGGGCTCGAACCAGGTGGTGAAGGTGTCGACCAGGAGCGCCACGTCGCGGCCGTCGTTGCCGAAGGGCACGGCGTTCCGGCGCGGGCGATAGGGCCTGGCGTGCCAGCGCGGCAGCGAGCGCGCGGCGCTGAAGTCGAGCAGGCGCTCGGAAAGGGCCGCAGCGCCCGGCAGCCGGTCGCGCAGATGCAAGAGCCCGCGCAGCCGGCTGGCATGAGGCGCGTAGCGCGGCAGATACCCGATGGCGCGGTCCTTGAGCGCGAGGCCCCGGCGCTTCTGGCGCTGGTGCAGGACCTCGATCTTCATCCGCGCCATGTCGACGCCGGTCGGACATTCGCGCCGGCAGGCCTTGCAGGACACGCAGAGGTCGAGCGTCGCCGCCATCGCGTCGGAGCAGAGCGCGTCCGGCCCGAGCTGGCCGGAGAGCGCGAGGCGGAGGCTGTTGGCGCGGCCGCGGGTGAGGTGGGTCTCGTCCTTCGTGACGCGATAGGACGGGCACATCACCCCGGGCTCGGCCTTGCGGCAGGCGCCGTTGTTGTTGCACATCTCGGCGGCGCCGAGGAAACCGCCCCAATCCCGCCAATCGAGGGCGGTCTCGACCGTGAGCGCCCGGTAGCCCGGCGGGTAGCGCAGGAAGCGGCGCTCGTCCATCGGCGGGGCGCGCACGATCTTGCCCGGGTTGAGCACGCCCGCGGGATCGAACGCGTCCTTGACCTGCTCGAAGGCGCGGGCGAGGCGCGGCCCGAACATCGCCTCGTGGAACTCCGAGCGCACCAGGCCGTCGCCGTGCTCGCCGGAGTGCGCGCCCTTGTAGGCGCGGACGAGGGCCATCGCCTCCTCGGCGATCGCGCGCATCGCGCGCACGTCCCGATCCTGCTTGAGGTTGAGGATCGGGCGCACGTGCAGGCAGCCGACCGAGGCGTGGGCGTACCAGGTGCCGCTGGTGCCGTGGCGGGCGAAGATCTCGGTCAGGCGCTCGGTGTAGTCGGCGAGATGCTCGAGCGGCACGGCGCAGTCCTCGATGAACGAGACCGGCTTGCCCGCGCCCTTCATCGACATCACGATGTTGAGCCCGGCCTTGCGCACGTCCCAGATCCGCGCCTGCGCCGCGGGCTCGATCGCCTCGACCACGCCGTCCGGCAGACCGAGCGCCGCCATCAGCTCCGCGAGGCGCGCGAGGTCCGCGAGCTGGCTCGCCCGCTCCTCGCCCGCGAACTCGACCAGCAGCAGCGCGTCGGGCGTGCCGCGGACGAAACGGTCGATCAGCGGCCGGTAGGCGGGGATCCTGCGCCCGAGCTCGATGATCGTGCGGTCGACCAGCTCGACCGCGGACGGCCCGAGGTCGACGATCGCCTGAGCCGAGGCCATCGCCTGATGGAAGCTCGGGAAGTGGCAGACGCCCAGGACCTTGTGCGGCGGCAGCGGCTGCAGCTTGAGCTTGAGCCGGCGGAACAGCGCGAGCGTGCCTTCCGAGCCGACCAGGAGCTCCGCCATGTTGTGGCCGGCCGGCCGCACCCGGTCGAGGTTGTAGCCGCCGACCCGGCGCTGGACCTTGGGAAAGCCCTCGGCGATCGCTTCGGCCTCGCGTTCGGCCAGGGCCGCGCATCGCCTGGATCAGGCGGAGATAGCGCTCGCTCGCGGGCACGCCTTGAAGGTTGCCCGGGACCTCGGCGAAGTGGACCGCGCTCGCCGTCGGGCAGCAGCGCGTCGATCGCGAGCAGGTTGTCGACCATGATGCCGTAGCGGATCGAGCGCGCGCCGCAGGCGTTGTTGGCGGCCATGCCGCCGATTGTTGCGCGCGAGCCGGTCGAGATGTCGACCGGGAAGAACAGCCCCTGGGCCTTAAGGAACCGGTTCAGCCGGTCGAGCACGACGCCGGGCTCGACCCAGACCGTGCGGCTCTCGGCATCGAGCTCGAGCACCCGGTCGAGATACTTCGAGTAGTCGATCACCAGGCCCGAACCGATCGTCTGGCCGGCCTGCGAGGTGCCGCCGCCGCGCGCCACCACCGGCACGCCCGCCTCGCGCGCGAGCGCGAGCGCGGCCTGGACGTCGGCATCGCTCCGCGGCAGGACCACGCCCAGGGGCTCGACCTGGTAGATCGAGGCGTCGGTGCTGTAGCGCCCGCGATCGAACGCGCTAAAGCGCACCTCGCCCGCGATCGCGCGCTCGAGGCGCGCCGCCAGCTCCGGCAGGCCGCGCGCGGCCGAGATCGCTCCGGGTCAGCGCGAGCGCCATGGCGAGCCCCCGTCCTTGCAGGCTAAGTCATTGGAAAGCTTCATTATCCCCCTGGAGAGCTTGCCTTGTGCCGGCGCGGCCACCATGCATAATGCCTGGGCACGCGTCGGCGCGCGAGCCTCGCGGGAGAGCCGCCATGACCACGAGCCCTCGAAGCGGGCGCCACTTCCTGCAGATCCCGGGTCCGACCAACGTGCCGGACCGCATCCTGCGGGCGATCGACCGGCCGACCATCGACCATCGCGGGCCGGAGTTCGCCCGCCTCGGCAGCGAGATCCTGGCCGCGCTCAAGCCGGTCTTCAAGACCGCCGCGCCGGTCGTGATCTATCCGGCCTCGGGCACCGGGGCCTGGGAGGCGGCGCTGGTCAACACGCTCTCGCAGGGCGACCGGGTGCTGATGGCGGAGACCGGGCACTTCGCGAGCCTGTGGTGCGAGATGGCGCGGCGCCTCGGGCTCGAGGTCGAGCTGCTGCCCGGCGACTGGCGCCACGGCGTCGATCCGGAGCGGGTCGGGGCGGCGCTCGCCGAGGATCGCGGGCACCGCATCAAGGCGATTGCCGTGGTCCACAACGAGACCTCGACCGGCGTCGCCTCGCGGATCGCCGAGGTCCGGCGCGCGATCGACCAGGCCGGCCATCCCGGGCTCTTCATGGTCGACACCATCTCGTCGCTTGCCTCGATCGACTACCGCCACGACGAGTGGGGCGTCGACGTCACGGTCGCAGGCTCGCAGAAGGGCCTGATGCTGCCGCCGGGGCTGAGCTTCAATGCGGTGGGCGACAAGGCGCTCGCCGCCGCCAAGAGCGCCCGGCTGCCGCGATCCTACTGGGACTGGGCGCCGATGCTCGCGGCCAACGCCAAGGGCGTGTTCCCCTACACCCCGGCGACCAACCTGCTCTACGGCCTGCGCGAGGCGCTCGCGATGCTTCACGAGCAGGGGCTCGAGCAGGTGTTCGCGCGCCACGACCGCCACGCCGAGGCGACCCGCCGGGCGGTCAGGGCGTGGGGGCTCGAGGTGCTGTGCCAGGACCCGCGCGAGTACTCGAGCTCGCTCACCGCGGTGCTGATGCCCGACGGCCAGGATGCCGACGCGCTGCGCCGCCTGATCCTGGAGCGCTTCGACCTCTCGCTCGGCAACGGCCTCGGCCGGCTCGCCGGCAAGGTGTTCCGGATCGGCCATCTCGGCGACCTCAACGACCTGATGCTGGCCGGCACGCTCGCCGGCATCGAGATGGGCCTGAAGGCGTCCGGGCTGCCCTTGGGCGCGAGCGGGGTCGCGGCAGCGCTCGCCTATCTGGCGCAACCGGACGCTGCGCCGGCGCGCCGCGCGAGCGCCGCATGAGGGCCGCGGCCGCCCCGCGGCCTGCATGACCCCAGCCGGCGCGGCGCGGCTGCTCGACCTGCTGGCGGCGCGCGCCGGTCTGGTCTGCGCGGTCGGTGCCGGCGGCAAGAAGTCGACGCTCTACCGCCTCGCCGAGGCGCACCTCCTGGCCGGCAGCGCACGGATCGGCCTGACCTGCACGGTCTCGATGGGCCCGCCGCCGCGCAGCCTGCCCGCACACCGGCTGGTCGCCCCGGCGGAAACCCTGGCCGAGGAGGTGCCCGCGCTCGCGCGCCGCCATCGTCTGCTCGCCTATGCCGGGCCGTCCGCCAAGCCCGGCCGGCTCGGCGGCGTGCCCGGCGAGCTGATCGCCGGGTTGCATGCCGAGGCCGGGTTCGCCGTCACGCTGGTCAAGGCGGATGGCGCGCGGATGCGCTGGCTCAAGGCGCCGCGCGACGACGAGCCGGTGCTGCCGCCGGACGCCGCCACCGTGCTCGCGGTGGTCTCGATCCGGGCGCTGGGCGAGCTCCTGGAGCCGACCATCGCGCATCGGATCGAGCGCGTGGCCGCGGTCACCGGCGCGGCGCTCGGCGCGCGCCTGGAGCCCGCGCATCTGGCGCGGCTGCTGACGAGCCCCGAGGGCGCGCTGCAGCGGGGCCGGCGCGGCCGCGGTGGTGCCGGTCGTCAACATGGTCGACGACGCGGCGCGCCACGCCGGGGCGCGCGAGGTCGCCGAGCGCGCGCTCGCCGCCACCCTGCGCTTCGATCGCGTGGTGCTGACCTCGATGATCGCGCCCGACCCGGTGGTTGACGTGATCACCCGTTGAGCGCCGCCGGTCCGGCAACGCCGGGGTTGCATTCGTTTTCGTCTTATAGTCGAATGTGACCAACGGAACTCAATCGGTAGCGCTGTGTCCTTCGACCCGCGACGCCACCTGGCGCTGGTCCGCTCCGGCCGCTCCGAGCCGAGCGCCTCGCGCCGTTGCCTGCGCCGGATGCTGCCGGACAGCTGGCGATTCGCGCAGCAGATGGCGCTTGATCTGGTGCGCCAGCTCGAGTACCTGCCGTGGTCCGGGCGCGCCGAGAGCTTCGACACCTACTTCCTCCGCCAGGCCGAGGCGATGCTGCGGCCGAAGGGGCTGACGGAGCTGATCAGCGGCGAGCGGCCGAGCGGCGACGGCGTGGCCGCGCGCGCGCTCGAGGAACGGGCGCTGCGGTTTGCCACCTGGAGCCGCGCGATCGTCAACGCGGTCCTGCTCGACCTTGCGGAGCGCGTCGAGGTCGGCAACCCGCAGCAGGCGCTGACCTACCTGTTGAGCGGCGATCTGCGCCTCGCCAAGACGGCCGCGCTGTGGACCGCCGAGCATGGCATCGCCCCGGTCGAGCGCGCCTTGCGCGAGCTGCCGGGCTACGCCCTGGTATTGCTTGCGGCGAGCCCCAACGATACCGCGGAGCGCTTCATGGCGCGCGATGCCTTCTGGGCGGCGGTGATGAAGCGGACCTGAGGCCGCCCGGCGCGCCGGGCCGCGTTGCCGCGCGCCCCCCGAAGCGATAAGACGAGGCGCTGAGGCCGGCATTCGCCGGCGGCGGCCAGAGGAAGGGGGCCGGGAGTGGCGCGAGCGCGGCATGTTCTGGCGATCGACCAGGGCACCACCAGCACCCGCGCGCTCGTCTTCGATGAGGCCGGCGAGCCGCGCGCGAGCAGCCAGCGCGAGCTCGAGCAGCGCTATCCGCGGCCCGGCTGGGTCGAGCACGATCCGGAAGCGATCTGGCAGGACACGCTTGCGGTCGGCCGCAACGCGCTCGCCGCGGCCGGCCTGTCCGCCGCGGAGATCGCCGCGATCGGCATCACCAACCAGCGCGAGACCGTGGTGCTGTGGGAGCGGGCGAGCGGCCGTCCGGTCCACCCGGCGATCGTCTGGCAGGACCGGCGCACCGCGGCGCGCTGCCGGCAGCTGCAAAGGGAAGGCCTCGATCCGCTCGTGCAGGAGCGCACCGGGCTGCTGATCGACCCCTACTTCTCGGCCACCAAGCTCGCCTGGCTGCTCGACGAGGTGGCCGGCGCGCGCGCCGCCGCGGAGCGCGGCGAGCTCGCCTTCGGCACCGTCGACAGCTTTCTCCTATGGCGGCTGACCGGGGCCCGCGTGCACGCGACCGACGCGACCAACGCCTCGCGCACGATGCTCTACGACATCCATCGCCAGGACTGGGACGAGGAGCTCCTGCGCCTCTTCGGCATCCCGCGCGCGATCCTGCCCGAGGTCAGGGACTGCAGCGCGCTGTTCGGCACGACGCCGGCCGAGCTGTTCGGGGCACCCGCTGCCGGTGACCGGGATCGCGGGCGACCAGCAGGCGGCGACCATCGGCCAGGCCTGCTTCGCGCCCGGCATGCTGAAGAGCACCTACGGGACCGGCTGCTTTGCCCTCCTCAACACCGGCGAGCGCGCGGTCGCCTCGCGCCATCGCCTGCTCACCACGATCGCCTACCGGCTCGGCGGCCGCACCGCCTACGCGATCGAGGGCAGCATCTTCGTCGCCGGGGCCGCGGTGCAGTGGCTGCGCGACGGCCTGCGCCTGATCGGCCATGCCGGCGAGAGCGAGCCGCTGGCGGCCGGCATCGAGGACACCGGCGGCGTCTACCTGGTGCCGGCCTTCGTCGGCCTGGGCGCGCCGCACTGGGACCCGGAGGCGCGCGGCGCGCTGTTCGGCCTGACGCGGGACAGCGGCGCGCCGCAGATCGTGCGCGCGGCGCTCGAAGTCGGTCGGCTACCAGACGCAGCGACCTGCTGGCGGCGATGCAGGCCGACCGCGGGCACGGCGGCGGCGCCGGCGCGGTCCGGGTCGACGGCGGCATGGTCGCGAACGCCTGGCTCTGCCAGTTCCTGGCCGACATCCTGGACGTCCCGGTCGAGCGGCCCGCGGTGATCGAGACCACCGCGCTCGGCGCGGCCTGTCTCGCGGGGCTCGAGGTCGGGCTCTACCCCTCGCTCGAGGCGCTCGCCGGGACCTGGCGCTGCGAGCGCCGCTTCGAGCCGCAGATGAGCGCGCCCGAACGCCAGCGTCTCTACGCCGGCTGGCAGGACGCCGTGCGACGCACCCGCAGCGCGGCCTGAGCGGCGATCGTGCCCGAGCGCAGCGCGCTCCGCGTCGCCCTTGCCGGCTTCGGCGCGATCGGCGGGGCGGTCGCCCGCCGGCTCGATCGCGGCCTGCCGGGGCTCCGCCTCGCCGCGGTCAGCGCGCGCGACGTCGAGCGGGCGAAGGCGCGGCTCGCCGGCTTCGCCCGACCCGTGCCCGTGGTCGGCCTCGGACAGCTCGCCGAGCAGGCCGAGGTGGTGGTCGAATGCGCCCCGGCCGCGGTCTTCCGCGAGGTCGCCGAGCCGGCGATCCGCGCCGGCCGCATCTTCCTGCCGGTGAGCGTCGGCCAGCTCCTCGAGCAGACCGATCTGATCGACCTCGCGGCGGCGACCGGCGCCCGGATCCTCGTCCCGACCGGCGCGCTCCTCGGCCTCGATGCCGTGCGCGCCGCGGCCGAGGGCACGATCCGCTCGGTCACCATGGTGACCCGCAAGCCGCCGCGCGGGCTGATCGGCGCGCCCTATCTCGAGCAGCACGGCATCGCGCTCGAGGGCTTGAGCGCGCCCAGGAAGGTTTTCGAGGGCAGCGCCCGCGAGGGCGCCCGCGGCTTCCCGGCCAACGTCAATGTCGCCGCCGCGCTCAGCCTCGCCGGCATCGGCCCCGATCGCACCCGGCTCGAGATCTGGGCCGATCCCGGCCTCGAGCGCAACACCCATCGGATCGTGGTCGAGGCCGACAGCGCGCGCTTCGAGATGCAGATCGAGAACGTGCCGAGCGAGGACAACCCACGCACCGGCAAGATCACCGCGCTCAGCGTGATCACAGCGCTGCGCGCGCTCACCGCGACCCTCAAGGTCGGCAGCTGAGGATCGGGGAGCGGCGGTTCGCGGGCCGCGAATTCTCGACCGCCGCGGCCGACGGCGCTAGGTTCGGCCCCGGAGCGGGCGGCCGCGCGCCCGCCGAGGGTTGGGGATCATGCCCGAGTTCGAACTGTCGCCCGAGCAGGCCGTGCTCTGCGACCAGATGGCGAAGCTCGCCCGCCTCGGCGGCTTCATCCTCGACCTCGCGGACGGGCGCTGTCTGTGGTGCTCGGACGAGGTCGCGCGCATCCACGGCCTGCCGGTCGCCGACTGCGCGGCCCTGCTGAGCTCCGCTCGGCGCGTCGACGACTGGGTCCATCGCGACGATCGCGAGCGCTACCGGGAGGCGCGCGCCGAGGCCCGCCGGCAGGGCCGGCCCTACCTGATCGAGTACCGGATCCGCAACGCCGAGGACGAGCTCTGCTGGCTGTCCGAGACCGGCGAGCATCTGGCGGACGGGCGCCTGGTCGGCAGCATCCGCGACATGACCGCGCAGCGCCGGGCCGAGGCGACGCTGCAGCAGGCGAACGAGAGCCTCGAGCGCCGCATCGCCGAGCGCACGGCCGAGCTGCAGGCGGCCAAGGACGCGGCGGAAGCCGCCGAGCGCGAGGCGCGGGCCAGCCACGAGCGCTTCCTCGCCGCCACCGAGAGCCTGGTCGACGGGCTCGCGATCTACGACGCGCAGGATCGGCTGGTCTACCACAACAACCGCTATCCCGATCATGCGCCGCCCGCGTTCCGGAGCGTGCTCCGGCTCGGCGCGCGCTTCGAGGACATGGTGCGCGCCGCCGCCGAGACGGGCGGCATGTACCACCCCGAGATGGGCGCGGACTTCCTCGCGAGCCGCCTCGCCCATCATACCGCCAAGTCCGAGGACCAGGAGTTCCGGATCGCCGACGGCCGCTGGGTCCGGGTGCGGGAGAACGCGCTCCCGAGCGGCGGGCGGGTGCTGCTGACCAGCGACATCACGGCGCAGAAGGCCGCCCAGGTCGAGCTCGAGGAGCGCGAGCAGCTGTTGCGGCGGATCGCCGACGGCATCCCGCTGCCGATCCTGATCACCCGGATCAGCCAGCCCGAGGTGCTGTTCGCCAACGAGCTGGCGAGCGCGACCTTCAACCTCCGCCTCGGGCCGCAGCCCGAGGCCATCCGCGGCGCCTACGTCGACCCCGGCGATCGCCGGCGGCTGGTCGAGCAGCTGGTTCGCGACGGCCACGTCGACGGCCTCGAGGTGCGCCTGCGCCGGGCCGACGGCAGCGCGATGTGGGCTCTCCTCTCGGCGCGGGCGATCACGGTCCACGGCCAGCTGGCGATGCTGACCACGGTCACCGACATCAGCGAGCGCAGGCTCGCGCAGGTCGAGGTCGAGGAGCGCGAGCAGCGCTTCCGCGCGATCGCCGAGGGCGTGCCGCTCAGCATCGTGATCGGGCGCCCCGAGCCCTCGCGGATCCTGTTCGCCAATGCCCGCGCCGAGGAGACCTTCGGGCTCCGCGTCGGGCTCGAGGGGGCCGCGGCGCGCGCCGCCTACGTCCGGCCGCAGGACCGGGCGGGGCTGATCGAGCGCCTCGCCGGCGACGGCCGGGTCGACAACCTCGAGGTCGAGCTGCGGCGGGCCGACGGCAGCACGATGTGGGCGCTGATGTCGGCGCGGAGCGTCACCTTCGGCGGCCAGCCGGCGGTCCTGACCGCGGTCACCGACATCAGCGACCGCAAGCGGATCGAGGAGGCGCTCCGCGCCAGCGAGGCGCGGCTTGCGGCCTTCATGGAGAACGCCCCGGTCGGCATGTACCTCAAGGATCTCGACGGCCGCTACCTGCTCGCCAATCCGGAGATGTCCAAGGTGTTCGCGCGCCCGGCGGCGGAGATGCTCGGCCTGACCGCGGCCGACACCGGCGCCGGCCACGACGCCGCGCTGGTCGCCGAGCACGATCGCGCCGTGCTCGCGAGCGGGCGCGCCCTGGTGGTCGAGGAGTTCGCCCCCGACCTCGACGAGTATGGCTGGAGCATGGTGATCCGCTTCCCGATCCGGGACGGCAAGGGCCAGTCGATCCAGATCGGCGGCTTCCACGTCGACATCAGCCGGCAGAAGTCGATCGAGCAGCAGCTCAAGGCGAGCGAGCAGCGCTTCCGGGCGTTCGCCGAGGCGCACCCGGTGCCGCTGTTCATCGCCGATCTCGACAGCCACCGGGTGATCTTCGCGAGCCCGCCCTGCGCCGAGCTGCTGCGGACGCCGCTACCCGAGCTGCTCGCCGGCACGACCACGACGATCTACGCCGACCCGGCCGATCAGCCGGGCCTGATCGAGCTGGTCCGACGCCAGGGCTTCCTCAACGGCTACGAGGTCCACCTGCGCCGCGCCGACGGCTCCGAGTTCTGGGGCGCCTTCACCTCCAAGCTGATCACCTTCGAGGGCAGGGACGCCGTGGTCACCGCGATCGTCGACCTGACCGAGCCCAAGCGGATCCAGGCCGAGCTCGAGCGGCAGCGCCAGATCCTGCACCAGAACGAGAAGATGAGCGCGCTCGGCTCGCTGCTCGCCGGCGTCGCCCACGAGCTCAACAACCCGCTCTCGGTCGTGGTCGGCCATGCCGGACTGCTCGAGGAGCTGGCGCCGGACGAGAAGACGCGCGAGCGTGCGGTCAAGATCCGCACCTCGGCGGATCGCTGCGCGCGCATCGTCCGGACCTTCCTCGCGATGGCGCGCAGCAAGCCGAAGCAGCGCGGGCCGGTCCAGATCAACGCGACGATCGAGGCCGCGCTCGAGATCGTCGCCTACGGCCTGCGCACCGCCGACATCGAGGTGGTGCGTGAGCTGGCGCCGGACCTGCCGCCGGTGTGGGCCGACGGCGATCAGCTCCATCAGGTGTTCGCGAACCTGTTCGTCAACGCGCAGCAGGCGCTGCAGAACGCGGCCGGGCCGCGCCGGCTGATCATCACCACGGGCTACGACGCCGCCTCGATCTGGGTCGAGGTCGCGGACAACGGCCCCGGCATCCCGGCCGACATCGCCAAGCGGATCTTCGACCCGTTCTTCACCACCAAGCCGCAGGGCGTCGGCACCGGCGTCGGCCTCTCGGTCTGCCACGGCATCCTGGCCGCCCACGACGGCGAGATCACGCTCAAGAGCGTGCCCGGCGCGGGTGCCGTGTTCCTGGTCCGGCTGCCCCGCTCGGAGCACAAGGGCGAGGCGGTCGCGGCGGAGGACCCGGCCCGGCCGCGGCGCGCGCGGCCGCATCCTGGTGGTCGACGACGAGCCCGACATCGGCCAGCTGCTGGCGGACATCCTCGAGCGCGACGGCCATCGGGTCGAGCGCGCGCTGAGCGGCCGCGATGCGCTCGCCCGCCTGGGGAACGGGCCGGTCGACCTGATCATCAGCGACCTGCGGATGCCGGACATGGACGGACCCTCGCTCTATCGCCACCTCGAGCGCGAGCGGCCCGAGCTCGCCCTGCGCATGGTGTTCGTCACCGGCGACACGCTCGGGGCCGACCTGACCGGGTTCCTCAGCGAGATCGGCGCGCGGGTGCTGGAGAAGCCGCTCGATCCCGAGGAGATCAGTCGCAAGGTGCAGACGCTGCTCGCGACCGGCGGCGGCGCCTGACACGGGCCCAGGCGCTCAGGCCGGGCCGAGCTCGGCCAGGTAGTCGCGCACCTTGAGCCGCAGGTCGTAGGGATCGAGCGGCTTCTCGAGCACCGGCAGCGCGATCCCCCTGAGGAAGCTGCCGGTCTCAGGCGTCAGGACGTCGCCGGTCATGAACATCACGCGCCGGGCCAGCGCCGGCGAGCGCGCGGTAAGCTCGCCATGCAGCCCGGGGCCGTCGAGGTCCGGCATGCGCACATCGCTGATGATCAGGTCGACCGGCGCGCCCTCGAGCCGGGCCAGCGCCTCGCGACCGCTGCCGGCGAGGATCACCTCGTGGCCGTCGCGACCCAGGATCTCGGCCACCATCTGCGCGATCTCGGCCTCGTCCTCGACCACCAGGATGCGGCCGCGGATCTCGCGCGGCATCTCCCGCGCCGGCGCGGCCGCGGGCCGCCCCTCGGTCGCCGGCAGGCTGACCGTGAACAGCGCGCCGCCGCTCGGCTGCGAGGCGACCGCGATCTCGCCCTTGTGCGCGCTCACGATGCCCTGGCACACCGACAGGCCGATGCCGGTGCCGGCGCCCTGCGGCTTGGTGGTGAAGAACGGCTCGAAGATCCGCGCCGCGATCTCCGCCGGGATCCCGGGACCGTTGTCGGCCAGCTCGACCTGGACCCTGCCGTCGCGCTCGCGGGTGGTGATCTCGAGCCGCCGGGGCGGTGGCCGGGTCTGCAGCGCGTGCTGGGCGTTGACGATCAGGTTCATCAGCACGAGCGTCAGCTGGTCGCCGTCGCCCAGTGCCGGCGGCAGGTCGGGGGCGAGGTCGAGCACCACCTCGACGTCGGCGGTCCGCAGGCCGTAGCCGGCGACCTCGAGGGCGCTTTCGACGACCTGGTTCATCGCCACCGGCCCCCAGGCCTCGGGCTTGCGCCGGGCCATCGCGAGGAAGGTGCGCACGATCCGCGCGCAGCGCTCGGCCGCCGCCTGGACCCTGACCGCCCGCTCCCGGGTGGCGGGATCGGGCGCCTGGTCGCGCAGCATGGTCGCGTAGCCGACCACGACCGAGAGCGGGTTGTTGAGCTCGTGGGCGACGTTGGCGAGCAGCGAGCCGAGCGCGTTCAGCTTCTCGCTCTGGTGCAGCGCCTCGCGCTGGCGGGCGATCTCCGCCTCCTGGCGCTTGGGCTCGGTGAGGTCGACCACGCCGAACACCGCGGCGTCCTCGCCCTGGTAGCGGATCGGCCGCGCGGTGATCGCCGCCGGGAACAGGCTGCCGTCCGGGCGCCGCATCGTGATCTCGAAGTCCTGCACGGTGCGGTCCTCGCGCAGCGCGCGCCCGATCCGCTGGCGCTCCTCGGGATTGGCGAAGATGTCGCGGCTGGTCAGCTCGCGCACCGCGGCCGGCGTGACCCGCAGCAATTCGACCAACGGCCGGCTGGCGTGCAGGATGCGCCGATCCGCCCGGCGCACGATCAGGACCGGCACCGGGTGGGCCTCGGCGATGGTCCGGAAGCGCTGCTCGCTCTCGCGCAACGCCTCGCGCTGGCGGGCGATCTCGGCCTCCTGACGCTTCTGCTCGGAGAGATCGAGGATCGCCGAGACGATCGCGCGGGTGCCCTGGAACTCGATCACGCGCGAGGTCAGCGCGGTCGGGAACACCGTGCCGTCGGCGCGCCGCTGCAGCAGCTCGAAACCGTGCACCGCGCCGTTCCGGTCGAGCGCGGCAACGAGCCGGGCGCGATCCTCGAGGTCGACGTAGAAGCGCCCGATGTCCTGTCCGCGGCAGCTCGGCGAGCGGGATCCCGAACAGATCGGCGAAGGCCTGGCTGGCGTGCAGGATCCGACGGTCCTCGAGGCGTACGATCGCGACCGGCACGGGATGGGATTTCGGCGATCGTGCGGAAGTGCTCCTCGCTCTGGCGCAGCGCCCGCTCCATCGCGCGGCGGTCGGTGATGTCGCGCAGATAGGCGGTGAACAGGCGCTTGCCAGCCTGGCGCACCTCGGTCACACCGAGCTCAACCGGAAACACCTGTCCGTCGCCGCGCAGCGCCTCCATTTCGAGCCGCCGGCCGAGCACTCTGGCCTTCGCCGGTCGCGAGGTAGCGCCGCAAGCCGTCCTCGTGCTCCGCGCGCAGATGCGGCAGCATGATCAGCGGGCCGAGCTGTCGGCCGAGCGCCGCCTCGCGCGTGATCTGGAACATCTGCTCGGCGGCCGGATTGAACTCGACCACCTCGCCGCGCTCGTCGATCGCGACTACGGCATCGAACGCCGAGGCGATGATCGCCGCCTTCATCGCCTCGCTGTCCCGGGTCCGGGCGAGCGAGCTGCGCTGGGCGCCAAAGGCCTCCGCGACCGCTCGCACCAGGGGCTGCCAGAGGACCGGCAGCCGGGGCTCGCGCGGGCTGCGATCGGCGCTCTCGGCGGCGATGTAGTCGGCGAAGCGCAGCGCCGGCCGCACGATCAGGCGCTGGCGGAAGGCATGGGCGATGCGCGAGCGTCAGCACCAGGCCCGCCAGGATGATGCCGTAGGGGACCAGGCGCGGCAGGATCACCGCGTTGAGCTCGGCCGGCGAGATCACGTAGAGCAGCGTCCAGGGCGCCGCCCCGACCTGCTGGGTGAGCACGTGGACGCCGCCGAGCTCGCGAAATCCCTGCGCCGGGCGCAGCAGCTCTGCCGGCTCGAGTGCCTCGCAGCTCCGCCGGCAGCACGTCGGCGACATGCAGCAGGTCGAGCCCGGCGAGGTTGCGGCCGTCGTAGGCCGCCAGCACCTGGAGCTGGTCGCCGAACAGCCAGAGCCGCCCCCCCGGGTAGTCGAAGGCGCGCAGGAAGCTGGTCAGGAAGTCGAGCAGCACCGCGGCGCCGACCACGCCCAGCACGCGCTCCTCGGCCCGGATCGGCGCGGTGTAGGCAACCGTCCAGCCCGACCCGGTCGGGTCGAGGTAGGCCTCGGTCCAGGGCCGCCCCCGGCGAGATCGGTCCCGTCCTTCGCCGGGCCGAGAATCGCGTGCTCGCCGAAGCGGCCGAGGATCTGCTCGGGCCCCGCGCCGCGCAGCTCGCCGCCGAAGCCCTGCCCGTCGGGGACCGGCACGACGCTCAACAGATCGGCCCCGGCCGAGAGATAGTAGCTCCAGCGCAGGTAGGGCATCGTCTCGTGCGACAGCCGCATGTGGCGCGAGAGGTTCTCGGCGAGGCGCGCCTCCGGCCCGCCTCCGCCCGCCCGGCGAAGTCGTTGCCCTGGATCAGCAGGCCGCCATCGGCGACCCGCTGAGCCCCCTCCGGCGCCGGCGGAGGGCCGGAACGGCTCTCGCGCCAGTAGATCTCGCCCCAGGCGGCGAGCGTGCGGACGTGGTCCTGCACCGTCCTGATGACGTTGCTCAAGAGGATGTTGTGCTCGACCGCCTGGCCCTCGAGCTCCTCCAGCAGCTGCTGGCGCTGGGTCGTGAACTGGAACAGGGCGAGGATCACGATCACCACCAGCAGCGGGACGACGCTGGCGGCCGCGAGCAGAGAGTATGTGCGCGTCAAGACCCGCCCTTGACTGTGCGGCATCGCCCGTCCCGTTGCTGCGAGGCGCCGGCGCCCCCGTTGCGCCGAACCATAGCCCAGCCTGGTCCGGCCGTCTCGCCCCCGGGCGAGCGCGCGGGAGGATGGGCGGCGCGCCGGCTGGACGATCCGATCGGGCACGCCGCGACCGGCGACCGACCCCGCTCCGCCGCGCATCGGCCTTGTCAGGGCCGGCCGTTTCGGCTTGATGGCGAGGAGCCTCGGAATCCGTTGCGGACCTGACCCTGGCAACGAACGGGACCCGCCCTGATGGCTGAGCCGAGCCACATCGTGGTGGTCGACGACGAGCCGGAGATCTGCGAGATGCTGGCCGAGTATCTCGGCCATTCCGGGTTCGCGGTGAGCACCGCGGAGGGCGGCGAGGCGATGCGCCGGATCCTCGAGGAGCGCCCGGCCGACCTCGTGATCCTCGACATCAACATGCCGGGCGAGGACGGCCTCTCGCTCGCCCGCTACCTGCGCGCCCACGTCAAGGTCGGCATCATCATGCTGACCGCGGCCGGCGAGATCGTCGACCGCATCGTGGGTCTCGAGATGGGCGCGGACGACTACCTCGCCAAGCCGGTCGACATGCGCGAGCTCCTCGCCCGGGTGCGCGCGGTGCTGCGCCGGATGCCGGCCGGAGCGCCGCCGGCCGGCGCGACCCCGGCCGGGCCGCCGACCCACAAGATCCGCTTCGGCCCCTGCCAGCTCGATCTCGACGCCCACAAGCTCTACGACCACGACGGCGAGGAGGTCGCGATCACCAGCATGGAGTTCGACCTGCTCAAGGCGTTTGCCGAGCATCCGAACCGGGTGCTGAGCCGCGATCAGCTGCTCGATCTGGCGCACAACAAGGACTGGGAGCCGTTCGACCGCTCGATCGACATCCGGATCGCCCGGCTGCGCCGCAAGATCGAGGCCGACCCGGCCAAGCCCCAGGTGATCAAGACCGTGCGCGGCGCGGGCTACATCTTCGTGCCCAACCCCGAGTGAGCGCGCCGCCGGAGCGGCGCGGTCGGACGCGCGCGCCGGAGGGCACGAGGCATGAGAGCGATGCTGCTCGAGCGGCCGGGCGACGGTGTTGCGGCTCGCCGAGCTGCCGGTGCCGCAGCCGGGCGCGGGGCAGATCCTGGTCGAGGTCAAGGCCTGCGCGGTGTGCCGGACCGACCTGCACGTGGTCGACGGCGAGCTGCCTCACCCGAAGCTGCCGCTCGTGCCGGGCCACGAGATCGTGGGCCGGGTGGTGCGCGCCGGACCCGGCGTCGACGGGTTCCGCGCGGGCGACCGCGTCGGCATTCCGTGGCT
>CAVWCE010000061.1:0-24992 GCA_963753275.1 uncultured Alphaproteobacteria bacterium | reverse complement strand
GTGCCTGACGCTGGTCTTCTGGGCGCTGACCGCGCTCCTCGCCTATGCCGGCGCCGGCGCTCCGATCGTCTACCTCCTGACCCTCAACCTCGCGTTTGCGACCTACGCCTTCGTCGACGTGGGGTCTGCGACGCGCCTGATGGTGACCGAGGGCCGCCGCCTCCGGGCGGTCGGCCTGTTCGTGAACTTCCAGTGGACCACCTTCGCTATAGCGCTCGCACTTTCGGTGCTGCTCGGCGGCTGGCTGCAGCAGCAGGTCGAGAAGGGCGCGATCGAGCCCTGGCTGATCTTTCTGTTCACCGGCATCCCGCCCCTGGTCACCGCCGCCGTGGGGCTGCGCAACATCGAGGAGCCGCAGGTCCCTCCCGAGGAGCGGCCGCGGCTCCGCGCTGGCTTCCGGCTGCCCTCGGGGCTCCGGCATCCGCCCGCGCGCCTGCGCGCGTGGCCCGCCCGCTTCCGCGCGTTCCGTCACGACAACCGGCCGATCTGGCTGCTCGCGCTGTTCATCTTCTTCTGGAAGTTCAGCCCCTCGATCGGCTACATCGAGCGCAGTTATCTGATCGACGAGCGCGATTTCGGCGCGCTCTCCTTCGGCGTCATCCTGTCCGCCGGCAGCATCGTCTTCCTGCTCTCGATCCTGACCTACCGCTGGATGGTCCGGCGCTTCCCGGGCACTGGTGGGATCAGTACCTCTACGCGATGATCGCGCTCGCGGTCCTGTCCTTCCCGCTCAGCTTCTTCCTCTATCTCGACCCCGACCATCCATGGTGGGACTACGTCCACGTCACCGTCCCGGAGTGGCTGAACCCGCTGCCGGGCTGGAACCGCTACCAGTGGTTCCGGCTGATCGTGCAGACCGTGCTGGGGTTCGCCAGCATCCCGGCCTTCATCATCCCGCTCACCGTCGCCGGCGAGACCGTCAAGCTCGCGTACGCCGGGATGGGCTACGCGTTCCTGATGGCGCTCTCCAACGTCACCGACATGTTCGAGGGCGTGGCCGGCGCCTGGGGCTACTGGCTGTTCACGCAGCCCTGGCTCGCCTGGCTGATCGCGGCTTTCCGCGGCTCCTTTCTCGACATCGCCAGCAGCGCCGACGAGCGCACGCTGGTGCTCGAGCTGTTCGTCTACATCAGCCTCGCCTTCACCCTGCTGACGATCCCGTTCCTCGAGCTCCTGAAACGCGAGCTGAGGCGTCGCGGCACCACGATCCGCCTCGGCCGCGCGGAGCCGTGAGTGGCAGGCCGGACCGCGCGTGCGCGGGACGGCGGTCGAGGCCCCGAGAGCTGGCGCGGGGCCGGGACGCCTGCTAGGTTGCCAGCTCGCGGGAAGGAAAATCGCCACATCTCGTTGGGAGGCGGTGCCATGAAGCCGCTCCGCCCTGCCGCATCCTGCTGGCTCGCGCTCGTCGTGCTGGCCGGCTGCCCGTCGACCGAGGTCACCGATCGCCAGACCTACCAGGGCGCGACGCTCGCCCGGCCCGATCGCATCATCGTCCACGACTTCACCGCCAACCCGGCCGCGGTGCCGGCCGATTGGCCTTCGCCGCCGAGCTCGCGGCGGTCCCCGCGCCGACGCCGGAGCAGCTCGAGGTCAGCGGCAGCTCGGCGCCGAGGTCGCCAAGGACGCTGGTCGCCGACCTGCAGGCGATCGGGCTGCCGGCGGTCGCCGGCGGCGGGCCAGCCGCCGCCGAGGTCGACGACATCGTGCTGCGCGGCTACTTCGTCGCGGTGGACGAGGGCAGCGCGCGCGAGCGCGTGCTGGTCGGCTTCGGGCGCGGCGCCGCCAAGCTCGTCACCGCGGTCGAGGGTCTGCAGATGACCGAGGCGGCCTGCGCCCGCTCGGCCGCGGCGAGGTCGCCTCGGGCGGCGGCGAGACGCCTGGCATGGTCCTTCCGGTCGCGGTCCTCGCGGTCACCGCGAACCCGATCGGCCTCGTGGTCGGCGGCGCGGTCAAGCTCACCGGCGAGGCCACCGGCTCCGACACCATCGAAGGCGCTGCCAAGCGCACCGCCGAGGAGATTTCACGCAGCTGAAGACCGCCGCCGAGAGGCATGGCTGGATCTAGCGCCAGTACTGAGCTACCGGCCGCGTGGCCCGCCTACCGACCTCGCGCACTCTACTGGGTACCTTCCAGCTCACCGATGCGGCGCGCCCAGCCTCAGCCAGCCTGCGCTCGTGCCGGTCGAGGATCGCCTTGAGCCCGGTGGTCTCGACCTCGCGCCCTTCCAGCCGCAGGGCGATCCCGTTGAGGACGAGCAGCTCGTCCTCGATCCGGCCGAGCCGCCTCGTCCGATCTCGCCTGCCCGCACGTTCGCCGACCTCGCCATGAAGCGGGTCGAACTTCCCATCGAGCCGGCGTAGACACGGCGAGCGTGTGGCTCTCGGGTTCCGCCATGTCGCTCAGGCTCGCGAGGTTGTGCACCAGCCCGAAAGTCGTCGGCGCGCCACGGATGATCGTTCGCGAGCCGGCGGCAAGGAAAGCGGGGCACTTCCGGCCGGCGTCAGACGCAGACCGCGATTCCTTCTCTGAGCGAAAGGCATCACATGAAGGCAGAGAAACTCGTCATCCTTCTTGGCGATTCGATCATCGATAATGGCGCATACGTGCGTTCAGGGGAGCCCGACGTTGCGCAGCAGCTCGAGATACTGCTGCCGCACCATAGGGTCGTCAAACGCGCCGTGGATGGGGCGAATTGCGCCGATGTTCTCGGTTCGCAGATCGATGATCTGAAGGCGCCGACCACATTATCCTGAGTGCCGGGGGCAACGATGCTTTGGAGCATATCGATCTTCTTGAAGAGGTGTTCGATGCGCGCGCGAAAGACGTCTTGGTCAGGCTTTGGTCCATACGGGAGGAATTTCGGCGCAGTTATGCGGCTCTGCTGGATCGTCTCGCGCTCATACGCCGGCCGGTTCTGGTGCTCACCGTATATAACCCGTGCTTTCACGGACATGGCTTCGATGCCGCGTACCAGCAAGCCGCTGAAAGCGCGGTGTCGATCATCAATGACGTCATACAGCAGGAGGGGCGCCATCGCTCATTCGATATCCTCGAGCTTCGGACGCTGTTCGATGATAGAGCCGATTATGCCAACCCGATCGAGCCATCGGCAATTGGAGGCGCAAAGCTGGCGAAGTGCATGAGCGATTGGGTGAACACGGGGCAGCCGATGCAGTGGCAAAGTATTGATACCAATGTCCGAGCCATCCTGTCTAAACTGATTGGATCAAACTCATGACCGTGGCTCTCTGTGTCAAATGCGGTAATTCAAGCACTGCGCCTTCAATTGGCCGGCCGAGCCGCCCGCGGACCAGAGGAACAAATGCTTGCGACCGAATCTACAGCGTATGCTCGGGCGCGGCGGCACACCAGCGAGGGCAGCAAAAAAAGACACGGCAAGACAGAAGGGCATCATCCTTTTGGAGTGGTTGTTCGGTCTACGCTCCAAAAGGTAGCGTCGACTGGTAGGTGACGGAAGCGTCTTTGGAGATTGCTGATGGCGCTTGGGCGACGACGCCGAACCTGGGAGCGAGCGGCGTGGGCTCGAGTGAACCGTAGGACAGTCGTGCTGGCCGACGCGCAATCGTCCAGCGACGGATTAGGCCGGCGCCGCCGGCGAAACGCGCTCCTGGGCCATGCCCTGCCACGTCGTGAGGCCTTCCTCGCGGCGGGGGGCGATGTGGGTCGAGCGCGGCGGTGAGGTCGGCGAGGCTGTCGAGGTTGTGGACCGGGCGGAAGTCGTCGACGTGGCGGATGATCGCGCGCGCGCCGGAGGCGAGCGGGGCGTAGCCGTCGAAGCGCAGGAGCGGGTTGAGCCAGATCAGGCGGCGGCAGCTCTTGTGCAGGCGCTCCATCTCGGCCTCGAGGCCTTCGCCGGCGTCGCGGTCGAGGCCGTCGGTGATCAGCAGCACCACGGCCCCTTGGCCCAGCACGCGGCGCGACCAGACCCGGTTGAACTCGTGCAGGCAGTGGCCGATCCGGGTGCCGCCGGACCAGTCCTGGACCAGGTCGCCGACCTTTGCGAGCGCCATGTCGACGTCGCGCGCGCGCAGCTGCCGGGTGACGTTGGTCAGCCGCGTGCCGAAGACGAAGCTGTGGACGCGGTCGCGATCGCTGGTCGCGGCGTGCATGAAGTGCAGCAGCATGCGCGCGTAGCGCTCCATCGAGCCCGAGATGTCGGACAGGATGACGAGCGGCGGGTGGCGCCGGACGCGGCGCTTGCGGGCGAGGTCGATCATCGCGCCACCGCCGCGCAACGACTGGCGGAGCGTGCGCCTGAGATCGACCCGCCAGCCGGAGGATCGCGGCGGAAGCGCCGGCTCGGCACCGGCTCGATCGGCAGCCGCAGCCGCGGATCAGCGCCTGGCCTGCTCGACCTCGGCCGCACTCATCTGCTCGAAGTCCTTGTGCTGCAGGACCTCGCGCGCGGAGAAGCTGAACGCCGCATCGAGCTCGACCTCGGCGGCTCGGCATCGTCGGGCGCCTCGCCCTCGCCCGGCAGCTTCTCGGGGCCCAGCGCCTCGGCCACGCGGCGGGCGAGCTCGTCGCCCGCCGGCGGCGCGCCCGCCTCGATCTGCGGCAGCAGCAGCTGCATCATCTTCTCGAGCAGGTCGGGCTTGCTCCAGAAGATGTGGAACGCCTGGTCGAACAGCAGGCGCTGGTCGCGCCGGTTGACGAACACCGCGTGCAGCGTCCAGTAGAAGTCGGTGCGGCTGCCGATGCCGACCGCCTCGACCGCGCGGAGCGCGTCCAGCACCTTGCCGGGGCCGACCGGCAGCCCGGCGCTGCGCAGCACCCGCGCGAAGTGCATCACGTTGGCGGCGAAACGCCCGGGCGGAGCGGCGCCGGCCGGCGGCGATCGGACGTGGTCGGCGGCGGGCACGGCGGATCCCTCGCGCTGCAAGGATGGAGCGACGGCCCTGTGACTTACGCGCCGCCGCCCCTGCCGGCAAGGCCGGGGCGGCGCACGCCCGCCGGGGTGCGGCGCCGAAGGCCGGGCGCCCGCGCGCGCTATCCCGTAGTCCTCAGGAGATGTACCGTGCGGGGCGACGGCGCTTCACGGGAAACCAGGGAACCAATCGCCCGCATCCGGCGGCCCGGTCCTGGCGAATCGCGCCGCCTTGGCGCGGTTCGGGCCGCGAGGATGGTCGGGCGCAGCTGGAAAGGTCACTCGAGATGAGCACGCGAACGCGATCCTTGGCGGTGGCCCTCGTGCTGCTGAGTGCCGCCCTGTCCGGCTGCGCGCCGACGACCGCCCCGAACACGGGGCAGCGCATGATGCTGGAGCCCGCCCGAAACGCCGAGAAGGGTGGCGACTTCGCGAAGGCGGTGCGCGAGTACGAGCGGGCGGCGCGGGGCGGCGTCGCCTTCGCCCAGTACCGGCTCGCCCGGCTGCACGAGCGCGGGCTCGGCACCGCCCAGAACGAGGAGGAGGCGGCGCGCTGGTACCGGGCCGCTCCGATCGCGGCTTTCCCGCAGCCAAGATCGCGCTCGCGAAGATGTACGAGCAGGGCCGCGGCGTGCCGAAGGACGAGGCCGCGGCGCTGGCGCTCTACCTCGAGGCAGCCGAGCACGAGCGCAGCCGCGCCTACCGGCTCGACCCGCCGCGCCCGCCCGCCGTCGCCCACACCCGCGCCGGCCAGATGATCGGGCAGGGCCGCGGCGGCCCGGCGCACCCGGCTGCCGCGGCCCAGCTCTACCGTTTCGCCGCCGAGGCGGGCAATCCCGACGCCCAGTTCGCGCTCGCCGAGCTGTACTCGAAGGGCCAGGGCGTGGCGGCCGATCCGGTCCAGGCCGAGCACTGGGATCTCGCCGCCGCCGCCAAGTACAACGCGCCCGCCAGTGCTGGCGATGCCAACGCCCAGAACCGGCTCGGCCAGATGTACGTCGACGGCCGCGGCGTGGCCAAGGACGTGAGGCGCGGCGTCGGCCTGCTCGAGCAGGCGGCGGAGCAGGGCCACGGCTCGGCGCAGGCGCGTCTCGCGCGGCTGTTCGAGCAGGGCGAGGGCAGCGTGGCCGCCGACCCGGCCCGCGCCGCCCACTACTACGAGCTGGCGGGCGCTGCCGGCTATACCAGCGCCTACTACCGGCTGGCGACCCTCTACGCCAACGGCCAGGGGGTGCCGGCCGACGGCGGGCGCGCGGTGCAGCTCTATGAGCAGGCCGCCGCCGCAGGCGAGACGCGCGCCTATGGCAAGCTCGGCGAGTTCTACGCCGAGGGCAGGGCGGTGCCCAAGGACGAGACCAAGGCCCTCGAGTGGTTCGCGGAGGGCGCCTGGCATGGTGACGGCCGGGCGGCGCTGAGGCTCGCCGAGGCGTACGAGCGCGGCCAGGGCGTGGCGCCGGCACCGCTCGAGGCGCTCGCCTGGTACCAGATCGCGCAGGCGCTCGGCGAGCAGCGCGCCGCCGAGCGGGTCGGACGGCTCGCGAGCGAGCTCGGACAGGCGCAGACCGAGCGCGCCACGACGGCCGCCGAAACCTGGCAGCGCGAGCGCGCCGCCTCCTGAGCCGGAGAGCGGAGTCTCAGAACACGAAAACATCGTGCTTCGCACGCCGGCCAACGCCGACCTGCAGCCGATCGAGCCGACCGGCGTGCTCGACGATCGCATGCCTGAGCGGGCAGGGCCCCTCCGCCGGAGGACGGCCCCGCCCGCCACGGTGGCTCCGTCTCGGGGCGGCAGCACCGTCAGTAGGTCTCGACCACGACCTCGACCGGCAGCGAGTTCGACACGACGTCGTACACCGGCGAGAACTGGGCGAGCTCGCGCAGCGTCTCCGGCGCGGCCTCCGACTTCACCCGCATGCGCACGCGGATGTCCTGGTAGCCCTTCCGGACCTGGTCCGAGATGCCGAGGAAGCCGCGCAGGTCCAGGTCGCCCTCGAGCGCCGAATCGACGGCCTCGATCGCGATGCCGCGGGCCGCGGCGTGGTAGACCATGGTGGTGGTCAGGCAGGCGGCGAGCCCGTGAAGGATGAACTCGACGGGATTGGCGCCGCTGTCCCTGCCCAACAGCACCGGCGGCTCGTCGGCGTCGAGGACGAAGGGCGCCCTGCGGCTCTCGTCCTCCATCCGGCAGCCGTAGAAGCCCTGGATCGTGGAGCGGTTGTGGCCGCCGTCGATCCAGCGGTTGCTCGCCCGGAACTGGAACTTGGCGAGCCCGGTATCCGCCTTGATCGCCTGGATGGTGGCGAACACCCCCGCCACGTCGACGCCGTTCATGGAACCGGGCTCGCGCTGGACGGCCTGCTGGCTGGTCATCGTCAGTCTCCTGTCGATCCGTCGCGCTGCGGGATTGCCGCGACGACGGATGCAGGCTAGGACCGGCGTTGTCTCCTGGTGAGCGCCGGATTCGTCGAAAACGATTCGTTCGTGCCATAGGCAGGGGGACGCGCATGGATGCAAGCGGATCCGGCCCGGTCGAGGCCCTGATCGTCGCCGTGCCGGAGACCGCCGGATCGGCCCTCTACGGCATGGTCGACGTGCTCGCGGCGAGCGGCAATCTCTGGCAGTCGCTGGTCGGGACGGAGCCTGCGCGCAGGCTGATCCGACCGCGCATCGTGGCGCCGACCACGAGCCCTTTCGGTGCGGCAACGGGATCCCGGTAACCCCGGACCTCGCCATCGGCGAGGAGGCGCAGGCCGAGATCGTCGTGCTGCCCGAGCTCTGGCTCGCGCCGGATGAGGACCTGAAGGGCCGCTATCCGGAGCTGATGGAGTGGATCCGCGCGCAGTATCGCAAGGGCGCCATGGTCTACTCGGCCTGCTCCGGCTCGATCATGCTGGCGGAGACCGGTCTCTTGAAGGGTCGGGTGGCGACCTCGCACTGGGGCTACGAGGAGCTGTTCCGCAGGAGCTTCCCGAGGTGCAGTTTCGCCCGGAGCCCAATCTCGTGTTCGCGGATGCGGCGGGGCGGATCGTCACCGCCGGCGGCACCACCTCGTGGCACGATCTCGCGATCCACATCATCGCCCGCCATTGCAGCCCGGGCGAGGCGCTGCGCATCGCCAAGGTCTACCTCCTCAAGTGGCATGGCGAGGGCCAGCTGCCCTATGCGACCTTGGTGCGCCGGAGCCCGCACGCCGACTCGGCCGTGCGCAGCTGTGAGCGGTGGCTGGCGCAGCACTTCGCCCTCCCCAACCCGGTCCAGGCCGCGGTCCATGCCGCGCGGCTGCCGGAGCGCACCCTGAAGCGGCGCTTCAAGAGCGCCACGGGATCGACCCTGATCGACTACGTGCAGAACCTGCGCGTCGAGGAGGCCAAGCGGCTGCTCGAGGGCGAGGCGATCCCCTTCGACGAGATCAGCGCGCAGGTGGGCTACGAGAACCCGGGCTTCTTTCGCCGGCTGTTCCGGCGCCGCACCGGGCTCACGCCAGGCGAGTACCGGCGCATGTTCCGGCCGTTCCTCGCGGGCCCGCCGGCCATGGCCTGGCCGCCGCGCCCGCGCCGGCGCTGCCCGGCGCCGGAGCGGGCAAGCGCGATCTCAGGCCTGGATCGCCCTAGGCAAACCGCGCGATCGCGTGCATGACGACGGACCATGCCCGAGTTCCTGACCACCAAGGAAGTCGCCGCCCTGCTCCGGATCAAGGAGCGCAAGGTCTACGAGTTGGTCAGCGACAACGCGATCCCGGTCAGCCGGGTCACCGGCAAGCTCCTGTTCCCGCGCGAGATGATCGAGGCCTGGGTCTGGCAGCACGCCGACTACGCTGCCGGCACCGAAGGGCTCCACGGCCGCCCGCCGGTGCTCGCCGGCAGCCACGATCCGCTGCTCGAATGGGCGCTGCGCGAGTCCGGCAGCGAGCTCGCGGCGTTCTTCGACGGCAGCCTCGATGGCCTCGCCCGGCTCGCGGCAGGCAAGGCGATCGCGGCCGGGCTGATGTCTACGAGCCCGAGGCCGAGGACTGGAACCGCGGCCACCTCGGGCGCGCCATGGCCGGCATGCCGGTCGTGCTGCTGGAATGGGCGTGGCGCGCGCAGGGGCTGGTGGTGCCGCCCGGCAACCCTAAGAGGATCGCTGGCCTCGCCGATCTCGACGGCCTGACGCTCGTCCCCCGGCAGGAGCGCTCCGGCAGCCATCTGCTGCTCGACCATCTGCTGCGCCGGGAGGGCGTCGACCGTTCCCGGGTCGCGCAGGTGGCGCCGCCCGCGCGCAGCGAGGCGGACGTCGCGCTTGCGATCGCCGAGGGCAAGGCCGATGCCGGCCTCGCGGTCGAGACGGTGGCGCGCCAGTTCCGACTCGGCTTCGTGCCGCTGTTCCGCGAGCGCTACGACCTCGCGATCTGGCGGCGCGACCATTTCGAGCCGCCGTTGCAGAAGCTGTTGTCCTTCTCGCGCACCCCCGCATTTCAGACGGCGCCGAGGAGCTCGGCGGCTATGAGGTCGCCGGCCTCGGCAACGTGCACTACAACGGCCCTTGACCGCCGCCGCTGCGGCGCCCAAGACGCCGGGGATCACGCAAAGGGAGGGGGTGCGGTGAAGCTCAGCGCGCGCAACCTGATCAAGGGCAAGGTCGTCGAGGTCAAGAAAGGCGCCGTCGCGGCCCAGGTGCGGGTCGACATCGGCGGCGGCAACGTGCTGACCTCGATGATCACCGTCGACGCCGTCGAGGACCTCGGCCTGAAGCAGGGCGACCCGGTGTCGGTCGTGATCAAGTCGACCGAGGTCATGCTTGCAACCTAGCTAGTGCACAGGCGCATTCAGAGGATTCAGCTGGGCGAGGATCTGGGCCGGGGTCTTGGTCCAGGTGAAGGGCTTGGGGTCATGGTTGTGCTCGGCGATGTAGCGGTGGATCGCGGCCTGGAGGTCGACGATCGAGTGGAAGCTGCCGCGCTTGAGCCGGCGCCGGGTGAGCGCCGAGAAGAAGGTCTCGACCGCGTTCAGCCACGAACCCGAGGTCGGCGTGAAGTGGAAGACGAAGCGGGGATGGCGGGCGAGCCAGCGCAGCACCTTGGGGTGCTTGTGGCTGCCGTAGTTGTCGAGGATGACGTGGACGACCTTGCCGGCTGGCACCGCGGCCTCGATCGCGTTCAGAAAGCGCAGGAACTCCCGGTGGCGGTGGCGCTGCATGCAGCGCCGAGCACCGTGCCGTCGAGGAGGTTGAGCGCCGCGAACAAGGTGGTGATGGCGTTGCGCTTGTAGTCGTGGGTCATCGTGCCGGCCTTGCCTGGCTTGAGCGGCAGTCCGGGCTGGGTGCGATCGAGCGCCTGGATCTGGGACTTTTCGTCGACCGACAGCACCACGGCATGCTTAGGCGGGGCGACGTAGAGGCCGACGATGTCCTCGAGCTTGGCGGCAAACTCGGGGTCGGCCGAGCGCTTGAAGGTGCGGATGCGGTGCGGCTGGAGGTCGTGGGCCTGCCAGATGCGTTGCACCGAACGCAAGGAGATCCCCGCCGTCTTGGCCATGGCCCGGCCGGTCCAGTGGGTCGCTTCGCCGGGCGGTTCGGCACAGGTGAGCGTCACGACCCGCTGCACGGTCCGATCGCCCAGGGGCGGTTTGCCGGGCTTGCGGGTGGCATCGCGCAGCAGCCCATCGACCCCGGCTTCGGCGAACCGCTGCTGCCAGCGCCACACCGCTGGCCGGCCGATCCGAGCGCGTTGGGCGACCGCGGCGACGCTCAGCCGTTCCGCCGAGCCCAGGATGATCCGAGCCCGCGCCACATGCTTCTGGGCGCGGTTGCCATCGGCGACGATCGCCTCCAAACGAGCACGATCCTCAGCCGAGACCAACGGGCAGACGTTCTGAGCCATGAGCCCAGCATCGCACATCCGCCGACCCTTGTGAATCCGCTGATTGCATCAGTGCTCTAGCCGCGCTCCGGACCGGCGGGCTGCGAGCGGCGCGCCCGCGATGGCGTGGCGCGAGGCGCCGGCGTGAGCCTGCGTCAGCGGACCAGCCGGTAGCCGCCGGGCTCGGTCACCAGGATCTGGGCGCTGGCCGGCTCCGGCTCGATCTTCTGCCGCAGGCGGTAGATGTGGGTCTCCAGCGTGTGGGTGGTCACGCCGGCGTTGTAGCCCCAGACCTCGTCCAGCAGGACCTCCCGGGTGACCGGCCGGTCGCCGGTCCGGTAGAGGTACTTGAGGATCGCGGTCTCCTTCTCGGTCAGATGGATCTTGCGGTTGGCGTCCGGGTTGACCAGCATCTTGGCGCTCGGCCGGAAGGTGTAGGGGCCGATCGGGAAGGTCGCGTCGTCGGACAGCTCGAACTGGCGCAGCTGGGCGCGCAGGCGGGCGAGCAGCACGCCGAGCCGGAAGGGCTTGGGGATGTAGTCGTTGGCGCCGCTGTCGAGACCGAGGATGGTGTCGGCGTCGGAATCGTGCGCGGTCAGCATGATCACCGGCGTCTTGACGCCCTGGCGCCGCATCAGCCGGCAGAGGTCGCGGCCGTCGGTGTCCGGCAGGCCGACGTCGAGCAGGATGACCTCGAAGTGGTGGTCCTTGACGATCTCGAGCGCGCGCTTGCCGTCCTCGGCCTGGAAGGTGACGAAGCCCTCGTGGAGCTCGAGCTGCTCGGCGAGCGAGCGCCGCAAGGCCTCGTCGTCGTCGACGATGAGGATCTGCTTGCTGGTGGCCATCGGCGGTCCCTTGTCCGTCGCCCCCGCGTAGTGCTGGCGCCATCACTCCAACAGCTTAGCGCCGCCGTCAAGCTGGCGGCCCGGTCAGCCCCATCTGGGCGCGGATCGCGCGTACGATCGGTGCCTCCGGCTCGGCCATGCTCATGATGATCGCGAAGTGGTCGACCGCCGGCTGGACGACGAGCTCGCAGGGCCACTGCGCGGCCTCGAGCTTGGCCGCAAAGGCGCGGCTCTGCTCGTGGAAGGCGGCGGTCTCGAGCGCGCCCACGGCGACCGTGACCGGGCAGGGGACCCGGAGCGGCAGGTGCAGCGGGCTGTTGCGCCGCGCCTGCTCCGGATCCAGCGCCAGCACGTCGTTGAGGTAGCAGCGCCGGATCGGCTCGAGGTCGAACACGCCGCTGATCGCGCATACGCCCTTGATCGCGTCGGCGGGCAGGCCCCACTCGCGAGGCCAGTCGGTCGCGAGCGCCATCGCGGCGAGATGACCGCCCGCGGAATGCCCGGCGAGGAAGATCCGCGCCGGATCGAAGCCCTGCGCGGCGCCCTGCCGGTGGAGCCAGGCGATGCCCTGGCGGACCTCGGCGACGATCCGGTCCATGTCGACCGCCGGCGCGAGGTCGTAGCCCAGCAGTGCCACCGCGGCGCCGGCCGCGACCAGGGGTGCGGCGACGAAGGAGAAGTCCTTGCGGTCGAACCTCTGCCAGTAGCCGCCATGGATGAAGACCAGGAGCGGCGGCGAGGGTTCCTGCGGCAGGAAGAGGTCGACCGCCTGGCGCGGGCTGTCGCCGTAGGCGAGGTCGAGGCGCGCTCGCGCGTGCTGGCGGAAGGCGCGGCTCTCGGCCTCGTAGCGCGCGAAGTAGGTCGGATGCTCCGGCACCGCGGCGCGCAGGTTGTAGTTCGCGTCCAGGGTCGTGCGGTCGAGCTCGGGCGGCGCCATGTCGTCCTCGCAACGCAGGGAAGCCAGGATGGCTGCCTCCCCGTATAGCGTGTCGCGCGATGCCTCGCACGCACTGGCGCCGCGCCGCGACCGCCCGCGGCGCCGCGATCGCGCGCACTTCTGGCCCAGGTCGTCCGTGCGGCCCGACCGGCGGTTCGGGCTCGACGATGTCGGCGCGCCGGAGGCGCTGCGCTTCCCCTGAGCGCCGCTGCGGCCACGGCGATGGCAATCCGATAACCAGTTCGCAACCACGAACGGCTATGCCCTGAGCTTCTGCCGGCGGTCGCCGGCGGCAAGGCTGGACCGCCCTCCTCGGTCGGGCTAGCCTTCGGCTTCCGCTGCTTGCGAAGGGATCCGCCATTCCTGTGCTCGTGCCCGTGATTCTCGCCGGCGGCTCCGGCACCCGGCTGTGGCCGGTCAGCCGCGACACCCTGCCCAAGCAGCTCGCGAAGCTGGTGGGCGATCGGTCGCTGCTCGAGCAGACCGCGCGCCGCCTGCTCGCCCGCGCGCGCCCCGACCGGGTGATCACGGTCGGCGCCAAGGCGCAGGACTTCCTGGTCCGGCGCGAGCTCGAGGCGATCGATCCGGCGCTCGCCCGGCACCGGCTGCTCGAGCCGGTCGGGCGCAACACCGCCGCGGCGATCGCGCTGGCAGCCCTCTACGCCGAGGCGCGGATCGGGCGCGACGCCGTGCTCTGGATCTGCCCCTCCGACCATCTGATGCACCGGCCGGAGGCGCTCTACGCCGCGCTCGACATCGCCCTGCCGGTGGCCGAGGCGGGCGAGCTCGTGACCTTCGGGATCACGCCGACCCGGCCCGAGACCGGCTACGGCTACATTCGCGCGACCGAGCCGATCGCCGCTGGCAGTGGCAGCGCTGCGGGTCGCCCGCTTCGTCGAGAAGCCCGCGCGCCCGGCGGCGGAGGCGATGCTCGCCGCGGGCGGCCACTACTGGAACAGCGGCATGTTCCTGTTCCGCGCCGCGCGCATCCTGGCCGAGCTCGGCACGCATGCGCCGGCGATCCTGGAGGCCGCGCGGGATGCCTTCGCCGCGCTCGCCGAGGCGCCGGGCGGCGCCTTCGAGGTCCCGCTCGAGCGCTACCAGAGCGTGCCGGCCGCGCCGATCGACAAGGCGGTGATGGAGCGGGCCGGGCGGATCGCGGTCGTGCCCTGCGATCCCGCCTGGTCCGATCTCGGCTCCTGGCACGCGCTCTGGGAGCAGCTGCCGAAGGACGCTTCGGGCAACGCGGTCCGGGGCGACGTCGTGCTCGACGGGTGCGAGAACTCTCTGGTCCATGCCGAGGGCCGCCTCGTCGCCTGCTCGGGCGTGCGCGACCTCGCGATCGTGGCGACCGACGATGCGATCCTGGTCGCCGATCGCGGCCGCAGCGATGCGGTCCGCGAGCTGGTGGCAACGCTCAGGGATGCCGGCCGGGCGGAGGCGGTCGCCCACGGCACCGAGCAGCGCCCCTGGGGCAGCTTCAAGGTCCTGCACGAGGGCGCGGGCTTCAAGGTCAAGGAGATCGTGGTCGCGCCCGGCGGGCGCCTCAGCCTGCAGAGCCACCGCCACCGCGCCGAGCACTGGGTGGTCGTGGCCGGCACCGCCAAGGTCACCGTCGACGAGCAGGTCCTGCTGCTGGAGCCGAACCAGAGCGTGCACATCCCGCTCGGCGCCCGGCACCGCATGGAGAACCCGGGCGCGGCGCCGATGCACCTGATCGAGGTGCAGTGCGGCAGCTACCTCGGCGAGGACGACATCGTCCGCTACGAGGACGTCTACGGCCGCAGCTGAGCCGGGCCTGCGCGCCGCCGCGGGCGGGCGAGCCAGGCGAACGGCCGGCCGTCGATCGCGGCGAGGCCGAGCGCGATCAGCGCCATGCCGGCGAGGTGGCCCGGCGCCAGGCGCTCGCCGAGAATTCCGATCCCGAGGACCAGCGCGCTGACCGGGATCAGGAAGGTCACCAGCATGAGGTTGGTGGCACCCGCGGCAGCCAGAACCCTGAAATAGATGATGTAGGCAAGCGCGGTGCTGAGGAGCGCCAGCCCCAGGAGCGCGCCCCAGGTCGACGGGCCGGGCGGCGGCAGGGTCCAGGGTCGATCGGCGAGCAGCGCCAGCGGTAGGATCAGCAACGTCGAGGCGCTGACCTGGCCGGCAGCCGTGATCAAGGGCGGCACACCGCGAAACTGCCGGCCGAAGATGCCGGCGAGCGCATAGGACAGGGCCGCGGCGAGGCAGGCGAGGTGGGCGACGACTGCCACGCCCAGGCCTTGGAGCGCCGCCGGCCCGATCATCAGGGCGACGCCGAGCAAGCCCAGGACGACCCCGTACAGCCGGCCGGGCGTCATGCGCTCGTCCCGGGTCAGGACATGTGCGAGCACCACGGCGAACAGCGGCGTGGTCGCATTCAGGATCGCGGCCAGCCCGCTGGCGAGCGCGGTCTGACCCCAGACGATCAGGCTGAACGGGATCAGGTTGTTGAGCCCGCCCATCACCACGAAGGCGCCCCAGAGGCGCGGCGAGCGCGGCACGCGCTGGCCGCTCGCGAGGACCATGACCAGCAGCGCGACCGCCGCCAGAGAGACCCGGCCGAGCACGACCGTGAACGGCGGCAGCTCGGCGAGCGCGACCTTGCTGAAGAAGAACGACCCGCCCCACAGCACCGAGAGGGCCACGAGCAGCAGCCACTCGGCCAAGCCCATCGCCCGCTTGATCGCCATCGCACGGTCCCGCGCCGGTTCGCTCGCACCCTGCCCGCCGCCGCCGTCGGCTGGCCACCCGGATCTTGCGCCGGCGCCGCGGACCTGACCGGAACCGAGGGTGGCGGGAAGCGCTGCGCCGAGGCCGGCAGGGCAGGTCATTGGCCGGGCGCGCGCCCCACCGCGCAGGGCCGTGTTCTCGGCCTCGAGCTCCCGGATGCGCTCCTGCAGGCCGGCGAGCCGGTCAGCCTGATCCACCGCGAAGCACGCTTCCCGCCCGCCAAGGTGCGCAGCTTCGTGATCTTCGCGGCGACCCGCCTGCGCCAAAGGCTACGGCGCCGGTCACCTCGTCTGATGCCGGCCCGGCCGTAGCCCTCGGGAAAAGGCCGGTGCTCAGCGCAGATCCTCGCCGACCTCGAGCCAGGTGCAGCGCTCCTCGACCACCGGCGCCGTCTCCGGCTGGCCGATGCCGCGGGTGATCAGGCCGATGACGCGCTCGTCGTCCTCGTAGTCGAGGTGGGCGGCGAGCGGGTTGGCGAACTCGCCGAAGCCGAGCAGCGAGCCGACCGGGGCGACGTTGATGGTGACGTTGACCTGCTTGGGGCACAGCCGCGAATCGACGTAGTCCCGCACGTAGCGATCGGGGATCGGGTAGCTCAGGAGATCGTTCGGGTCGCTGAACGCGATCAGCTCGGTCTCCGCGAAGAGGCGCTCCCCGTAGCGGTCGCCGTCCGCGCGGCAGTAGGCCGGCACGGAGTCGCGGACGCTCGCCGGCTCGAGGCCGCTTTGCAGCAGCGGCAGCTGGTTGGCGAGCATGAAGATCTTGACGTCGCGCTCCCGAAACGCCTGCGCCACGGGCCCGACCTGGGGGTGCTGCACGCCTTGCTCCTTCACCAGCCGCGCGAGGCGCTCCAGCGCGTCGGTGGTGATCCGGCTGCCGAGGCTGTGGGTGATGAACACGAACTCGTCGTCGTCGAGCCGCGAGGCGAAGGTCGGGCTGTCCGGCGTGCAGATCTGCTGCTCGTCCGGCAGGCCCTGCCAGTCGGCGCTGAGCCCCCAGCACAGCGCCTGCGCGACGGATGCCTGGATCCGTTCGCGGCCGATGCCGGTGTAGACCAGGGGATCGGCGGCGACGTCGTTGACGAAGTGCTTGAAGGCGTTGTTGAGGGTCGCGCGCTTGTGAGCGTAGACCGCGGTGTCGTCGAAGGCGTAGCCGTCCTTGGCCGGCTGGCTGATCGGCGACCAGGTCAGCTCGTAGAACAGCATCTCCCGGTCGCGGGCCGCGTTGGTGTGCCGCGTCACGTTCAGCTCGCCGAGCGATTCGCCGGGGAAGGCCGGCGCCTCGATCGGGAAGCCCTTCGGCTCCGGCGCCATGACGCCGAGGCCGAGCGCCTGCGCCAGGTTGGCGCTGAGCCGCGCGCTGTAGCCCGGCACGTGGGTGCCGACCCCGTGCACCATGATGACTTTCAGGATCGGCCGCTCGGGGCCTGCCTGCGCCACCGGCGGATAGCCCGCCTGGAGCTCGAGCATCGGCAGGATGCCGCTGAACGCCGGGCCGCTCACCTCGCACAGACGCGTGTCCGCCTCAGGCTCGTCCGCTTGCCCCAGGAGCCCCCGCGTGACCCCCTCGCCGAAGCTGGCACAGCCCGCCAGCAGCGAGGCCGCGGCCAGAACCGGGAGGTATCGCTTGACGGTCATGTCGGCAGGCTTCCTTTGCTCGGGCTTGTGGCCGGCTGCGCTTGCAGGTAGGGCGTGGGCCGCAGCAAAGCCTGTCCCCGCGGCTCGATCAAGTGGCATGGGCGCATGGTCCGCGCGACCGTCTGGCTGAGGTTCCTCGGCATCGCCTGCATCGGCCTCGCCGTGACCGGCGCGACGCTCTGGGGAGCGCTCGCGATCTACTATTCGCCGCTGCCCGGCGCGCCGCTGCGCCTCGCGCTGGCGGCGGCGTTCGCCCTGGGCACGGCGGGCGCGTTCCTGTTCCTGCGCAACCGCCGCCGGACGCTGGTCGGCTTCGCCGTCGCGTTCGCGGCCGTGCTCCTCTGGTGGGCCTCGATCGAGCCCTCCAACGAGCGCGACTGGCAGACCGAGGTCGCGGTCCTGCCCTACGCCACGCCGGGACGGCGATCTCGTCACCCTGCACAACATCCGCAACTTCGACTACCGCACCGAGCAGGACTTCGTGGCGCGGTACGACGACCGGACGTTCGACCTGGGCGAGCTGGATGCGGTCGACCTGATCGCCGTCTACTGGGCGGGCGACGCGATCGCCCACGTCATGGTGAGCTTCGGCTTCGCGGGCGAGCACGTCGCGTTCTCGATCGAGACGCGCAAGGAGAAGGGCGAGGCCTACTCCTCGCTCGCCGGCTTCTTCAAGCAGTACGAGCTGATCTACGTGGTCGGCGACGAGCGCGACCTGATCCGGGTGCGCACCAACTACCGGCGGCCGGAGGAGCAGGTCTACCTCTACCGCACGCGCGCGCGCGCCCGAGGCCGCCCGGCGCCTCTTCCTGGAGTACATCGGGAAAATCAACCGGCTGAAGGAGCAGCCGGAGTTCTACAACACGCTCACGACCAACTGCACGACCGACGTCTGGTTCCTGGTGCGCGCCCTCTCGGACCAGTTCCCGCTCGACTGGCGGGTGCTGCTGAGCGGCTACTTCCCGGCCTACGCCTACGACCTCGGCAGCCTCGACACGAGCCTGCCCTTCGCGGAGCTGAAGTCGATCAGCCTGATCAACGCCAAGGCGCACGCCGCCGACCAGGACCCGGACTTTTCCGGGCGCATCCGCCAAGGCCTGCCGCGGCCCCCGATCCGCGCCGGCCCCTGAGCACGCACGAGCTGGATGACTTCACTTTTCGACCTTAAGCGCATCCTCAAATCGGCGCACTGGGCAATGGGTGCAAGTGTTGGTCAAAATAGCACTTGTGATAAACCTTTCGGCCGCTCCGCAGCTCGTATGTTGTGCCGATGTACATTGCGCTCTTGGTACTGCCTGTGACGTGGATAGTGGTGAAGTCCTCCATGTTCGGGCGCAATGCAGTTCGGCGGCACTCCTCGACGAGCGCATCGAAGGGTACGCTAAGGAAGTCCCGGAGCTCCTTCTCCGCGCCAAGATCTTCCGCTGGATCAAAGCGGCCAGCGCCGACACGCTCGCACTCATTGAGCGGCCGAGCGGGCTTGATGCTCCGGAACGTGAGCTCGAAGCCCTTGGTCTGACCCTGCAGAACCTCAACCGGGCGTCGATCCAGCACGTCGCAGACTTGCATGGCGTGTTTGGGCTTGACGCGCGGGCCGAGGAACACGCGGCATAGGCTACCTGCCGAGATTTTCCTTCTGGAGATCTCCGAGCGAGAGGTCACCGTAGTATGCCCACATGGGCAATTCGTCGTAGGCGCCGGCAAATGATATAAGTGCGAAGCGGTCGATCGTCTCCTTCACAATCGCATACATGTCGCCAGTCGCTGTGCCGCTCAGTCCCAGCATCGCATCGATGAGCCGATCGCCCGGGCCTCCCATCTCATAGAAGGCCTCCATCGGGTCGTTCATCGCTGCGAACGATGGAGCGAATAGATAGCTGTCCCGGAGAGCACCCAACTCGCGATCAAGGAGTGCATCATCTAAAGGACGGTAACGGTACAACTTTGGCGGTGAATTCATCTCACCTCGCTCGCATCGCAACCCTCTACCTCATCGCTGTCGGAAATCCCTTCCTTGGGCCTTGGGTTGTAGCAGGCAACGGCTGGTTCACCGAGGGCTTCGATACCGCTGATCTGAAGGAGGCCAAGGCGCTGCTCGACAAGGTCCGCTGAAGGGGAGCGAAGCTCAGTACGCGGCCGCGAGGCCGCCCATAGACAGCGCACGCGGCGTTGACCTCAGGTGCACGGGCCCGGCGTCGAATGCTTCCGGCGTAGGTCTCGCCGACAGGATCGCGCACGCGCCGATCGGGCGTGAGGTGCCAGGCGGTGATCTCGTACCCGTCGCGCCCGATCACGCGTGCGCCGCAGGCATAGCAGGAGGTGCTCTGGCCGGCCTCGTCGTGGTCGTCTGCCCGTGGAGGACGTAGCGCAGGCCAGGCGCGGGCGTGCCGCGCCATCTCACGGCATTCCGGCTGCTCCCGGCGCTTGCGATGCTCGATCGACGCCTGCGGCTCAGCTCACGGCGCAGATGCCCGGTCCGCAAGCCAACCTATCCGCGACAGCATCACGGACGCCGCGCACCGCTCGAAAAAGCGACGGTCAGCCGTTACGACCCTGGCGTCCACCGCCTCGGCTGCGGCGAGATAGAGGCAGTCATAGAGCGGATGGTCGATCTCGTGCGCCAAATGCAAGGCGCGCTCCACGAGGGGCCGCGTGCCCATGAAATCGATCGGCCCCGAGCGCAGGGCGCCGAGAGCGACGTCGCCGTCAGCGCGAGTGAGCTCGCCGAGCCTGACCTTCTTCCAGATGATGTTGCCGCATTCGACCAGCAGGAAGTCCGGCGCAAACAGGGCGTCGCCGCCATCGAGAAGACGCGCCGCCTCGCGCGACAGCGATTCGGGGGCGAACCACTTGATCGCGACGCTGGCATCGATGACGAGGTTCACCGGTCGCGGTCTTCGCGCAGGAGCAGAGCGCTGTCGGTCTGCGGCGTGCCCTGGTAACGCGCGCGGACCGCTGCGGCCAGCGCCTTGAACTCGGCCATGTCGTGGCGCGCCGCCGCGGACAGGATGTCGCGCAGCTCCCGCTCCAGGGAATGGCCCCTGCGCCGAGCCCGCTCCTTGAGCCGCCGCACCGTGTCGTCCTCGAGATGCCGCACGATCACTTGGGCCATCGCGCTCTCCACGCTATCGTCACGCTAGCGTACCGCGAGACGCCGGGCGAGGCAAGTCCCAGCGGCGGCTCTCCAGCGCTGCCTTCGGCGTCCCGACGGCAAGGTCGACGACCCTTCCGCGGTCGCTCACCTCGTCGTGATCCAGGGCGAGCGCCCTCTCCCTCACCGCGGCCAGCGCTCCGATCGCGGCGCGCGTCCCCCGCCGACCCAGACCGGCATGCGGCGCTGGCCCCAGCTGCCGGGCCGGGCCTCGAACACGCCGGGGCACGTGGCGCCGCAGCGCGCGCAGAGCCCTCCGTCGTGAGCGCCCAGGCGGTGATCTCGTACCCGTCGCGCCCGATCAGCGTCCTGCCGCAGGCGTGGCAATAGGTGCTCTGGCCGGCCGCGTCGCGGACGTTGCCGGTATAGACGTAGCGCAAGCCGTGCCGCCGCGCGATCGCACGCGCCCGGGTCAAGGTCGCGCGCGGCGTCCGCGCCACGTCCAGCATCTTGTAGTCGGGGTGGAAGGCCGTGAAGTGGAGCGGCACGTCGGGGCCGAGGTGCTCCATGAACCAGGCGCTGAGCGCCTCGATCTCGGCCGGGTCGTCGTTGTGGCCCGGGATCAGGAGCGTCGTCACCTCGAGCCAGACCGCGGTCTCGCGCTTGAGGTAGACCAGCGTCTCGAGCACCGGCTGGAGCGCGCCCGAGCAGAGCTTCCTGTAGAAGCCCTCGGTGAACCCCTTGAGGTCGATGTTGGCGGCATCCATGTGGCGATAGAGCTCGGCGCGCGGCGCGGCGCAGATGTAGCCGGCCGAGACCGCGACGTTCCGGATCCCGCGCTCGCGGCAGGCCTCTGCCACGTCGATCGCGTACTCGAGGAAGATCACCGGGTCGTTGTAGGTGTAGGCGACCGAGCGGCAGCCGCTCTGCTCGGCGGCGCGCGCGATCGCGTCCGGCGCGGCCCGGTCCTGCAGGCGGTCGAATGCCCTTGCCTTCGAGATGTCCCAGTTCTGGCAGAACTTGCAGGTGAGGTTGCAGCCCGCGGTGCCGAAGGACAGGACCGGCGTGCCGGGCAGGAAGTGGTTGAGCGGCTTCTTCTCGATCGGATCGATGCAGAAGCCGGACGAGCGCCCCCAGGTGGTGAGCAGCACCTCGTCGCCCCGGCGGGCGCGCACGAAGCACAAGCCCCGCTGGCCGTCGTGCAGGCGGCAGTAGCGCGGGCAGACGTCGCACTGGAGGCGGCCGTCCTCGAGCCGGTGCCAATGGCGCGCCGGCACGCCTTCAATCGGGTCGTCGTGCATGCCACATTAGGTGGGCTTTGGGCCAAATCCGCGCAACGGGGGAGGGGCGTGGGTGAGCAGCATCCGCCCGCCGGCGGTGGCAGGCACGTTCTATCCCGCAGAGCCGGGTCGCCTGCGGGCCATGGTCGAGGGTTTCCTTGCCGCGCCCGAGAGCTCGCCCGGCGAGGGTCCGCCCAAGGCGCTGATCGCGCCCCATGCCGGCTACGTCTACTCCGGGCCGGTGGCCGGCCGCGCCTTCGGCGCGCTCGGCGCGGGCGCCGCCCGGCTGCGCCGCGTCGTCGTGGTCGGGCCGGCGCACGTCGTGCCGTTCCGCGGCCTCGCCTTGCCGATCGCCAAGGCCTTCCGCACGCCGCTTGGCGACATCCCGGTCGACGACGATGCGATCGGAGCGATCCGCGACCTGCCGCAGGTCACGTCGACCGACGTGCCGCACCAGCCCGAGCACGCGCTCGAGGTCGAGCTGCCGTTCCTCCAGACCGTGCTCGGCGACCTCACCCTCGTGCCGCTCCTGGTCGGCGACGCGACGCCCGCGGCGGTGGCCGGAGCGCTCGACCGCCTCTGGGGCGGGCCCGAGACCCTGCTCGTGATCAGCTCCGATCTGTCGCACTACGAGCCCTATGATCAGGCGCGAGCGCACGACCAGGCGACCGCCGCCGCCATCGAGCAGCTCGACGGCGCGAGTCTCGGGCCGCGCGAGGCCTGCGGCCATCTGGCGATCGGCGGCCTGCTGCTCGAGGCGCGGCGGCGCGCCATGCGCGTCCAGCGCCTCGACCTTCGCAGCTCGGGCGACACCGCGGGACCCAAGGACCAGGTGGTCGGCTACGGCGCCTGGGCGTTCACGAGCTTGAGGGAGACAAGTCCATGCCGCTCACGCCTGTTCGCCGGGGCCAGCGGCTTCAGCTACAAGCCGTGGAAGGGCCCGTTCTATCCGGTGGACCTGCCGGACTCGGAGATGCTCGCCTACTACGCCGAGCGCCTGCCCGCGGTCGAGATCAACAACACCTTCTACCGCCTGCCCAAGGCCCAGCTGCTCGAGGACTGGGCCGCGCCAGACGCCCGACGGCTTCCGCTTCGTCCTCAAGGCCTCGCGCCGGATCACCCACATCCAGCGCCTGAAGGACGCGGGCGAGCTCCTGGACTACCTGTTCAAGACCGCCGCCACCCTCGGCCAGAAGCTCGGCCCCTTCCTGTTCCAGCTGCCCCCGCACCTGAAGAAGGACACCGACCGCCTGCGGATCTTCCTCGACCTGGTGCCGGCGGACCGCAAGGTCGCCCTCGAGTTCCGCAACCCCACCTGGTTCGAGGACGACGTCTTCGATGCGCTCCGCGCCCACGACGCCGCCCTCTGCATCGCCGAGACCGACCCCGACGACAAGGAAGGCACAAAGGAGCCGGTAGCGCTGGTCGCGACCGCATCCTGGGGCTACCTCCGCCTGCGCCGCGCGAACTACACCGACGCCGACCTCGCGGCCTGGGCCACCCGCATCCACAACCAGGGCTGGTCGGAGGCCTACGCCTTCTTCAAGCACGAGGACGACGGCACGGCGCCCAAGTTCGCGCGAAGGTTCATGGAGCTCGCCGGGCCTCTTGCGAGCCGGCCACCGAGTTCCGATCGTTAGCCGGCAGCGACCACAACGATCACGCGCCTGGCACAGGCCAAGCCGATCGGGGATTGCGGCCCCGACCATCGTGACGCCATAATGCAAGGCATGGCACCGTAGGAGTTTTCGATGACCGGTAGCTCTGGGGCCGCGTGCGCGCGCGCCAGTCCAGGCTTCGTCGAAGATCCCGTGCTCGAGTTCGAGAGACGATCGCGGGCCGTCCTCGCGGCGGACGTCGTCGGCTACACGCGGCTGATGGAAGTTGCCGAATTGGACACCCACAGGCGCTTCCGCCTCTTACGTGTGGGCGTGATCGACCCTGCAATCATCGCGCATCGTGGCGAGATCGTGAAGAATACGGGCGACGGTTACGTCGCCGTGTTCGAGACCCCGTGGGACGCCATCCGCTGTGCCATGGAACTCCAGCAGGAAATCCGTGACCAGGAGGCTCAAAAGCCGCCCGAGCGGCGAATCGAGTTTCGGATGGGCGTTCATTGGGATCCCATTATCTTTGATCTCAACGATGTCTATGGGCACGGTGTCAATACTGCTGTTCGTCTACAAGGGGTCGCACCAGCGGGCGGCATCGTGGTTTCCGCTGCCCTACGAGACGCGCTCGGGGCTGCACCGAATCTCGACGTTAAGGATCTTGGTGAACTGAGTTCTGAAGAATTTTTCACGACCAGTGCACGCGTTCTTACTTGTTGTAGCAGGGATCGATCGAAACACGTCACTCAACATCTTTGGTGGACTTCCGGGAAGAGCCGCACTGCCTTCAATTGCTTTCCTTCCGTTCAGAAGTCCTGACGGCTAAGACGGATGATAGTTATTTTGCGGAGGGCTTCATCGAGGACATCATCACCTCACTCAGCAATCTTCAAGATCTATTGGTTGTATCCCGCGGCTCGACCATGGCGTTCCGCCGGCGCAGAATTGATCCCATCGAGGTCGGCGAAAAACTTGGCGTACAGTATCTCGTGTCGGGGCGGGTCTTCAGATCCGGTCCACGAGTTCGGCTGTGGGTCGAACTCCTCGATGTAGCCAGCGCCTCGGTTCTGTGGGCGGAGAAATATGAGTTCGGGATCGACGAACTCTTCCAGCTGCAAGACGAGATCGCCATCAAGATTGTCGGGCAGATTGCTACGCATGTGCGTCAAACGGAAATAGAACGAGCGCTCCGCAAACCACCCCAGAACCTGAACGCATATGACTATCTACTCCGGGGTTTAGACTTACTCTACACGCTGGACTTCGCCGATTTCTCGCGAGCGCGGACGCTGCTGGAAAAGGCGAGAGAAGAAGATCCGGGTACGCAGCTGCCTTTGCTTTCTCCGCCCATTGGCACATGTTCAACATTGCCGAAGGCTGGTCGTCGGACGTCGACGCCGACGCGCAGGAGGTCATCCGGCTATCGAATTGTGCGATCGAACGGGATCGATCCAATGGCCTCGCCTTTGCGCTGCAGGGACACGCAAGAGCGATGCTCTTTCGAGACTATGATGCCGCGATCGATTGCGTCGACCGTGCAACGACAATCTCGCCGAGCAATTCCTGGGCATGGACCTTCAGCAGCGGCCCCTACGGCTTCATTGGCAGGACGAAAGCGGCGATCGCGCGAGCAGAGCGGGCCATTCGATTGTCGCCGGCCGACCCTTACGCTTTCTTCAAACTGGTCCTACTTGGTCAGAACCACTACCTGGACGGCGCGTATGAGGATGCGATCCGCTGGTCACAGAAGTCTTTGAATCTCAATCCCCGGTTCGGAAACGCGGCTCGTGTTTTGGCGGCGAGCCTCGTCGCCGTTGGTCGGGTCGAAGCAGCGCAGCGCATTGCCGACCATCATCGGCAAATCCTGCCTGGGTTCAGGGTCTCCGACTATGCCCGGCGCTGCCCGTTCGAGGAGCCTGCGGCGTCGTTGTATGTCGACCGTCTGAAGGGGGCGGGCATACCACCGTGATCTGGGATTCTGCGAGCGCGATCGGCAGGTTCCGCACGCTAAGTCGGTATGGTAGATGGCGACGACAAATTTCGCTGCTGGGTGAACTGGTTCACAGTCCTCGGGCTCGCTCCCGAATAGCGTAGGACCTCTCGCATTGGCA
>CAVWCE010000060.1:0-40676 GCA_963753275.1 uncultured Alphaproteobacteria bacterium | reverse complement strand
TGCTTGGCCTTGCGCGAGTAGCGCCGCCGGTTGGCTTCCTGGCGCGCGCGATAGGCCGCATCGCGCAACGCCCGGGCGATCGGATTGCGGCGCTTGACGGCCTTGTGGCGGCGGTCCTTGATGGCTCTCGACATCGGGCGGCCGAACGGCATGGAGCGGTCGGCGGATCGGGCACTCGCGTGCCATGAACGAGCGGCATGGACTTCCTCATCATCCAGTTCCTGAACGGTTTGGCCAGCGCGTCCTCGCTGTTCCTGGTCGCGGCCGGGCTGTCGATCATCTTCGGCGTCACCCGGATCGTGAACTTCGCCCACGGCTCGTTCTACATGCTGGGCGCCTATCTCGCGGTCACGCTCACCGGCTGGCTCGCCGGCGCGACCTCGGCGCTCGGCTTCTGGCTGGCGCTCCTGCTCGCCGCGCTGATCGTCGCCGCGCTCGGCGCGCTCGTCGAGATCCTGCTGCTGCGCCGGATCTATCAGGCGCCCGAGCTGTTCCAGCTGCTCGCGACCTTCGGCGTGGTGCTGATCGTCGGCCAGCTGGTGATCATCGCTCTGGGGGCCCGAGGACCTGATCGGGCCGCGCGCCCCCGGCCTCGACGGCTGGATCGCGATCCTCGGCCAGCGCTTTCCCCAGTACGAGCTGGTGCTGATCGCGCTCGGGCCGCTGGTGCTGGGCGCGCTCTACGCGCTGTTCCGGCACACCCGCTGGGGCATCCTGGTGCGCGCCGCGACCCAGGACCGCGAGATGGTCGGCGCGCTCGGCGTCGACCAGGCCTGGCTGTTCACCTCGGTGTTCGCGCTCGGCGCCGGCCTCGCTGCCCTGGGCGGCGCGCTCCAGCTGCCGCGCGACGCGGTCACCCACGACATGGACCTGCGGATCATCGCCGACGCCTTCGTCGTGGTCGTGGTCGGCGGCATGGGCAGCGTGCTCGGCGCGTTCCTCGCGGCGCTCCTGATCGGCGAGCTCACCGCCTTCGGCATCTGGGTGTTCCCCGCAGATCACGCTGGTGCTGACCTTCCTGATCATGGCGGTGGTGCTCGTGGTCCGGCCCTGGGGCCTGCTCGGCCGGCCGGAGCTCGCCGCGCGCGCGGCGCCCGAGGCGGCGCCCGCCGCTGCTCCGGCCGGCGGGCCGGGCGCTCCGCCTGGCCTGCCGGCGCGCGGTCGCGCGTCCTCCTGGCTCCTGCCGCTCGTGGCCGGCGGCTACGTCGCAGTTCCTGCTGGTCGAGATCTTCTGCCTCGCGCTGTTCGCCCAGAGCCTGCACTTCATCATGGGCCCGGGCGGCATGGTCTCGTTCGGCCACGCCGCCTATTTCGGCCTCGGCGCCTATGGCGCCGGCCTGCTGGTCAAGCATCTCGCGGCGCCGATGGAGCTCGCGCTGCTCGGCGCGCCCCTGCTCGCGTTCGCCGGCGCGCTGCTGTTCGGCTGGTTCTGCGTGCGCCTCGCCGGGGTCTATCTCGCGATGCTCTCGCTCGCCTTCGCCCAGATCGTCTACGCCATCGTGTTCCAGTCGTACGAGGTCACCGGCGGCGACAACGGCCTGGTCGGGATCTGGCCGGCGAGCTGGGCGAGCCGCACCGTCGTCTACTACTATTTCGCCTTAGGATCTGAACCTCATCGCGCTGATTTTGCTACAGAAACATGATCTTCGCGCCCTTCGGCATGACGCTCCGCGCCTGTCGCGACGCGCCGCTGCGCGCCGAGGCGATCGGGATCGACATCCGCACCCACCAGTGGCTCGCCTTCACCATCGCCGGCACCTTCGCCGGGCTCGCCGGCGGCATCCTCGCCTTCCTCAAGGGCACGATCGACCCGACCTGGCTCGCGATCCCGCAGTCGATCGAGGGCCTCGTCATGGTCCTGCTCGGCGGCGTGCAGACGCTCGCCGGACCGCTGGTCGGCGCCGCGCGTCTACCACGGCCTCGAGATCTGGTTCTCGACGCTCACCCGCTACTGGCCGCTGATCCTCGGCCTGATCATCGTCGCGCCTCGTGCTGGCCTTCCCGCACGGCATCGTCGGCTGGCTGCAGCGCCGCCGCAGCCAGCCCGAGACCGCCTGATGACGGTCCTCGAGGTCGCAGGGCCTCGCGCAAGGCGTTCGGCGGCGTCCAGGCGGTCCACGACGTGAGCTTCGCGCCTCGACGGCCGGCGAGCTGCTCGCCCTGATCGGCCCGAACGGCGCCGGCAAGACCACCTGCTTCAACTGCCTGAACGGCCAGCTGCGGCCCGATGCCGGCAGCGTCCGGCTGCAAGGGCGCGAGCTGGTCGGCCTGCCGCCGCGCCGGGTCGCGCGCCATGGGCGTCGGCCGGACCTTCCAGATCACCCAGACCTTCGCCTCGATGACCGTGATCGAGAACGTGCAGCAGGCGCTGCTCGCCCGCCACGGCCGGACCCGCAGCCTGTGGTCCGCCGCCGCCCGCCTGTACCGCGAGGAGGCGGCAGCGTCCTGCTCGCCCGGGTCGAGATGGCGGATCAGGCCGGGCGCGCCTGCGCGGTGCTCGCCTATGGCGACCTCAAGCGGGTCGAGCTCGCGATCGCGCTGGCGCAGGAGCCGGTGCTGCTGCTGATGGACGAGCCGACCGCCGGCATGGCGCCGCGCGAGCGGATCGAGCTGATGGCGCTGATCCGCAGCATCGTGCGCGCGCAGAGCCTCGCCGCCCTGTTCACCGAGCACGACATGGACGTGGTGTTCGGCCACGCCGACCGGATCATGGTGATGAACCGCGGCGAGCTGGTCGCGCTCGGCCCGCCCGAGCAGGTGCGCGCCGACCCGCTGGTGCAGCAGATCTACCTCGGCGCCGGCGGCCGCGCGCGCCGGCGCGGCCGCAGCGCGCGCCGCGCGCCACGCCTGAGCCCATGCTCGAGATCAGCGCGCTGCACGCCTACTACGGCCGCGCCCACATCCTGGACGACGTCACCTTCACCGTCGGCTGGGGCGAGGTGGTGGCCCTGCTCGGCCGCAACGGCGCCGGCAAGTCGACCACCCTCAAGACGCATCATGGGCCTGGTGCCGCCGGCCAAGGGCTGGATCAGCTTCGACGGCCACGATCTCGTCGGCCGGCCGCCGCACCGGATCGCGCGCCTCGGCCTCGGCTACGTGCCCGAGGAGCGCCGCGTGTTCCCGGACCTCACGGTCGCGGAGAACCTCGAGGTCGGCCGCCAGCCGCCGCGCCGGCGCGCGCCGCACTGGACGCCCGAGCGCCTGTTCGCGCTGTTTCCCAACCTCGCCGAGCTGCGCGCGCGCCCGGCCGGGCAGATCTCGGGCGGCGAGCAGCAGATGCTGACGATCGCGCGCACGCTGATGGGCAACCCGCGCGCGATCCTGCTCGACGAGCCCTCGGAGGGCCTGGCGCCGGTGATCGTCGAGCAGATGGCGGCGACCATCGAGGAGCTCAAGCGGGACGGGCTGACCGTGCTGCTGTCGGAGCAGAACCTGCACTTCGCCAGCGCGATCGCCAACCGCGCGCTGATCATCGAGAAGGGCCGGATCCGCTACCAGGGCACGCTCGCCGAGCTGCTCGCCGACGCCGAGGTGCGGGCGGCCTATCTGACGGTCTAGGCCCGAGCTCGGCATGTCTGGAGAAGAGGGAAGGCCATGGACAGCATTCTTCCCGCCTACAAGGTCGTCGGCGAGCGCCGCTTCCGCGAGACCTCGGGACTGTTCTGGGAGGATTTCCAGCCCGGCGACATCTTCGAGCACCGGCCGGGCCGCACCGTGCTCGACACCGACAACGTCTGGTTCACGCTGCTGACGATGAACACCCAGCAGGTCCACTTCGACGCCGCCTATGCCGCGCAGACCGAGTGGAAGTCGCTGCTGGTCGACTTCGACCTTCACGCTGGCCCTGCTGACCGGCATGAGCGTGCGCACCGTCAGCGCCAAGGTCGTGGCCAACCTCGGCTGGGACAAGGTCAAGGCGAGCCATCCGGTGTTCGCCGGCGACACGCTCTATGCGGAGAGCACGGTCCTGCACAAGCGCGAGTTCAAGAGCCGCCCGACCCAGGGGATCGTCACCGTCGCGACGCGCGGCATCAACCAGGACGGCATCGAGGTCATGAGCTTCGAGCGCACCATGCTGGTCTACCGGCGCGGCCATTCGCCCGAGGAGGCCGCGAACTACTGACGCGCCATCGCGAGTCCGAGTCCGCGACCGCATCAGATACTCGAAGGGGATGTACTGGTAGAGCCAGGTCTCGGTCAGCGTGCGGCTGGCCGAGGCGGAGGAAGCAGCGCAGCTCGACCGGCTCGCCGCCGTCGACGTAGAGGTCGAAGAACGCGCGCCAGATCCTGGTGCCGACCACCTGCAGGGCGTAGCGGTTGTCGAGCTTGCCGCGCGACGCGGTGACCACCGGCTCGACCTCGTCGGCTCTTGCGCAGATCGGCGAGCGGACCGCCCTCGAAGTCGATCACGAACTTGCGCGCGCCCTCCGGGCGCGGCTGGCCCGGGAATGCCGCCGCGGCCCAGCCGGGTATGCCGGACCCGCGCGACGTTCTCGGCCGGGTAGGGCTCGTCGGCCAGCCAGTGCAGGCGATAGGCGAACGACCAGTGCGAGCCCGCCTCGCACCGGCGTCTGCCGGCACCCAGTAGGCGACGATGTTGTCGTGGATCTCGTCGTCGGTCGGGATCTCGACCAGCTGCACCGCACCCGCGCCCCAGTCGCCGAGCGGCTCGATCCAGACGCTCGGCCGGCGGTCGTAGAACACGCCGTCGTCCTCGAAGTTGTGGAACGCCCGGTCGCGCTGGAGCAGCCCGAAGCCCTTGGGGTTGTGGTCGATGAACGAGCTCGTGCGGACGCTCGGCGGGTTGTTGAGCGGCCGCCAGATGCGCTCGCCGCTGCCGGTCCAGAGCGCCAGGCCGTCGCTGTCGTGGATCTCCGGCCGCCAGTCGGTCGCCTGCTGGCGGTTGTTCTCGCCGAACCAGAACATGCTGGTGAGCGGCGCCACCCCCATGCGGGCGATGTCCCGGCGGCAGAACAGCTCGGCCCGGATGCCGACCACCACGCCTTCCTGCTTGACCCAGTCGAAGCGATAGGCGCCGGTGACGCTCGGGCTGTCCATCAGCGCGTAGATCAGGATGTGCGAGCTGTCGGCCGGCGTCTGCTCGAGCCAGAACTGGGTGAAGCGCGGGAACTCCTCCGGCCAGGGCATCGCGGTGTCGATCGCGAGGCCGCGGGCCGAGAGCCCGTACTGGTCGAGGGCGCCGGAGGTGCGGAAATAGGCCGCACCCTGGTAGGCCAGCCAGTCCTTGGTGGCGCCCGGCGCGTCCATCACCCGGAAGCCGGCGAAGCCGAGGTCGTCCGGCAGCCTCTCGTCGAGGCGGGTGTTGCCGAAGGTGAACAGGTCGGGGTCGTAGCGGATCTCGCGCGCGGCTGCCGTCGTCGACCACGTGCAGCCGGACCGGCGCCTTGAAGTAGCGCCCGAGATGGAAGAACTGGACCGGGAACGGCGCGCCGCCGTCGGCCCAGAGCGCCCGCTCGGGCTTGAACTGGATCTGCTGATAGGCGTCGTAGTCGAGGCGTCTCGAGGAGGTCGGGATAGCGGATCAGCGGCGGCTCGTAGGGCTGCGCGGCGAGCTCCCGGCCTCGCCCTGCAGCCAGGCGAAGTCGAACGGCCGCGGCGCCCCGAGATCGAGCGACTGGCTGCGCGCGACGGGTGCCCGCAGCACGCCGAGGGCGGCGAACAGCCCCGGCACCGATCATCAGGTCACGGCGACGAAACATGCGAAACTCCTGGGACGGGAACGGCTGATCCGCGGCCGACGCGCCGGGGCGCTGCGGCCCGAGCCAGCCTCGCTGGATTTAACAAGCGCAACAGGGTTGTCATTGCAAGCCGCCACGCGACGGCTTGCTCCTCCGGCGACGGGTCCGGCCTCGGTTTCCCTGCCCGCGCGGAGGTGACATATACGGTGGCTTCCGCCAGCATTCCACCCGCTCCAGGTCCGGAGGTGCCAAGCGCATGTGGCGAGCGACAGGTGGCCGGGTGACCGCTCCCGCGGCGCGCCCCGAGAAGGCGCCCCGGCACCGGGCCGCCGCCATCGTCGGCGCGGGCGTCCTCGCGCTGCTGTGCGCGGGTCTCGCCCCGCCCTGCCTGGCCGTCGACTGGCTGGTGCTGGTGGTCGACCGCTCGAACTCGATCGACGACCGCGAGCTCGCCCTGCAGCGCAACGCCTACGTCCGGCTGCTCTCCGACGCCCAGCGTGATCGAGGCGCTCGGGCCGGCGCGCGTCGCGATCGTCGAGTTCGACAGCCGCTCCGAGATCGTGGTCGACTGGACCGACCCGGCGGTCGGCGGCGCTCGCCTACGGCCGCAAGGCGCCGGACGGCCTGCGCGGCCAGACCGCGATCGGGAGCGCTCTCGCCACGGCGCTCGGCGCTGCTCGCCGGCAAGAGCGGGCGCCTCGTGGTCGACGTCTCCGGCGATGGTCGCGAGAACGTCGACCACGCGCTGCTCGCGCAGGCCCGCGCCGCGGCGACCGCGCAGGCGATCGAGATCAACGGCCTCGCGATCATGAACGGCGAGGTGCCGGAGATCGACCGCTACTACAGCGGCGAGGTGGTGAACGGGTTCGTCCTCGGCGTCGAGCGGGGCGAGGACTTCCTCGCCGCGCTCAAGCGCAAGCTGTTCTACGAGGTCGCGGGCGAACCGCCGGCAGCCCCGCTCGTCGCCTGGCAAGCGCGGGCGACGCCGTGAGCCGGAGCCCCCAGGCGGTCTTCGCGCCCGACCTCACGTTTGAGCCCTACTGGTGGCGGGAGGCGCCGCCCGAGGCCGCGGACCGGGAGCCGCTGCCCGAGCGGGTCGACGTCGCGGTGATCGGCAGCGGCTACTGCGGCCTCTGCGCGGCGCTCGAGCTGGCGCGCGCCGGCGCGCTCGTCGCGGTGCTGGACAGCGGCGCGCTCGGCAGCGGCGCCAGCACGCGCAACGGCGGCATGGTCGGCGGCGCGGTCAAGCTCGACTGGCAGACCCTCGCCCGGCGCCACGGGCCGAGCCGGGCGGCGGCGCTCCAGGACGGGGCGCGCGCCTCGTTCGAGTTCCTGGAGGACCTGATCGCGCGCGAGGGGCTGGCCGCCGACTACCGAGCGCTGCGGCCGTTTCCAGCTCGCCTGCAACCCCCGGCAGTACGCGGTCCTGGCGCGCCAGGTCGCGGCGCTCGGCGAGCGCGCCGACGGCGTCCGTATGGTGCCGCGCGAGCGCCAGCGCGAGGAGATCGGCTCGGACCGCTACCACGGCGGGGTCGTGATCGAGGCGGCGGGCGGGCTGCATCCGGCCCGCTTCCACGCCGGGCTGCGCGCGGCCGCGCAGGCCGCCGGCGCGCTGCTGCACGGCCATGCGGGCGTGCGGCGCCTGAGCCGCAGCGCGGCCGGCTTCGACCTCGCGACCGCCCGCGGGGCGCTGCAGGCCGCCGAGGTGGTCGTCGCCACCAACGGCTATACCGGACCGCTCACGCCCGACCTGCAGCGCCGCGTCGTGCCGGTCTCGAGCTACATCATCGCGACCGAGGAATTGCCGCTCGAGCTGACCCGCCGGCTCAGCCCGCAGGGTCGCATGTTCGTCGACGGCAACCGCCTGCTCTGCTACTTCCGGCTCTCGCCGGACCGCCGGCGGGTGCTGTTCGGCGGCCGCGTCAGCCTCCGGGACGTCGACGAGCGGCACAGCGCCCTAGGCCTCTATCGGAGGATGGTCCGGGTCTGGCCGGAGCTCGCCGGCTGCCGCATCAGCCACAGCTGGAAGGGTGCCGCTCGCCTTCACCTTCGACCGCCTGCCGCACATGGGGATCGCCGCCGGCGCGCACTTCGCGATGGGCTGCAACGGCAGCGGCGTCGCCATGGCGAGCTATCTCGGCCATCAGCTGGCGCTCAAGCTGCTCGGGCGGACCAACCGCCCCTGCCCGTTCGACGGCTTGGACTTCCCGACCCGTCCGCTGTACGACGGCAGGCCATGGTTCCTGCCCGCGGTCGGCGCCTGGTACCGCTGGCGCGACGCGCTCGACGGCTGGCGGGCCGGCTGACGCGGCCGCCGCGCGATCGCCGAAGACCTTGGCACCGGGGCTCGCGTTCGACGGCTCCTGCGCTCCGCGGCCGGAGCCCGGACCGATCCTGGCGCGCGCCGGGACGCGCCTGCTCGTCGACGGCGCGCGCAGCGACTTCGGCCTCGGCGCGCCGCCGGGCTGCGAGGCGAATCTGCTGGTCAGGCCCGCCCGCTCAGCGCGCGGTCAATATGGGCCGGCCGGCCGCACCGGCCGCTTCTCGGTGCCGCGCACCTCGTTGACCGCCTGCTTGGCCGCGACCGCGAGCAGCCGGCTGTCGGAGAGGATGGTGACGAACTGGTAGCCCTTGTCGATGATCTGGCGCGCGTACTCGGTCGCGGCGCAGTGGATGCCGGCGATCAGCTTGCGCCGCCGGCAGCCCTCCTGGATCTGGTCGAGGATCGCCACCAGGTCCGGGTGCTTGAGGTCGACCCGCTCCTCGTAGCCGAGGCTCTGGCTGAGATCGGCCGGGCCGACGTAGACGCCGTCCAGGCCCGGCGTATCCAGGATCGCGTCGAGGTTCTCGATCGCCTGGCGGGTCTCGATCATCGCCAGCGCGATCACCGTGTCGTTGGCGTGCTGGCCGTAGTCGGTGCCGGCGTAGAAGGTCACCCGGGTCGGGCCGAAGCTGCGGTAGCCCTTGGGCGGGTAGCGGCAGGCGCCGACGAAGCGCTGCGCCTCCTCGGCCGAGTTGATCATCGGGCAGATGATGCCGTAGCAGCCGGCGTCCAGCATCTTCATGATGATGCCGGGCTCGTTCCACGGCACCCGCGCGAGCGGCGTGACCTCGCTGCTGGAGAGCGCCTGGAGCATGGTGAGCGCGTTGTCGTAGCCGACCGGCCCGTGCTGCATGTCGACCGTCAGGCTGTCCCAGCCCTGCGCCGCCATGACCTCGGCCGCGAAGCCGTGCGGCAGCTGCAGCCAGCCGTTGACCGCCGCACCGCCGTCGCGCCAGATCTCCCTCAGCCGATTGGGCCGCATGGTGCCTTCCCCCGCTCGCGATGGTCCCGGCGCTCAGCCTTGCGCAGGATCGGGAGCGGCGCAAGAGCCTTGCGACGACGCGCCGTCGGAGGCCTCGCGCGGGCTTGCGGCCGGCCCGCCGAACGAGCGGTCGGGCCGCCGCGAGGCGGACGATCGGCGCGCTTGCCAAAGGTTAACCGGGCCGGGCAAGAATGCGCGCTCGAGAGGAGCCGAGGATGATCACCGACCCCGCCGCCATGCGGCGCGACTACGAAGCGCGCGGCCTGACCGAAGAGGACCTGCTCGGCGATCCGATCGCCCAGTTCCAGAGCTGGTTCGAGGACGCCTGCCGGGCCGAGGTGTTCGAGCCGAACGCGATGACGCTCGCCACGGTCGGGGCCGACGGCCAACCCTCGGCGCGCATCGTCCTGCTCAAGGGCGTCGACCGGCGCGGGCTCGCCTTCTTCACCGAGCTTCGAGAGCCGCAAGAGCCGCGAGCTCGGCGCCAACCCGAGGGCGGCGCTGGTCTTCTGGTGGGGTCCCTTGGCCCGCCAGGTGCGCTTCGAGGGCACCGTCGAGCGGGTCGCCGACGCTGAGGCCGATGCCTACTTCGCGAGCCGGCCGCGCGGCAGCCAGATCGGCGCCTGGGCCTCGGCGCAGAGCGCCGTGATCGCCGATCGGCGGGCGCTCGAGGACGCCGCCCGGTCCCATGAGCGAGCGCTTCGGCGGCGGCGCCGTGCCGCGGCCGGAGTTCTGGGGCGGGTTCCGCCTGCTGCCGAGCCGCGCCGAGTTCTGGCAGGGCCGCAACGACCGCCTGCACGATCGCCTGCGCTATACAAGGGGCGCCGGCGGCGGGTGGCAGGTCGAGCGTCTGGCGCCCTGAGCCGATGGCAAAGCCCGCGCCGCGCTCGGCGGAGGTGGCGATGCTGCCCCAGGCGGCGGGCGCGCCGCCGGACGCGAGCCGCGCCGACCCGCATCAGGCGCTGCAGCCGCTGATCGAGGCGGCGGCGCTCACGCAGGCCCGGGTCGCCGTGCTGCCGGTGCCGATGCACTGGCGCGAGCGGCCCTGGCTGCCCGACCCGGTGACGAAGCTCCTGAAGGCGCTGAGCTTCCTCGGTCCGCACGCTGCGTCTGGTGGGACGGCTGTGGCGCCGCCGCGACCACGATCTGATCGTGGTCCGCGAGTTCCTGACCGCGCTGCTGATCGTGGTCTGGCCGGCGATCTGGCCGCTCCGCCGCCGGGTCTACTTCCTGATCAACCATAACCTGCAGGAGGCCCATCGGCGCGGCCTGGAGCGCCGGGTGCTGCGCCTGCTCGATCGCACCGGCTGCCGCTTCGCCTGCTTCGAGACCACCGCTGGGCTTCGCCGAGATCGGCATCCGGCCCGATCGGGAGCGCTTCCTGGTTTTGCCGCATCCGCTCGGCGGCGCGAGCGCGGCGCGACCGGCCGGACCGGCGCGCGAGCCGGCGGTCGGCGTGATCGGCGCGGTGCGTGGGGAGAAGGGCTCGGAGGCGATCCTGGCCCTGCTCCTGCGGCTCCGCGAGGAGGGTCGCCTGCCGGCGCGCCTCGTGCTCGGCTGCCCGCAGGCGGAGGTGCGCGCGGCGTGGCAGGGCCGCGGCTTCGAGGTGATCGATACCGGCGCGCGGACCGCCTATCTCGCCGCGCTCGACCGCTGCGACGTGGTGGTCCTGAACTACCAGCGCGAGCGCTACGAGTATCGGCCGAGCGGGGTCGCGGCGGACGCGCTGGCGCGCGGCGCGGCCGTGGTCTGCCCGGACTTCCCCTTGATGCGCGAGCAGCTGAGCGCGCCCGCGACGGTCGGCGCGGTGTTCCGCAGCCCGGACGAGCTGGCGGCGGCGACCCTGCAGGCGCTGGCGCTGCGACCGGCCCTCGCGCCGGCGCTCGCCGCCCATCGGCAGGCGCGCGACGCGCGCGCGCTCGCGCGCCGGCTCGACGGGTTCGTCGCCGAGGTGCTCGGAGCACGCTCCGCCGGCCGCGGCCGGCGCTAGACGATCGTCGCTGCCTCCCCGATCCAGCAGCCCGGTTCGAAGCACGACGACGGCAGGGTGGTCGATAAGCTCGGCTCGGTCGGGTCGGAGAGAGCTCCTAGCTCCGCCGCGCGACGTGGGTCGCGAGCTCGCGCAGCAGGCCCGGCAGCAGCTGCGGCGCGATCGGCCGGAGCCCGTGGCGGTGCAGCGCCCAGCAGCAGGCCGATCAGGATGTAGGCCTCGACCGCCACCGTCACCCAGGCCATGCCGAGCGCGCCGAAGCGCGGCGCGAAGATCAGCGCCAGGATCAGGTTGAGCGACGGTGCCGGACATGACCACCAGGAGCAGCGCGCGGTCGAGCCCGTGCGGCACCAGCCACTGGCTGACCAGGGCGGCGTTGAGCACGATCAGCGGGATGATCAGCGCCATGATCCGCAGCACCGCGACCGCCGGCTGGTACTCCGGCAGGCCGAACAGCAGGTCGACCAGCCAGGGCGCGAGCAGGCCGATCGCGACGCCGAAGGCGATGCCGACCGCGGTCATCAGCAGGATGCTGAGGCTCGCCATCGCGCGCGCCTGGTCCGGGCTGTGCTCGACCAGATGCGAGAGCCGCGGCAGCAGGGCGACGTTGATCGGCTGCATGAGCCAGGCGGCGGGCCGGCAGAGCTTCTCGCCGGCGGCGAAGAACGCGACCTGGATCGGACCGCCCAGCAGCAGCAGGAGAAAGCTGTTGCCCGCGGTGTGCATCAGCACCGAGATGCGCATCACGAACATGCTGAAGCCGAGCCGCAGGGTCTGCGCGATCAGCTCGAGGTCGAGGCGTCCCGGGCGGACCTGGCGCAGCATCAGCGCATAGCCCGCGGCCGACGCCAGCAGGGCCGCGCCGGCGTAGGCGGCGAGCACGATCCAGCCGTCGCCCGGACCGCGCACGAACACGAAGATGGCGATCGTCGCGAGCACCTTGGCGCCGACCCCGATCGTGGCGATCAGCGGGATCCGCTCCTGGCCGACGAAGAACCAGAGCGGATAGAGCCCCTGCAGGATGGCAAACGCCAGGGCCGCCCAGAGCAGAAGGGGCTGGTCTTGGAACTCGGGCACGGTCAGGCGGACCACGACGGCGGCGAGCGCCACCACGCAGGCCAGCAGCAGCTGGGTCGCGAAGATCCCCGAGATCAGCTCGGCGAGGCGGCGCGGCCGTTGGCGCGCTCGCGGGCGACCGCGCGGGTGCCGGCGAGCTCGAAGCCGTACTCGACCGTGATGATGCCGTAGATCGCGAGCGCCTGCGCGCTCGCGACCAGGCCCCAGCCGTCGGCGCCCAGCACGCGGGCGAGGAACGGGATCACCACGATCGGCAGCAGCTGGTCGACCGCGCGCACGCCATACAGGGCGAGGATGTTGCGCACCAGGCGGAAGCGGAGGACTCCCTTGACGCGCTCGATCATCGCCCGCGCCCCGCGCCCCGCGCGTCGCACCCGGCATGCGCCTGCGGCCCGGCGCCGGGCGAGCAGCCCCGCGCGCAAGCCGATCGAGCCCGGGCGGCCCGAGGACGCGCCGGCGCGCTCCGGGGGGCGCCGCATCCGGGCTTGCTCGGGTACGCGGCCAGCCTATGTCCAAGGCGTCAACCGGGCGAGGATGCCGACCATGCCGCCTGTTCCGAGGTACCGGGGACAAGACCGTGTTCATCACCGGCGCCAGCCGCGGCATCGGCCACGCCACGGCGATGTACTTCGTCAACCAGGGCTGGCGCGTCGTCACCTGCTCGCGCGACCCGGTGCCGCCGGAATGCGCCCGCAGCGACCGCCACGCTCACATCACCGCCGATCTGTCGGAGGTCGAGCACCTCGAGCTTGCGATCGACCGCCTGCTCGAGCTGCTCGGCGACCGCCCCCTGCACGCGCTCGTCAACAACGCCGGCTTCTCGCCCAAGGGCGAGGCGGGCCAGCGGCTCGGCTGCCTGGACGGCGATCTGGCGCTCTGGCAGGAGGTGTTCGCGATCAACCTGTTCTCGCCCGTGTTCTTCGCGCGCGCGCTGGCCAGGCGGCTGCAGAGCGGCGAAGGTGCGATCGTCAACATCACGTCGATCGCCGGCCATCGCGTGCATCCGTTCGCCGGCAGCGCGTACAGCACGTCCAAGGCGGCGCTGTGGGCGCCTCACCCGCGAGCTCGCCGCGGACCTCGCCCCGCTCGGGATCCGGGTCAACGCGGTCTGCCCCGGCGAGATCAACACCGCGATCCTGTCGCCCGGCACCGACCAGCTGGTCTCCCGGATCCCGCTCAGGCGCCTCGGCTCCCCGACCGAGGTCGCGGCGGTGATCTACTATCTCTGCGGTCCCGAGGCCTCCTATGTGACCGGTGCCGAGATCCCGGTCAACGGCGGCCAGGACGTCTACTAGGCCGCCAGCGCCGGCGCGTCGACAGCCCCGCATCATGGCCCGGCGGGTCGAGCCCGCCCGGCCGCCGTGCGCTGCGGCGCCGCACGCGGCCGGAGCCTGCGGCGCCGGGGTGAGCAACGACGCCCTCGCTCGCGCCAAGGCCGGGCGCCGCGAAGCCCGGCGGCACCGGCGCGCGGTCGTCAGGCGACCGCAGCCTGGCGCTCACCGGGCAGCTCGGCCGCGACCTGGTCGAGCGCGCGGCCCACGACGTCGAACAGGAAATCGATCTCGGCCGCGCTGATGATCAGCGGCGGGCAGAACGAGAGCGTATCGCCCGAGCGGACGCAGGATCACGCCCTGCTCGAGCGCCCGCTGCACGACCCGGGCGCCGACCTCGCAGCTCGGGCTTGAACGGGATCCGGAACTTGCCGTCGGCCATCAGCTCGAGCGCGCCGACCAGGCCGACCGCGCGCGCGTCGCCGACCAGCGGATGGCCGGCGAGCGCCGCGATGCGCGCGCGCGAACTGCGGCGCCCGCGCCCGCACCTGGCCCAGGATGTCGTCCTCCTCGTAGATCTCGAGGGTGCGCAGCGCCACCGCCGCGCAGACCGGATGGCCGCCGTAGGTGAAGCCATGGCCGAAGGTGCCGATCCTGCGGCTCTGCTCCAGCAGCATCTCGTGCGATCGGCTCCGAGATCAGCACCGCCCCGATCGGCTGGTAGCCCGAGGACAGCGCCTTGGCGAGCGTGATCAGATCGGGCCGGATGCCGTAGGTCTCGCAGCCGAACATGGCGCCGGTGCGGCCGAAGCCGGTGATCACCTCGTCGGCGATCAGCAGCACGTCGTACGCCTTCAGGACCGCCTGCACCTTCTCGAAGTAGCCGGCCGGCGGCAGGATCACGCCGCCCGCCCCCATCAGCGGCTCGGCGATGAACGCGCCGACCGTGTCCGGGCCCTCGCGCAGGATCAGCCGCTCGAGGCTGTCGGCGAGCCGCGCGGCGAACTGCTCCTCGGCTCTCGCCGGGCAGGCCGAAGCGGTAGTAGTGCGGGCAGTCGGCGTGCAGGAAGCCCTGGAGCGGCAGGCCGAAGTCCTGATGGGCGTGGGGAAGCCCGGTGGCGCTGGCCGCTGCGAGGGTCGCGCCGTGGTAGGCGCGCACGCGCGCGATGATCTTGCGCTTCTCGGGCTTGCCGTTCGCGCTGGTGATAGTAGCGGACCAGCTTGAGCGCGGTGTCGTTGGCCTCGGAGCCGGAGTTGACGAACAGCGCCCGCGCCATCGGCACCGGCGCCAGCGCGAGCAGGCGCTCGGCGAGCTCGATCGCCGGCGGCGTAGGACTTGCCGCCGAACAGGTGATAGGCCGGCAGGCGCGCCAGCTGCTCCTCGGCGGCCTGCACCAGGCGCGTCTCGCTGAAGCCGAGCGCGGTGCACCACAGGCCCGCCATGCCCTCGAGATAGCGCCGGCCCGTCCACGTCGAGGACGTAGACGCCCTCGCCACGCTCGATCACCAGCGGGCCCCGCCTCGGCATGCTCGGCGAGGTTGGTGAACGGATGGACCAGGGTCTCGCGGTCGCGGGCGGCGAGCGAGTCGGCGCGCTCCATGGGGCAGCTCCTGCGGTCAGCAGCGGGTCGGCGCCCCTCGAGCGACGTCCCGGTCGAGGCGCGGCCGCCAATTGCAACCGTAAATAGCGGGCAAAGGTTAAGGCGGGGTTAACCCTGCGACGCCTGGCGGCAGCAGCGCCATGACCTGCTCCAGGCGATCGGCGTCGGCCGCGGGCTTGTCGGTGCGCCAGCGGGCGATCCGCGGAAAGCGCAGCGCCAGACCCGACTTGTGGCGCGGCGAGCGGCTGATGCCTTCGAACGCGAGCTCGAAGACCAGCTCGGGCGCGACCTGGCGGACCGGGCCGAAGCGCTCCACGGTGTGGCGCCGGATCCAGCGGTCGAGGGTCAGGATCTCGGCGTCGGAGAGCCCGGAATAGGCCTTGGCGATCGGCACCAGCTCGTCGCCCCGCCAGACGGCGAAGGTGTAGTCGGTGAACAGATTGGCGCGCCGGCCGCTGCCCGCCTGGGCGTAGACCAGCACCGCGTCGACGCTCAAGCGGATCGATCTTCCACTTCCACCAGGCGCCGCGCTGCCGGCCGCTGCCGTAGGCCGAACTCGCGCCGCTTGAGCATCAGGCCCTCGACCCGGCGCTGCCTGGCGTCCGCACGCAGCGCGGCGAGCTGCGCCCAGTCGCCGCCCGGCACCACCGGCGAGGCGCCAAGACGCGGGCCCAGGCCCTCGACCACGCTCTCCAGGCGCTCCCGGCGAGCCGCGAGCGGCCGGGTCCGCAGGTCGGCGCCGCCCTCCTCGAGCAGGTCGAAGGCGAGGAAGACGACCGGCGCCTGCTCCAGGCTGCGCGCGCTCAGCCTGTCGCGGCCGATCCGCGTCTGCAGCACGGCGAACGGCAGCACGCCCTGCTCGTCCCAGGCCAGCACCTCGCCGTCCAGCACCACGCCGTCGGGCAGGCCGCGCCGCCGCCGCGACCAGCTCGGGAAAACGCTCGGTGATCAGCTCCTCGCCGCGCGACCAGAGGAAGATCTCGCCGCGCCGGCGGATCAGCTGCGCCCGGATGCCGTCCCACTTCCATTCGACCAGCCACTGGTCCGGGCTGCCGAGCTCCTGCGGCGCCTGCTCGAGCGGCGAGGCGAGGAAGAACGGATAGGGGCGCGAGCGATCGTCGTCCGACGAGGCGCCGCTCGGCGATCAGCGCCCGGTAGGCCGCCGCGCTCGGCCGCCAGTTGCCCATCAGGCGGTGGCTCAGCGTCGCCCGCGGCAGGCCGGAGACGCGCGGCCAGCGCCCGCACCACCAGGAGATGCGAGACGCCGACCCGGAAGCCGCCGGTCAGCAGCTTGTTGAGCACGAAGCGCTGGCCGCGGGGCAGCGCCCGCCACCAGGCGCTCACCTCGGCGTACTGATGCTCGGCCGACTGGCCGCGCAGCGGCAGGATCCGCTCCTCCAGCCAGCGGTGCAGCGGCAGGGCGGCGCCCGCGTCCGCGCTCGCCTGCTCGTCGAGCAGCAAGGTCACCGTCTCGGCGCTGTCGCCGACCGCGGCGTGAGCGTCGACCACCAGCCACTCCGGCAGGCCGGTGAAGCGCAGCGCCCACTCGCGCAGCGTGCGGCCCGAGATCAGGCGGGTGAGCCGTTGCCCGGTCAGGAAGAAGACCGCCCAGGCGGCGTCCTCGGCCGGCGCCGCGCGCAGGTACGCGGCGATCGCCTCGACCTTGGCGTTGGTCCGGGTGGTGGCGTCGAGCGCCTCGTAGAGCTGGCAGAAGCGTTGCATCGCGTAGCGTCTAGGAATCGGCCGGGTCGGCGCCGCGCGAGTCCTCCTCCTCGCCTTCGAACCGGGTCTGGAGCGGCGCCGCGCGCAGGCCGGTCTCGCACAGGTAGCGGGCGAGCGTCTCGCTGTAGCCGTGCGTGGCGAGGACGCGCCGCGCCCCGGTCTCGCGGATCGTTCGCAGCAGGCCCGGCCAGTCGGCGTGATCCGAGATCACGAAGCCGCGCTCGAAGCCGCGCCGGCGGCGGTGGCCGCGCACCCGCATCCAGCCCGAGGCGAAGCCGGTGCGCGGCGTCGCCGAAGCGGCGCAGCCAGGGCGAGCCGAAGGCGGACGGCGGCGCGATGATCAGCTCGCCGGCGAAGCTCCGGCCCTTGGCCTCGGCGCCGACCGGGCGGGTCGGCGCGAGCGCCACCCCTTCGGCGCGATAGGCATCGAGCAGCGCGTCCACCGCGCCGTGCACGAAGACCTCGCGCTCGGTCCGCCGGCCGATCTCGGCCAGCACGCGCTGCGCCTTGCCGAGCGCGTAGCAGAACAGGACCGACGCCCGGCCCCGGGCGGCGTTGCCGTCCCACCAGGCGAGCAGCTCGGCGATCACCCGCTCGAGCGGGTCCCAGCGATAGACCGGCAGGGCGAAGGTCGCCTCGCTGATGAACACGTCGCAGGGCACGACCTCGAAGGCCTCGCAGCTCGGGTCGGCAGCGCGCTTGTAGTCGCCGGAGGCGACCCAGACCTCGCCGCCGTGCTCGACCCGGATCTGCGCCGAGCCGAGCACGTGGCCCGCCGGGTGGAACGAGACGGTGGTCTCGCCGAAGGCCAGGCGCTCGCCGAACGCATGGCCGTGGATCGGCACCTCGCCGAGGCGCCGGCGCAGCAGGCCGACGCCGCTCGCGGGCGCGTGGTACTCGGCCGAGCCGAGCCGCGCATGGTCGCTGTGGGCATGGGTGATCAGCGCCCGCGCGACCGGCCGCCAGGGGTCGATGTGGAAGCCGCCGGCAGCGCAGTAGAGCCCCTCCGGCGTGAGCGTGATCAGCTCTTGCGAGTCAGGTTCGAGTCTCATCGCGGTCGCGTCATGGCGATCGACTGCGATGGCGATCTAGCCGGGCAGCGCCAGCAGGTCGACATGGCCGACGGTGAGGCGCAACTGGCCCGTCGCGAGCTGACGGCGGCGGGCGGCTGCCCAGCGCTCGATCCCCAAGTCCTGAACCGCGATGATGCCCTCGAGCGTGGCCCCGAGGAGCGGAGCGTCCGCCGGGCCGAGCCGCCAGTCGGAGCGCTCCAGCAACACCCGCTGACCTTCGGCCTCGAGGCGCTCGCCGAGATGGTGCGCCGCGGCGGGGCCGAGCGCCGGGCCGAAGCCCTTGTCGGTACGCTGGTGGGCGAAGAAGCGCGTCCGCACGGCGTCGTCCTCCGGCTCTTCGGGCTGCCAGTCGAGACGGCCGTCGACGGTCAGCGCCATCAGCACCGGCACGCCACGGCACCAGCGGGCGAGCCGGTCGAGCCAGGCGGCCGAGGCGAGGTCGAGCAGCGCCGACCCGGTGACGCCCGTGCGCGAGCCCGCCTCCGGCAGCTGGTCGGCCAGGTCCAGAACCTGGCAGCGCACCGCCTCCGGGCCGCGTTCCGCCAGCGCGAGCAGCGCTGGCGTCGCGATCGACCAGCAGCCAGCGCTGCGGCGCGGGCAGCCGTGGCGCCAGATAGCGCAGGTTGCTGCCGGCGCCGGCGCCGAGGTCGATCAGATCGGGCGCCGGCCCGACCGCCGCGGCGAAGCGCGCGGCGAGCGCGGCGCTCCTGGCCGCGTGGTCGTAGGGCTCGCGCAGACGCAGCCATTCCGCCTCGAAGCGGCTCACCCGGCCACCCCGGTCGCGCGCTCCAGCTCGGCCGCGAAGGCGCGCGCGGCCTCGGCCCAGCCCGGCAGGCGGTCGCGCGCCGCGCGGGCGCCGGCCGCCAGATCCCGGCGCAGCTCGGGCTCCAGCAGCAGCCGGCGCAGCGCCTTGGCCAGCGCGGGCGGATCTCCGGGCGGCACCAGGAGACCCGCGGTCGCGGGCACGGTGTCCGGTATCGCGCCCGCGGTGGTCGCGACGATCGGCAGCCCGCGCGCCAGCGCCTCGGCCAGCACCATGCCATAGCCCTCGTGGTGAGAGGCCAGCACGAACAGGTCGGCCGCGTCGTAGAACGGCTGCAGGCCGGCTTCGGGCTGCTCACCGATCAGGCGCACCCGGCCGCCGAGCCCGAGGCGCTCGATGGCGCGGGCGATCGTCCGGGCGCAGGCCGGGTCGCGCTCCGGGCTGCCGACGCAGGTCAGCTGCCAGGGCAGCTCGCGGAGCGCCGCCAGCGCTTCGAGCAGCACCAGATGCCCCTTGCGCGGGGTCAGCGACGCGACGCACAGCAGCGCGAGATCCGGCCCGCCGGAGCCGCGGGCGAGCGGCGCCCGTTCGGTGCCGGGCAGAACGACGCCGACCCGCGCATCCGCGACACCGTAGGCGGCGAGATCGCGCCGGGTCCGCGGGCTGGTCACGATCACCCGGTCGGCAGCGGCGAGCAGGCGCCGTTCCACATCAGCCAGCGCTGCGGCGTCGGCTGCATCCAGCCCGGTCTCGAGTGCCAGCGGATGGTGGACCAGGGCGACCCAGGGCTGCGGCAGGCGCTCCAGCCGATCGCCAAAGGCCGGCAGCGCGAGGCCGTCGATCACCGGCAGGCTGCCGGGCGGCATTGCAGCCACCGCCTGGTGCACGGCTGCGATCGCCGCTTGGTCGACGGACGGGAAGCGCCCGGCGAGCTCGTGGACGATCGACCGTCCACCCCAGCGCGCGCAGCCCCTCGACGATCCGGCGGTCGTAGATATAGCCGCCGGTCCGCTGGTCGAGCGGGCCCGGCACCACCAGCTGGACCGCAGCGCTCATCCCGCCTGCAGCCGGGTCTCGTAGCTCGCCCAGGCGAGGTGGGATTCGCGCAGGGTGACCTTGATCGCCTGCAAGGCGCCCTTGGCCTCGTCGCCGAGCGCGCCGGCCTCGATCCGCGCCCGGGCGCGGAGGGCGATCTCCCTGGCGAGCACCTCGGTCGTGGTATTGCGACCCTCGAACTCCGGCAGCTCGTCGAGATTGCGGTAGTTGAGCGGCGCCAGGACCGAGCTCAGCAGCTCGCTCGACCCGACCGATGTCGGCGACGATGCCGTCGGCATCGAGATCGGGCCGCTGGAGCTCGAGATCGACCACGAAGGTCGCGCCATGCAGGCGCTGCGCCGGGCCGAACACCTCGCCCCGGAAGCTGTGCGCGACCATGATGTGATCTCGGACCGTCAAGCAAAACATCTTTGCGGCAACTCCTTACCGGTAAGTTATCACCTGGCACATGATGCTGCTTGGGCGCGCCGCCAGCTCGGCCATGACCTCGGGCAGGCGCTCGAACGGCGCGGCCGGCGCGAGCAGGGCATCGAAGCGGCGCTCGGCGAGCAGGTCGAGGGCGAGCGCGAGGCGGCGGCGATGGTCCCAGCGCGCGCGCTGCGCCGGCGCGAGCGCGCCGACCTGGCTCGCGACCAGCTGCAGCCGGCGGCTGTGGAAGGCTTCGCCGAGCGGCAGCGGCACCGGCCGGTCGCCGTACCAGCTGAGCTCGACGACCTTGGCCTCGAAGCCCGCCAGGGCGAGCGCGCGCGCCAGCCCCTCGGGCGCGCCGCTGGCGTGGACCACGAGGTCGACGTCGCCCCGGGCGGCCTCGGGCAACGCGAAGTCGACCCCGAGCGCCGCGGCGAGCGCCGCCTTCTCCGGATTGAGGTCGATCAGCTGGACCGCCGTCCCCGGGATGCGCGCAAGCAGCGCCGCGGCGAGCGCGCCGACCACCCCCGCACCGATCACCGCCACGCGGTCGCCGATCCGGGGCGCCGCATCCCAGAGGCCGTTCAGCGCGGTCTCGAGGTTCGCCGCCAGCACCGCCCGCGCGTCCGGCACCTCGTCCGGCACCGGCACCACGGCCTGCGCCGGCACGACGATAGCGATCCTGGTGCGGATGGAGGCAGAACACCCGCCGGCCGCGCAGTTCCGAGGCGCCCTCGGTCACCATCCCGACCGAGCTGTAGCCGTACTTGAGGGGAAAATCGAACTCGCCCGCCTGGAACGGCGCCCGCATGGTCCGCTGCTGGCTCTTCGGCACGCGGCCCTGGAAGACCAGGGTTTCGGTGCCGCGGCTGATGCCGCTCGCCAGCGTCTCGACCAGCACCTCGCCGGCGCCGGGCGCCGGCAGCGGCTCGCTGCGCAATTCGCCGCGCCCGGGTGCGACCACCCAGAACGCGCGCGCCTCAGCCATCGAGGCGACAGTCGAACAGGACGTCCGCGCCGAGGTCGTAGCGGCGGACCTCGGGGCGCAGGCCGGCGCTCAACTGCTCGATCTCGGGCAGGGTGATGCTCGCGCGCCCGGAGCCGATGATCAGCGGCGCGACCGTGATCTGCAGGCGATGCAGGCAACCGGCGGCGAGGAAGCGCGACACGGTGACCCCGCCCCCCTCGACGAAGACGCGCTTCAGACCCCGCCCGGCCAGCCGGTCGAGCACCGCGCGCGGGCAGAGGCTGCCGTCCTCGGCCGTCACGCCCAGGACCTCGGCCTGGCCCAGCCGCTCGCCGGGCCGCGCCAGCGCCTCGGCGCAGAGCAGCAGGGTCGGCGCGATGCCATCGGTGAACAGGCGGTGATCCGGACCGAGCCGGCGCTGCGTATCCAGCACGATACGAGCCGGATGCGGGCCAGGCACGGCCCGGACGGTGAGCTGGGGGTCGTCGTGACGCACCGTGCCGGCGCCGACCACGACGGCATCGAACAGCGCCCGCATGCGGTGGTTGTGGACGATGTCCTCGGCGCCCGTGACCCAGCGCGAGGCGCCGTTGGCGGCGGCGATCCGACCGTCCAGGCTCTGGCCGAGATGGGCGACCACGAAGCGTTCGGGGCAGCCCTGACAGAGCGGCAGGTAGAGCTCGAGGAGGCGTCTCGCCGCCGGGTTCCACGAGCAGGAGGAGGGACAATCCGCGGCCTCCGGAAATAGATCGCCGCCGCGAGGCGTCATGTCCAAGCCGGTGCCGGGAAGGTCCGCCGCGGGAGAGGTCGGGGATCGGGCCAGCGCCAGCATCCAGCGCCAGGCATCGGCTTGGTCCACGGCTTCGTCCGGTGCCATGCCGCGGCACCATGCCGCTGGCGGAGACGTAGGAGGCATCTAACTTAGCTTGTTGAGGGGAAGCATCAACTGATGACGCAGCGATCAGCCCTGGCCCGGGCTCCTGGCCGAGCGCGGCTTGGCGACACCTTCGGCAGCATCCTGACGGTCGCGGCGCTGACCGCGGTGCTCGGCGGCATGCTCGCGCAGCACGCCCACTGGCAGGGTCGGCAGGTGCTGGCGGGCTGGCTGGCCTATGCCGTGCTCGCCGGCGTGGTCGCCGCGGCGGCGAGCCTGCGGCCCGGGCGCGCACGCTTCGGCCTCGCCAATCAGGTGACCCTCCTGCGCTCGGGCCTGGTCTGCCTGGTCGGCGGCGCCCTGCTGGCGAGCGGCCAAGCGCTCGGCTGGACGCTGGCCGGCCTGATCGCGGTGGCGCTCGCGCTCGATGCGGTCGACGGCTGGCTCGCCCGGCGGCTGCAGCTGGTCTCGAGCTTCGGCGCCCGGTTCGACCTCGAGGTCGACGCGCTGCTGCTGCTCATTCTGGCGCTCCTGGTGTGGCAGGCCGGGCGGGTCGATGCGTGGGTCCTGACGATCGGTCTGTTGCGCTACGGCTTCGTCCTGGCCGGTCGGGTTCAGCCCTGGCTCGGCGCGCCCCTGCCGCCGAGCCGGCGCCGCAAGATCGTCTGCGCCCAGCAGGGCGTGACCCTGATGCTCTGCCTCCTGCCGCCGATCGCGCCGGCTCTCGCCGGCGTCCTGGCCGCCACGGCGCTCGCGGCGCTCGTCCTGTCGTTCGCGGCCGACGTCCGCTGGCTGGCGCAGCGCGCCGGCAGGGCGGCGGGCGGCGCGCTGCCCGAGCAGGCTTGATCCCACGGCGCGCTACGCCATACTCCTCAACGCGGCAGGATTTCACGCGACCGGCCCGGTGATCGGTAGGCAGCACCGGGGTGTGTCGATGGCGCGCCGAGATCGCCGTCCCGAGGAGACGCTGGGGTGACATCGGACGACCTGGAGAGCGCGGCCGCGAGCATGATCACCGTCGATCGGGCGGTGAGCGACCTCCGGCGCGGCGACTTCGTGGTGCTCGAGAGCCCCGGCGCCGTCGCGCTGACCCAGGCCGCCGAGACGGTGACCGCGGACAGCCTTGCCACGCTCACGCGGCTCGCCAACGGCGGCGCCAGCCTGGCGCTGACCGCGCGCCGGGCGAGCGTGCTCGAGCTGGCGAGGCCCGCGTCCGCTCCGGCCGCTGCCTCCGGCGTGGTCAGCCTGCCGCTCGCCGGGATCAGCGACGCCGAGATCATCCGCTGGCTGATCGACCCGACCGCGCTCCGGCCCGGGCGGCTGCCGCAACGGGTGGCGGCGCGCCAGGAGAGCGAGGGCAGCTTCGCCGCGGCCGCGGTCACCCTCTCCAAGCTCGCCCAGCTGCTGCCCGCAGCGCTGACCGCGACGCTGGCACCGGCCGACGAGGTGAGCCAGACCGAGTGGCTCGCGCGCCATCGCCATCTGCTGCGGGTCGGGGTCGACGCGATCGCCGACTACGCCCGGCTCGCCGCGGTGACCCTGCGCCCGGTGAGCGAGGCGCGGGTCCCGCTCCTCGCGGCCGAGGACGCGCGGGTGGTCGGCTTCCGCCCGGCCGACGGCAGCGCCGAGCAGTTCGCGATCCTGGTCGGCGAGCCCGCGGCCCACCAGCCGGCGCTCTGCCGGGTGCACTCCGAATGCTTCACCGGCGACCTGCTGGGGTCGCTGCGCTGCGACTGCGGCGCCCAGCTCCAGCGGGCGCTGGCGCTCATGGGCGCGGCCGGCCATGGCGTCCTGCTCTACCTCGCGCACGAGGGCCGCGGCATCGGCCTGATCAACAAGCTGCGCGCCTACCAGCTCCAGGACGCCGGGCTCGACACCCTGGATGCCAACCAGCACCTCGGCTTCGAGCCCGACGAGCGCAGCTACCGCGCGGCCGCGGTGATGCTCCGCCACCTCGGCATCCACAAGGTGCGGCTCCTGACCAACAACCCGGGCAAGGTCGAGGCGCTCACCCGCGAGGGCATCGAGGTCGTCGAGCGGGTCGCGCACGCGACCGTGCCCAACCGCCACAACCTCGGCTACCTCGCGACCAAGGCGCGCCGCGCCGGCCATCTGCTCGAGGGCTGACCAGGATGACCCTGGAGCTGTTCCGGGACGACGCCTACGCGACGCGCTGCGAGGCGGTGGTGGTCGCGATCGACGGCGCGGAGATCTATCTCGACCGCACCGTGCTCTACCCGACCGGCGGCGGCCAGCCGGGCGACCGCGGCCGCCTGCTGCTGGCCGACGGCGGCGCGCTCGCGATCGCCGACACGGTGAAGGGCGCGCAGGGCGTCGCCCATCGGCTGGCCGACGGCCAGAGCGCGCCCGCGGTCGGCACGCGGCTGACGGCCGAGGTCGACTGGCCGCGCCGCTACCGGCTGATGCGCATGCACAGCGCGATGCACCTGCTGTGCGCCGCCGTGGCTGCCCGGTCACTGGCGGCCAGGTCGGCGCGGACCGGAGCCGGCTCGACTTCGATCTCCAGGGCTCTTCGGTCGACAAGGACGAGGTCGCCCTGCGCATCGCGCGCTGGATCGCCGAGGACCGGCCGATCCGCTTCCTGTGGATCGATGCCGCCGAGCTCGACGCGCGACCGGAGCTGGTGCGCACCATGTCGGTGCGCCCGCCGACCGGCGCGGGCCGCGTGCGCCTGATCGAGATCGAGGGCGTCGACCTCCAGGCCTGCGGCGGCACGCACGTTCGCAGCACCGGCGAGATCGGGGCGCTGACCGTCGGCAAGATCGAGAACAAGGGCCGCCAGAACCGCCGGATCAGCCTGACCCTCGTCGAGTAGCGTCATGAGCTCGACGGAGCACTGAGGATTCATTGGTCCAGGTTGAGTTGACGAGATCCAGAGCACGAGGAGCATTGCTGGTCTTTCGGCACGCCGTTACCATCGCGCCGCGCTCCAGTAGTTGAGCGATCAGCCGCGTCGACTCGCCTGCTTCCGGAAGGCGCGGCTGGCGTCAGGAGGGTCGATGGCCGAGGTGCTCGAGCGATCGCTTTACCAGACCGACTACTACGCCTGGACCAAGCAGCAGGCGGCGGAGCTGCGCCGGCTCGCGGCAACGCGCGCCAACACCACGCTCGATCTGGCGAACCTGGCCGAGGAGGTGGAGAGCTTGGCCCGGAGCGATTTTGCGACCGTACGCAGCGAGTTGCGCCGCATCATCGAGCACCTCCTGAAGCTCGAGCATTCGCCGGCGGCCGATCCGCGCTTCGGCTGGCGGGAGTTGGTCATCGAGGCGCGCGACGTGGTTGCCGACGTGATCACGGCGACGCTGCGCCGCGAGGTCGAGGCGGAACTCGCGAAGACCTACCAGCAGGGCCGGCGCAAAGCCGAGGCGGCGCTGCTGAGGCAGGGCGAGCGCGACGCGGCGCAGGCGCTGCCCACGGCCTGCCCGTATGGCTTCGACCAGATCGTCAGCCACGACTGGTACCCGGACAACCGCCATGGCACCCGCGACGACATCGCGAACGCCTGAGCGCGGCGTCCCAAGACCAGCGCCCCCGATCGGGCGAGCCGTGGCCGCTGGTGCCGGCCCCTCGGCGACTTTGGCTCTGCATGGCCGATCGGCGCACCGGACGATCCGGCAAGGTTGGAGACAAGAGCGATGAAGCGGTGTCAGGCGATGGTCGGTGCGATCTTTGTCCTCGGCGCTGGCGCGGCCGAGCCAGCAGGTGCGGAAAACATCCTGCGCTGGGCGAGCGCGACCGAGGCGCTGACCTTCGATCCCCACTCGGCCAATAACTTTCCGACGATCGCTGCGAACCTTCAGGTCTATGAGCCACTGGTCGACTTCAACTCCAGCTCAGAGATCGAGCCCGCGCTCGCGGTCGCGTGGCGGCTGATCGACCCGACCACCTGGCAGTTCGACCTGCGCCCGGGCGTCCGCTTCCACGACGGCACGCCGTTCACCAGCGATGACGTCGTTTTCAGCATAGAACGGGGGACGTCCAGCACCTCGGACTTCAAGAGCCGCCGTCTCGCCGATCACGGCCGTCGAGGCTGTCGACGACCACACGGTGCGGATCACGACCGCGGCCCCCAATCCGATCCTGCCCGAACAGCTCAACTCGATCCCAGTGATGTCGAAGCGCTGGGCCGAGCAGCATGACGCCCTGCTCCCGACCGCCTACGGGGAACACGTCGACTATGCCGAGCGGCACGCCAACGGCACGGGACCGTTCAAGCTGGTGAGCTACGAGCCGGGCGTCGGCACGGTGATGGCGAGGAATACCGAGTGGTGGGGGCTCGGCCAGAACCCGCACGATCTCGATCGCGTCGTGCACACCGTGATCAAGGATCCGGCGCGGCGCCTCGCCGCGCTGCTCGGCGGCGAAGTCGACTTCCTGAGCGATCCGCCGCTTGCCGACCTCGACCAGATCGAGCGTACGCCGGGTCTGAAGCTCGCGCGCACCAACGAGACCAGGACGATCTTTCTCGGCCTCGATCAGGGCAGCCCGCAGCTCAGATCGTCGAACATCAAGGGCAAGAACCCGTTCGCCGACCGGCGCGTGCGCCAGGCGGTCTATCAGGCGATCGACGTGGAGACGATCCGCGACGAGGTGATGAGCGGGCTCGCGATCCCGATCGGGATGATCATCCAGCCGGGGATCAACGGCTACGCGCCCGAGCTCGACACGCGGCTCCCCTTCGACCCCGATGCCGCCAAGACGTTGCTTGCCGCGGCCGGCTATCCCGACGGCTTCGACGTGACCCTCGACTGCCCGAACGATCGCTACATCAATGACGAGGCCATCTGTCGGGCAGCCGCCGCCATGCTCGGCGAAGTCGGCATTCGGGTCAGCGTCGCGGCGCGGCCCATGCGCGAGCACTTCAACCCAGGATCAGGAACAAGGAGACCGACTTCTATATGCTCGGCTGGGGTACCACGACGTACGATTCGCTCTATCCCTTGAGCTATCTGATCCGGAGTGATGCGCCCTACAACGGAGCGAACTACGTCAACCCGAAGATCGACGGCCTGATCGACGCCATCAGTACCGCGATGATCACCTATGCCCGCGATCGCCATGATCGAGGAGGTCTGGAGGACGGTGCGCGACGACATCGTCCTTGTGCCGCTGCACCAGCAGGTCATCGTCTGGGCGATGCGCGACAGGCTCGAGCTTCCGGTCGACCCCTGGAACCTGCCGCGGTTCCGCCTGGCGAGGCTGGACGAGTCCGGGCGGTGACGCGCGGGCGCGCGCGCTCGCCGGCTAGACCTTGAGCCAGCCGTAGAGCGCCGAGGCGGCGATGATGATGGCACCCTTGACGATCAGCTGGGCGTTGTAGTCGAGGCCGATGATGTTGACGAGGTTGAAGGCGATCACCAGCACGAGCAGGCCGGCGATCGTGCCGCCGATGCCGCCGCGCCCGCCCTCGAAGGTGGTGCCCCCGAGCACGACCGCCGCCAGCACGTCGAACTCGAGGCCGCGCCCGGCGAAGGTGCTGGAGACCCCCGAGCGCGCCAGCAGCGCGAGCCCGGCGAGCGCCGCGCACGACGCCCGAGAGCGCGTAGGCGGCGACCGTCACGCGCGCGATCGGCACCCCGGCAAGGCGCGCCGCCGCGGGGTTGCTGCCGATCAGGTAGAGGCTGCGGCCGAAGCGCGTGGTGCGCTGCAGCCAGATGCCGGTGGCGGCGATCAGGACGAAGGCGAGCGCCAGCACCGGCACGAGCCCGCCGAGCCGATGGTTGAAGACCTCGCGAAAGCCCGGCGCCACCACGCCGCGCGCGGTGCCGCCCGAATAGATCTGGGTCAAGCCGTAGACCGCGATCGCCATGCCGAGGGTCAGGATGAAGGGCGAGACCCGGTTGTAGGCGATCAAGAGGCCGTTCGCGAGGCCGATCGCGCCGCCGACCAGGAGCGTCGTCGCCAGCGCCAGCGGCAGGTTGGCGGCGCTGCCCTCCATCAGCACCGCCGCGACCACGGCGGTGAGCGAGATGACCGCGCCGACCGAGAGGTCGACCCCGCCCGCGATCATCACGAGCGTCACGCCGACCGCGGCGATGCCGACCGGCGCCGCCTGGCGGACGACGTTCATGAGGTAGACCGGCCGCAGGAACGCGTCCGAGAGCAGCGCCGCCGCCAGCAGCAGCAGGAGCAGCACGAGCCAGATCGCGGCGCGATCGAGCAGCCGGCGCCAGGCGCCCGCTCGCGAGGGCCGGCCGCGCGGCGCTCATGCCCGGCCGCGCGCCGGCTGGTTGAGCAGGATCGCCAGGATCACGATCAGGCCCTTGACCAGCATCTGCACGAAGGCCGACACCTCGAGCAGGTTGAGGAGGTTGCTCGCGATGCCCAGGACCAGCACCGCGGCGAGCGTGCCGGCGATGGTGCCGCGGCCGCCGGCGAGCGGCGTGCCGCCCAGCACCACGGCGACGATCGCGTCGAGCTCGAAGCCGGCGCCGGCGTTCGGGTAGCCGGTGCCGAGCCGGCCGGCGAGCAGGATGCCGGCGATCCCGGCGCCGAGGCCTGAGAGCACGAACGCGAGCAGCTTGACGCGGGCGGTGTCGATCCCCGCCCGGCGCGCGTTCTCCTCGCTGCCGCCGAGCGCCAGCAGGTGATGGCCGAAGCGCGTGCGGTGCAGGAGGAAGCCAGCGCCGAGGCCGGCCGCCGCGAGCAGGATGCGCGGCGAACGGCACGCCCAGCACGCTGCCCTCGGCGAGCCAGCGGAAGCCCGGCGAGACCAGCCCGACGCTCTGGTCGGTATAGACGAAGATCGCGCCTTGCAGGATGCTCAGCATGCCGAAGGTCAGGATCAGCGGGTGGACCGGCAGCCGGTTGTTGAGGACGCCGTTGATCAGCCCGACCCCGGCGCCGAGCGCGAGCGCCAGCAGCACCGCCGGGATCGTCATCCCGGGCTCGCCCTGCATCAGGTCGGCGGTGAGCACCACCACGAGGCCCGCGAGCTGGCCGACCGAGAGGTCGATCATGCCGCCGATCACGACGAAGCTCTGGCCGAGCGCCAGGATGCCGAGCGCTGCCGACTGCTTCACCACGTTGGCGAGGTTCTGCGCGCTGCGGAACTCCTCGACCGTCGCGCCCAGCGCGAGCAGCGCCAGCAGCAGGACGAAGATCCCGTGGCGGCCGAGCGGCCGGACGCCTGCCGCGAGCGCGCGCGCGCCGGCGCGAGCGCGCTCATTCCCAATGCGCGAGCAGGGCGGCGCTGTCCTCGACCCAGCCGAACTTGAGCGCGAAGTTCTTGAGCGTCGCTGCGTGCAGGTCGGGCGCGTAGGACGACACCGCATCGCGCACGAGCGTGGTCCTGAAGCCGTGGTGGAACGCCTCGCGCGCGGTCTCCTCGACGCAGATCTGGGTCACCGTGCCGGTGACCAGCAGCGATTCGATCCGCGCGCTCGCGCAGCAGCGCGGCGAGGCCCGTGTCGTGGAACGCGCCGTAGCCGTACTTCTCGACGATCGGATCGTCCCGCTCGGGATAGATCTCGGCCACGACGTCGGTGCAGTCGAGCTCGTCCGGCGCGTCCGCGTAGCGCCGCACGGTGGCCCTTCCAGCAGCAGCAGGTCGGCGGCCGGCACTCTGGCGACCATTCCCAGAGCAGGTCGTATTCGGGTCGCGAGAGGAACTTGGTGTAGACGACCGGGACGCCGCGCCGGCGCGCCGCCTCGATCAGCCGCCGGTGCGCCGGCAAGGTCGCGCGCGCGTCCGGCACCTCGAGCGGCGCGCCTTCGCGCACGAAGTCGTTCTGCATGTCGACGACCAGCAGCGCCGGCCGGCGCAGTCGCTCCCCGGGCTCCATCGCTCACCTCCCCCGCGCCTTGCCCGTCGCCGACCCTAGCCGCCCCCGGCCGATGCGCCAATCCGCCGAGACCCGCCCCCACTGCCAGGACCCACGACGCCATCCGACCTGCGCGGCCACGGCGGCGGCGAGCGCCAGCTCTGACGGCCGCTTCGACGCCCGTTGCCGCTGGCGCAGAGCGGGCGCATAGTCGCGCCTGGATTTGGATTGGGGAGGCGGCACGATGCGCAGTCGAGCCGTGATTGTCGCGACCATACTCGCCATGGCCCCGCTCGGCGCCCGGGCCGCCGACCTCGTCGTGTGGTGGGACGAAGGCAGGACTGCGGAGGAGCGCGAGGCGGTCAGGGAGATCATCGCCGCCTTCGAGCAGGACACCGGCAAACAGGTCGAGCTGGTCTTTCATCCCGAGCAGGAGCTTCCGGACAAGATCAAGGCGGCGCTGGCGGCTGGCCAGCCGCCCGACTTCGCCTTCGGCTACTTACTCGTCAACTACATGGGACAGTGGGCCCTCGACGACCGGCTCGTGGATCTCGCCGGCGCCGGCGGCCACTTTTCGGACCTCTTCGATCCGGACGTGCTCGCCTGGATGACGTGGCGCAACGCGAGAACGGGCCAAAGGGCCCTGTACGGACTGCCGATGGGCCGTACGACCACCCACCTCCACGTCTGGAAGAGCCTGCTCGAGCGCGCCGGCCTTACGGTCGCGGACATCCCGAAGGAGTGGGCGGCGTTCTGGTCCTTCTGGTGCGACGAGGTGCAGCCAGCCGTACGCCGGGCCACGGGCCGCGACGACATCTGGAGCGTCGGCCTGCCCATGTCGATCGCGGGTGGACACGCAGAACGGCTTCTTCCCGTTCCTGGCTGCCTATGAAGCGCACTACGTGACCCGCGACGGCCGACTGGTCATCGACGAGCCGCAGATTCGGCGACGGGCTTATCGCGGCGCTTGACGGCTACACCGAGCTTCACCGCAAGGGCTGCGTCCCGCCCGATGCGGTCGACTGGGACGGCGGCGGCAACAACGCGGCCTTCCTCGACCAGCGGGTAGTCATGACGGCGAATCAGACGCTCTCGATCCCGAACGCGCTCAAGCGCGAGCGCCCCGAGGACTACTACGAGAATACGGCCACCATCGAATGGCCACTTGGCCCGTCTGGCGAGCCCTTTCCGATCCTCGGCGGTACTGTCATACCGAGCATGGTGTTCAAGGAGGGCGACCACGTTGCGGCCGCCAAGGAGTTCGTCCGCTTCCTCGTGGCCGAGGGCTGGCTCGCCCACTACCTCAACTTCTCCGGCGAACGCATGCTGCCGCCGATGCAGAAGCTCCTCGACCAGCCGTTCTGGCTCGACCCGAGCGACCCGCACCGCATGGCCGCGGTGATGCAGGTCAGCTCGCGACCGCCGAATTACGACTACACCTTGGCCTTGGGCGACTGGCGGCACGACCGGATTTGGCAGGAGTTCACCTGGGCGAAGGCGATCCACCGCGTCGCCGCCGACGGCATCAGCCCCGAGCAGGCGGTCGACGAGGCGATCGCCCGGGTCAAGCAGATCCTGGCGGAGTAGCAGCTCCCGGGCGGCGCGGAACAGCTTGCCCGCGGCCGAGGAGATGAGGTGCTGGCCTCTCTGGGTAGGAATTATTCGTCCCGCCTGCTAGGTTGCTTCGATGAGTGGAGGAGCCTGGTGCAGAACGTCGAGAAGATGAGCGTCGCGCTCACCCCGGAGATGGCGGCCGCGGTGCGTCACGCGGTGGAGAGCGGCGAATACGCATCGGCGAGCGAGGTCATCCGGGAGGCGCTGCGCCTCTGGAAAGCGCACCAGGCCGCGCGCGAGCAAGCGGTCGAGGAGCTTCGTCGGATTGGCGGGAGGGGCTCGAGAGCGGGCCGGCCACGCCCCTCGATCTTGCCGAGGTCAAGGCGAAGGGGCGGAGCATGCTCGCGAGGGAGCGGAAGCGCGCGCGCCCGTGAATGGCGCGCTACACCAAGCGCCCCAGAGCAGAGGCTGATCTGCTGGAGATCTGGCTGTACATTGCGCAGGACAGCCCGCGAGCGGCCGATCGCCTGCTCGACCGGATCGAGGCGCAATGCCGGCTGCTGGCGGACAACCCTCGCCTCGGGCGCGCGCGCCCGGAGATCGCGCCGGACGCGCGGGCGTGGATCGTGGGGCGATATCTGATCCTGTATCGTGCCCGGGATGACGGGATCGAGGTCGTGCGCGTCGTCCACGGGGCGCGCGAGATCGAGCCGATCGCGTTCTGAAATGCATTCCGCCAACTGGGGATCTGGCACAACTGGGCCTTCTGGTGCGATCAGGTGCAGCCGGCCGCGCGGAAGGCGCTGGGCCGCGACGACGTCTGGGGCATCGGCCTTTCCATGTCGGCCGCCGGCGATCGACACGCAGGTTAATATCTGGCAGTTCATCCATGCTTACGAGGCCGACTACGATCCGACCGCTCAAGGCCACCGGCCGGAGGACTACTACGACAATGCCGTGACCATCGACTGGCCCGCCGGCGCCTACGGCCAGCCGCTCGCCATCGAGACCGCGCTCAATCGCGCTCGCGGTCCTCAGGGACGGCGAGCACGTCGCGGCCGCCAAGGAGTTCGTACGCTTCCTGGTCGGCGAGGGCTGGCTCGCGCACTACCTCAACTTCTCCGACGAGCGCGCGCTGCCGCCGATGCCGAAGCTGCTCGAGGCGCCGTTCTGGCTCGACCCCGGCGACCCGCACCGCATGCGCTCGGCCATGCAGCTTCTGACCCAGCCGCGCTCCTACAACTATGCGGCTGCCTCAGGCGACTGGCGGCACAACAGGTCGCTGCCATTATCCGAAAGGGCGGGGACCCCTGGCCGGAAGCCGTCCACCGCGTCGCCGCCGACGGCATCAGCCCCGAGCAGGCGGTCGACGAGGCGATCGCCCGCATCAAAGAGATCCTGAGCGAGTAGCCGCTCATGCCCGGCGGCTCGCTTCGCCTGGCTCAGCTTTGCAAGAAACGCCGCGCGAGGGTGGCCGATGGCGCTGAGCGTGCGACGCGACCTCTTGCCCCAGCGCTTGCCGGGGTCATAAATAATGGATATCTGACATTTCTTGGAGATCGTGACAAATGCTTCAGGCGAGGGCCAGACTCAACGCCAACGGCCGCGTGGTGATCCCGGCGGCGGTGCGCAAGGCGCTCGACCTCAGGCCTGGCGACGAGCTGATCCTTCGGGTCGAGGACGGCGAGCTGCGGCTGTCGACCCGGCGCCAGGCGCTCGCGCGCGCCCGCCGGATGATCCGCGAGTATATCCCGAGCGACGAGGACCTCACCCAGAGCCTGATCGACGACCGGCGCGCGGAAGCCGCTCGTGAGTGAGATCGTGCTCGACGCCTCCGCGCTGATGGCCGTCCTGCGCGACGAGCCGGGCGCGGCCGCGGTCGAGGCCGTGCTCGATCACGCCGCGGTCAGCGCGGTCAACCTGTCGGAGGTCCAGGCGAAGCTGGTCGAGCGTGGCACGCCCGCCGAGATCGCCTGGTCGTGGCTGGTCGACCTCGACCTCGCCGTGGTCGACTTCGATGCACCGCAGGCCAGGCTCGCGGGCGACCTTCGGCCGCTCACCCGAGCCCGCGGTCTGTCGCTTGCCGACCGCGCCTGCCTCGCGCTGGCTCGGGTCCGGGGCCTGCCGGCGATGACCGCCGATCGCGCCTGGGCGGGACTGGAGATCGGGATCGAGATTCGGACCATCCGCTGATGGCTGGCGGCCAAATCGCTGGCTCAGGCAATTGGCGACAGACGAGGCGTCCTACGTCTGGCCCGAAGCCGTGCACCGCGTCGCCGCCGACGGCATCAGCCCCGAGCAGGCGGTCGACGAGGCGATCGCCCGCATCAAGCAGATCCTGGCGGAGTAGCCGCGTCGCTCTGGCGACCCTCCGCCCCGCCGGTCAGGACGGCGCGCGGCGCTCCAGAGCCTTGGTCGCGGGGCCGTGGAGGACGCTGCCGTCGGGCGCGAAGCGCGAGCCGTGGCAGGGGCAGTCCCAGGTCCGGTCGACCGGGTTCCAGCCGAGGATGCAGCCGAGGTGGGTGCACACCGCCGAGACCGCATGGACCTGGCCCTGCTCGTCGCGGAACGCGCGCCGTGCGCTTGCCGTCCAGCTTGAGCACCGCGGCCGCGCCCGGCGCCAGCGCCTCGAGCGAGCGCTCGCGGCCCTTGACGTAGCCTTCGACCAGCTGCGCGCCGACCCCCAGGTTCTCGGTGATGAAGCTCCTGGCGCCGGCCACGGGCTTGATGCGGGTGGCGTCGAACACCTCGGCATAAGGTTCGCCCGGCCGGCGATCAGGTCGGCCAGGATCATCGCCGGCCGCGGTGCCGTTGGTGATCCCCCAGGCGTTGAAGCCGGTCGCGACGTAGAGGTGCGCGCTCGACGAGGTGGCCCGGCCGACGAACGGCATGCCGTCCATCGATTCGAAGTCCTCGTTGGTCCAGGCATAGTCGATCGTCTCGATGCCGAAGTCGCCGCGCAGGTCGCGCACCAGCTCGTCGAAGTTCTGGCGGGCGGCGTCCGGCTGGCCCGGCTTGAACGCGCCGCCCACGGCGACGAGCCACGTCTGCCCGCCCCAGCGCGCGGCGCGCACCGAGCGGGTCGGCTGGTCGGCGCTGATGAACATGCCGGCGGGCGCGCGCGCCGGGTCGATGCGCGCCGCGACCATCGCATGGGCATAAGCGTAGGCCTTGGCGAAGAACTTGCCTTCGCTGACCAGCGGCATGTGGGTCGCATCGATCACGTCGCGGGCGCTCACCACGCCCTGCTCGGCGCGCACCCGGCAGGGCTCGCCGTGCTCGATCGCCTGCACCCGGCTGCCCTCGAACACGGCACCCCCGCCGCTCTGCACCGCCGCCGCCAGCCCGAGCAGGTACTTGCAGGGGTTGAACTGCGCCTGGTCGTCGAACCGGACGGCGCCCGCGACCGCGAACGGCAGCGGGCACTCGCGGGTGAAGCGCGCCGGCAGGCCGAGCCGCTGCGCCGCCTCCGCCTCCTGCTCGAGCCCGGCGAGGTGCGCGCCCGAGCGGCCGTAGACGTAGGCCGCCGCGCGCTCGAGGTCGCAGGCGATGGCGAGCTCGTCCGCGAGCCGCAGGATCTGCTCGAGCCCGGCCTGGTTCGCGGCGCCGTAGGCGCGCGCTCCCGCGGCGCCGAAGCTGGTCTCGAGCCGATGGTAGATCAGGCCGTGCTGCGAGGTGATCTTGGCGGTCGAGCGCCCGGTGACCTGGCGCCCGATCTGCCGCGCCTCGAGCACCGCGACCCGCCGCCCGGCGCGCTGCAGCAGCAGCGCCGCGGTCAGCCCGACGATGCCGCGCGCCGACGATCGCGACGTCGACCTCGAGCTCGCCCTGGAGCGCCGGATAGCGCCTCGGATCGTCCGCCACCGTGGCGGCCCAGAACGATTTCCGCCCTGGCGGCGAACTCCGGCACCGGCACCCCTCCTCATCGCCGTCGACCATCGGTCAACGGCGGCGGGCGGCCAAAGTTCCTCGGGCGCAAGGCGGCGGCCCGCAGCCCCGGACCGGCCCCGCGCCGCGCCCGACCCGCCGTGGCGCGCCCCCGCCAAGTCCCACCGCCCGAACGGCGCGACGCCCGCGATCGTGGGCCGGAACGCAACGTGAAATGATCGTAGAAGAAGTCACCAACCTCGTCGCCGACGCAATGCGCGGCGGTCAGGACCAGCCGGCGCTCGATCACGGGGCCGGTGCATGTCGGTCGCCGGCGCGATCGCCTGTCCCGACGTGGTTCCGGGCCTATCCAAGGTGTCCAAAAGGTCTCTAGCCGGGCTCACCCGTGGCCGCCGTCGCCATCGTCGCGGCCCGGCCGATTGCGGTAAACCGGAAGCGATAGCCCGCGGGTGAGGCCAACGGCGCGGATGCCGAAGGCGGTCGCAAAGGCGGCGAGCGTGGCGGCGATCGGTGCCGCACCGGCCGCGTCCAGGCCGACATAGGCGCCGCGCGCCGACGGCCGCGGCGGTGGCGTAGATCTCCCGCCGCAGGATCAGCGGCACCTCGGCACACAGCACGTCGCGCACGAGCCCGCCGAAGGTCGCGGTGATCACGCCCATCAGCACGGCGACGCTGCCCGGCGAGCCCGCTCGGAGAGCCGCTTCCGCCCCGATCACGCAGAAGATGGCAAGCCCGGCGGCATCGGCCCACAAGAGCGCCCGGAAGCGGGATTCGAACAAGGGTGCCGCGAAGAACAGCAGGATCGCAACGCCAACGCACAGGAACAGGTAAGACGGGGCAAACACCCAGAACACCGGGCCGGTGCCGAGCAGCAGATCGCGGATCGTGCCGCCGCCGATGCCGGTCACGGTCGCGACGAGGGCAAAGCCGACGACATCCATCTGCTGGCGTGATGCCGTGAGCGCGCCGCTTGCGGCGAACACGGCGACGCCGGCGACGTCGAGCCAGCCGACAATCCAATCGATCGGCACCGCGGCTGCCATGGTCGGACCGTCCACGAGCGGGCGGCGCATCGCAAGCCCGGCGCCCCCAGGACCGGCGCCTGGCCAGCGCCACGCCGCGCCGACCGGGACGCCGCCGGCCATGATGGCGGCGAAGCGCTCCCCGGTCCAGCGCTAATGCGGCGCGGCAATCGTATCGCTGAAGACGCTGCAATCGCCCATGTTCCGACCGGGCCGGGAGACCTGCCAGTGCGCGCTGCCGGACCCAAGGACCAGCCTCTTGCCGACGGGCTGAAGCTGCCGGTGGCCGCGGCCGCGCGCCAGCTCGGCGTCAGCCGGATGACGCTCCACCGCCTCCTGCGCGGCCGAGCAGGCGGTCACGCCCGAGATGGCGCTCCGCCTCGGCAAGCTCTGCGGCAACGGCCCCGAGCTCTGGCTGCGGATGCAGATGGCGCACGACCTCTGGCGCCTCGAGCGCACGCTCCGCGCCGACCTCGCCCGCATCCCGACCCACCGCGCGGCGTGAGGCAAGCCCCGGCACCGGCCTCCAACTTCCCGGTCGACAGGCTGGCGAGCGGCTACGACGCGATCTGGCAGGCGTCGGCAAAGGACTGGACTTCGCTCCTTTGAGATTGAAGCGTTTATCTGATAGCGATACAAATGCCTCATGCGTCTGGTGATCGAAAAGGCGGCGATGCGTCGGCTCAACAATCCGCCCAAATCGGCCCGCGAGAGTGTGCGCCGGCGGCTCGATGAGATCGCAGCCGATCCCTTCGCCAGACATGCCAACGTCAAGCGCTACAAAGAGGGCGGGCCGAACAGCTTCCGGCTCAGACACGGCCAGTGGCGGGCGATCTATCGAATCGACCGTGAGGCGCAAGAGATGCAGGTCCAGATCATCGACACCAGAGGGAGCGTATACCGATGACGATCGCGGAGCCGCTGGCCCTGACCGATGAGATCGTGGTGCTCCGCCGCGCCACCTACGACGCCCTGATGGCGGCGGTCGAAGACGCGCTCGATGCCCGGGCGCTGGCCGATCTGCGCGCCCGCGAAGCCTCCGGCGAGGCCGAGTACGTCCCGATCGAGCTCGCCGACCGGATTGCCGCCGGCGAGCATCCGGTTCGGGTCTGGCGGGAGCATCGTGGGCTCACGCTCGGCGCCTTGGCCAAGAGCGCCGGCATCGCGCCGAGCTATCTGTCGGAGATCGAGGCCGGCAGGAAGCCGGGCTCGACGCGCGCGCTCGACGCGCTCGCCAAGACCCTGCGCGTCGCCATCGAGGACCTTCTGGCGCTCGAACGCTGAAGGCGATCTGCCGCATGGCCTCGGCCGGCCGGATGAGCCCGCATCGGGCTTCGGGCCGGGCCGGCGGTCACCCCCGAGATGGCGCTCCGCCTCGGCAAGCTCTGCGGCAACGGCCCCGAGCTCTGGCTGCGCATGCAGATGGACACCTCCATCTACCGCGTTTTCGGCGAGGTTGAGGTCGCAGGGTAGAGCACGGGAGGGGAGGCCGTCGGTTACGGTTGGTTGCGATGGGTGGCGACCCGCGCTCTCCGGGTGAGCGGCTTGGATCGTCAGGCGAGCGCCGGCTGGCGTTCGAGCCAGAGCAGGCGGCGCATGTTGTGGACGAGGTTGGCAAGGCCGATCTTGGTCGTCGCCCGGGCCAGGCCGATGGTGCGCACGAACAGGCCCATCCTGGCCTTCTGCTCGGCGAAGACGTGCTCGATATGGGCGCGCACCGCCGACTTCCTCGCGTTCGCCCGGGCGGTGCGCTCCGGCATCGGCCGGCCCGCCGGCTTCTTGCGGTGGATGTGGCTCACCAGCATCCGCTTGGCGAGCAGCGCCTCGTTCTTCTTGGACCGGTAGCCGGTGTCGGCCCAGACCCCGGCGGCGGTATTGTCGGGGTCGAGCAGATCGGCCAGACGGGCCCCGGCATGAGCGGCGGCGTCGGTGACCAGCCAGCGGCGGATCAGCCGGTGGCGGCGATCGGCACTGATGTGGTTCTGGTAGCCGAACGCGGGGATCGCCAGGTCGACCAGCGGCGTCGTCGCCCTCGCGCGGCTTGGCCTTGGTCGTCTTGACGGTCCAGCGCGCATCGCGGTCCTTCTGGCTGAGCTTCGCCGGCTGGTCCTGCCAGTCCTCCGGCACCCGGCCCTCTTTGAGCGCCTGCTTCTCGGCCTGGGTGTTGCGCTGCTTGGGCGCGGCGACGAGGCTCGCGTCGACCAGTTGCCCCGACATGGCCAGGTAGCCCTGGGCCCGCAGCTGCTGGTCGAACCGCGCGAACAGGCGCTCGATCGCGCCGGCCCTGGTCAGCGCCTCGCGGAAGGTCCAGATCGTGTTCGCATCCGGCACCGGGTCGCCCAGCCCGAGGCCGAGGAACCGCATCCAGGTCAGCCGGTCGCGCAAGTAGAACTCGGTGCGCTCGTCGGACAGGTTGTTCTGGGTCTGCAGGATCAGGACCTTGAACATCAGCACGTGGTCGAACGGCGGCCGGCCGCCCTTCGACCGGTCGGCCCGCGGCACGGCGCGCTCGAGCTCGGGCCGGAACAGCTCGAAGTCGACCACGGCCTGGAGCCGCTCGAGGTCGTCGCCCTTCTTCGACAGCCCCGCCAGCCGCTCCTCGACGTCGAAAAACCCGGCCGGCCGGCCCATGCTGATCCTCCCCTGCTGCACCCCACAGTAGAGCAGATCAGCCCCGCCTCGCCCAGGTTTTTGGAGGTGTCCAGCATGGCGCTTACGCCCTCTTGCCCGCGCCTCGAGCGCACGCCTTCGCGCCGAGCTCCCGCCCGCCATCGCGACCCACGGCGCGGCGTGAGGCCGAGCCCCCGGGACTGGCCGCGCCTCCCTGGTCCTCGTCTACGACCCCTCCTTCTGGTTACAGACCGCTGTCTGTACCGCCCTCCCGATTTCCTCCGGTCGACAGTGGCGATGTAGCTACGTTATGCGATCTGGCGGGCGTTCGATGAGATCCAGGCGGAGTCTTTGAAGCGGAGCGGAGTTGCGTCCAAGCAGTTTGTCGCCGCCAAGTTGCCATCAGCCGCAGCTCGAGTTCGGCGCTGGTGCGGCGGCCTCACTGGAACCAGCACTTTCCTCAACAGCGATCAGGTGCTGCTCCCCCCGCCGGGCGACGTTGGCCCCCTCCACGACATCGAGCACTTTCTCTTTATTCTCTGCGGTGCGGCCGGCTTTCCCCCTGATCGCTTAACAGTCCCACCGATACCGTCACCTTGCTGCCCGGTGCTGCATTGCGTAGCGAGCAGAACGACACGGTTGCTGGCTAACCAGCTTCCACGATCCCGAAGCGCATCAGATCTCGCCGCCGCTTGTTGCTGACTTGATTTCTCTGCCCACCGGAGCATCCTGATGTAAAGGCGACCCGTGGCGGCTCGCCCTGGGTCCGAATTCGTCCTCCGACCATGAGCTCTGCCTCTCCCCCCCGGCGATCGCAACGACTCTGGCCCGCTGCAATGTTCAGAAGTGAGAAGTTGCGGCCTCTGGCCACCGCCCCAGCAAAATGTAGCGCAGCTTCGAAAGTGTCACCGAAGGCCCGGCGCCTGCGGTTTCGGTGGGCGCTCGCGAATGCAGCCAGCTGGATTTCAAACTCTGTTAGCTCTTTTGGCTTCCCGTCACTGACGAGCCCTAGTGGATCGAGTCTAACGCTTGGTACCCTCTTTTGGCGGCGGCGATGATCGCCTCGGGTTCGGCTCGCCAGACGAACGGCTTGGGGTCACGGTTGTGCGCCGCGACGAAGTGGTTGATCGCTTCCTGCAGGGCGACGATCGAGGGGAATACCCCGCGTTCGAGCCGGCGCTTGGTGAGCTTGGCGAACACGGTCTCGACGGCGTTGAGCCAGGAGCATGAGGTCGGGGTGAAGTGGAAGATCCAGCGCGGGTGCCGGATCAGCCACCGCCGTACCTTGGCGTGCTTGTGGGCGGCATAGTTGTCGAGGATCACGTGGATCACCTTGCCGGCCGGCACGGCGCGCTCGACGGCGTTGAGGAAGCGGATGAACTCCTGATGCCGGTGCCGTTGCATGCAGCGGCCGATGACCGTGCCGTCGAGCACGTTGAACGATGCGAACAGGGTGGTCGTGCCGTTGCGCTTGTAGTCGTGGGTCATGGTACCCCCACAGCGGCCAGGCTTGATCGGCAGGCCCGGCTTGGGGGTGCGGTCGAGGGCCTGAATTTGGCTCTTCTCGTCGATCGACAGCACCACGGCATGGGCCGGCGGATCGACATACAGCCCGACGATGTCCTCGACCTTCGTGGCGAAGTTGGGATCGCTCGAGAGCTTGAAGCTGCGGACCTGATGGGGTCGCAGCCCGTGCGCCCGCCAGATCCGCTGCACCGAGCTGACACTGAGCCCGCTGACCGCGGCCATCGCCGGCGCGGTCCAGTGGGTCACTCCCTCCGGCGGCGCCGCTTCCAGCGTGCGCCTCACCACCCGCTCGACCGCGGCCTTGGGCAACCGCGCCAATGCGCGACGGCCGGGTCTTGTCGTGCAGCAGACCGTCCACGCGCTCCGCCATGAACTGCTCCCGCCAGCGCCACACGCACGGCTTCGACACGCCCGCCCGGCGCATCACCTCCGCGGTGCCGCAGCCGTCCCCGGTCGCCAGAATGATGCGCGCCCGCCAGACGTGC